>NZ_JBVJPA010000032.1:0-75405 GCF_055582885.1 Streptomyces sp. NPDC107454 | reverse complement strand
CTCCGCCGGGACCAGGCGATCACGGCGCTCCGTGCCGCGGGTAGTGCACACGCCGTGTCCGGCTCCGCCGGACCAGATGCGGCGACGCTCCGCGTCGCCACCCTCAGATTCGCTTCACCACCGGGCTGAAGCCCGATGCACTGCGAATGAATCCCGGTAGCGCTGTGGGCGCTACGAGCAGAAGGCACGGTTCCCGCCCTGGCTGCCAGTTGCTCTGTCGGGCCGGGGCCGTCGGCAGCCATTGCGCGAGCAGCCCCTGGCCAGGCATGATGCCCCGCGTTGTTCGTGCGGCAGGGGTGGAACAGCTGTGAACCAGGAAGCCCGCAATGGCGGAGCGGAATCATCGGGAATAGTCGGCCGAGTCCGCTATCGGGCTTCGTGGCAGCAGTCCCTGCCACTGGGTCTGGTCCTCGGCGCCGTCGTGCTGATGCAGTCGTCGAATCCCTTGCTGTGGGCGCACCAGCGGCCCGGGCTGCCCGGCCTGCCGTTCGGGTGGCGGGTCCTGACCATGGCGCTGCCGTTCTTCGTCACGCTCGAACTGTGGGTGCTGAGCCGCTACGTCGGGGTAACCCTGACCCCTGAGGCGGTCGTCGTCCACAACCTGCGCCGCCGGACCATCCCGTGGACCAACGTGGCCGAGGTCGCGGTCGAGCCGTTCACCGGCGGACGACGGGTGGTCCTCTACGAGACGGATGGACGCCGCACCCCGCTACGAATGCCCAGCTCCGCTTTCCTGTCCCGCGACCGCCGGTTTGACGACAAGGTCGCGACCATCCGAAGCTGGTGGCTTGCCAACGGCGGCGCGGCCCACGTCGAAGACACAACTGGTGAACTCGGCGCCTGGGGGCATACCCACGGCCGGTTGCCCGAGCGACTGAGTATGCGACCTGCGCCAAGCCGGTCGGTGCCCACGGTCCTGCTCCTCGGGTGGCTTGCGGCTGATGCGGTGATGGCGGGGTTCGCCGAGGGGCCCGGCGCAGATCACCCGACGCTCCTTGGCCGCACGCTTGGCGCGCTCGTCGCGATCTCACTGCTGCTGGGCGCGAGCTTCCTGAGCTTCGGCAGAGGCGTCATCCTCACCGCCGACCACCTGGTCATACGAGGGCTGCGGCCCCGAACCGTTCCCTGGGACGAGATTCAAGGGATCGCCGTCGAGCGCCACCGCGGCGGGCGCAGGCTGGTCATCCTTGAAGCGAGCAGCCGCCGAACGCCGTTGCCAGTACCGCGTGTCGGACGCGTGCTCTGGGACTCGGAGTTCGAAGCCAAGATCCAAACGCTATGCCACTGGTGGCGCAGCCACGCGGAGATCGACACGACCCCGACCGAAGCGGCGCTCCAACCCTCGGACCAGCCACCGCTCCTTCCCTACCGCGGACCGCGTCTGTGGCAGAAGGGAGTGTTGGCCCTGGCCTGCGTCGTCCTCGGCTACGAGATCCTCCTGTCAGTTCTAGTCGGAGCTCTGTTCCTCACCGTCGGTCAGTGAGAAAACCTCACTCACTCCCGATAAACGGGTGGCGCATTCCTGTACGTATGCCCGGTGGGACTCGTCCAACTGGCAATGCCGGTATGCGGATCCCGTGTCACCCTCCACCCGGGATGGTGGGTCTTCAGCCGATGATGCCGCCGACACAACGGCTGAAGATTCTCTGGAACCGTCAGCCCACCCGCCTCGGGACGCTCGTGATCGAACGGCTCGACGCGATCGACATCGCAGCGATGTGCAGGCATCCGACAACTGGGAAAGGCGCAGTACTGGTCGCGGGCGATGACCTGCCGCTCGGCATCGGCCGTGGGCCGGTAGGTGGTCGGATCGACCTTCACGAGCAGCCCACTGCCAGGATCGGTGATGAGCCTCCGCCAGATCGTCCCCGGAGCAAAGGCGATCTCACGCGCCTGCCCCACGGTGATCGGCCCGTACCCCTTCAGCTCGGCAGGCCCGTCCTCGGCGCCCACCAGAACATCAAGGGGCACAGTGACCTGTACGACGGCGGCAGCCCGCCCGCGCGCCGGACTGCCGCAATCGCCCGCCACACCAATGCGGTTGACCACAAGGTCGTACAACGCGTCGGCACGCTTCTGTGCCAGAGTCCGCCCGTCATTGTCGAACGTGGCCGCATGTGCGTCGACGGCCTGTCCCATCTCGGCAGCCTGCTCAGCAGGCAGGACGACGCCGAAGAGAGCCATCCCATCCTCACGCGGATAAAGGACAGTCTCCCGATCCACCTTGCGCCGCCGATGCCGCTCCCCAGCCCCATCCGGATCGGCCTTATGAATCTGCCGACGCAACAAGGCCCGCGTCTGCCCGACAGCCAACTCCGGCATCTTCGCGATCACGACGGCCTCAACCTGCCCAGCCGTCTCCGGCTCGAGAACCGCACACAATTCTGTGACGGCCTCAGCCTGCAGATAGGAGATCTCCCCGCGCTTCAGCAACTCCAGAGTCGCCGGATACCGAGCGCACAGTTGCTGTGCCACGTCGAGCCGCCGCGAAGCGGTGCCACCGGCCAGCCGCAGGGCACAAGCCACTTCATCGCTCGCGGCGTCCCACTCCCGCAGCAGCCGAGCATCGAACGCCTCATCGGCTGCGGCAGCACCGGCCCCAGAATCCGCGTAGTCCCCAATCGCCGCCAGCACCTCGACCTGCATCCCCTGAAACCACGCAAGATGCCGCTCGAACACAGCCAGCGCATCAATCCGCCCCCGCGCCGAAAGCCGCTCACCGGCCAACTCGACCAGCAACCCCAGGTTCTCCACCGAAGGCGCGCACGACCGCAATTCAGCGATCCACTCGTCCGCCACCGCAGACGACACATCGACTTCGGACTCCACCGCAACAGCCACTGCGCTCACCCCCGTCCCCGTGAGAGCGCCGAACCTCACCCACTCGCCAACGTTCCGACCCCTCCATTATCCCTCACGGAGAGTGATATCCCCAGTTCATCGCGGCATTTCATCCGTCAGAAGGATCTACCCCGGAACCGGGAACTCCGTCTGCCGTCTGTCGTCGGCCAGCCGCCAGCCCAGGCAGCACACCATCCCGGCCGGCGCCACGCCGAGATGAAGAGCACTCCGGTCCACCCGAACCACCCCACACGCGCTCGCACCCCACCCACCATCCGGAAGCCGCCATACCAACCCGGCGTGCGCGGAAAGCCACAGGCGTCCCCCAAGCCTCAAATTCCCGGCACCCGGCAACGCGAAGAAACCCCACCCCGCTTCCCCCGCCGCCCCCTTTCGGGCCGCCCGGCCAAGAGCAGTCCGCGGTGGAGGGGTGAGAGTCAAGAGTGGAGCGAAGCGAAATCGGCGCAGCCGACGCCCGAAGGGCGCTCTTGACGCTCACCCCGGAACCGCCACACTCAGCAAAACCGGGCGGCCTTGGGTGCCTCGATGCCAACGTGATGTGAGTCGGCGTTTTCGCTGCTTCTCCATGAAGAGTCGAGGCAGCAGGCCGTCCTGACCATGCGGTGACTGTTCCTCTTCGGTCGGAGCTCAGATTTTGGGTTCGACGGGGAAAGGCAGTTTGTCAGCCCAGCTGGCGAGAGCCGCCGTCGCGATTTCACGGGCTTCACCATCGGCAGCTGTTTCCGCGAGCAGGGTTCGATCGGCGTTGGGAAGGGCGAGCTGACGGTAGAACTGAAGATCTTCGAACCCGTTCACGGCGACGTCGTGGCTGTTGGCGGCGTAAACGAGGCGGGGGATACGGGCCCAGTAGCAGGCGACCAGACACATGGGGCAGGGCTCGCTGCTGGCGTACATAACGGCGTCTTCCATGAGGTGGCGCCCGAGTTCTGCACCGGCGGCGCGGAGAGCCATGACTTCGGCGTGGGCGGTGGGATCCCGGAGTTCGACGACCGAGCTGGTGCCCGTTGCGATGATTTTCCCGTCGATGACGACGAGGGCGCCGAAGGGGGTTTTGCCTTCGTCTTCGAGGGCGTGCCGGGAGAGCTCGATGGCTTGGGCCAGGAAGACCTGGTCGTCTTGACTCTGAGGTACGTAAGGCACCTGATCTCCAATTGTGCGGTGGGCCGGTTGCGGGTGCGCGCTTACATGTAGATGGAGGGATCGGCGTCACCGAAGGGGCCGTCGAGGTCCATGTCGTAGCCGGTGAGGGGCGTAGTGGCACCCGTGGTTTCGACGGTGTGCAACACCAGTTCGGCTCGGTGTTGGTCGGTCCAGTCGCCGTTTTTCAGTAGTTCGACCATATCTGGGATGGGCGCGCGGGTCTGGTCTCCACGGAGGATCAGGCGATGGACGCGGGGTGCGGGCTGGCTGCCGGGACAGAGCAGGACGCTTGCGGCGGACAGGCGGTGGTGCCATTCGCCGAAGGCCCGATCGACGGCAGTCGATCGGTGGACGGTGGCCGGTGCGAGGGGGAGATTGTGCAGGATGATTCGGGTGATGGTGAGTCGGTCGCCGCGGCGCAGCTGGGCGGTCATGAGTGCCTGGTCGACTTCGTTCCGGAAGGCCGTGAGGTCAGGGCGGAGCCAGGCCTGGTCGCACTGCACGATCACCGCGGCCGACACCTCTGAGGCCTCGAGATCGACCAGGCGTTCGCGCCAGGTGGTCACATCTATGACGGAGTCGGTCACGTTCCCTCCCGGGTGTGGACGCCGATCAGTTGCAGAACCTTCAGGCCGACGGTGATGGCTTCCACCGGGTCTGATTCCGTGGCAGCGCCCGGCAGGATGCGGGCAGCGAGGCGAGCGGCGGCCGTCAGAGCCGGGGAGGGGAGCGAGGCGAGGAAGGCCCTCAACTCCGTGTCGTCGTCTCCGGGGACCAGTGGGGCCAGGCGACAGGCGATGGCGAGGATCATCGCGGCCGGGCGTTGATTCGGTTCCACTAGTGGGGCGGGCACCCGGTACGTGTTGCTGCCGCGTGCCCTGACTATCTCAGCGGCGGGCGAACCGGGAGTGTCGGCGCGGGCGACGAGACTCAGGAGTGCTTCGCGGCCTTGCGCGGCGGTGGCGAAGTAGCGATGGGTGGCGAAGGTACGCAGATAGGCCCCCAATAACTGGTGATCGGGGGTGAACTCGGGACGCACCAGCTCCGGTGGATGCGGCAGACGGGTGTCGCGCAGAGTGGCGAGCGCGGTCACGGTGACCAGCGCCCAGAAGTGGTCGTACTCCTCGGGCGGCCCGAAGGCCGTCCGGGAGGCCACGGCTTCTGGCGTGGAAAGGACGTCCGTGTTGCCGTACAGGGCCTGGCGCAGTTGGGTGAGGATGGAGGCGCCGTCCCAGTAGTTCCCCATGAACTTGGTACCGGTGAGGATCTCGTACATGCCGTACAGAGCGCTGGCCTGGTGAGCGCCATGGAATTCGATGAAGTCGCCGCTCCACAGGAGCACTTGGAGCGGCTTGGTGAAAATGGTGCCGAGTTCGTCCCGCGTAGTGGCCGACTTGGGGTCGGGGTCGACGCAGCGCAGGATCTTCAGGCGAGCGTCGGTGGTGAGGGCGACGAGCTCGCGGGCGGCCCGGTTGGAGGCCACGCCGCGTACCGACATCAGCAGCGCGGTGTTGGCGAGCCAGGCCAGGTAGCGGCTGAGCGCGCCCAGGGGCGGAGCGGGGTCGGGCAGTCGGCGGCAGTGGCGGATGACCGAGTCGATCAGTGCGTGGGCGCAAGCGCTGACCTGGACAGGGTCGGCGCCACCGGCCAGGGTGGCGCGTGAAAGACGGTGCAAGACGTCGAGGTGGACGGTGACGGCGTCCTCGGCGGCAGCCGGCGGGACCTCTGCCTCCACTAGTTGATCGACAAGGTTCCGGATCGCGGTGGGGTCGTTGCTGGTGCCGGCCTGGCTGACGGTGCCCAGGTAGGAGTTGATGACGGGGTCGTTCTCGAGGTCGTAGAAGAAGGAGCCGAAGCTCGTCCCCTGGCGAGCCAGAGCCCCGGCCAGGGTCCGACGCAGCAGCCGATTGCGGCCGCCGACGCTGGCCAGGCCGAAGAGCTGTATGAAGGAGAAGATCCCGAAGATGTTGGCCAGTAGGAACAGCAGCGCGCCGTAAGTGGCGCTGGCGGCGTTGTCGCCGAGGAGTCCGCAGGCCGTGAACAAGGCCGCGAACCAGCCGATGAGCACCCATTCCCTGAAGGCGATGTGGCTGTCGATCGCCCGTAACGAGGGCCAGGAGCTGGCCGCGGAGAACGTGAGCGCGAAGATGACCGCCTCACCGGTCAGCAGCGTGGCGAAGAAGGCGATGCTGAACTGGGTCGCGTCCACGACGTCGTCATGGCTTCGTGGATGGTGGAATGCGACGAGGCCGAGCGCCACAGCGCACACGAACAGTGCCAACTGTCTCCACGTTTGCACCGCTGCCCCGTTCGGCTCTCGGACCTCACCAGCGGAGCCCAACTCTTGCAGGGAACAGTGATGTTGCCAACAGGGAGTCCGGGCCCGGGGGTGCGGCGACGGCCGGAAGGCGCCTGATCGCTACAGGGGTTCTGCGGCTCCGCCCGAGAGAGAGTTACGGGCGAGGGAATGCTGTCCTTCCAGTCATCCCGCCGATGCCGTAAGAAACTTGTGCCATGCCTCGGCCGACACCGTGACATGAGGGCCGTCCGCCACTTTGGAATCCCTCACCAGCACACCTGCGCGTACGAAGGCGGCCTCCACGCACTCTCCGCCGGCACCATTGCTGTAGGACGAGGTGAACCATGCCGGACGGCCGGGGTTCGTGGACTCTGCAACGCTCACTGTGCGTATTCCTTCAGGACGGACTTGATCAGTTGGGTGGAACGCTGAGGACTCAAGGCCGCGGCTCGTAGCCCGTCGAACGCCCTGGTGTACTCACGAACATGATGCTCTCCCTCCAGATATACGGCGTCGGTGATGCCGTCCCGGTACACCAGGTCCGGTGCTTCCTGTGCTGGGAATCCCAGCATGGTGAAGGAGCCCGAAGCCGGATAGGTGCCCGAGTCGAACGGCAGGATCTGCAGGGTCACAGTCGGCAACTCGGATGAATCCAAGACGCGTTCAAGCTGGTCTCGCATCAGTGCCCGATCTCCGATGATGTGGCGCAGCGCAGCCTCGTTCACGATGAACCAGGCGTCAGGGGCATCGGCTTGCGACAGCACTGTCTGGCGCTCCGCGCGCACCCGCACGGCCCTGTCGATGTCCTCGGCGGACATGTGGGCGCCGGTCGTGTGAAGTTCGCGGATGTACGGCTCGATCTGCATCAGGCCCGGGATCAACTCGCACTGGTACTGCCGGAACGTGGACGCGTCCTGCTCCAGGCCGATGTAGATGCTGAACCACTCGGGCACACCCGCTCCGTGCACTTGCCACCAGCCGCGGGTATTGGCCTGCCGGGCCAGTGACTTGAGGAATTCGCGAAGTTCGTCGGCGGTGGCGTAGAAGCGGCACAGCGCGTCGATGTCGGACGGCTGGACCCGGCCGGTCCCCGTCTCCATCCGATTCACCTTGGACCCACTCCAGTCCAGGGCCTCGCCGACCTGCGCGCAGGTCAGCGAGTTCCTCTCGCGGAGCTTCTTCAGCTCGATCGAGAGACGGCGACGGCGTGCCGTCGGTGAACCAGCCATCGCAACCATCCCTTGAATAGTGGGTGTTCAGTCTCGCGCCAAGGTCCGTGCCTGCCAATCACTCGGAAGTGGGAATCCCGTCCTGCACATTGCATGACGGGATGTGCTCGCGTCACTCTGGTTCACGACGCAACTCACCGTGAGGGTGCGTGACGCTCCGCTGATCATGTGGAGATGGCATGCGACGAGAGGGGTCTTCGTGATCCAGGAAGCGTGTATGTCACGGAAGCCGTGGGA
Organism: Streptomyces sp. NPDC107454; assembly: GCF_055582885.1. NCBI lineage: Bacteria > Bacillati > Actinomycetota > Actinomycetes > Kitasatosporales > Streptomycetaceae > Streptomyces > Streptomyces sp. NPDC107454. The sequence goes on along the minus strand of NZ_JBVJPA010000032.1, from coordinate 67,638 downwards.
CCTGGATTTCACCGCGGAACCCGAGGAAGTGGCTGCCTTGCGCCGCCTCATGCGGCTGCACCTGGGGGTGTGGGGCCTGCAAGAGGTCACCCACGCGGCCCAGCTCTGTGTGAGTGAGCTGGTGTCCAACATCATCACGCACGTCGGCGCTGGCACCCCGGCCACGCTCGCGGTCTCGATGAACGGCGTTCATCTGCGCATCGAAGTCCACGACCCCGACACGCGCGCCCTACCCACGCTCCTCGACGCGAATGTCGAGTCCGAGTCCGGGCGGGGCATGGCCCTCCTCGACGCGGTCGCCGCACGGTGGGGTGTCCAGCTCCGCTCCGACCGGAAGGTTACGTGGTGCGAGCTGGCGACGGGTCTCGCATCGCCGAACGGCCATGTGGAGGGCCCCGGCGTGCTGCGGGCCGAGGCCTTGTTGGAGCTGTGCGCGAATGCGAGACCGCCCCGACTGTCCGGGACGGGAAGACTGGGGAGGGTTGTGGCCGAGGAGTCGGTGATCACGGTCATCACGGATTTCCTTCACTGGCTTCGGGCGCACGGCTGCGACGTGGACGATGTCTTGGACCGCGCCCAGTCCCGATATGACGCCGAACTGAACGACCTGGTGGGCTAGTTGACCCCGAAGGTCGAGCTCCTGACGCAGGAGCGCAGCGCCAAGGTCCGAGGAAAGCCGCCTGTGCGGCCGCAGTGGTGGGAACCGGCAACGGAATGTCAGCTCCGCGCCGGTGCCGGGTCCCACCGGGATGGTGCATGGCCGGCGAACGGCCCGGAACCCGCGAGCGGGCGATGGCCCACTCCCGCCATTCCCGCTCGGCCTGGATGCGGTCGGCTTCTTCCCTCAGCCCATCCACGCGACGGCGCGCGGCGACCTCGCGCTGTTCCAGCAGCCCCACGACCGACGGCATCCACGACCTCCACGGGAGCTACGACACGACACGCCACCACTCCCACGGAAACGTCCGCCCTATGCCCGACCAGCGAAAACGCGGTCCTCAAGTCCGGAAAGACAACAACTTCTAAGCGTGCGCCGCCCCGGACCGAGTCCGGTCACGCAACGGCGCCTCTGCGGCGAATCGCTCGAACATCCGCGACAGGACCTCGCAGGAGGAGCGCCGGGCAGTGCCGTCGTCCGGCCCTCCGGGAAGCCGGTCCCACGGAACAGCCGGTGCCGATTCCGCATCGTCGATCCAGTCGGTGAGTGCGTGGTGGTCGGGCGCCTCGTCCGGAGCGATCACCTCGTACATGAGCGTGCTGCCGGCCGTGTTGACTGCCGTACAGAGCGCGTTGACCCGATCCCCGAGTCGTGTGGCCCCCTCGTCGGTCAGCCCTTTGAGGACCCGCACCAGGGCCAGTGCGGTGGGCTTGTGATCGATGACAGCGAGTCGGAGCGCAGTGTTGGTCATGTCCTGATTGCGGCAAGCGATCTCCGCGGGGGTGTAATCGGGCCCGTCGCGGAACATTTCGGCGGCCCACCACAGTCGGGCGAAGGCCTGGCTGTAGTGAGGGCCTACGAATCTGGCGCTGTTGACCTTCCTGGGCGTGCCGTCGCCGGCCTCCCCGGACGGCATGTGCCGCCACAAGACAAAGTCCGGTGCCACGGCCAACGCCAGGAAATTCCACAGATCCGGGGTCGCCGCCTCAGCACGGGTCATCCGCAGGGTCGCGTGCAGCCGAGGTGCCAGCCAGGCATCGGCGTCGGTCCGCGCCGCATCGAACCTGTGCATGGCCTCCTCGACGATCTCCCGCACCGGGGCGGCGCTCCACCGGACGGAGTCACTCTCGATCTGCGTGCTCGCCCGGAGAATCGCCACCTGCGGTAGGCCGTCCTGTCCCGCGCGTACCCCATGAGTGAGGAAGGCCGTGGCGAGGTGACCGGGGAGCAGCGCGAGCCGTTCGGGGGGCTCGGTGCGGTGTCGGCTCATCGGCTCACTTCCTGGGCACGGGTTACGGCACGGATGGCCGCCGTCAGATTCTTGGGCACCTGGCCGCGTCTTCCGGCTGCGAACTGAATCCGCGACTGGACCTCGGCCCATCCTCGGCCGTCACCTCGACGGCTGTGGGCCTCGCCCAAGGCCTCGGAGAGGGGCAGCCCGGGAAACACCTCGGGAAGCATGGAGCGCAGCACCGACTCCCGCCATCCACCAGGAAAGCGCGGGGTGCCGTCCTCATCGAATTCGAGGTCACTCAGCGCGGAGTGGAACATTGTCGCCCAGGCCTCTCCCGCGATCTGCGCGGCCACCAGTCCCGCGGTCGCCTTCTCCAACGGGCCACGAGCACCGGACAGGAGCTCGGGAAGCCCCTCGAAGGACATGTTGAGCAGGACGGCCGGCACGTCTCCGGTGGTGTCGATCAACCAAGGCGCATCCATGAACGGACGCAGCCACTCCTGCGGTCCGTCTCGGAAATCCTCTTCCAGGATCTCCAGATCGCGTTGTCTCGTGGGAGTACGGGCAAGGAGGTCCACGATCCAGGGCGTATCAGTGGTACCGAGAACACGCCCGTCGACGCCACCGTGACTGCCGACGACGCTCACGTCGAGGACGGCGCGCGCCACGTGAGTGGAGCGGCGCACTCGGACCTCGCCTCGCCAGTGGGTGTCGTCACGACGGCGTTCCAGACGACTCACCCTGCGGGTGTTGGTGGCTCCCTCGGACAGTACGGCGACGCAGGCGACTCCGGACCACGGGCCGTCGGCCAATTCGTCCATGGGGAGGGAGACTTCGAGATCGAGTACGCCTTCGGTCCAGTCGTCCCGCTCGATCTGATGGAGGGCGACGACCTGATCGCGTTGGGAGATCAGCGAGAGCCGCAGCGGCTTCCCGTCTATGCTCGCCCCTCGGACGGTGACCTCGATCTTCCCTACCAAGGTCGGGTACGCGTACACGGTGCTCACGCCGAAGCCTCCCGTGCCTGCTGGATGTCCACGATCACACCGGCCATGGCGGCAGCCACCGGGTGGCTGCCGACAGCCGTGACGCCACCGAAGCGCGCTGACCGTACGTCCGGATCGACGAGCAGCCTGCCGTTGACGATCTCGCAGTTCTCCTTCGCGGACAGCTCCGACCACTCCAACGAAGGACGTCCCCCTGATCGCACATCGAACTTGACCACCGGCAGTAGCTGCCAGCGGTCGTCGCGCTGCGGGACGGTCAGCGTCACGTCCAAGGTCCAGGCGCCGTCTGTGTCCACCTTCCCGACGACCCGGTCCACGAGCGGGTGTCCCTGGCCACGGCGACCGCTCACTGCGGCGGGCGCATCCAGGCGCAGCAGCTTCCGGAGGACCTCAGGGCCGGTCGAGCCCTGACCGGCAGTCCGGCGGCCGATCACGCCCCGCAACGCTGCGTCCATGGCCGCGTTGAACTCGGTCAATCGCCGAGGCGCGTTGGCATAGGCGGCGGTGAGTTCCTCCGTCGCCCCCCACCTGTCGTGCTCCGGCGGCTCGGCGGCTCGTAGGAACGCCTCGGCGGCGCGGGTCGCCGCGCCGCCGTCGCCAGTGGCGAACCCGGCGAGCAGGACAGCTTGGAACGGGTCCACTCCCGGCCGTAGGCCGCGAGGACGTCGGGCCGTGACAGTCATGCGAGTCCCGCGCATGCAGGTGATGCGGCTGTGCTCCTCGTCGTTGTCGGCGGCAGGAGTGACCAGGAGTACGGCACGGTGGCTGTGTCCTTCAGCCCTGCGCCCGGCGGCCCGCAGCGGCGGGACGACAAGGGCGACCTCCACGGCGGCGACCTGTCCGGTGGCCGTGAGCTCGTCGACCGTCTCGCCGTCGATGTACGCCCGGAGCGCGTGGGCCAGCGCCGGGTGCCGATCGAGCGGATCGACCCGCTTCTCCCGAACCACGAATTCACCATTGCGAAGAGCACGGACCGATGCCTCCAGCGTGGCCGACGTCGAACGGCCGGAGGTCATGGCGGCCCAGAAATTGTCGGCCAGCGCCCGGCTGAGGGCCTCGTGCAAGTCCTCCAGGGTGTCGTTGTTGCCGGCCGCGTCGTGAACACCGACGACGAGGAAGGAAGTCCCCGGATCGTCGCTGTCCCGATCGAGTCGCAGATCGGCGACCACACTCTCGTCCGCCCACCAGGAGCGGGAGACACCTTCGTGCTCCTTCTCCGTGTCCGACTCGCCGAGCCAGGCAGGTCCGGCGTAGGCGACTCCGTCGACCTCCCGCCAGGGAAGGTCGAGACGTCCGACCACCCGGCGGGTCGTCCGCCCCTCATATGTCTCGGACAGGGTGCTGTTGATCAGCACCAGACCGAGCCGACTGGCTGCCCACAGGGTTGCCTTCCCCAGTCCGTACGAACCACCAGCTCGGTCGTCGCTTTTGTGACTGTCGAGCTGCCGGCGGACCACGGCGGCGTACCGGCCGTCCCCGTACTCGGGTCCAGTCAGCCCCGAGGCGTTGTAGTCGTCCACCCGGAGAAGCAGAAGAGAGGAGTCTTCGCGCAACGCCCGCAGCCCCTCGGCGAGGACCCGGCCGACCTTCTGCCGGGACTGTGCCGCCGCCGTGTAGTGGGGCTCCAGTTCGTCCCACTTCAGCGCGGAGAGGAAGGAGTGCAGGTGTTCACCGGTCACCTCGTGCAGGGTGAAGCGCACCCGCACCGGGCGTCGTGGGTCCAGCCGTTCGTCCAGGGAGTTCTGTGTGACCTCCCGGGCCAGTACGGCCAGGTTCGCGTCGAAGGCGAAGGCGGCCGCGTTACCGTACTCCCGGCCGCCGTCATGGTGGGCGATCCGGTGATACCAGCTGATCGGTCGGGCCGATCCGGCATCGGCGTCCCTGGTGACCAGGGTGGCGACGTCCGTCTCCAGGATCTCGGCGATCCTGACCATCATCTCCGCCCGCGGCTGTGCCCTGCCGGTGACCCACGCCGACACCGCCGCGCGCGTCAGGTCCAGCCGCTTGGCGAACTCCGCCTGTGACATCCCGTTGCGACGCAGCTGGCGCCCAAGCCATAGGCCGAAGTCCTCGGTGTCCTCCATAGCCCCACTTCCCCATCGGTTCCGGGCAGTGCAACGGTAGCACCCCGATTGACGTCGCCGACACTGTCAAATTTCAATAGACATGCGCGATCGATTCGAGCGCCAGCGGAGCGGATTGAATTTTCCTCCGATCTTCAGATCGGCAGATGAACCGCATGCTACGGTTCTCCTGGGCAACTCCCCACGCGGCCAAGGCCGTTGAGGATGCGCTTGCTCCGGGGGGCGGAGAGCTCTGTCCTCAGACCAGTTGCACAGCTTTCTTTGCATGCGTCATCCAGTCACGGGCGCTCGTTGGCGCGCGCCCACAGGGAGGGGACCCACATGAACGACGATGAGGCCTGGATGGCGTGGTTCATCAAGGAGTACGACGGGACGGAGGACCCCGATCTCCGCGCCGAGCTTCTGATGTGTCACGGTATCCACCCCCAGATTCTGGCGTCGGAGCGGCGGCGTCTCGCCCGCCGCGCGCAGAGTCGGCCCACGGAGCAGCAGACGACCACCCCCTTCGTCCCGCACGTGCCTCGCACGTCCCGCGCCACTCGCCGCCCCACCACCCCTCGGCGCGTGGGTGGCCCCCGCACCTACCGGATCAAGGTCACCCGCACCAAGAAGATCCGCACGGCCAAGCGAACCGCGACTGTCGTGACCGTGACGACGACCTTCACCACGGTCACGACCGTCACCACGGTCACCACCATCAACAGCTGATCCCCCTCTGCTTTTCCTCGTAGGCTGTCCTGATTTGTTTCACCGGGGGTGCCGGCCTCATGCACCGGCACCCCCGTACCCCCCCACGTGTCCTCGGTTCGTTTCTCTCATTCGAGACAGGTGCCTCATGACCGACCGGCAGTTGGCCGACCCTTCGCTCCTGCCCGTGATCGACACGGTGATCCGACAGTCCTCGACCGTCCTGAAGACGTATCAGGTCGACCCGGGACTGATACAGGAGCACGCCAACGGTGAGCGTCGTATCACCCAGGGCGGCTACGGCGAAAGGCAGCTGCTCGAACTCGTCCAGAACGCGGCGGACGAGATCGCGGCATCACCCGGCGGCAAGCTGCACGTCGTCCTGACCGAAAGCCACCTCTACTGCGCGAACGAAGGCACCCCGGTCACGCCGGAGGGCGCCGAGACGATCCTGCGCATGAGTGTCTCGCGGAAGCGCGGGGGGCAGATCGGCCGCTTCGGCGTCGGCGTCAAGTCCGTGCTCTCCGTGAGCGACTCGCCCCAGTTCTTCAGCGGGAACGGTGCCTTCGGTTTCGGCTTCGACCGGGAATGGTCCGCCGCCGAGATCGCCCAGGCCATCGGCCGGCAGGGCGACATCGACATGGACACCCCGGTGCTCCGCATGGCCCGGCCCCTCGACGTCGAACAGGAACGTGCCGACGACGACGTGCTGGACAAGCTCCTGCGCTGGGCGACCACCGTCGTCCGCCTGCCCCTGATGCCCGGTGCCGCAGAGCGTCTGGGACGGGACATCAGCGGGTACAGGAGTCGCAGTGGGCGGGTGACGGAAGCCTTCCCTGCCCACTTCCAGCTGTTCTCCTCCCACGTCGGACAGGTGCTCCTGCACGACGAGCGCACCATGCCCCCCGCGCGCCGGGAGATCTCCGTCGAATCCAAGGACGTACACCGCACCCTCAAGGAAGTGGCACGCGGCGCCAAGCAGACCACTGAGCAGTGGAAGGTGTTCTCCGTCGCCCACTCTCCCACCGACAAGGTCGCGGACACCGCCGGCGAGTTGCACAACCGTCCGGTGCTGGAAATCTCCTGGGCGGTGCCCGAGTACACCGTCCGCAACGGCCTGTACACCACACCCGTCGGCAGGGGATCGTTCTGGGCGTTCTTCCCGACGAAGTACGAGGTGTCGCTGACAGGCATCCTGAACGCCCCATGGAAGACGAACGAGGACAGACAGCACCTCCTGGACGGCAGCCCCTTCAACCGGGAACTGCTGCAGGTCGCGGCCCGGTTGGTGGTCGATACCCTGCCCCGGCTCGTGCCTGCCGAGGACCCCGCCGCATATCTTCCCCTGCTGCCGGGCCGCACCAAGGAGAAGCTCAACTGGGCCGACGACTACTTCCTCCGGCAAGTGTGGGAAACAGCTGCCCAGCGCCCCTCATTGCCTGACCAGAACGGCGAACTCCAGGTCCCCCGCGACCTGTTCATCACGCCGTCGAATCTCGACAAGGAATGGGTCCGGATCTGGTCGGAGTACAGCGGCCGCCCCACCAACTGGGTGCACGCATCCGTCGACGCCTCCGACACCGCCCTCCGCCGCGGCAAGATGACGCACATCCTCGACGCGGCCGGGAAGACGTCGGAGAACGTCAAGGATTGGCTCGAGGCGCTCGTCGCCGACGGCTCCGCGGAAGCCTCGTGCCACGCCATCGAGATCCTGTCGCTGATGGTGCTCAAGGATCAGGCCGCGCGCTTGCGCGAGGACTCCGCTCTCACCGCCGAGGCCCGCAAGGCCCGGATCGTTCTGACCGAGGAGCACGGGGTCGTCGCCCCCGTAGCCGGTGAGATCTTCCATCGAACCTCCGCCGACACGCTCCGCGACGACATGGTCTACGTCCACCCGGCGATCTCCGAGCGCCCCGAAATGGCGCGGCATCTGCACAACATCGGCATCAGGGTCGCCGATGCGCAGGGACGGTTCGAGGGCGTCCTCGACCAGGGGTTCGACAACTACGACGACAACTCGTGGTCGAACTTCTGGATCCTGCTGCGCAGCGCCGGCGGTAGCGCGAACGTCGACCGCATTCGTGCCAAGGTGCCCAGGCCGCTGAAGACCCTGCGCGTCCGTACCATGGACGGTCGGTACAGGCTGATGCGCGACTGCCTCCTGCCCGGACCGGTGGTGCCTCGCGACGGAAACCGCGACAAGGCCATCGCCGTCGACCTGGATTTCCACGAGAGCGACAGACCGGTCTTCCGTGACCTAGGGCTGTTCGATCGCCCTACCGGCGGATACCGGCCCCACGAGGAGTCGTGGTTCGAGGAATACCGTCAGGTCGTCCACGACTCGCACCTGCGCAGTCTGCCGAGCGCCGCCCCGCGGCCCAGCATTTCCCGCCTCTCGGTCGAGGGTGCTGCGACGTTGGGGCCGCTGCACCTGCTGCCTGCGCTGTCCGAGGAGGGCCGCGCCGCCTTCGTGGCGGCTCTGCCGGCATCCGACATCTCGCAGCACTGGCAGATGCAGTACGGAGCCACCGCCAGCACCCGCAAGGCCGTGATGTCCCCGCTGCGTTGGATGATCTCCAAGCATGGCCTCGTGAAGACTTCCTTGGGACTGACCCGGGTGTCCGAGGCCGTCGGTCCTCAGCTCAAGGCTTTCCGCACGGTGCTCCCCGTCGCCGAGATCGCGGAGGAGACGGCGCGGAAGCTGAACATGCCCACGACCTCCGACGAGGTGCCCACCCGGCGCTGGGGCAAGCTGTTGGACCTCGTGCTCAAGAGCGAGGACGACGCTTTCATCGGTCGTGCGTACGCCCTGCTGCACAGGGTCGGCTTCGAGTTCCCGGAAGGCGTGCCCACCCGCTGCCGGGTGGGATCCTCCTGGGAAGGACGCCCTGACAACGAGATCGCCGTCGCGCTGAACGAAGTGGAGTTCAAGGAGCTCGTCCGTGAGCGCCTCCCCGCGCTCCTGGTCACCGACAAGGCGGACGTGGCCACGGCGAAGGAGATGATCGAGGAATGGGGGATGCTCAAGGTCTCCGACGTCATCAGCAGAGAGATCGAGACCATCAAGACCGGGCGGGCCGTGTCCCTGTTCGAGGAGTTCACGACGGTCAAGGCGCGCCTCGGTCAAGCGGGCAGCAGCTACAAGATCCAGCGCTGCTCCGAGCTCGAGCAGGTGGTGCGCACGCCCATGGGCAGCAAGCGCAAGTCGCTCAAGTTCGCCAAGAAGGGCCAGACCCTGTTCGTACTGGACTCCCTCGATCGGCTGCAGGTTCTGCAGGCCGCCGATGAGGAGTTCAAGTGGGGCTTCGGCGTGGCCGGCTGCAGCCAGGCACTCGCCCTCCAGGACAGGCAGGAGCACGACCAGGCTCTACAGGGGCGGCTGCGCGCTGTGCGGGAAAGCGAGAGCGTCATCGACAAGATCGCTCTGCTGATCGGTGAGGAGGCCCTGCGTGGCGAACTTCCGCCCGGCCTCATGGAGAGCGAGATCCAGGAGCAGGGCGCCGAACCGAACCCTCGGCGCGTCGCCGAGATGGCTTTCAACGCCCACGGCGAAGCGATCCTTCGGGTCCACTCCCGGGATCTCGCTCTGGACTTCCCCACCCGCGCCCCCAGCTCCTTCACCGGGAACACGAAGGCCTTGCGTTTCGTCACCGACCTCGGGTTCCCGGACTCCTTCGCGGGCGCCCAGGTGCCCTCGCTGGATCCCCGCCTCGAAGTCGACGGTCCGTCCGAGTTCCCTTCCCTGCACCCCTACCAGGAGGAACTCGCGCAGGCGCTGCTCGCTCTGCTGGAGAACTCGGTGCCCCAGCGCGGGATGCTCAGCCTGCCGACCGGATCCGGCAAGACGCGTGTCACCGCGGAGGGAGTGATCCGGTGGATCCGTGATCGGAAGGATCTGCCCGGTCCGGTCCTGTGGATCGCCCAGACCGAAGAGCTGTGCGAGCAGGCCGTGCAGAGCTGGAAGTTCGTCTGGTCGAAGGTCGGTCCCGAGCTTCCCCTGGTCATCAGCCGGCTGTGGGCCTCGAACGAGGCGACCCCCGTCGACGGACGCCCGCACCTGGTCGTCGCCACCGACGCCAAACTGGACAGTTGCCTGGAAAAGGAGGACTACGCCTGGTTGAGGGAGGCTGCCGAACTCGTCATCATCGACGAGGCGCACACCGCGATGTCTCCGCGCTACACACGGTTGCTCGAACAGCTCGACCTCACGCACCGTCGTACCGGTCGTCACCTGGTCGGACTCACCGCGACCCCGTACCGGAACAACGAGGAACTGACCCGGCTGCTCGTGCAGCGGTTCGGCCACCGCCTCGACACCGACGTCTTCGACGGCGATCTGTCCGTCGCCATCAAGGGGTTGCAGCAGATCGGTGTCCTTGCCCAGGTCAAGCACCGAGAACTGGTGGGCGCCGACATCGCGCTGACGGCGGACGAGCGTGCCCAGTCCGAGAAGTTCTCCACCTTGCCCAAGGGCGCCGAGCAGCGGCTGGCCGAGGACCACGGACGCAGCCAGCGCATCGTCGACGAGATCGCCGCCATGCCCTCCGACTGGCCGGTGCTGGTGTTCGCCACCTCCGTGGCCCACGCCAAGCTGCTGGCCGCCAAGCTCGGTGACCGGGACATCAGGGCCGCCGCGATCGACTCGACCACGCCCCCCAACGAACGACGCAAGCGGATCGACGACTTCCGCAAGGGCGGGATCCAGGTCCTGACCAACTACGGCGTGCTCACCCAGGGATTCGACGCACCGGCCACTCGCGTCGTGGTCGTGGCCCGCCCGACGTACAGCCCGAACATCTACCAGCAGATGATCGGACGCGGTCTGCGCGGCCCGAAGAACGGTGGCAAGGAGAGCTGCCTGATCCTGAACGTGCGGGACAACATCACGAACTTCGGCGAGGAACTCGCCTTCACCGAGTTCGAGTACCTGTGGAGCGAGGGCCAGTGACCGTCACCCCGCTCACCGAGCATCGACTCACCGACACGCAGCAGGCCGTGGTGGACCAGCCCTGGGACGCCCGGGTGTTGGTCACGGCCGGAGCCGGCGCCGGCAAGACGCACACCCTCGTGCGGCGGCTCGACGTGTTGGTGGAGCGCGAGGAACTGGAGGCCGGGGAGATCCTGGTGCTCAGCTTCTCCCGTGCCGCCGTGCGCGAACTCACCGAGCGGATCGAACGGCATGCCGCCGCCGCGCAGCGGATTCGTGTGCAGACCTTCGATGCCTGGGCCGCAGCTCTGCTCAACCGCGCCTACCCGGACACGGACTGGGGGGCGTACACCTTCGACGAGCGTATCGAGGCCGCCACCGAGGCGATCGACAAGGGGGCGGTCGAGGGCGGCGAGTACCTACCGGCCCATGTGGTGATCGATGAGGTTCAGGACCTCGTGGGTGTCCGTCGGGAGATGGTCGAGGCACTGCTCGACCGATTCCAGGAGAACAGCGGCTTCACCGTGGTGGGTGATTCGGCTCAGGCGGTGTACGGATTCCAGGTGTCCGACCCGGATCAGCGGGCCGAGGAGACCGACCGCTTCCTGACCTGGGTGCGTGCCACCTTCGGTGAGGACCTGGTGGAACTCCACCTGGGCGACAACTTCCGGGCCCGCAGCGAGGTTGCCCGGATGGCCCTGCCCTACGGTACCCAGTTGCAGCGACTGCCCCGCGATCGGGCCGAGGCCGCCGCCGAGGCCGAGCGTATCCACGGTGATCTGCGTGCTCTGCTGCTCTCGACACCGAACTTCGGGAGCCTGGAGGACGAGTTCGTGCGGGCAGCACTGCGCGACTATCCCGACACCACCACCATCCTGTGCCGCGACAACGGCCAGGCACTGACGTTGTCCGGCATGTTGGCCGACGCCGATGTCCCCCACACCCTGCAGCGGTCGGCGCGCGAACGCTCGGCTCCTGTGTGGATAGCCGAACTCCTCGCCTCGACCGGCGCGTCCACTCTGAGCCGGGAGCGCTTCGAAGAACTGTTGGTCGACCTGCAGATCCCGGTCGGTAGTACATCGGAGGCGCTGTGGAGATCGGTGCGCAAGGTGGCACGGGGCAGCGGTCGCGGCACCGTCGATGTCGTCGGGCTGCACCGGGCGTTCGCCGAGGGCCGACTGCCCGACGAGCTCACCGCGGCACAGCCGTCCTCGCTCGTGATCTCGACCGTGCACCGGGCCAAGGGCCTGGAGTTCGACCGGGTCCTGATCGTCGAACCACGCGTACTGAGGGAGCCGCCCCAGGTCCGGAAGAAGAAGTACGACTACGACCCTGCGGCGGAAGCCCGGCTGCTGTACGTGGCCATGACCCGGGCCCGGGATGATCTGTACGTCCTGGACGCCCCCAACTCGTGGCTCCTCCGGAAGGACAAGAGGATCGACCGCTGGTACCTGGGTGGTCGCAGCACCTGGGCCCGCAACGGCATCGAGATGATCGGCTCGGACGTGTCCCATGAGCAGCCTCCGGGCACGGAGGGAATTCACCAGGACGCTGCGGAGGTGTCGCGGTACCTCTTGGCCGACGTCACCGCCGGTGCCGAGGCGCAGCTCGTGCTGCTGCACGGCATCCCCGTCGCCGCCGACCAGTCCCCACCGTACGCGGTGGTGGTCGGTGGCCGACAGATCGCGGTGATGTCGGAGCGCTTCCGCACCGACCTGCACCGTATGCTGCGCCGCACCGCGCACTCCGAGGTCGATCGCTGGCCTCCGCTGATCACCGGTCTCCGGGTCGAATGTGTGGAGAGCGTGGCGGGCATTCCTGCGGCGACCGAGGCCGCCGGGCTGGGTACACACGGTGCGTGGGTCGCACCCCGGTTGTGCGGTCTGGGGCGCTTCCAGTGGTACGCGGACGGGCAGGAGGGGAACGAAGGATGAGCGGGGCGACCCACCAGGCACATTACGAGGTGTGCGACTCGCTCGTCGGCGCCCTGAGGCAAGACCTGCTCGGCCCTGTGGGTGGTCCGGACGAGGTTCTCACGGACGATGCGCCGATCACCATGTACCCGGTCGGCGTGCTGTTCCCGCGTTCGCAGGCGGACCGGTCCGGTATCTCGCCCCAGAATGGTCCGGTCGAACAGGGAGAGCTGGAGTACGAGCGGGACGGGCCCGACGTGGCGCCACTCGGCAACCGTCGGGACCCCGAGGAAGGCCCCGGCGATCTGGGCGTCTCGCTGGCGAACGTCCGGATGCCGTCGTCCATCGGCCTGACATTCGCCGTGGACCCGAGGGTGTCCGCACGGATTCGGTTGACCGTACACGCTGCCGTCTACAGTCCCGAGGACGCCGAGGGGAATCCGGTGTCCGCCAAACGGACCGAAGCACGGAGCACGAAGGCCCAGCGGGAACATTGGCGTCGTTCCGCCCTGCGCATCGAGCCCGTCGAGGTGGACGTCGCACAGCCCGGCCTGCTCAAGCCCTTCGACCTCCATCCGGGTCTGGAACTGCGTGTGTTGGTCCGCCCCCGGTCCGAGTCGGACCTGACGGTGACCGTGACGGCCACGGTCGTCAACAGTCTGAAGGTCGGGCAGTACGACCTCCGGGACGCGCACTGCTTCTACCAACCGGAGTTGATCGTCACCGCTGAGGACGGCAGCAGCCCGGTGTTCGTGGCACGGCCGACCGCTCTGGACGCGGTCGACTCGGAACATGCGCTGAGCCGCCTCCTGTACCGGCATGCGCCGAGCTTCGCCACCGGCCATGGCTGTGCGGCGCATTGGGACTGGCCGCCACCTCCGGTGGGATCCGTATCGATCGATCGTCCGGCCGTCACCACCCTGCGGACCGAGTTCGTCCCCTCCCAGGAGGTGTTGCTGACAGACTCCAACCCGGAGATCGACGACAAGGCGCTGACCATGTACCGGCTGGGAACGGACCCGGCCCACGAGGTCGTCTCGGCCCTTCGCGCCTTGCTGAGCGGATACGAGTGGTGGATCGAGACCCAAGAGGTTCAGGCCCGCCTGTTGCACGACACGGAACACGGCGAAATCGCGGCCGAACAGGTCCACCTCTGCCGACGAGCACTGCGCCGGATGCGCGAAGGCGTGGATCTGCTGGAGGACACGGAGCAGCCGAACATTCTGCGCGCGTTCCAGCTGGCGAACCTCGCGATGGCCGACCAGCGGGCACGTACCGCGTGGATCAAAGGCGGCAGGTCGGGCGAACCGGATAGCCAGGCCGGGCGGTGGCGGCCCTTCCAGATCGCCTTCATCCTGCTCTGCCTGGCCGGGATCGTCGCTCCGGACCACGACGACCGAAAGGTCTCCGACCTGCTGTGGTTCCCCACAGGTGGTGGCAAGACGGAGGCGTACCTCGGCCTGATCGCCTTCACCACCTTCCTGAGGCGCCTGCGGGACGGAGAGGACGGGGCGGGCGTCACGGTGCTCATGCGGTACACGCTCCGGCTACTCACCCTCCAACAGTTCGAGCGCGCAGCGGCGCTCATCTGCGCGATGGAACTACTGCGGGCAGCCGATCCGGCGAGCCTGGGGCACGAGGAGATCTCCATCGGCATGTGGGTGGGTCGTTCGGCGACCCCCAACACGTTGGCCGTCGCCACGAGCAAGCTGGCCGATCTGGTGCGCAACGAAAATTTTCAGTTGGAGACCGAGAACCCGGTCCAACTGCGCAACTGCCCTTGGTGCGGCGAATCGTTGCGGGCGGTGGACTACTCGGTCGATGAGGACGCCGTACGCATGATCGTCAACTGCCCCTCCGGCACGTGCGACTTCCACTGGGGAGGGCTGCCGGTACACCTCATCGACGAAGCCATCTACGCCCATCGACCGACCTTGGTCATCGCAACGGTCGACAAGTTCGCCTCGATGCCGTGGCGACCCGCGTCGGCGGCCCTGTTCAACCGGGACGTGGACGGAGTGCGACCGCCCGAGCTCATCGTCCAGGACGAGCTCCATCTGATCTCGGGCCCGCTCGGCACGCTGACCGGTCTGTACGAGACGGCCGTGGACGCCTTGGCGGATCGTCCCAAGGTCGTCGCCTCGACCGCGACCATCCGACGCGCCGACGAGCAGGGCACCCGACTGTTCGCCCGTTCGGTGGAGCAGTTTCCGCCCTCGGGCCTCGACTCCCGGGATTCCTGGTTCGCCGTGGAGACGCCACGGGAGCGGAAGGCGGCCCGCCGCTACGTCGGCCTGCTGACCTCCAGCACCAGCCAGGCCACCTTGCTGATCCGGGTGTACGCGTCGCTGCTCCATCGGGCTCACACCCATGATGCTCCGCCTGAGGTGAAGGACGCGTATTGGACCCTGATCGGCTACTTCAACAGCCTGCGACTGCTTTCGGCGGCGGAGCTCCAGGTCCTCGACGACGTCCAGGAGCGTCTGGGACACCTCGCGCTGCGTGACGGAGTCAAGGTACGCCGCGCCGACGCCCTCACGGAGTTGAGCAGCCGGGCGAATTCCAGCGACATCTCCCGCCGGCTCAAGGCCGTGGAACGACATCTCCCGATGCCGGACGTACTCGACGTGCTGCTCGCCACCAACATGATCTCCGTGGGAGTCGACGTGGACCGACTGGGGCTGATGGCAGTGATGGGTCAACCGCAGACCACTGCGGAGTACATCCAGGCGACGAGCCGGGTCGGCCGGCAACATCCCGGTCTCGTCGCGATCATGCTCAACTCCACTCGCTCACGGGACCGTTCGCACTACGAGGACTTCCAGAGCTTCCACTCGGCCCTGTACCGCGAGGTGGAGTCCACCAGCGTGACCCCCTTCTCCGCCCGGGCCCGCGACCGAGGACTGCACGCCGTGGTGGTGGCTCTGGCCCGGTTGATGCTGCCGGTCGCACGGGCCAACGACGCGGCATCACGCGTAGAGGACTTCGTGATGGACCTCCGCGAGACGGTCGGTACCCTCCTGCTCGAGCGGGTGGCGGCGGTCGAGCCGGCCGAGCTCGAGTCCACCACAGCGGCCTTTGAGGACTTCGTCGGTTGGTGGCAGGACGAGGCGCTGGCCAGCCCGAACCTCGTGTACGAGGCTCCGCGTGGCTCCCGCGTGCCCGCCCTGTTGGCCAACTACGACGACGAGTCGGCCGACGCCTCGCCGTGGAAGACACTGTGGAGTCTGCGCGATGTCGACGCCTCGTCCACCTTCTTCGAGGAGCGCTGAACCATGAGCCCCGCCCCGCCCCGCACCCGTCGCCGCGGCCTCCCGTCGACCCCGGCCCGTAACGCCCGCAAGCTCGGAGAGATCCGCCGGGCCCAGCTCATCACGACGTACGGCGTCGGAGCCATGATCGCGGTGGAGAACGAGTCCTTCCTCGTCCGCGGCATCGACTCGTGGGACATCTCCGAGGCTCCCGTCATCTCGGAGCCCCGTCTGGCCTGGCAGTTGGGCGTTTCCGGCTTCCGGATGCCACCGGCTCCCGATCCCGACAAGGCTCGGGACGGCGTACGGGCAGTGCGCTTCCCGGAGATGTACTCATGCCCCCACTGCCATCAACTGCAGCCCTTCCGCAAGTTCAACTCGCCCGCGGGTCGGGCCGAGTGCTCGACCTGTCAGGAGAACCTGGTCCCGTCCCGTTTCGTGATCGCGTGCACGCACGGCCATCTGGAGGACTTCCCCTACTGGAAGTGGCTCCATCGGGGCAACCGGACGACATCCGGGGCTTGCGGAGGGCAACTGACGTTCCGGGCCGACGGCTCGACCGCATCGCTGCGTGCCGTGTTGATCGGTTGCAGTTGTGGGGTGGAGGAGGTGTCCATGGAGGGGTCGTTCCGACGACAGGCCCTCAAGGACCTCGGCATCCGGTGCGCCGGCCGTAGCCCCTGGCTCAAGGACGCTCCGGCCGTGAGCTGCCAGGAGCCACCGCGCACCCTCCAGCGCGGTTCCTCCTCGGTGTGGTTCCCGGTCATGTACTCGGCTCTGTCCATCCCCCCGTGGAGCCAGGGCATCGCCAAGCTCGTCGCGCCGTACTACGAGATCTTCAAACATGAGGATGCCGCCTCGATCCAGGCGTACGTGCGCATGCAGAAACTGCTGCGTCACCACCCGGAGTACACCGGGAACGACGTAGTGGCCGAGGTCGAGCGGCGGCGCGCGGCCGAGGCCGCCGAGACGGAGCCGGCCGATGGAACGGAGATTGCCAAGCGCGCACGCAACTACCGGCAGGAGATCTACGAGGGCGAGTACCAGAGCCTGTCCACGCCGCACCCCGAAGTCGCGGACCAAGAGCAAGAGTTCGTCTGCGAGCCCCCCACCGCCCCGATCGGCGCTCTGCTCTCATCCCATGGCTTGGCTCAGGTGATGCTGATCAAGCGGCTGCGCGAGGTTCGGGCACTGCAGTCGTTCCGGCGCGTGGAGGAACCGAGTCCGGCGGACTCCCCACGGCGCGAGGCCGCGATCTCACTGGACCGGCCGAGCTGGCTGCCGGCCTTCGAAGTGAGCGGTGAAGGGGTGTTCGTTCGTCTCGACCCTGAGCGGCTGCGAATCTGGGAGCAGGAACCGGGGCAAGTCGCTCGCGCCACCCTGATCCGGGAAAATCACGAGAGGCTGCTGTCAGCACGTATTGGTGACTCGGGCAAGCCGGTTCCGCCCTCACCCGCTACGCCCCGTTTTCTCCTTCTGCATGCCCTGGCACACATACTGATCAACGAATGGAGCCTGGACGGCGGTTACCCGGCAGCTTCCCTTCGCGAGCGGATCTACGGAGAGGAAGACATGGCAGGCGTACTCGTCTACACGGCCACCAGCGACTCCGCCGGCAGCCTCGGCGGCGTCGTCGCCCAGGGTGAACCAGATCGTCTCGAAGCCTCACTTCGGGCTGCCCTGCACAGAGCGAGCTGGTGCTCGAACGACCCCCTGTGCATGGAGTCCGAGTCGAGCGGCGCTGACAGCCTGAACGTGGCCGCCTGCCATGCCTGTCTGCTGCTCCCCGAGACGAGCTGCGAGAACAACAACATCCTGCTCGACCGGGCAGCCCTCGTCGGGACACCGGACGGTCGAGTGCCAGGCTTCTTCACTCACTGACGCCCTGGCCGTCCGGGGCCGGCACGTACACCGGCCAGGCGAGAGGGGCTTGGCCGTACACCGCCCTCTTCCTGTCGGGCCTGCTGAGGGGCGTGCCCCCGAGGATTCGGTGGAGCGCCTGGCGGACCATTTCGCGGAGCTGTTCGCGGACGCGCCCGTACGAAGGACGGAAGAGAGCGAGGAGGGCCCGGAGGAGGAGTGATCCGCCCTTCGTCCTAGTCCTACAGGTGGGGAGGGCGCCAGGACTTCAGCGCCTCGATGGCTCGTTCTTTGCGGCTCTCGTCCAGCTCCAGTGCCGTGCACAGGACGTGCACGGCCAGGAGCGGCGGGATCGCGTTGCCGATCTGCTGCGCGACGTCGGTGCCTCGCCAGGGGTACTCGGCCGGAAAGGTCTGCAGCAGTCCGGCCTCGCGGAACGTGAACCGCTCCTGTTCCGGACCCAGTTCGGGCTCACCGTCCGCGTTGTAGCCCTTGAGGTCGTGCACTGTGTTTCGGCGCACCTTGCCGGTGACCGTGGCCGCCGGCGCGTCGGAGGCGCGGAGTCCTCGCTTCTTGGGATCACCCCCCGACCCGTAGTTGGAGCGGACGACGAAGTCCGTTGAACGAGAGTCCTTGAGCGCGTCGCCCATGGAGACCCATGGCTTCACCGAGTGGGAGGCCGGGGCACCGAAGAGCGGGCTCTGCTGGAGGGCAGGTGTCTGCACCTCGGATTCCTCCACCGCGGAGAGGCGCTTCGCCCCCTTGCGATAGCGCTGATGCGTCAGCGGCGGGAACTCGACACTGCGGCCTCTGCCAGCCCCCCGGTAACGGGCGATCAGCACCGCGCGACGACGTGTCTGTGGCACCCCGTATTCCTCGGTGTGCAGCATCTCGCAATCCGCGTCGTACCCGAGCTCGCAAAGGATCTCGCAGTACTTCTTCCATACGGGGAGGACGGTTGGGACCTGCTCCAGTACCACAACCTCATAGGGATCGGACTTGAGCTTCTTCTCGACGATCCACCGAAGCGGTTGGAGCACGAGTCCGGTGCGCTCGTCGGCCCATTCCAGGTCGACGGCTCTCCGCTCCACCTCCGCCCATGCCTTCTCCAGCTTCCCGACGGTCGTGCTGTCTCCCACGAGCTGGGCCAGGTCCAGCACCTCGTCGAGGGCTTTGTGTCCCTCCCGGTTACCCGCCACCGAGTAGGTCTGGCAGGGCGGACCTCCGGTGAGGACGCGGGCAGAGCGAACCTCGGGGTCGAGCGGGTTCAGCTTCGCCACGTCGCCCACCTCGGTGGTGCGTAGACCGGCGGCGTGCCGGGTCGCGCGGGTCGATTTCTCCCACTCCACACCGATAGCGCGTACTCCGAGCATCTCGGCTGCGATGTCCAGGCCACCCGGCCCCGCGAAGAGATCGACGATCACGGGTGGATCCTGGTTCGCGTTCATGAACGCGTCCGCGTCCGGATGTGGTGCTCGGGTCATGGGGTGCAAGTGTAGCCGGCCGGGCGTCCTGCGTTTGCGGGTATCAGGCAGACCTTCTGGCGCCCGCCATTTATGCCCTGACCAGGAAAATCTTCGTTCAGGAACGGAGCGCGTGGGCTATGGCCAAGCCCAGTGCCTCGCCCACCGGCGGCGGGGAGGCGTGGCCGACCTGCCGGTAGCGGGCCGTCTTCTTTCCGGTGATCTCCCAGTCCTTCGGGAAGCTCTGGAGCAGGGCTGTCTGGTCCACCGTGAGCCGCACCATGTGGTCCTTGCCGAGTTCCGGCGTCCACGTGAAGTCCCGTCCGGGGATCTCATCGCCCAGCGAGTGGCCGTTCACCCCCATTTTCTCCCACTTCCGCTTGGTTCCGGCCGGGCCCAGGTCGGCCCCACCGCGATTCTTCGACCCGCCGACCAGCGTCGGAGCCACGGTGGCCGCCTGGGCCGCCCATCGGTCGGCGTCTTTCCAGCCACGCGACCGCATGGAAGGTGCCAGGGCTTCGCCGGCCGACACATGATCCGTCACGGTCCGAGAGGGCGGCCGAAAGGCCGGGAACCACCGCTTCTTGAGCGCCACCAGCACTCCCTGCTTGCGGTCCTGCGGCACTCCGAAGTCGGCGGCGTTGAGGACGAACCAGGTGAACTCGTAACCGAGATGCTCCAGTTCGGCGCGGGCGAACTCGCGGAAGTCGTGGAGCCTGTCGGAGTCCGCGAGGGCGGGCACGTTCTCGACGACCATGGCCCGAGGCCTGACCGCGTGGGCGAGGTAGACGGCGGCCTTCAGCAGCCGCTCCTCCTCTCCCGACTCGGTCCGTGCGGCAGTGGCATTGGACTTCACCCGCGGCAGTCCCGCGGACAGCAGGTCCACGTCATAGCTCTCCGGGTGCTCGCTCGGGTCGAGGTCCAGAAGGTCCCCTTGAAGCACGTTCCAGTGCGGTCGGTTGGCCCGTAGGGTCCGGCAGGCATCAGCGTCCTCGTCCAGGAGCAGTGTCGGCTCGAAGCCGGCCTGCTCCAGTCCCAGGGCCAGTCCACCCGCCCCGGAGCACACGTCCACAAAGGTCAGCCCGCTCATCGATTCGTCCCCCGTCCCCGTTGGGCTCTGCGTCGCGTCACCGCCGCCGCGACGCGCAGGGCCACATCCTCCGGCGCTTCATGCTCCCAGAACCGCAGGACCTCCCACCCGGCGGCCACGAGGTGCTCGGTGGTCTCCGTGTCACGCGCCATGTTGCGGTCCAGCTTGTGCCGCCACCACTCTGCGTTCGACTTCGGCTGCGTCGCGTGCTCGGGGCAGCCGTGCCAGAAGCACCCGTCGATCAGAACGGCCACCTTGGCCCGGGTGAAGGCCACGTCGATGCGCCGCCGCGCCATGCCCGGCACGGGGTACTCCACGCGATAGCGCAGGCCCGCCGCGTGCAGCAATTGCCGCACGGCCAGTTCGGCGCTCGTGTCCTTGCTGGCCTGTCGGGACATGCGTGCGGAGACGCCGGGAGAGGAGGGCCTTACGTTGTCCACTGTTGTCGAGCCTCAAGAACGTACGTCGTCTCGGTCGATGACCACTGCATCCTGCCAGCTCGAGTCGACCGCGCGGAACCGGACCAGCGGGCGCTCGGATCCCACCGACGACTTCGGGGCGACGAAGGAGAAGGCCATCACGAGGTCACCAGGGCCCATTGCCCCGTCGGAGGCGAGGCGGTGCTCGGACTCGATCACCGGGTAGAGCAGCAGTGCACCTCGGCGCGGGCGGACGTGCTGCTCGACCGTCGCGTTCCCGGCGGTCCCGACGGCGCCTGCGATGCGCAGGGCGGCGGCGCGGTGCTTGGGCTCACTGAGCGCGCCGAAGATCGAGCCCCGCCGGCGGGTACGGCGGGCCGGGGTGAACGGGCCGTGCCCCAGGATGCGGGCCTCCACGCGCCTGGCGGAGGTCTGCAACGGCGTGATCACGAGCCAGTCGTCGATCGTCGTCGGCTGCTGCCCCGCCTCCATCAGGAACTCCAGGTGCGGCGAGAACTGGCTCGGGATCGACCACCGCAGATCGCACAGCACCTTTGTCAGCGTCTCGTGCGAGACCGCCCTCACGCGCGCTTCGTACACTGGGCCGTCCCCGACCGACAGACGCACCGGGTCCTGACCCAGCGCGGCGAACACCGGCTCCCAGCACTCGGTGTTGTGGGCCAGCCCCTGCGAGGTCTCCGGGTAGGCGGTCGGCTCCACCCAGGTTCCCGGCGACCGCACCTCCACCAACTCCGTATTGAACATCTTGTTCCGAGCAGACGGCTTCACCCACGGCAGATGCTGGGCCACCAGTGGCGGTATCTGGGCGGGGGTGACCTGCGGGCGGCCGTCCACCAAGGGCGCGTAGCGGGCCAGCTCGGCGCGGAAGAGTTCCTCGTCGCGGCAGATCGCCTCGAAGGCCTCGTAGAGGTCGACCGGATGCGTCGTGCGGCACGGGTGCACCACTCGGGCATGACGGTGTCGGACTCGGAAGCGCACATGGTGGGCAGCGAGATCCTGGTGGGATTGGCCGAGGAACTGTTCGCTGTCTGGGACGGGAAACCGGCGTGGGGGTACGGGGGCACTGCCGATGTGGTGGCGTACGCCGAACGGAACGGGGTCCCGGTTCACGTGCTGTGGCCGGAGGGCGCGGCACGCGAGTAGGACCGGATCAGGTGGCGTATGAGGGGATAGAGGGGGACGATCGAAGTGGGGGCAGAAATTTCGCAACCCCGCAAGTTCGGGGATGCGTACATCACCGAAGGCGACAACCATGAAAATGGCAAAGCGCAACCTTAGGCGATGCTTCGGCGTTCTCGCCTTGCTTCTTCTTGTCTCGCTGGCGCTGTCACCAGCCGTTGCCGAGGCTGCTGTTGTCCCGCAATCGGCGACTTTGAAGGCGTCGGTCGCGGACACCCTGAGTCCTGCCTCGAAACCGAGCAACTCACATCAGGACTGGCAGCGAGGTTACCGTCGAGGTTACTACGATGGGTCGGGCGACTACGGCTGCTATCTGCACGTGCCCTCGGTTGTGGGCTCAACGTCCTACAAGGCGGGCTACAGGACTGGATACAGGGCGGGTTGGAAGAACCACCACTGTGTCGCCTGACAAAGCCGGTGCCGAGGCGGTGAGCTCGGCCATAGTGCACAGCACACAGCCCCCCAGCCCACTGCCCATTTTTCGATGACTCTTTCAATGGCTGTGGCCTCACCGCCGAGGCGCGTGGAATACCGAGGCTAACTGGGACGGCAGAGCAGCGGCTTGGCCAGTTCGGCGCACGGGCGGTCGCCGTGGGAGCGGATGATGTCCTTGCCGACCTCGTTGGCGAGGTAGCGCAGGAATCCCGCGGCGAGGGAGTCCGCGGGCGGCTCTCCGTAGGTGTACGCGTACTCGGTCTGCCAGTACGGGTATGCGCCCTCGTCCGCGCCTTCGAGGGTGGCGGGGTAGCCGTCGATGCGGATCTGCTGGACGTCGTCGTGTGCGGTGGCGGCGCCGACCTCGCTGTGGCCGAGGGCTCCGGGTGTTGAGGCCACGGTGCTCAGGAGGGTTTCGGTGTCGCTGACCTCGCAGCGGCCGGGCTTGGTCTCGTCCAGCGCCGTGCAGTCGTTCGCGGTGACCGCCAACAGGGGCCTGTCGGCCAGCACTTGGTGTTCCAGGGTGGTCCGGGTGCCTGAGCCGGGGTTGCGGCTGACGAGGTGGATGGGCACGTTGTTGCCCTTCACCTGGTTCCAGTTGGTGATCTTTCCGGCGTAGATGTCCCTGATCTGTTTCAGGGACAGGTCCTGGACGCCGGCGTCCTTGTTGACGACCAGGACGAACAGGGACAGGGCGACGGGTCTGGGGAGCAGTTGCGGACGGCCGTCGCTCTTGGGGCCGTCGCTGAACGCCAGCCGGTCGCCGAGTCCCTGGCTGCCTGTCAGTTTGGTCTCCCGGCCCGCCGCGGCGAGGGCGTCGAGCCCCGACACGCTGCCGTGGAACGTGTCGTTGGTGATGGGGATGAAGGCGTCGGGGCAGGTCTTGTGGTACTGCTTCGCCGCCTCCTGGAGCACTGGTGCGAACGCGGTGGAGCCGGACAGGGTGAGTGTCCCGGTGGCGCAGTCCAGTGGTGCGGCCGTGGCATCGTGCCTGGTGAACGTAAGGATGGACTGGACGGCGCTGACCATGACGAGGAGGGCGAGCACCCACCTGACCGGCTTCGAGGCGAACGGGTAGTACTCGGTCTTCTTGATCTTCCCGCGGCGTACTCCGCCCACGATGCTCGCGACGACCTCGGGCTCGGGGAACTCCTCGTCAGTGAAGCTCTCCTCGCGTTCCAGGACCGCCAGCACCTTGTAGTGGTCGCCGCGGTTCAGTTTCACCTTGGGCAGTTCGATGACGCCGTCGGTGACACCGAGGCCGGGGACGTGCGGTGTGGGGTGCTGCTCGTCGGTGCTCGGCGTGAAGAAGCCGCGCAGCTCGTTGCGGCTGAGCTCGGTCACGACCATGCCGACGACGCGGCGGCCCCGGCATTTGACCTGGATACCCGCGTGGCCCCGGTCGGGCGCCAGATAGCTGTTCTCCACGATGGGGGCCCAGCCGCTGTTCTCGATCCGCAGCAGCACGAAGGACGGGTCACGCAGCGGCCCGCCGTTGGTCCGCTGCATCTGCTGAAGCACCCCGGCGTACGGTAAGGCGCGTTCGTCCCGGGCGGTGGTGTCCATCTGGACCCGGTAGCCGAGCCGTTTGCGGCCGACCAGGACGAACTCCCAGAGCGCCGCGATCCCGGGAAGGGCCAAGCCCACTACGGCGAACGCGAGTTGCCAGGAACCGTTCACGGTCGACTCCCGCAGAAGAAGGGGCTGGGAGGGCCATGGTGGCGGGCGGGTTCCCGGAGTACCGGGGGTACTCAGATCCTTGCGATTGATTTCACCGGGGCGTCACCTGGGACACCGGGGGTTTGCCGAGCAGAGCGACGGAATGACTTTGAGAGCCGGGAGGGCAAACGTGGTTCTCCCGGCTCCGGAGCCCGGGCAAGAGAGTCGCGTTACGCGGAGGTGGTTACGCGGAGGTGGTTACTCGGTGGAGGCTACTCGGCGGTGGTTCCGTGGCACTCCCCGTAACCCCGCTCCGACCCGCACCAGCACTCGACGCCCCGCTGCGGCGGCCAAGCCACCGCCAGCCCCCTGGCCGCCAGCGTCGTCGCGTACTGCGGGAGCAGGGTCGCGTCCGACGGGGAGGAGGCCTCCGAGGCGGCGAAGGCCTCGTAGGACGGGACAGTTCCGGTGACGATGCCGAGGTTCGGGGTGCCGGAAGTCGCCAGTTCCCGTAGCGACGCCTCTATCGTCGCGAGGTGTTCCTCGTGGGACGGGTAGTCGGCGGAGAGGGTGGGGTACGCCGTCAGGAGTTCCGTCAGTTCGGTGGTCGGCCAGTGGAGGATCGCCACCGGGAACGGGCGGGACAGCGCCTCCCTGAACGTGCCCAGCTCCGCCCTCAGACGGGAGATCTCCGCCTGGAGTTCGGCGGGGTTGTCCGAGCCGAGGGACCAGACGCGCTTCGGGTCGTGGAGTTCGTCCAGGGAGACCGGGGACGAGTGGAGGGTGTCGGCCAGGGTGTCCCAGTTGTCGTGGGCCTCGCCGAGCATGCGGCGGACGCGGTGGCGACCGAAGAGGAGGGGGTGGGTGGCGTACGGGGGCTCCGACGTGTCCGACAGGAGGAGTTGGGCGGCCGCGGTGAACGTCTCCTGCGCCGCTTCCAGCTCGTCGTGGGACTCCAGGGCCTCGGCCACGATCACCCAGGGGGCCGGGTCCCGGGGGGACGCGGCGCGGATGCCGTCGATGATCGCCCGGGCCTCGGCCTCGTGGCCGTACTCCCACAGGTTCGACGCCTTGAGGGCGCGGACCAGGTGGGGGTGCTCCAGGGGGGTCGAGGACGACAGCAGGCGGTCGTAGAGCGCGGTGGCTCCGGGGCGGTCGCCGGCCAGTTCGAGGTGGGCCGCGGCCTGCACGAGCAGGTGTTCGGCGTCCTCGGGGTAGAGGCCTGCGGTCCGCTCCAGGCGCGCTGCTTCGGCGTGGTGGTCGACGTGCTCGGCAGACGTGTCGGGGCGCATGGGGGACACCGTACTGCCGATGCCGTACGAGGGAGAGATACCTGCAGGCCAGAGGGCGGGATCTCTTTGGTGCCCCGGGGTGCCGACGAACGGTTCGGGCGGTCATGGGGCTGGTGAGTTCGGGGCGCAGCCCTTATCTTGCGGGCCCGGTCAGGAGGCGAGGCGGTCAAGGAGGCGAGGCGTCGGTATGCGGGCTCCCGGCATCGTGCGGCGCGGCCTCGGGGCTCCCGGTGTCGTGGATCACGGCACTCGGCGGCGGCGTGCCACGTATCGGCGGGTGGTGTGGGGCGGGGGCGAGGTTCTTGTCACCGTCGGCCTCCTTCTCCTGCTTCTCGTCGTGCATCAGCTCTGGTGGACCAATCGGCAGGCCCGGGAGGGCGCCGAGAGGAAGGTCCAGGCGTTGGAGAAGGAGTGGGGGAGCGGGGAGGGGGAGGGGGAGGGGAAGGAGCAGGGGGCGGGGGTGTCGGGTGCGGGGAGTGGTTCGGGTGGCTCGGCGGGGGGTGGTGATGTGTCAGGTGGGGGTGGCTCCGGGGCCTCCACCGCGAGTGGGCGGGCGCAGGGAACGCCCGGGTCGTCCCAGGCGTACGCCGTGCTCTCCATTCCCCGGCTCGGTCTGCGTGTGCCGGTCGCGGAGGGGGTCGGCAAGCGGGATGTCCTCAACAAGGGGTACGTCGGGCACTACCCGCACACCCAACAGGCCGGACAGGCGGGGAACTTCGCGCTCGCGGGACATCGGAACACTCATGGGGAGCCGTTCCGGTACATCAACCGGCTGCGGCGGGGGGACGAGATCGATGTCGAGACGGCGGCGGGGCGCTACGTCTACGTCGTGGACAAGACGCTTCCGCAGACCTCCGCGCATGACGGAGGGGTCATTCGGGAGGTGCCGCGCAGTACCGTTCGGCCCGCCTACGGGTACAGCGCGCCGGGGTACTACATCACCCTCACCACCTGCACGCCCGAGTACACCTCCCGGTATCGGCTCGTGGTGTGGGGAAAGTTGACCTCCATGCGCCCCCGTTGACCGCGGTCACCGTCCGGTCCGGGGAACGGTCCGGCTCGTACGGCGAATGTGCCACGTGTGGGAACCGTCGTACCCGTCCCGGACGTCGAAATGGTGCCGGGACCCGGACTTGATCCGGACCCGGCGGATCCGGTCAGCCGTGTGCTGCTGAGGCCGAAGCGGCTGCTGGAGCCGATCGACACCGGTCACGTGTAAGGCCGACATCGGTCACGCATAAGGCAGACACTGGTCACGCGTGAACAGGTACGGGGGGACGTGAGCCCGCGTACGAGAGGGCGAGAGGAGGGGCGGTCCGTGGTCCGGAGCTTGGCGAACGCGCGAAATCTGCGCCCTGTCGCCCTTCTGCTCGTGCTGTTCCTCGAACTCGCCGTGCTGGACGTCGGCAGCCTCCCGGCGGCCGTCGCCGTCGCGTTCACCGCGACCGCCGCGGCAGGGGCCGCGCTCGCCGTCTGCACCCTCATCGGCTCGCGCCGCGCGTCCGCCGTCCCGCGTACGCGGGTTCGTACGGCGATCCGCGACCGTGAGCACCGTACGGCGTTCCTGCCGCAACGCGATCCCGACGCCTCGGGGCGTCCGCGCCCCCGAGCGCCCGGGTGGGCCCTCCTGACGGCCTCCGCGTAGGGATCTCCACAGGGACTCACCAGTCGTAGCACCCTTGTCTGCGTACCCCGCGCGGGTCGTCATGCCGACGCGTCACTTCTCATTCCGGCACGACGAGACCCCCGGAGGGCTCACCCATGTCCGCCTCCATGCCCGCATCCATGTCCGCATCCATGTCTGCTTTCACGCCCACACTCATGTCCGCCTTCGCCGGGCTGGTCGAGCGGCTCGCCGATCTGCTCGAACCGCTGTTCCACGCTGCCGCTGCCGCCGCCGCGATCGTCCTGTTCACCGCGCTCGTACGGCTGCTCGTGCATCCCCTGTCCCGAGCGGCGGCGCGGGGACAGCGGGCGCGCGCCGCGTTGCAGCCGCGGCTCGCCGAGCTGCGCAAGAAGTACCGGAAGGATCCCGAGAGGATGCGGAAGGCGATGCTGGAACTGCACGAGAAGGAGAAGGTGTCGCCGCTGTCCGGGATTCTGCCCGGGCTCCTTCAGCTGCCGGCCTTCTTTCTTCTCTACCACCTGTTCTCCAGTTCCACCGTCGGCGGCGAGGACAATGAGCTGCTGGGCCACCAGCTGTTCGCCGCGCCGCTCGGTGACCGGTGGGTCGACGCGCTCGGGGGCGGTGGAGTGTTCGGTGCCGCCGGGCTCGTCTACCTCGGTCTGTTCGCGGTCGTCGCCGGGGTCGCCACCTTCAACTACCGCCGTACGAAGCGGACGATGGCCGCCTCGGCGCCTGCGGTCGGCGGGGCGGAGGTGCCCGGCCTCGGTGCGGTGAGTGCGTTTGTGCCGTTCCTGTCCTTCTTCACGCTGATCACCGTGGCGGTGGTGCCGCTGGCCGCCGCGTTGTACGTGGTGACCAGTACGGCCTGGAGTGCCGTGGAGCGGGCGGTCCTGTATTCCTGAGGGTGTGGCGGCGGTCCAGTCCGTGAACGGGGTATTGCGGAGTGGACGAACAGCTTGGAGGATCGACCAGTCCTCCGATGGCTGCACCCGTCGGTGGCTGCCCGCGATCGAGGGAGACTGTGATCATGAAGCTGCTGCGAGTCGGTACGGCGGGATCGGAGCGGCCCGCGCTGCTCGACGCCGAAGGGGTTCTCCGGGATCTGTCGGGAGTCGTGCCGGACATCGACGGGGCGCTGCTCGCCGACGACGCGGCGCTCGGGCGGGTCCGTGCGGCCGGTGAGTCGGGGGAACTGCCCGTGCTGGACGCGGACGGGCTGCGCGTCGGGCCGCCGCTGGCCCGGATCGGCAAGATCGTCTGCATCGGGCTCAACTACCACGACCACGCCCGCGAGACCGGGGCCGAGCCGCCCGCCGAGCCGGTGATCTTCTTCAAGGCGGCGGACACGGTGGTCGGGCCGGACGACACCGTGCTCGTGCCGCGCGGGTCGGTCAAGACCGACTGGGAGGTCGAACTCGCGGTCGTCATCGGGCGTACCGCCCGCTATCTGGAGTCGCACGAGGAGGCGCTCGCGCGTGTCGCGGGGTACGCGGTGGCGCACGACGTCTCCGAGCGGGAGTTCCAGATCGAGCGCGGGGGGACGTGGGACAAGGGCAAGAACTGCGAGACGTTCAATCCGCTGGGGCCGTGGCTGGTGACGGCGGACGAGGTTTCCGACCCGCAGGATCTTTCGCTGAAGCTGTGGGTGAACGGTGACCTGAAGCAGGACGGGACCACGGCCGAGCAGATCTTTTCGGTGGCGGAAGTGGTCCGGTACGTCAGTCAGTTCATGACGCTCTATCCGGGGGACGTCATCAATACGGGGACGCCGGCGGGGGTTGCCTTGGGGCAGCCGGAGCCGAAGCCGTATCTGCGGGCCGGAGATGTGGTGGAGCTGGAGATCGGGGGGTTGGGGCGGCAGCGGCAGGAGTTCAA
Organism: Streptomyces sp. NPDC107454; assembly: GCF_055582885.1. Classification (NCBI taxonomy): domain Bacteria; kingdom Bacillati; phylum Actinomycetota; class Actinomycetes; order Kitasatosporales; family Streptomycetaceae; genus Streptomyces; species Streptomyces sp. NPDC107454. Next base: position 38,957 of record NZ_JBVJPA010000032.1, on the reverse strand, counting down.
ACCGGCGTAGGCACTCCGTTGGGGTGGGCGGGGGTGCGTTGTCGGGTGCCGGTTCGCTGTGGCTGGTCGCGCAGTTCCCCGCGCCCCTGAAAGTTTGCGCAGTTCCCCGCGCCCCTGAAAGTTTGCGCAGTTCCCCGCGCCCCCGAAAGGTCGCGCAGTTCCCCGCGCCCCTGAAAAGAAAGACAGGGGCGCGGGTGTGGGGCTACTTTTCCAGGAAGTGGGACAGCGCCTCGATGACCATGGCGTGGTCCTCCAGTTGCGGCAGCCCGGACACCACCACCGTGCCGATCACGCCCGCGCCCTCGACGGCGATCGGGAACGCGCCGCCGTGCGCCGCGTACGTGTCGGGGTCGAGGCGTGAGGAGTCCTCGAAGGTCGTGCCCTTGGCGCGGAAGCGGGAGCCGACCAGCAGGGACGAGCAGCCGTAGCGCTCGACGACGCGGCGCTTGCGGTCTATCCAGGCGTCGTTGTCCGGGGTCGAGCCGGGCAGCGCCGCGTGGAAGAGCTGCTGACCGCCGCGGCGGATGTCGATCGCGACGGGGGCGCTCCGCTCACGGGCGAGTTCGACGAGCAGGGTCCCGAGGGCCCACGCGTCGTCGTGGGTGAAGTGCGGGAGCGTCAGCCGGCGCTCCTGTGCTTCCAGTTCGGCGATCTCCGGCGCGTTCACAGGGACACCGCCGTGCCCTCGGTGGCGGAGCGGCGGGCCGCCTCCAGGACGTCGAGGGCGGCCGCGGCCTCCTGCGCGGTGACCGGGTTCGGGGCGCCGTCGCGGAGGGCGGCGGCGATGGCCGCGTAGTACGCGGGGTACGCGCCCGGGAGCGTGGGCTCGGGGCGTCCGCCGCCCGTGAGCGGGGACTCTCCGGAGCCGACGCGGCCCCACAGGGACTCGGGCTCGACACCCCACTCGGCGGTGGCGTCGGGGCGCTTGCCCTCGCGCAGGTCCGCCTCCTGCGGGTCGAGGCCGTGCTTCACGTAACCGGCCGCCGAGCCCAGGACGCGGAAGCGCGGGCCGAGTTGGGCGGTCGTCGCGGAGACGTAGAGGTGGGAGCGGACGCCGTTCGTGTGCGTGATCGCGATGAAGGTGTCGTCGTCGGTCTGCGCGCCGGGGCGGCGGACGTCCGTCTCGGCGTACACCGAGGCGGCGGGGCCGAAGAGGACGAGGGCCTGGTCGACGACGTGGCTGCCGAGGTCGTAGAGGAGACCTCCGATCTCTGCCGGGTCGCCGGACTCGCGCCAGCCGCCCTTGGGCTGCGGACGCCACCGCTCGAAACGGGACTCGAAGCGCCATACGTCGCCCAGCTCGCCCTCGTCGAGCAGCTTGCGGAGGGTCAGGAAGTCGTTGTCCCAGCGGCGGTTCTGGAAGACGGAGAGGAGCAGGCCGCGCTCCTCGGCCAGCGCGGCCAGCTCGCGGGCCTCCGCCGCCGCACCGGCGAGGGGCTTGTCGACGACGACCGGCAGCCCCGCCTTGAGGGCGGCGGTCGCGAGCGGGACGTGGGTCTTGTTCGGGGAGGCGATGACGATCAGGTCCAGCTCGTCGGCGCGCGCCCAGAGCTCTTCGGGCGTGGCGGCGAACGAGACTCCGTCGCCGAACTCGGCGCGGGCCTGCTCCTGCCGCTCCGGGTTCGAGGTGACGATCGTGTCCAGGGCCAGGCCCTCGGTCGCGGCGATCAGCGGGGCGTGGAAGACGGAGCCCGCGAGGCCGTAACCGACGAGGGCCACGCGGAGGGGAGGAGTAGCAGTCATGGCATCCACTTTCGCAACGCTGTTGCCAAAGTGCAAGCGCGGGGGACAATGGCGTACGTGAACAGGACCAACGCCGAGTCGGGAGTCAATCTGCTCGCCCTGCGCAGCCACAACGCCGCGCTCGTGCTCGATCTGCTGCGCACGGCCGGGGAGGGCGGCATCAGCCGGCTCGAACTCGCCGAGCGCACCGGGCTGACCCCGCAGGCCGTCAGCAAGATCACCGCTCGGCTGCGGGCGGACGGGCTGGCGGCGGAGGCGGGGCGCCGCGCGTCGACCGGCGGCAAGCCGCGGACCGTGCTGCGGCTCGTGCCCGGGGCCGGGCACGCGGTCGGGCTCCACCTCGACCGCGACGAGCTGACGGTCGTGCTGTGCGACCTCACCGGCGCGGTGGTCGCCGCGCGGCGGGTTCCGCTCGATCTGGGGGCCGGGGCGGACGCGGTCGTCGAGTCGGCGGCGGGAGAGGTCGAGACGCTGCTCGCGGGGGCGGGGGTGTCCGTACTGGGCGTGGGCGTCGCCCTGCCGGGGCCGCTCGACCATGCCCGGGGTGTGCTGCATCGGGTCACCGGGTTCCCCGAGTGGGACGGGTTCCCGCTGCGGGACGCGCTGGCGGGGCGGCTCGGGGTGCCCGTGGTGGTGGACAAGGACACGAACGCGGCCGCGTTGGGGATCGCGGTGGTGGGGAGTGGGAGCGTGAGGGGGAGGGGGAGTGGAGTCGGGGCGTCGGGGGGTGTCTCCGTCGGCTCTTCCGGCGCTGCCGACTCTTCCGGCGCCACTGACTCTCTCGGCACTCCCGGCTCCTCCAGCCCCCTCGAATCCTTCGCCTATCTGCATCTCGGTACGGGGCTCGGGGCGGGGCTCGTGATCGGTGGGGGCGTGCACCGGGGGGCGCGTACCGGCGCGGGGGAGTTCGGGCATCAGGTCATCCAGCTGGACGGGCCCCCGTGCGGCTGCGGCAACCGTGGCTGCATCGAGGCGTTGTGTCTCGCCGCCGTGGACCGCGGTGCCGTGGGTGAGGCGGCGCGGGTGCTCGGGGTGGGCGCCGCGAATCTGGTGGGGCTGCTGGACATCGACCTCGTGCTGCTCGGCGGGCGTACCGTCGCCGCGCACGAGGAGGCCTTCGTACGAGGTGTCGGTGCCGTTCTTGAGGAACGGGCTCGGCTGGAGGGCGTGGACGACGGGGCGATTCCGGTGCGGGTGGCGCCCGGTGGGGCGCGTGGGGTCGCGGAGGGCGCGGCGCAGTTGCTGCTGGCGCCGTTGTTCGGGCGCGGGGAGGACTGAGCGGCCCGGCTGTTCGGGGCGGGTGCCCGGCCGGGTGACCCGGCTGTTCTGAGGGGCTTCGGGGCGGGGTGACTCGGCCGTTCGAGGGGACTTCGGGGGCCGGGCGGGGTGTGTCGTGGGCGTGGCGGGGTGGTGGGCGCCGGCCGGTGTGGGACGGTCACGGGGCCGTTGCCCTGTACGCCGTTGCCCTCATCGCCCGACGCTCCGAGCCCTCTCCCGACCCCCTCCCGCCGCCCTTGAACGGCAAAGGCCCCTCATGCGACTGCGCAAGACCAGCCCCTTCGCCCTGACCGCCGTTGCCCCCGCCCTGGGCCTCGGGCTCGCACCGCCGCCCGCCGCACAGGCGCTCACGCCTCTCGGGCCCACCGCGAGCCCCCGCCCCACCTGTGCCGCGCCCGACACCCGGGCCTTCCCGATCAAGACCCGGATCCACGGCGGTCCGGACGCCTACGACGTCGGCGGCGACTTCCGGACCTGGTACATCGACCTGACCAACACCACCGCGCACACCTGCGGAAACATCCACCCGATCGTCGTACTCGTGGACAGCAAGCGGGTACTGCGGCCGGGACAGGCGCGGCTGGAGTTCTACGAGGGGGAGCGCACGCATCCCGTCGAGTTCGAGAAGAGCGACCAGGACGAGAACATCGGGGCGTTCGACGACGGGTTCCCGGGGTTCACGGTCGGACCCGGCCGGACGCTCACCGTGAAGGTCCGCCTCTCCGTGACCTCCGACGCCGCCGTGCCGAACGACGTCGTCGCCAACGCGGCCGTGGTGCAGCGCCACAACAACGACGGGGACTGGGTGGGGGAGTCGAACGCGTACCGCTTCCGGATCGACGACGAGAGCAAGACGAACGACGGCGATGTTGTCGACGCGGGGGGCACGGGAGGCACGGGCCACACGGGGGGCACCGGAGGCACCGGAGGCACCGGAGGCACCGGAGGCACCGGGGACGGTGGGGGCGGTGGGGGCAGCGATGGCGGAGGCAGCGGCGGAGGTGACGGCGGTGGCGGAGGCGGTGGCGGTGGCGGTGGTGGCGGTGGTGGCGGTGGCGGTGACGGCGGAGGCGGCGGCGGTACGAGCGCGGCTCCCGACGCCAGCGGCACCGCCACGGGCAGTAGCACCGGTAGCAGCACGGGCGGCGTGACCGGCACCGGCACCAGCAGCCCCACCGGTGCCGGTGCCGGTGGCGGCGGTCGCGACGGCGGTGACGATGACGGCGACGCCGCAGGAAAGGAACGGGACGGGTCCTCGTCCGCGGACGAGCTGGCCATGACCGGGCCGCGCGAGGCCGCTCTGGCGGTGGGCATCGCCCTGTTCGCCGCCGGAGGCGTGCTCTTAGTGGCCTCCCGCTGGTCCCGGTTCCGGCGTCGCTGAGCCCTCCCACCGGCGCACCGCCCGTACCGCATCTGCGACCATCCCCCCGTGGACTACCCGAACGACCAATCGCCCGGCGCCCCCGTCCGCTCCGGCATCCCGGAGCACGGCCGTATCCCGAAGTACTACGCGGTCAAGGCGCACATCGCCGCGCTGATCGAGGAATTGGGCGAAGGGGGACTCCTGCCCACCGAGCGCGACCTCGCCGAGAAGTACGAGGTGGCCCGCGAGACCGTACGGCAGGCGCTGCGGGAGCTGCTGCTCGAAGGCAAGCTGCGGCGGCAGGGGCGCGGCACGGTCGTGGCGGGACCGAAACTGGAGCAGCCGCTCTCCCTCGCGAGCTACACCGAAGGCGTACGGCGGCAGGGGCGCACCCCCGGTCGTACGCTCATCTCGCTCGACCGCTTCCCCTGTCCGCAGGCGCTGGCCGGCGAGGCGGGGCTGACGCGCGGCGAGCCCGTCTGGCACATGGAGCGCGTGCTGCTCGCCGACGACGAGCGGGTCGGGCTGGAGAGTACGTACGTCGCCGTGGCCCGGGTGCCCGACCTCGACCGTGACTTCGACCCCGACTCCTCCTTCTACGCCTACCTCCACGACCGGCTCGGCATCGCGTTCGGTGACGCGGACGAGCGGATCGAGACGGTGCTGGCGACGCCGCGCGAGGCGCTGCTCATCGGCACGCCGCCCGCGCTGCCGATGCTGCTGATCCACCGGGTCTCGCGGGACACGAAGGGGCGGCCGCTGGAGCGGGTGCGGACGCTGTACCGGGGGGACCGGTTCTCGTTCACGGCGCACCTGGGCAGGTGACGTTCACCGCGTATCCCGGCAGCTGACGCGCGGCGGGCCGGAGCGGGCTGGAGCTCGTCCTTTCGGGCAAGTATTGTCACGAGAAGATAACGGGTCTAGCCCAAACGTGATGGGCGGTTCACCATCTGGATGCTGTCCGGACCCCTTTGATTCCCCCTTCCCGAGGAGCGTGGCCGTCGTGAGAGTGATAGTCGTCGGAGCCGGCGTGGTGGGTACCCTGCACGCCTGGCACGCAGTGGAACGCGGCCACGAGGTCGTACAGATCGAGCGTGAGGCGGAGGCCCGCGGGGCCTCGCTGCGCAACTTCGGGCAGATCTGGGTGAGTGGTCGCGCCGGAGGAGAGGAGCTGGAGACCGCCCTGCGGGCGCGGGAGCTGTGGGAGGAGATCGGGGCACGCGTCCCGGACGTCGGCTTCCGGGCGTGCGGATCGCTGACCCCCGTGCGCAACCCGCGCGAGCTCGCCGTCGCCGAGGCCGCCCTGGCCCGCGAGGACGCCGCCGCCCGCGGCTACAAACTGCTCGCCGCGGACGAGGCGCGCGCCGTGAACCCCGCCCTGCGGGGTGCGTTCGAAGCGGCCCTGTTCTGCGAGCGCGACGCGGCCGTCGAGCCGCGCACGGCCCAACTCGCCCTCCGCGCAGAGCTGTCGAAGTCCCCGAACTACACCTTCCTGCCGGGGCGCGAGGTCCGTGACGTCGTCGGAGAGCACGCCGTGCGCGACGACCACGGGGACGTCCACACCGGTGACGTCGTCGTGCTGTGCACGGGCGCCTGGCTCGGCGGTCTCGTACGGGAGCTGGCCGGGCCCGAGCTGCCCGTACGGCGGGTGCGGCTGCAGATGATGCAGACCGAACCGCTGGGCGAGCCGCTCACCACCTCCGTCGCCGACGCCGACAGCTTCCGGTACTACCCCGCGTACCGCAGCCCCGCCCTCGACGACCTGGACGCACACCAGCCGCAGGCCCCGATCGCCGCCGCGCACCGGATGCAGCTGCTCATGGTGCAGCGCGCGGACGGCGGGCTGACCATCGGCGACACCCACGAGTACGAGCACCCCTTCGCCTTCGACACCCTCGAAGACCCCTACGACCACCTCACCGAGGTCGTCGAGTCCTTCCTCGGCCGCCCGCTGCCGAAGATCCGGCGCCGCTGGGCCGGGGTGTACGCGCAGTGCACCGACCCGAGCCGAGTCGTGCACAGGCAGCAGGTGCGGGACGGGGTGTGGCTGGTCACCGGGCCCGGTGGGCGCGGCATGACCTGTTCGCCCGCCATCGCCGAAACGACCGCCGACGACTTGGGATGGTGAAAGAAATGACCGAGGACATACGACTCGTCGTGCTCGACATGGCGGGCACCACCGTCGCCGACGGCGGCCTGGTGGAGCAGGCCTTCGCCGTGGCCGCCGGGGAGCTGGGCGTCGAGCCCGGGTCCGCCGACCACACCAGGAAACTCGACCACGTCCGGGCCACCATGGGCGAGTCCAAGATCTCCGTCTTCCGGCACCTGTTCGGCGAGGAGTCCCTCGCCCGGCGGGCCAACGACGCCTTCGAGAAGGCGTACGGGGAACTCGTCGACGGTGGGCGCCTCGCGCCGATCGCCGGGGCGCGCGAGGCGATCGAGGAACTCCAGGCGAGCGGCCGTACCGTCGTCCTGACCACCGGGTTCGCCCGCGTCACCCAGGACGCCATCCTCGACGCCCTCGGCTGGCGAGGGCTGGTGCCGCTCACGCTGTGCCCGGCCGACGCCGGAGGCCGCGGGCGGCCGTACCCCGACATGGTCCTGGAGGCCTTCCTGCGCACCAAGGCCGCGGAGGGCGTCCAGCAGGTCGCGGTCGTGGGCGACACCTCGTACGACATGCTCAGCGGGGTACGCGCCGGGGCGGGCGTGGTGGTCGGTGTGCTCACCGGGGCACACGGCGACGAGGCGCTGCGCGCGGCCGGGGCCGGCCATGTGCTCAGCTCGGTGGCCGAACTCCCCGCCCTGCTCGACGGCCTCACCGGAGCCGACCGGCTCCCCGGAGACGACCCGTATCCCGGAGGCGGGCGATGAGCGGCGGCAGCGGCATCCGCTTCGACCGGGTGTCCGTCGCGTACGACGGCACCACGGTCCTCGACTCCCTCGATCTCGGCGTCGAGCCCGGCGAGGTGATGGCGCTGCTCGGGCCGTCCGGGTCCGGGAAGACCACCGCGCTGCGGGCCGTCGCCGGGTTCGTGCGGCCCGCCTTTGGCCGGGTGTTCATCGGCGACCGGGACGTGACCGCTCTGCCGCCCCACCGGCGCGGCGTCGGCATGGTGGTGCAGCAGTACGCGCTGTTCCCGCACATGCGGGTCGAGGACAACGTCGCCTTCGGGCTCAGGGCGCAGAAGGTCGCCAAGGGCGAGATCCGCGGACGGGTCGCCGAGGCGCTGGAGATGACCGGGATGGCGGCCTACGCCCGGCGCCATCCCCGGGAACTGTCCGGCGGGCAGCAGCAGCGGGTCGCCATCGCGCGGGCGCTCGCCATCCGGCCCGGCGTCCTCCTGCTCGACGAGCCGCTGTCCGCGCTCGACGCGCAGCTGCGGTCGGGGATGCTGGCCGAACTCGCCCGGCTGCACCGGGAGTTGCCCGACATGTCGATCCTGTACGTCACCCACGACCAGATCGAGGCGCTGACGCTGGCCGACCGGATCGCGGTGATGGACAAGGCGCGGTTGCAGGACGTGGGGACGCCGCGGGAGCTGTACCGGGCGCCGAGGACCGCGTTCACGGCGTCGTTCGTGGGCAACGCGAACCTGTTGCCGGTGACCGTGGGCGCGGGAGGTGTCGCCTTCGGCGGGACCGAGCTCAAGGTGTCGACGGGCAACGCCGTCGAGGGCGCGAGCGCCACGCTGTGCGTACGGCCGCACCTCGTCGGACTCGGCGGGGGACCCAACGCCCTCACCGGGTCGGTGGCCGAGGTGCAGTGGCGCGGTGCCACCCACCGGCTCTACGTCGACGTGGACGGACACCGACTCAAAGTGGACCTGCGGGAGTTGCGGCAGCCGCCCGCTCTCGGGGAGGAGATCACCGTGCACTTCGCAGCCGAGGACGCGGTGCTGCTCTCCGCAGGGGTGACCGGGGATGTCTAGCGCCATGGCGGCCGCCAGGTCCCGTCCGCGCGTACCGGCCTGGGCCTGGGCCCTGCCGCCCGTCGCCGTCCTCGGACTCGTCTTCCTCTACCCCCTCGCCCTCGTCGTCCAGCAGTCCTTCCAGCCGGACACCGGGGGCACCTCCCTCCAGCCGTACGCCGACGTCCTCGCGTCCTCGTCCTTCCTGGAGGCACTCCGCACGACCGTCTGGATCGCCGTCGCGGCGACCGCCGGCGCTCTCGTGCTCGGGTTCGTGCTCGCCCTGGTCATCGCGTTCGTGCCGTTCCCCGGCGGGAAGGCCGTCGCCAGGTTCATCGACGTCTTCCTGTCCTTCCCGTCCTTCCTGGTCACGCTCGCTCTGCTGTTCATCTACGGCACGGTGGGCATGGCCAACGGGATGTGGACGGACGTGACCGGTGCCGCCGAGGGGCCGTTCCAGTTCCTCACCACCCCGTGGGGGGTCCTCCTCGCCGAGATCACGTACTTCACCCCGTTCGTGATGCGGCCCCTGCTCGCCGCCTTCTCGGGGATCGACACCGCCCAGCTGGAGGTGGCGTCCTCCCTCGGGGCGCGGCCCGCCCGGATCGTGCGGCAGGTGATCCTGCCCGAGGCGCTGCCCGCGCTCGCGGCCGGCGGCAGCCTCGTCCTCGTGCTCTGCCTCAACGAGTTCGGGATCGTCCTGTTCACCGGGGCGAAGGGCGTCACGACCCTGCCGATGCTCGTCTACAGCAAGGCGATCCTGGAGTCCGACTATCCGGGCGCGTGCGTGGTCGCCGTCGTCAACGTCCTCGTCTCCGTCGGGCTCTACGGCCTCTACCGGGTGGTGAGCCGCCGTGCTGGTGCATAGCCGCAAGGGGAAGTGGGCCATCTGGGCCGTCTTCTTCCTGCTCTTCCTGCCCCTGTTCGCCCTGCCGCTGCTCGTCGTCCTCGCCGCGTCGTTCGCCACGAACTGGTCGAGCGCGCTCCCGTCCGGCTTCACCACCGGGCACTACACGGCCGCCACCCGCGGCGAATCCCTCCAGGCCCTCACCACCAGCCTGGTCACGGCGGTCACCGCGAGCCTGCTCGCACTGGTCGTCGGCACCTGGGCGGCGCTCGCCGCGCACGCGCTCAAGAAGCGCGGCAGACGGGTTCTGGACGCCCTGTTCATGCTGCCGGTCGCCGTGCCCTCGGTCGTCGTGGGCCTCGCGATCCTCGTCGCCTTCTCCAAGCCGCCGATGCTGCTCAACGGCACCCGGTGGATCGTCATCCTCGCGCACACCGTTCTGGTCACGGCCTTCGCCCACCAGTCGGTGTCGGCCGCCCTCGCCCGTCTCGACCCGGCCTACGAACAGGCCGCCGCCTCGCTCGGCGCCCGGCCCTCGTACGTGCTGTGGAGGGTGCGGCTGCCGCTGCTGCTGCCCTCGCTGACCGCCGCCGCGGGGCTCTGCTTCGCCCTGTCCATGGGCGAGCTGAGCGCCACCATGATGCTCTACCCGCCCGACTGGACCCCGCTGCCCGTCCAGATCTACGCGGCCTCGGACCGCGGCGCCCTCTTCACCGGCTCCGCGCTCGCGGTCGTCCTCATGACCACGACGGTGCTCGTCCTGTTCGCCGTCTCCCGGATCCGCACCAAGGCCTCCTACCGCTGACCCCGATCAGATCCTGATCGGCCAACCTTCCCGACATCGCAAGGAGTTCATCTCGCCATGCCCAGAAACCTCCACCACCTCAAGCCGATCGCCGCCGTCGTCGGCAGCCTCGCCCTCGCCGCCACCCTCACCGCCTGCGGCGGCGCCTCCAGCGCCTCCGACGCCAAGGTCGTCACCGTCTACAGCGCCGACGGCCTCAAGGGCGAGAACGGCGACGGCTGGTACGACCAGGTCTTCAAGGACTTCGAGAAGCAGACCGGGATCAAGGTCAAGTACGTCGAGGGCGGCTCGGGCGAGATGGTCCAGCGCGCCGTCCGCGAGAAGACCAACCCGCAGGCCGACGTGCTCGTCACCCTCCCGCCGTTCATCCAGCAGGCCGACGGCAAGGGGCTGCTGCAGAAGTACACCCCGAAGGGCTCCGACCAGGTCGCCGGCGGCGACAAGGCCGCCGACGCCACCTGGACCTGCGTCGTCAACAACTACTTCGGTTTCGTCTACGACAAGAAGGAGCTGAAGCAGGCGCCCACCAGCTGGGAGGAGCTGCTCGACGCGCGGTACAAGAACAAGCTCCAGTACTCCACCCCGGGCGTCGCCGGAGACGGAACCGCCGTGCTCGTCAAGGCGATCCACGACTTCGGCGGCAAGGAACAGGCGCTCGCCTACCTGAAGAAGCTCCAGGCCAACAACGTCGGCCCGTCCGCCTCCACCGGCAAACTCGCGCCCAAGGTCGACAAGGGCGAACTCCTCGTCGCGAACGGCGACGTCCAGATGAACTACGCCCAGTCCAAGGACATGCCGAACCTGGGCATCTGGTTCCCGAAGGCCACGGACAAGGCCTCCGACGCCGCCGGGAAGCCCACCACCTTCGCCCTCCCGTACGCCGCGGGACTCGTCACCAAGGCCCCGCACGCGGACAACGGCAGGAAGCTCCTCGACTTCATGCTGTCCGCCAAGGCGCAGCAGCAGGTCAGCGAGATCGGCGGCGGCTTCTCCGCACGTAAGGACGTCAAGGCCACCGACGCGAACGCCATCGCCCTGACCAAGCTCATGGACGGCGTCGCGCTCTTCGAGCCGGACTGGGCCGACATCGACAAGAACCTGACCTCGTACGTCGAGGACTGGAAGACGGCCACGGGAAGCTGACACTCCACCCTGACTAGGCTGGGGGCGTCGGCACATCGTCGTTCCGGCGCCCCCGGATCGTGTGCGTACGTACGCCAGGACGGCAGGAGAACCAGCACCATGGCAGAGCGCAAGCCCATCGAGTCGTGGCTCACCGACATGGACGGCGTCCTCATCCACGAGGGTGTGCCGATTCCCGGCGCGGACGCCTTCGTCAAGAAGCTGCGGGAGTCCGGGAAGCCGTTCCTGGTGCTCACCAACAACTCGATCTACACCGCTCGTGACCTGCACGCCAGGCTGCGGCGCATGGGCCTGGACGTGCCGGTCGAGAACATCTGGACCTCCGCGCTCGCCACCGCCAAGTTCCTGGACGACCAGCGGCCCGGCGGTACCGCGTACGTCATCGGCGAGGCGGGCCTGACCACGGCACTGCACGACATCGGGTACGTCCTGACCGACCACGAGCCGGACTACGTGGTCCTCGGCGAGACCCGTACGTACTCCTTCGAGGCCATGACCAAGGCGGTCCGGCTGATCAAGGGCGGCGCCCGGTTCATCGCCACCAACCCCGACGAGACCGGCCCGTCCGCCGAGGGCCCGCTGCCCGCGACCGGCGCGGTGGCCGCGCTGATCACCAAGGCGACCGGCAAGCAGCCCTACTTCGCCGGCAAGCCGAACCCGCTGATGATGCGGACGGGGCTCAACGCCATCGGGGCGCACTCCGAGACCAGCGCGATGATCGGCGACCGGATGGACACGGACGTCCTGGCCGGCCTCGAGGCGGGCATGGTGACCTATCTCGTTCTCACCGGGCTGACCACCCGCGAGGAGATCGAGCAGTACCCCTTCCGGCCCTCCAGGATCGTGGACTCGATCGCGGACCTCGTCGAGCGGATCTGACGTCGCGCGGGCCGAGGGCCACCGGTCCGCGCCAAACCTTTCGAGACCCGTTTGGAGTAGTCGGGGGGCGTCTGAGGATGCGACCCGCGACCAGGCGGGGGAGTCTCCAGGTATCTGGAGGTTCACGATGGGTTCATGTCGACTCGCTCTCTGTGTGCGACTCACTCTCTGTGCCGGTGCCGCGTACGCGGCGGCGTTCACTCCCGCCGCGTACGCGGCCGACGGCGGCGTCTTTGTCTCTCCCGTGTCCCCGGCCCCCGGCAGCGACGTCCAGCTGCGGGCGCTGGGCTGTACGGGGACGACCGGTACCGCGGTCTCGTCGGCGTTCGTCGCCGACGCGCGGCTCACCGGCCAGGGCGGGGCGCTCACCGGCGACACCCGCGTCCGCTCCTCGGCCACGCCCGGTGCCTACGAGGTCAAGGTCAGCTGTGACGGCCGCCAGGACCGGGTGACCGGCACGGTCACGGTCACCGCGCCGGGCGGCCCGACCTCCCTGAGGTCCGCCCTCGCCGTCCCGAACGCCTTGTCGTCCGCGCTCGCCGTCCCGAACGCCCTGTCGTCCGTCCTGGCCGTCCCGACCGGCCCGGCCTCGCCCGTCGCCCCCGTGCACGCGGGCGGCGGCGGCACCGCGCACTTCGCCTCGGTGGACGCCCGCTCGTCGAGCCCCGGCACCAAGCACGCGGTGATCGGCCTCATCCTCGCGAGCGCCGCCGCGGTGGCGGTCGCGGTCCGCAGCGCGCGCCGGGGCCACGACTCCCGGGACTGACATGTCCGACTACATGCCCGAACACGGGCGTTCCTCCGGCGCCGGCCGGCTGCTGACCGGTGTCGCCTGGGCGGTGCTGCTGCTCGGGCTGTGGCTGTGGGGCCGCGACCTGACCGACGTACGGCAGGGGATAGCGGCGCCGACGACGGGGGACATCGCGGCGGTCGGACGACCGCCCGAGGTACGGCTGCCACCCGCGTTGAAGCCGCTGACGAGCGCCGCGCCGCAGCGCATCGACATTCCCTCGATGGGGGTGCAGGCGCCCGTCGTGGGCCGCGGGCTCGACAGACAGGGGGCGATCGATCCGCCGCCCTTCGACCAGCCGGGCGTGGTCGGCTGGTACGCCGCCGGGGTGCGGCCGGGGGCGGCCGGGACCGCGCTGTTCGTGGGGCACGTCGACACCGAGACCCGGCCCGCGGTCTTCTACAAACTCAGCACGGTACGGCCGGGGCAGACGGTCCGGGTGGTCCGCGACGACGGGACCGTCGCCGAGTTCACCGTGGACGATGTGCAGGTCTTCCCGCGCGACCACTTCGACGCCCGACAGGCCTACGGGCCACGGGAGTCGGGGCGGGCCGAGCTGCGGCTCGTCACCTGCGGCGGCACCTTCGACCGGGTGAGCCGCACCTACACCGCGAACGTGGTCGTGTCGGCGTACCTCACGGGCCACGGACGGTGATGCGGGTGACCCGCGGACGACGATTCGGGTGAATGCGGCCGGTGCCCCGGTGACCGGCTCCACCTGGCCCGGTCGGCGGCCCGCTCCCCCCGGAGCCGCCGACCGGGCTGGTCCTCGACCGCGCGCGCACGGGCTGCGGGAGTAACCCGGCGGTCGGCGCGGGAGGTTCTGGGTCCGTTTGAGGCAACTCTAGAACGTATGAGCGTTCTGGCCTAGGACCTGTCTCGGGGGCTGTAACAGCTCACCGATAAGACGCGGGCGATCTCGTGGGCGAGGCGCCACCTATGTCACGATTGACCCCAAGGACAGTGCACCCGAGGGGGAGTTGCATGTACGGCAGCAAGGGGGCCGGGGCTCGGGCGTCCGTCGCGGTGGTGGGGGCGTTGCTGGTGCTCGCGGGGTGTTCCTCCGGGGGCGGCGGCGACAAGAGCGACGGTTCCGGTTCCAAGGTCACTCAACAGCCCAAGAACTCCGACCCGTTCTGGGTCAACCCGGCGGGCAACGCGGCCGAGCAGGTCACCGCGTATGTCAAGGCGGGCAAGAAGGACGACGCCGAGCAGATCCGCAAGATAGCCGAACAGCCGACCGGCGAGTGGATCGGGCCGGAGAATCCCGAGCAGGAGGCGCGCGGTTTCACCGAGGCGGCGCAGCAGGCCGACCGGGCGGCCATCCTGGTCCTCTACAACATCCCGCACCGCGACTGCGGCCAGTTCTCGCAGGGCGGCGCGGCGGACGGCGACGCCTACAAGGCCTGGATCGACGGGGTCGCCCGCGGCATCCAGGACCGGCCCGCCACGGTGATCCTGGAGCCGGACGCGATTCTGCACCTGGTCAACCAGTGCACTCCGGCGCAGTTCCAGGAGGAGCGGTACTTCCTGCTCGAGACCGCGGTCACCAAGCTCAAGGCCCTGAAGAACACGAAGGTGTACCTCGACGCGGGCAACGCGGGCTGGGGCCACCCCGACCAGATCTTCCAGTCGCTGAAGCGGGCGGGCATCGACCAGGCCGACGGCTTCTCCGTCAACGTCTCCAACTTCTACTCGACCAAGGACTCCATCGCGTACGGCAGGCAACTGTCCGCGAAGGTCGGCGGCAAGCACTTCGTCATCGACACCAGCCGCAACGGAAACGGCCCCTACACGGCCGGCGACGCGGACGAGAACTGGTGCAATCCGCCGGGGCGCGCGCTGGGCGAGACCCCGACGACCAAGACCGCCGATCCGCTCGTCGACGCGTATCTGTGGGTCAAGCGGCCCGGTGAGTCGGACGGGGAGTGCAAGGGGGGTCCGAAGGCGGGCGACTGGTGGGCGGAGTACGCGCTGAAGCTCGCGAAGGCCAGCGACTGAGCGAACGAGCCCGGGGGCGCTGGTGGTTCGGCGGCTGCGGGCACGTCGTGGCTTGTCGCGCCCACGCGGCGGAGCCGCATATGTCACAGCCCCGCGCCCCTGGGTGAGGTGGCGGCGACCTTCGCGAGGAAGGCGCCGCCTCTCACGTACAACTCTCGGAAATCAAGGCACCTTGACCCACTGCGCCTCGCTCGGCGTCCCCTGGTCGTCCGTCACGAACAGCATGTACCAACCGGACTCCACGAGATTCCGGTTCGTCGGCACGGTCACCGTGACCCCGTTCTTCGTCTTCTTGAAGTCCAGCGCGATGGACCGCTGATCGACGTCGGTGACGTGCGTGGACGCGCTCGGCCGGATCAGCCGGGCCGTCCTGATGGTCGACGCGTGCCGCGAGGTGAACGTCGCCGAGCCGCCGCGCGCGATCGTCTTCGGGCCGCCGGTCAGATCGGGCCGCGAGTCCCGGTAGAGGTACGGCGGCGTGTAGATCTCGATGCGCTGCTCGAACGTGGCCGGTTTGGTGTTGGCCTTGTCCGCGTAGAGCGAGTTGGATCCGAAGAACATCACCCGGCCGTCGGGCAGCAGGATCGAGCCCGAGTGGTAGTTGCGGCCCACCAGCGGATCGGCGACCCGGTCGAAGGTGTTCGACTTGGTGTTGTAGATCCGCGCCTGGAGGATGTTGGAGTCGCTGCGCCCCCGGTAGTCCTCGGAGCCGCCGGACACGAGGACGGAGTCGTCCGGCAGGATCGAGGACTGCGGGTAGCGGGTGCCCTTCTCCAGTTCGGGCCCGTCCACGAACCTCGGGTTCTTGTCCTTGAGGTCGATCAGCCGGGTCTTCTTGCTGGACAGCTTGGACTCGCCGACCCCGCCGCCGCCGATCACCATGTACTTCTCGTCCTGCGCGGGCGGCAGCAGCACCGTGCCGGACGTCTCCATCATGTTGGGGTCGCTCAGGCCCGGCAGCTTGGTGAACTTGTTGGTGGCCACGTCCCAGACGCCGGGGTCGCGGCCCACGTTGTCCGGTCCGTAGCCCGCGTTCGAGCCCGAGTAGAACATCTCGCCGTTCTGCATCAGGGAGATCGCCGGGTAGGTCGGGAACTGGCGGATTCCCTTGGTGTACGTCCACTTCTTGGTCTTCGGGTCGAACACCTCGTTTTTGCCCGGGACCAGCTGGCCGATCTCGTCCAGACCGGAGAGGCTGAGGATCTTGCCGTCGCTCATGGTGGTGAGCGTCGGGTACCAGCGGGCCTCGTTCATCGGGTCGACCTTGATGTACTTCTCGGCGACCGGATCGAACTCGTACGCGTCCCGGATGCCCTGGAAGTCCTTCTTGTCCAGGGCGAGCTTCTGTGCGATGCCGTAGGTGTTGCGGGCGTCGGCGCCGGTCAGGCCCTGGATGCGGTAGTTGTCCTGGGTGCCCGTCTCGTACTTCTGGCCGCTCTGCTGAGCCTCGACGTAGATACGGCCGAGGCCCGGGTCGTTGCGCAGGAACTTGCCGGTCGCCTTGTCGAAGACCTTCGTCGCGCGCGGGACGAGCACCGGGTCCTTGGAGACGAACGTCTTGCCGTTCTCCTTGCCGGTGAACCTGGTGCCCGCGGGCAGCGTGATCGGCTTGTCCGGGTTCTCGTTGTGGACGACCATCAGGCCGCCCGCCTTGGTGACGTCACCCTTCAGCGTCTCGTACCGCTTGGTGCCGCCCGCGATCAGCAGATTGCCGTTGGCGAGCTGGGTGTGGCCCGTGCAGAACAGGTCGGCGGGCGTCGGGATCTTCTTGATGGTGCCCTTGACCGGGTCCCAGATCCGCGTGTCGAACTTCTTCGCGTCGAAGTTGTCCTGGTTGTTGCCCGAGCCCGCGATCAGCAGGATCTTGCCGGTGTGCAGCAGGGCCGCGTGGATGGTGTTCTGTCTGTACTCCTTGGGGAACTGGATGATGTCCCAGTGCCCGTTCTTGGCCTTGTACTCGGGCTTGTTGATCGTGTAGTCGTGGTATTTCTCCGTGCTGAAGCGGTACACCCACGGCCCGTTCATCCCGGCCAGCGCGAGCACCACCGCCCCGCCTATCGCAAGACGACGAGCACGGCGGCGACGGGCACCGTCTTTCATTTTTTACGTCCCCCAAGGGAAATCTGCATGGTCTGGTCATTGCCCGCGCCGCTGCCGCCGCCCTGTCCCTGCGCAGCCGCCCAGCTGGGCTTGTGCTGCGGGGCGTGCGGGGCATGGGGGGCATGGGGCGCGTGCTGCTCCTGCTGGGGCGCCGAGGCCTGAGCGGGCAGCGGCACCGTCTCCTCGGGTGAGGCGGGCGCCGCCGTCGGCTTCTTCTTCGCCTGGCGCAGGGCCCACCGCCAGGCGAGGATCGGCGAGGCGGTGATCAGCAGGGCGAAGGAGGCCCAGGTGATCATCGCGGGGTGGGAGTGCCCGAGCAGGAGTCCGGCGACGATCGAGCCGGCGAAGACCAGGATGAAGAACAGGTGGATCCGGAAGGTCCCGAACAGTGTGTCGGGACTGGCCGAATCACCCTTGGGGGTCACCACGAACTTGCTCTTGCGGCGCAGCACCGCGTCCATCAGCGAGCGGGCGTAGATCGGCGCGGAGAGCGCCGACATGATCATGCCCGCCACGCCGCCCGAGCCCTCGGGCTCGTGCGGGGAGACGTTGTGCCGGCGGTTCCACACGTACAGGCCGATCTGCAGCGCGGAGGCGTTGCCGTACAGCATCAGCCAGACCGTCGGGTCGATGTTCACACCGGATGCGCCCAGGCCCAGGAAGAGTGCGCAGCTGAGGGCCGCGAGGATCCAGTTGAGGGCGGACATCGGGTAGAAGATGATCATCATGGTGTAGTTGAAGAGCTTGCTCGGCGGCAGCGAGAAGAAGCCCTTCCAGTACTGCTTGAGGATCGTCTCGTACGTGCCCCGGGACCAGCGCAGCTGCTGGGTGAAGAAGTCCGTCCAGGCGTTCGGGCCCTCACCGACCGCGAGGACGTCCGGGGTGTAGACCGAGCGCCACTTCTTGCCCGTCGCCGGGTTCTTGGCGCGGTGCATCTCGAAGCCGGTCGCCATGTCCTCGGTGATCGAGTCGTACAGACCGCCGATCTGCTTGAGCGCCTTGATGCGTACGGCGTTGGAGGTGCCCACGAACATCGGCGCGCCGTAGCGGTTGCCGGCCCGCTGGATCAGCGCGTGGAAGAGGAACTGCTGGGATTCGGCGGCCTTGGTGATGGGGTTGTCGTAGTTGCCGTAGACCTGCGGGCCGATGACGAAGCCGATGTCCGGGTCGCGGAAGAAGCCGAGCATCCGCTCCAGATAGTTGGGCAGCGGCACGTGGTCGGTGTCGACCGAGGCGAAGAAGTCGTACTCGTCGCCGTGCGCCTCCAGCCAGGCGTTGTAGTTGCCGTGCTTGGTCTTGGCGCGGTGCGGGCCCTTGGCCTGGTTCCACTTCGCGACGCCCTTGCGGGAGAAGTGGTGCACGCCCAGGCGCTCGCAGACCTCCTTCACCTCCGGGTCGTCACCCTCGTCTAGGAGCCAGATGTGCAGAAGGCCCCGGTGGCGCAGCTTGACGGCCGCCTCCAGGGTCTTGGTCACCATGGCGAGAGGTTCCTTGCCGGGCACGAAGGAGGTGAGGAAGGCGACTCTGGTGCCGGTCTCCGGGACCACCGGGATCGGGTCGCGGGCGACCAGGGTGGCGTGCGCGTTCGACAGCACGTTCATGCAGCGGAAGAACTCGATCAGGCCGATCGAGACCAGCATCACGATGTCGAGCACCGGCAGGAAGTCGTAGGCCGGGTAGTCGCGTTCGGTCCAGTGCTCCGGCTGGAGCAGCCAGCCCAGCAGGATCAGCGACAGCAGCGGTGCGGCGCCCAGCATCAGGGCGGCTCGTATGCGGTGCGGCTCCTGGGACAGCAGCGAGCGGTACTGCACCTTGTACGGCTTGTCCGGATCGGGCTGTGTGAGGGGACCCGCGAGCCGGCTGTAGTGCTCGTAGTCGTATCTCGGCAGGGTCTTCTTGATCCTGCGGAAGTTGCTGCCGGTCCGGTGCGATGGCATCCGGAGCTGGGTCGTCTCAGACGGGTCGAAGTTCTGCCGGGCGCCCGTCGGCGTCGACGTCATGAGTCATTCCCCCCGCACGCACGTCCAGGTGCGTGTTCGTCGGTTCTTGTCGCCCGTTCGAGTCCCCCTTGACCGTCACGGACGCATGCTGGCAGGTCGGCATCACCACACCCTCCACACAAGGGAGACATAGAAATGCGACCTTCCGGTTGCATGATGCCCCCCTCGGCATCGGTTCATGAACGGGGCCCCCAACCCCCCATGGTCGCAACCGGCCATACCCCCAACTGTCAGGTATCGACAGTCCCTTGAAGCCCAGGGTTCTACGGCGTTCATCATGATCGCAAGATGCGAAACGCGGTGTTAACCGGTCATACGCGCTAATTGGGACGCGTGTACGAAGATGGGGTCACCGCCCCATACGCCGGGCGCATATGCCCGGCCCGTATGCGCCTCTATGCGACTCTTTGCGCCGGTTGTGTCCGTGGGGAGCCCGCCCCGCCCAAAAAGGGATCCCGCCCCGCCCATAAGCCGAAGGGCCCCTCACGCTGGTGAGGAGCCCTTCGGTGTCGGTGCGCCGCCAGGGACTCGAACCCCGGACCCGCTGATTAAGAGTCAGCTGCTCTAACCAACTGAGCTAGCGGCGCCTGCTGACCCGAGAACTCTACCCGACCGGGGAGGGTGCTCCGGACCACGAGGGTGCCGTGAAGTGAGCGGGGAGGTGTCCCGAACCGGCCGGAAGTGGTCCCTGTACATCATTCGGACCGTCAACATGCGACAAGAGGCGACAGTTGCGAAACTGACGATTGTGCAGAAGTGCGGAGACATGGACCTGTGGTGTGAGGGGAATCTCATGGAGGCTCCGGTATTCGAGGAATTCGATCCCGTGAGCGACTGCGATTGCCCCGGATGCGTGCACTGGCGGCGCGTCATTCCCCCTTCCTCACTCCCCGGGCCCGTGGGACACCCGGCGGCGCGGGGCGCGCTGCTGCTGGCCGCGGCGGCGGGCACCGTCCTCGCCGCCGGCCAGCCGGTACCGGCCGTGGCCGCCACGCACGGACCCGCCCGGCCGGGCGACTCCCGGGGTGACCGGCCGGGCGACCCCCGAGGTGACGATCCCGACACCCCGCAGGGCGACCAGGCCCCGCTGCACGGCCCCGACGGGGGTCCGGCGGGGCCCGCGCAGCCCGGGGCGGGGGGCGAGCTCCCCGCGACCACCCGGGCGGCGATCATCAACCGGGCCAAGAAGTGGGTCGCCTCGCGGGTGCCGTACAGCAAGACCGAGTACTGGCCGGACGGATACCGGCAGGACTGCTCGGGCTTCGTCTCGATGGCCTGGAACCTGCCGGGAAACGAATGGACGGGCAGCCTCAGCACGTTCGGCGTACGCATTTCACGCGACCAGTTGCAGCCCGGCGACATGCTCCTGTTCCACAATGCGGCGGATCCGGAGAAAGGCTCGCACGTCGTCCTTTTCGGCGGCTGGTCGGACTACACCCACACCTATTACCTCGCCTATGAACAGACCAGCCCGCACGCCCGCGGGCAGTCCGCTCCGTACGCCTACTGGAGCAACTCGGGCCGCTATGTTCCCTACCGCTACAAGGGACTGGCCGAGGAGACGAGCGGCGCGGGCGTCTCGGCGTCGGGGGCGAGGAGCGGCCGCTACCCGGGCCGGTCCTTCTTCGGCCCGGGCGCGGACAACTCCCATGTCACCCGGCTGGCCCGGCTCCTCGTGGAACGCGGCGCCGACCGCTTCTACTCGACCGGACCCGGACCGAGCTGGTCGGACGCGGACCGGCGGGCCACCCAGGCGTTCCAGCGGGCGCAGGGCTGGCGGGGCACGGACGCGGACGGGCTGCCCGGGCCGCAGACCTGGTCCTACCTGGTGGAGAGGAAGGGCGGGGACATTCCGGCGGCGGGGAGGCCCGTGCCGGGGACCCCGATGGCGGGCGGAGCGGGGACGAAGGGATTCTCGGCCCCGTCCGTTCCCGGCTATCCGGGGCGCGGGCTGCTGCGGCCCGGCGCCGACAACGAGTTCGTCACCCGGCTCGGCGAGCAACTCGTGAAGAAGGGGTTCGGCACGTACTACACGTCGGGCCCGGGGCCGCGCTGGGGCGAGGCGGACCGGCGGGGCGTCGAGGCGTTCCAGCGGGCGCAGGGCTGGCGCGGCGGCGCGGCGGACGGCTCTCCGGGGCCGGAGACCTGGCGCCGGCTCTTCTCGTGAAACTCCGGGTGGCAGGGCTCGCACCACGGCTCGCACCCGGGCTCCTACCAGGCAACGCGTCAAACAGCACACCAAGGCTCACACCAAGCCATCGCACCAAGGCTCGTACCAGGCATCGCACTACGGCTCGCACCAGGAATCGCACCAGGGCTCGTCACCCGGCCGGGATCACCCTTCCACGCGCGGAGGCATGGAGGCAGCTATGAGTACGACGACTTCACCCACCCCGGAGTCCGGGGGGACGCCGGAGGGCGGCGGCGCCGCCCGGTCCGCCCGGCTCATCCACAACGAGGCGACCACCGAGATCCCCGTCCATCTGCTCTTCCGTGACGACCCCGAGCCGGTGCCCGTGCCGCTCTCGCCCGCCGTGGTGGGGCGGCGGCGCGGCACGGGCGAACAGCCCCGGATCCGGCGCCCCGTGCTGGGCCGGGCCCCGCGCCCGGTGCCGGAGGTCGACCCCGAACTGGTGGAGCGCCCCGCACGGGTGCTGCCCGGGGTGGCGGGTGTGCTGGCCGGGGCCTGCGGGGTGGCCGGATGTGTACTCACCACTTGGTGGTCGGGTGTGCTGCCGCACGGCGCGGCGAGGGTGATCGGGCTGCCCTGGTACGCGGGGGCCGGGCTCGGCCCCGCGCAGTGGGCCGCGTACGCCGGGGCCGGTGCGCTCGGGCTGTTCGGGTTCGGCGGGCTCTCCCGCGGCCGGACCGGGCGCGCCTGGGTGCTCGGCCTCTTCGGCCGCTACCGGGGCACGGTCCGGCGTACCGGGCTGTTGTGGATCAACCCGATGGTGCTGCGGCGCCGGGTCGACGTACGGCTGCGGCACTGGCGCAGTGAGCCGATGTCGGTGGTCGACGCGAACGGGGTCGCGCTGCGGGTGGTGGTGCTCGTGGTGTGGCGGGTCAAGGACACCGCGCAGGCCGTGCTCGGCGTCGAGGACCACGAGACGTATCTGCGCGAGTGTGTGGAGGCGGCGATGTCGCGGATGCTCTCGCAGTTGCCGGCCGAGGCGCCGCCCGCCGTCATCAAGGACGTGGCGACCCTGCGCAACACGGACGTGGTCGGCGAGGTGCTCACCGGGATGATCGCCGCGGACACCGCGCCGGTCGGCCTGGAGGTGTTCTCGGCGCAGCCGACCCGGATCGAGTACGCCCCCGAGGTCGCGGCCGTGATGCAGCGCCGCCGGATCGCGACCCTGGACGCCCAGCACCGCGACACCGTGCTCACCTCCGTCGTCGACTCCGTCGAGGACACGGTGACCCGGCTGACCATGCGCGGGCTGGTCGAACTCGACGACTACGAGCGCAAGGCGCTGGTGAAGGACCTGACGGTGGCGTTCTACACGGGGCGCAGGGACTCCTCGCCGTGACGGGGACCGGCAGCGGGGCCGTGACGGGGACCGAGAGCTTGGCTATTGGTCTGGACATGTTCAAGTCGCGGCAATAATCTGGGACTTGGTCTAGACCTGAAAATCGCGCGCACGGCTCACGAGAACCTCCCCCACGTCCTCCAGGAGCGGCAGCATGCGCATACGGACGACCAGGATCCCCGCGGCAAGGGTCCGTACCGGCAGGAAAGTCAAGCTGTACGCCGCGGTCGTGGGCCTCGCCACGGCGGGCACGTTCGTGCTCTCCACCGGCGGAGCCGACGCCCACGGCTACACCGACCAGCCCCTCAGCCGGCAGAAGTTGTGCGCCGCCAACGGCGGCAGTGTCGCGGGCTGCGGTGACATCCAGTGGGAGCCGCAGAGCGTCGAGGGCCCGAAGGGCTTCCCGGCGGCGGGTCCCGCGGACGGACAGATCTGCTCCGCGAACCACACCAACTTCAGCCAGCTCGACCAGCCCAAGACCCCCTCGGGTGCGGCCTGGCCGACGACCAAGGTCACCGGCGGGCAGAGCTACACCTTCCGCTGGCAGTTCACGGCCGTGCACGCCACGACCGACTTCAAGTACTTCGTCACCAAGTCCGGCTGGAACCAGAACCACGCACTGACCAGGGCGGACCTGAACACCACCCCGTTCCTGACCGTCCCGTACAACGGGCAGCGCCCGCCGTCCACGTTCAGTCACACCGGCACGCTGCCCTCCGGGCTGAGCGGTCACCACGTCATCCTCGGCGTGTGGACGATCGCCGACACCGCGAACGCGTTCTACTCGTGCGCGGACGTCACGTTCTGAGCGCGTCCCGACCGGAAATGTTCTGAGCCTCTCTTGAGGAGCTCGCGCACCCCCCACGGGTAGGTTCCACGCACGTCGACATGACCATGACGGCGTGCGTGGAGCTGTACCGGACAACGGGGGAATGTCATGGACGTCTTCTTCTATGCCGTACCGGCGGTGATCATGGCCGGGGCGATCTTCATGGCGGTCGTGGTGGTCCGCCGGTCGCTGGACATGAACCGGGCGTGGGACAGCGGGCTGATCGCGGAGGGGCGCTGTCTGCGGGCGTACACGACGACCAGTGGCGGCGGCGGTGACACGTCCGTGTCCACGACGCTGCACCACGTGTACGAGTTCACGACGCGCGACGGCCGCACGGTCCGCTTCGAGGAGCCGAACGGCCCGGCGACGATCGTCGAGGGCGACATCGTCCCCGTCCACTACATCGCCGAGCGTCCCGAGAAGGCGACGGCCCACGCGCCGAGCCGGGGCCTGCTGGCGGCGGGCACGGTCTTCACCCTGGTCTTCTGCACGGTGATCGTCCTCTTCTGCATCGGCTTCATGGTGGGCGTCCACGAGTTCTTCTCGGTGTGGGACTCCTCCTGGAGCGGAGGGGACGAGTTCGAGGGCGCGGGGCTCCCTTTCTGACGGTACGTCAATTATGGTGCGCCCCCATGGGGTCCATGAGGCGTACCGTCGCGGAACTCGTACAGGAACGGTGGGGCGACCACCGGCCGGGACTGTGGTTCGAGGGGCGGGTGCTGAGCCACCACCGGGTGGCGGCGGGCGCGGCGGCGCGGGCGGCGCTCCTCGCCGACCTGCTGCCGCCCGGCGCCGCACCGCACGTCGGGGCGCTGCTCGACAACACCCCCGAATATCCGCTGTGGTTGAGCGCGGCGGCTCTCTCCGGCGCCGCCGTGGCCGGGATCAACCCGACCCGGCGCGGCCCCGAACTGGCCCGCGACATCCTGCACACCGAGTGCCGTGTCCTGGTCACCGAGCGGACCCATCTGCCCCTCCTCGACGGCCTCGAACTGCCCGGCGTACGCGTCCTGGTCACCGACACCGAGGCGTACGGGGAACTCCTCGCGCCGTACGAGGGCGCGAAGCCGGACGCGGCGCCCTCCGTGTCGCCGGACGCCCGCCTCCTCCTCTACTTCACCTCCGGCTCGACCGGCGCCCCCAAGGCGGCGATCTGCACCCAGGGCCGGCTGGCCGCCGCCGGGCGCTCGCTCGTCGACCAGTTCGGGGTGCGCCCGGACGACACGCACTACATCTGCATGCCGATGTTCCACGGCAACGCGGTGATCGCCGACTGGGCGCCCGCCCTGGCCGCGGGCGCGGGGATCGCGCTGAGGCGGCGCTTCTCGGCGTCGGGGTTCCTCACGGACGTACGGGCCTGCGGGGCGACGTACTTCACCTATGTGGGCCGAGCGGTGCAGTACCTGCTGGCCACGCCCGCCCGCGGCGACGACCGCGACAACCCGCTGCGGATGGGCTTCGGGACGGAGGCCGGGGCCGTGGACGCGGCCGCCTTCGAGGAACGTTTCGGGGTGCGGCTGGTGGAGGGGTACGGCTCGTCCGAGGGCGGCGCCGCCATCCAGCGGACGCCCGGTGCCCCGGCGGGCGCGATCGGGCGGGCGGCACCCCGCGACGACCTCGCGGTGGTCGACCCGGGGACCCGGGCCGAGTGCCCGCCGGCCGTCTTCGCCGAGGACGGGAGGCTCCTCAACGGGGACGAGGCGATAGGGGAGTTGGTGAACCGCGGGCCCAATCCCTTCGAGGGGTACTGGCGCAACCCGGCCGCGGACGCCGACCGCCGCCGCGACGGCTGGTACTGGACCGGCGACCTCTTCTACCGCGACACCGACGGCTTCCTCTACTTCGCCGGGCGGGCGGACGACCGGCTGCGCGTCGACAGCGAGAACCTCGCCGCCGCGATGATCGAGAACATCCTCGCCCGTCACGAGGACGCCGCCGCCGTGGCGGTGTACGCGGTCCCCGACCCGGTGGCGGGGGACCAGGTGATGGCGGCGATCGCGCCGCGCGAGGGGGCCGGTTTCGACCCGTCGGCCTTCGCGGAGTTCCTCCTCGCCCAGCCCGACCTGGGGACCAAGATGGCACCCCGTTTCGTCCGGATCGTGGCGCGGATGCCGGTCACCGCCACCAACAAGATCCACCGGGTGGGGCTGCGCCGCGAGGGCTTTCGCTGCGCCGACCCGGTGTGGTGGCGGCCACCGGGGGAGCCGGCGTACCGCAGACTGCGCGCGCCGGACATCGAGGGGCTGGTGGCCGAGTACCGGGCGCGCGGACGCGAGAAGTTGCTGCCGGCCGGGTAGGTTCCGGGCACGCTTCCCGCGCGGGCGCTCGCCGGCCGGAACTTTCGGCGGTCCGGCGGACGTCCCGTCTCAGGGAGTCCCGGGCCAGAGGAATCCTCTCCGCCCCACAGGGGGAGGATGCCCCCGGACACCTGTGTCGCCCGCGCCGAGGAATGAGGGAACATGCGTCACCTGATCCGGGTCGTGAACATCGCCGATGCCGCACCGCCATGCGGCGGACGGGGGCGGGCGGCGGTCCGGGGACGGCGCGTGGCGCGGCACCGGTGACGGCCGAGGGGCGCTACCGCGTCCTGGTCGCCGGTTACTCCGTCTCCTCGTACGGCACCTTCCTCAACATGGTGGCGCTCAATCTGTTCGTCTACGCCACCACCCACAGCGCGCTCGCCATCGGACTGTTCATGGCGGTGCGGCTGGGCGCGGGGTTCCTGGCGGGGACGGTCGCGGGGCGCGTGCAGGCGCGGTTCGGGGTCAAGCCGGTCATGCTGTGGGCCAATATCGCCCAAGCCGTTGTCATGTTCCTGCTGGTAGTGACGCCGGACGGGGGACTGCGGACCGGCGTGCTGTTCACGGTGTCCGCGGCCGTCGGGGCGTGCAGCACCGTGTTCATGGTCGCGCTGCGCAGCTCCATCCCCGACCTGGTCGGCGCGGACCGGCGCGCCTGGGCCAACTCGCTGATGGTGGGCGGCCGTTCCCTGGCGATGGTCGCCGGGTTCGCCTCGTCCGGTGTGGTGGTGCCCTGGCTCGGCTTCACCGCCGCGTTCCTGGTGGACGCGGCGAGCTTCCTGGTGTGCGCGGCGGCGGTCGCGTGGCTGCCGGGCATCGAACGCGCCCCCGAGCCCCCGCGGGCGCCCGACGAGCCCCGCGAGAAGCGCGGCGTGTGGGCCGCGATGACGGCGCTGGCCACCGTGCCCGCCCTCGGCCTCATGATGTGTCTGCGCACCGTCGACGCCCTCGGCTCCTCCTCGCACAACGCGGCCCTGCCCGTCTACTCCAGCACGCTCCACCCGGACGACCCGGCCGCGTTCGTCAGCCGCTTCTGGCTGTTCTGGGCGCTGGGCAACGTCCTGGCGCAACAGGTCATCCAGCGCTGGGCCAAACGCTCCGGACGGGCCGTCGGCGCGCTCGGCTTCGGGCTGGGCACCATCGTCATGTCCTCCGCGTTCATCCTCGGCTTCGCCGGGTTCCCGATGGCGGCGACCGTGCTGATCGCCCTCGTCGCGGGCGCCGCGGACGGGCTCACCGAGGTGTCGTACACCTCGCATCTGCAGACCCTGCCGGAGACCCTGCGCGGCCACGCCTTCGGGCTCACGGCGACGGTCGAGAACCTCGGCTTCGGGATCGGCATGATCGGTGTGTCGGCGGCCCTCGAATCGTTCTCCGCGTTCACCGTCGTGGCCTGGTCGCACGGCCTCGCCCTCGTGGTCGCGGGGATCTACATGCTCCGGTTGTACGCGGTCCACGGCACCGGCAAGGAGGGGACGAGCGGTGCGTACGGCAGTCGTCGGGATGGCGCTGAGGTTTCCGGGAGCTGACACCCCCGACGCGTACTGGCGGGACATCCGGGCGGGCGTGACGCACGTACGGCGGTTCACCGACGCCGAGCTGGCGGCGGCCGGGTTCGCCCCCGAGGAGTACGGCGCGCCCGACTTCGTGGCCGCGAGCGCCCCGCTGCCCGGCATCGACGGCTTCGACGCGGACTTCTTCGGGATGAGCGCCCGCGAGGCCACGGTCACCGATCCGCAGCAACGGCTCTTCCTGGAGTGCGCCCACCACGCCCTGGAGGACGCGGGGTACGCGCAGCCGCGCGCCGGGGTGCGGATCGGGGTGTGCGGGAGCACCGGCTACCGGCTCCACTCGCTGCACAGCTATCTCGCCAACAACCTGCGGGAGGAGGCGGGTTCGGGGGACTGGCAGCGGCAGAAGCAGGCGCAGGTCGGCACCTACCCCGACTTCGCGGCCCCCCGGGCGGCCCACCGGCTCGGACTGACGGGCCCGGCCCTGAACGTGGCCACGGCCTGCTCGTCGTCCCTGGTGTCCGTCCATCTCGCCTGCCAGGCCCTGCACTTCGGCGACGCGGACCTCATGGTCGTCGCCTCGGCCGCCCTGCACGTCCCCCAGGTCACCGGGCACCGGCACGTACGCGGCTCGACGATCTCCCGCTCCGGGACCGTGCGCGCCTTCGACGCCGACGCGGACGGCACCGTCGGCGGCAACGGCGTCGCCGCCGTCGTCCTCAAACCGCTGGAGAGGGCGCTCGCCGACGGCGACACCGTGTACGCGGTGATCGCCGGGTCCGCCGTCACCAACGACGGCGCCGACCGGGCCGGGTTCGCCGCGCCGGGCTCCACCGGCCAGCGCGACGCCGTGCTCGGCGCGCTGCGCGCGGCCGGGGTGCCCGCCGACTCCCTCGGCTACCTGGAGGCGCACGGCACCGGCACGCTCAAGGGCGACCCGATCGAGTTCGCCGCCCTCACCGAGGCGTTCCGGCTGCACACCGACCGCGCCGGGTTCTGCGCCCTTGGGTCCACGAAGTCGGCGATCGGCCATCTCGACAGCGCGGCCGGGCTGGCCGGGCTGATCAAGGCGGTGCTGGTGCTGCGCCACGGGGAGATACCGCCGCTGGTCAACCACACCCGCCCCAACCCGGCCCTGGACGTGGCCGGGAGCCCCTTCGTCCTGCCGACCCGCGCGCTGCCCTGGCCCGCCGGGGAGGGCCGTCCGCGCCGGGCCGGGGTGCACTCCATCGGGATGGGCGGGACGAACGCCCACGTGATCCTGGAGGAGGCGCCGACCCCGGCCCCCCGCCCGCCGGAGCGCGGGCAGGCCCCCGCACTGCTGCCGCTGTCCGGCCACACCCCCGAGGCGCTCCTCGCCTCCGCACGGGCCTTCCGCGACCACCTCACCGAACACCCCGGGACCGACCCCGCCGACCTGCTCCTCACCACCGCGCTCGGGCGACGGCACCTGGCACACCGACTGGTGGTGACCGCCGCGGCCGGCCGCACGGCGACGGCGCTGGACGCCTTCGTACGGGGCGAGGCGGGGGCGTACGCGCACGGCGTCGCCGGGGCGGAGGCGGGCACGGGACCGGTGTTCCTGTTCACCGGCCAGGGCAGCGGGTACGACGGGATGGGCGCGGCGCTCGCCGAGCGGTTCCCGGTGGTGGCCCGCACCTTGGAGGAGTGCGCGGGGATCCACCGGGACGAGACGGGGGAGGAGGGGTTCCTCGACCGGTTGCTGGGCGGCGCCGACGGTGGCCCCGCGGAGGCGGCGCGGGCCTGGGGCCCGGAAGGAGCGCGGGCCCGGGGCCCGGAAGGAGCGCGGGTCTGGGGCCCGGAGGCGGCGCGAGCCCAGGACCCGGAGGCGGCGCGGGCCTGGGGCCCGGAGGCGGCGCGGGTCTGGGGCCCGGAAGGAGTGCGGGCCCGGGGCCCGGAAGGAGCGCGGGGCTGGGACACCGCCTTCGCACAGCCCGCGCTGTTTGCCCTGCAAGTCGCGCAGGCACGGCTGTGGCGGCGGTTCGGCGTCGAACCGGTCGCGGTGGCCGGGCACAGCGCCGGGGAGTACGCGGCGCTGTGCGTGGCCGGAGCGCTGACGCTGGAGGACGGACTGCGGCTGGTCTGCAGGCGGGGGCGGCTGATGCGCGACGGCACCCCGGCCGGGGCCATGCTCGCGGTGTTCGCCGCCGAGGACGTCGTACGGGGGCTGGTCACCGAGGTCGACGGCCTCGAACTCGCCGTCGTCAACGGGCCCGGGCAGTACGTCGTGGGCGGACCGCCCGAGGCGGTGGCCGCCGCCCGCGTCCGGCTCGCGGAACGCGGCACGCCCGCGGAGCCCCTGCCGGTGGACCGCGCGTTCCACACCGCCCTGCTCGACCCCGTCCTGGCGGACTTCCGGGACGCCTGCGAAAAGGTACGGCTGCGGCCCACCAGGACCGAGTTCGTGAGCGGTGCGGACGGGGTCCGGCACCCGGTGGGCTGGCTGCCGGACGCCGACCACCTCGTACGGGGGACCCGACGGCCGGTGGACTTCGCCGCCGTACTGCGCACGCTGGAGCGGACACCCGGGCGGCCGGTCCATCTGGAGATCGGCCCCGACGCGCCCCTCACCGGGATCGTCCGGCGCGCCCGGCCGGACACCGCAGCCGTCCCCACCCAGCGCCGCGGCGACCGTGGCCTCGGCACCCTCTGGGCGGCGGTGGCCCGGCTGCACTGCGCGGGTCACCGGCTCGACTGGGCGGCCCTGCTCGACGGCAGCGGCGCCCGCCGGATCCCGCTGCCGCCGTACCCCTTCCAGCACCGGTCGTACTGGACAGGACCGCCGCCCACCCCCTTGGCCGACGACCGCAGGACGGAGGACGGCATGACCGAACAGGCCGTACTGGCACGGGTGCTGGCGCTCAGCGCCCGTCATCTCGGATACGCGCCGGAGGAGATCACCGCGGAGCGGACGTTCGTCGGGCTCGGCGCGGACTCGCTCCAGCTCATAGGAATGGTGCGACAGCTGGAGGCCGAGTTCGGGGTGGAGATCGGAATGCGGGAGATCCTGGAGGAGGCGGGGACCCCACGGCTCGCGGCCCGGTTGATCGCGGAGCGGACGGAGCGGGGGGCGGTCTCTGCCGCTGCGGACGTCACTCCGGACGACGAGCCCGTGCACGTCACGCCCGACGAGGAACCCGTCTACGCCACCCGTGCCGAGGTCGAGGAACTCGCCCGCCAGATACGCCAACTCGCCGAGACCCAGACCAGGATGCTCGGTCAGCTCTCCGAGGCCGTGGCCCTGCTCGCCGAGGGCCGCAAGGAGGGCGGGGGATGACCACGGTAGGGACCAGCCCCGAATCGCAGGCGAGCGCCGAGGCCGTCGCCCGAGCCGTCGCCGTCTCCGGACGGCTCGACGAACTCCTGACGGCGGCCCGCCACCGCACCGAGCCGCCCGCCGGGCACGCTGCCGAGCCGCCCGCCGGGCAACCCGCCGAGCCACCCCTCCACCACGGTCCCCACGTCACCCTCCCCCCTGACTCCGGCATGTCCGGCACCGGTGCGAGTGAGGCCCAGCGGGCCCATGCCGACGACCTGGTCCGCCGCTTCACCGAGCGGACCCGCACGTCGAAGGAGCTGGCGCAGCGGCACCGGACGGTGCTGGCGGACAGCCGGGCCGTGGTCGGCTTCCGGCGGGCGACGAAGGAGATGCAGTACCCGATCGCGGCCCGCTCGGCGCACGGGGCCCGGCTGACGGACGTCGACGGCAACGACTACACCGACATCACCATGGGCTTCGGCGCGCTGCTGCTCGGTCACGAGCCCGCCCCGGTGACGGAGGCCGTCCGCCGACACCTCGCCGGCGGGCTGCGCCTCGGTCCGCGCTCCGAGGACACGGGCGTGGCCGCCGAACTGCTCGCGGAGCTCACGGGCATGGAGCGGGTGGCGTTCGCGAACTCCGGCACCGAGGCCAACTCCGCCGCCCTGCGGCTCGCCCGCGCGGCCACCGGACGCGACCGCGTGGTCATGTTCCGCGGCTCCTACCACGGCCACATCGACTCGGTCCTCGGCCGCCCGGGCCCCGACGGCCGCCACGCCGTCCCCGTCTCGCGCGGCATCCCCGCGAGCGCGGTGTCCGAACTCCTCGTCCTCGAATACGGCAGCCAGGAGAGCCTGGAGGTCATCGACGAACTCGGCGACACGATCGCCGCGGTCCTCGTCGAACCGGTCCAGTGCCGCAACCCCGCCCTGCGCCCCGTCGCCTTCCTGCGCGCGCTGCGGGAGCTGACCGCCCGGCGCGCCATCGTCCTCCTCTTCGACGAGATGCTCACCGGCCTGCGCCCCCACCCCCGCGGCGCCCAGCACCACTACGGCGTCGTCCCCGACCTCGCCACCTACGGCAAGGCCCTCGGCAGCGGTCACCCCATCGGCGCGATCGCGGGCCGCGCCGACCTCATGGACGGCGTCGACGGCGGCTTCTGGCGGTACGGGGACGACAGCCGCCCGACGCGCGACACGACCTTCTTCGGCGGTACGTACAACCAGCACCCCCTGTCGATGGCCGCCGCCCGCGCCGTCCTCACCCACCTCAAGGAACGGGGCCCGGAGCTCCAGCGGGCGCTGAACGCCCGCACCGACGCGCTCGCCGCCGGCCTCGACGACTTCTTCCGCGCCGAGGAATTCCCCCTGAAAACGGCCCACTTCGGGTCCATGTTCCGCTTCACCCACCGCGCCGACATGGAACTGCTGTACCACCACCTCCTCCTGCGCGGGATCCATGTCTGGGAGTGGCGCTCCTTCTACCTCTCCACCGCGCACACCGACACCGACGTCGAACGGATCACGGACGCGGTGAAGGGCTCACTGCGGGAGCTGCGCGCGGGCGGCTACTTCCCGGCCACGGCCCGCCACAGCCGGCGTCACCGCCACGGCGACGCGTCCGAGCGGCCCGCCCCCGACTTCGGTGTCTACTTCTTCGGCGACCATCCCGACGGCGAGGACAGCGCGGGGGCCTACGAACGGCTTATCGAGACCGCACGCTTCGCCGACACCCACGACTTCAGCACGCTCTGGCTCCCCGAACGCCACTTCCACTCCTTCGGCGGCCTCTTCCCCAACCCGTCCGTCCTGGCCGCCGCGCTCGCCCGCGAGACCCGCCGCATCCGTCTCCACGCGGGCTCGGTCGTCCTCCCGCTGCACGACCCCGTGCGGATCGCCGAGGAGTGGGCGGTGGCGGACAACCTCTCCGGGGGCCGGGTCGGCATCGGCTGTGCGAGCGGCTGGCACGCGAGCGACTTCGCCCTGCACCCCGACCGCTTCACCGACCGCACCGAGATCGCCTTCCAGCACCTGGAGGACGTACGGCGGTTGTGGCGGGGCGAGAGCGTCGCGCGCCGTACCGGCGAAGGGCACCCCATCGACGTAACGCTGCATCCGCGACCCGTGCAGAAGCTGCCGCCGATGTATCTGGCGACGTCCGGGCGGCGTGCCTCGTACGAGGAGGCGGCCCGCCGTGACCTCGGGGTCGTCACCAACCTCATGAACCAGACGGCCGAGCAGCTCGCGGCGAACATCCGCCACTACCGCCGGGTGCGCGCCGAGAGCGGCCTCGACCCCGACGCGGGCCGCGTCACCGTCCTGCTCCACACCCACCTCGCCGAGGACCACGCCGCCGCCCGGGCCGCCGCGCGCGAGCCGATGAGCCGCTATCTGCGCTCCTCCCTCCAGATGCGTTCCGCCGCGAGCGCCCTCGGCGGCCGCCCCGAGGACGTGGCCGACGCGAGCGAGGCCGACCTCGCCTACCTCTTCGACCGCGCCTACGACCGCTACTGCGACCAACGGGCCCTCATCGGCTCCCCGGACACCTGCGCGGCCACCGTCGACGCGCTGCGGGCCGCGGGGGTCGACGAGATCGCCGCCCTGGTCGACTTCGGGCTGCCGCCTGAGGAGATGAGGGCGGGCCTGGAGCAGCTGGACGTCCTGCGCCGTCGCTACCACGAGCCCCCGACGGAGCCGAAGAAGCCGAAGACGCCGAAGAGGCCCGAAGAACGGCGGGCTCCCGCGACCCCGGCTCAGCGCCGCCTCTGGCTCGCCGCCACGCTGCTCGCCGACCCGGCCGCCTACAACGAGATCCAGGGCGTACGGCTGCGGGGTCCGCTGGACGTCGAGGCACTGCGGACCGCCGTGGACGGCCTCGTCCGCCGCCACGACGGGCTGCGGACCGCGTTCGTGGCTGGGGGAGACGGGGTCTTCCAGGTCGTACGGGAGGACCGGGACCGGCCATGTCCGGCCTTGATCGTCGACGACGTGCGGGGCCGGGACGCCGACGAGGTGATCCGCGCCGCCCTGCGGGAGGAGAGCACCCGCGCGTACGACCTCGCGTCGGGGTCGCTGTTCACGCCCCGGCTGCTGCGGCTCGCCGACGACGACCACGCGCTGATCCTCGGCATGCACCACCTCGTCACCGACGGCCACTCCGCGGCGCTGGTCGCCGCCGACCTCGGGGAGTTCTACCGGGCGGCGGTGGAAGGCCGCGCGCCCCGCTTCGAGCGGGCCGCCGGGAGCACACTCGACACGATCGCGGTGACCGGGGGAGCGGACGACCTGGACTGGTGGCGCGCCCACCTCGGGGACGGGCCGGGCGCGCCCGCACTGCCCACGGACCGGCCGCGCACCCGCACCGTCGCCGGACGCGGCGGGGCCGTGGGGCTGCGGCTCGGCCCGGAGCGGGCGGGGCGGCTGCGGGAGTGGAGCGGGCGGCAAGGGGTCACCCTGTTCGCGACGCTGCTCACCGCCTGGCGGATCGTGCTGCGCCAGTACGCCGGACAGGACGACTTCGTCATCGGGTCCGCCTTCGGCCGCCGCACCCCCGAGACGCGGGACACCGTCGGCTTCCACGTGTCCCTGCTGCCGCTGCGCGGGACCCTGACCGACGGCACGGCACTCACCGACGCCGTACGCGCCACCCGGGACACGCTCTTCGCCGCCGACGCCCGCCAACACGTCGACCTGGACGCCCTGTCGGCGGCCCGCCACCCCGACCCGGGCAACCCGCGCCCCCTCGTCACGGTCTCCGCCGACCTCGACACCGCGCCCCTGACCGCCCTCGCCCTGCCGGGCCTGCGCGCCACCCCCCTCGACGGCGGCACCGAGTCCGCGCCCCTCGAACTCGCCCTCATGGCGACCCGGCTCCCCGACGAGGACCTCGGCCTGCGCCTCCGCTACGACGCCGACCTGTTCGACGAGGCGACGGCACGGGGGTTCCTGGACCGTCTGGAGAGCGTGCTGACCGGCATGACGGCGGGCGCCGCGGAGACGGTCGGCGACCTGACACCGGGCTCCGTCACCCCGGGCATCCCCGACGGCGCCCACCGGCTCCGTACCCTCTGGCAGCACACCCTCGGCCCGGTCGGTGATCTCACCCCGGACGCCAACTTCTTCGCACTCGGGGGGAATTCGATCGGCGCGATCAGACTGGTGAACCGGGTCCGCGACAGCTTCGGCGTGGAATACCCCTTGGCGGACTTCTTCGCCGACGCCACGCTGGGGGCGATGACCACCCGGCTCGCGCCACCCCGGGGCGTGACCGTGGTGGACACGGCGCCCGTCAGCGACCAGCAGGCCCGCATGATCGCGGGCGCCTTGAGCATGCCCCGCCCCGAGGTGTGGAACATCCCGACCCGGATCCGTTTCACCGGCCCCCTGGACGTGGCCGCGCTGCGCACCGCGGTGGCCGGGCTGCTCGACCGGCACCACGGACTGCGGTGCCGCTTCGTACCCGGAGACGGGCAGCCGGTCCCGTCGTACGGAAAGGACGACGGGACCGGCTGGCGGCAGGAGGTTCTCGACGTGCCGCCCCCGGCGCTTCCCGTCGAGGACCTCACCGGCATCCCCACCGAGTCCGAACGGCTCGCGCGCGCCGAGGAGTTGTGCCGGGAAGCCGCCGCGACGCCCATCACGCTGACCGACCCCGCGCTGCCCGTCCTGCGGCTGCTGCGCGTCGCGCCCGACCGGTGGACGCTGATGTTCGTCGTGCACCACATCTGCGTCGACGGCTGGTCCCTCTCCCTCCTCCTGAGCGAGCTCGCCGCGCTCTACACGGCCGCCGCCGCGGGCCGCCCGCACGGTCTGCCCGAACCGGCCGCGCAGTGCACGGACTACGCCCGCTGGCAGCGCGAGCACGCCGACCCCGCCGAGGAGGCCCGCAGGACGGCGTACTGGACCCGGTATCTGAAGGGGATCCCGGCCGCGGTCGAGATCCCCGGCGACCGGGCCCGGCCCGCCGTACCGAGCGGACACGGCGACACCCTGCGTGGTGCCGCCTCCGGTGAACTGCGCAGGGCCGTCGAGGAGTTGGCCGCGGCCCGGCACACCACGCCGTTCGGGGTCGCGGCCACCGCGCTCGGCGTGCTGGTCGCCCGCCGGTCCGGGGCGCGGGACATCGCGATGGGCACGCCGTACGCCCACCGCGAGCGCAGCGCGTTCGAGTCGATGGTCGCGCTGACGTCGACCGGCGTGGTCGTCCGGGTGACGCCCGACCCTGACGAGACGCGCGGCGCCCTCGTGGAGCGCACCGGCGCCGGCGCCCTGGAGGCGACGGCCCACGTCCTGCCGACCGCGCGGATCGTGCGCGCCCTGCGTGAGAGCGGCGCCCGCGCGGTGCCCGAGCGCTTCCCGCTGACCATCGCCTTCCAGAACTCCCTGGACACGGACATCGAGATCCCCGGACTCGACGTCGAGGTCGACGACCTCGCCCCGCCCGTGTCCCGCGGTGACCTCTCCTTCGGTCTCGCCCCGCGCCGCGACCCGGCCAAGGGCTACCGCACCTTCCTGGAGTACTCCGCCGATCTGTGGGACCCCGCCACGGCTCAGGAACTGCTCGACGACTGGCAGGCCGTCCTCGCCGAACTGTGCACTCGGCCCGACGCGCCCGTCGCTTCACTCCTCAACCCTCTCCAGCCCCTCCGAAAGGCGTGAGCGCCCATGTCCCCCACACATGACCGCAGTCACAGCGACGATCTGCTCTCCTTCGTCCGCTCCAGCCCCTCGCCCTACCACGTGGTCGCGAACGCGGCCCAGCGCCTGGAGAAGGCGGGCTTCCAGGAGCTGCGCGAGACGGACGACTGGACGGCCGGTGCCGAGGGCGGCCGGTACGTCGTCCGCGCCGGAGCGCTGCTCGCCTGGTACGTCCCCGCGGGCGCCCCGGCCCGCACCCCGTTCCGGATCGTCGGAGCCCACACCGACTCCCCGAACCTGCGGATCAAGCCCGAGCCCGACACCGGCTCCGCGGGCTGGCGCCAGATCGCCGTGGAGATCTACGGCGGCGTGCCCCACAACACCTGGCTCGACCGCGACCTCGGCATCTCGGGCCGGCTGACCCTGCGCGACGGATCCAGCCGACTCGTCTGCGTCGACCGGCCGCTGCTGCGCGTGCCCCAGCTCGCCATCCACCTCGACCGCACCGTCAACGAAGGCGTCGTGCTCGACCCGCAGCGGCACATGACCCCGCTGTGGGGCCTCGGCCCCGCCCGGCCCGGCGCCCTGCTCGCCCGGGTCGCCGCCGAGGCGGACACCGATGTCGCCGAG
Organism: Streptomyces sp. NPDC107454; assembly: GCF_055582885.1. NCBI lineage: Bacteria > Bacillati > Actinomycetota > Actinomycetes > Kitasatosporales > Streptomycetaceae > Streptomyces > Streptomyces sp. NPDC107454. The sequence continues at coordinate 2,381 of NZ_JBVJPA010000032.1, read as the reverse complement.
GTCCTCGGCTGGGACCTGATGCTGCACGACATCCAGCCGCCCGGCTACCTCGGCGCCGACGAGGAGTTCCTCGTCTCACCGCGTCTGGACAACCAGATCTCCGTGCACGCGGGCGTCACCGCGCTGGTCGCCGCCGCCACCGCCGTCCGGCCGCCCGCCCACATCCCGGTGCTCGCCGCCTTCGACCACGAGGAGGTCGGCAGCGGCTCCCAGTCGGGCGCCCAGGGCCCCCTGCTGGAGCGGGTGCTCGGCCGGTCCGTCGCCGCGCGCGGCGGCAGCGCCGAGGACTTCAACCGGGCCCTCGCCGGCGCGTTCTGCGTCTCCGCCGACATGTCGCACGCCGTGCACCCCAACTACGCCGAACGCCACGACCCGGACCACCACCCCCTCCCCAACGGCGGCCCCGTCGTCAAGGTCAACGCCAACCAGCGGTACGCCACCGACGGCACCGGAGTCGCCGCCTTCGCTGCGGCCTGCGAGCGCGCCGAGGTGCCCTGGCAGCCGTTCGTCTCCCACAACGCCATGCCGTGCGGCACCTCGATCGGCCCGATCACCGCGGCCCGGCTGGGAGTCGCCACCGTCGACGTGGGCGTACCGGGGCTGTCGATGCACTCCGCGCGGGAGCTGTGCGGGGCGCAGGACCCCGGTCTGCTGGCCCGGGTCCTCACCGAGTTCGTCACCACGGGCTGAGCCCTGGCCCCTTTGTATCCGAAAGCCGAGACTCGGGAGCGATGTCAGCAGTGGAAGAGACCCACCTCGTCTGTCTGCCCTTCGCCGGGGCGGGCGCGTCCTTCTTCACGCCGTGGCAGGACCGGGCGCCGGCGGGCCTGCGCGTCCTGGCGGTGCAACTGCCCGGCCGCGAGGAGCGGTTCGTGGAGGAACCCCACACGGACGCGGTACGGGCCGCCGCCGAGGCGCACACCCAGGTGACCCGGCTGCTCCCGGAGGGCGCGCGGGTGGCGGTGTTCGGGCACAGCCTCGGCGCGGTGCTCGGCTTCGAGCTGGCGCACCGGCTGGAGGCCGAGCCCGGCATCCGCCTCGACGCCCTCGTCGTCAGCGGCGCGCCGGGCCCGTGGACCGGCCGCGCGGACCGTGCGAGCGGTCTGCCCGACGCGGAGTTCCTGGCCCGGGTGCGCACCTTCGCGGGGTACGCGCATCCGGCCCTGGAGCACCCGGAGATGCGCGAGCTGCTGCTCCCGCTGCTGCGGGCCGACGTACGGATGCACGAGACGTACCGGCCCGCCTCCGACCGCCCGCTCGCCGTGCCGGTCCTCGCCCTGCGCGGCCGCGACGACGAGCTGGTGAGCGCGGCCGAGGCGGCCGAGTGGTCCCGCGCCACCACCGGGAAGCTCACCACGGCGGAACTGGACGGCGGCCACATGTACCTGACCGAGAACCCGGGCGCGCTCCTGCGTCTGATCGGAGCCGAACTCCGCGCCGGACGCACGCGGTGAGCCCGGGCGGTCCGAGGCTCTCGGGCAAGGTCGCCCTCGTCACCGGGGCGGCCCGCGGCATCGGCCGGGCGACCGCCGTCGCGTTCGCCCGCGAGGGCGCCGATCTGATGCTCGTGGACATCGCGGCGGACCTCCCGGGTGTGCCGTATCCGCTGGGCTCCGAGAGCCAGTTGGCGCACACGGCGGAGCTCTGCCGGGAGACGGGCGCCGCCGTCCGTACGGCGCGGGTCGACGTACGGGATCTGGCCGCGGTTCGGACGGCGGTGAAGGAGACGACGGCCCGCTTCGGACGGCTCGACGTCCTCGTCAACAACGCCGGGATCGCCGCGCCCTCCGGCCGGGCCGCCCACGAGATCGAGGAGCACGAGTGGCAGTTGATGCTGGACGTGGACCTCTCCGGGGCCTGGCGCACGATCCGCGCGGCGGGCGCCCTGATGACCGCGCGGGGCGCCGGCTCGATCATCAACATCGCCTCCACGGCCGGTCTGGTCGGCTACCGCCACTTCGCCGGGTACGTCGCCGCCAAGCACGGCCTGATCGGACTGACCAAGGCGGTCGCCCTCGACTACGCGCCCCGCCGGGTCCGCGTCAACGCCATCTGCCCCGGCTCGGTCCGCGACGACCCCCGTGTGGAGGGCCGGATGCTCGCCGAGATCGCCCGCGCCCTGGACGTGCCGGTCGCCGAGCACGAGCAGACCTTCGTCCAGGCCCAGCCCATGAACGCCCTCGTCGAACCGGACGACGTCGCCACCGCCGCCCTCTGGCTCGCCTCCGACGAGTCCCGCCAGGTGACCGGCACCGTCCTCACGGTCGACGGAGGCTTCTCGGCCCGCTAGGTCCTGTCGTCACATTCCCGTCGTCCGCCCGGAGGGCGGGCCCTGCGGCGTCAGGTGCGTGCTCTCGGCGTGCCGGGCACGGGCCCTCGTA
>NZ_JBVJPA010000031.1:0-83718 GCF_055582885.1 Streptomyces sp. NPDC107454 | reverse complement strand
TACCGCCTCGGCATCCCCGAAGACATCCCCGCCTGGCACGAAGTCCTCAACACCGACGCCGCCCGCTACGGCGGCAGCGACATCCACAACCCCCACCTCCGGGCCCACGACGGCGGCCTGCGTCTGACGCTCCCTCCCCTGGCCACCCTCTGGCTGCGCCCCGCCTGACCGTTCTCGCCCCCGCGGCGGGGGCGGCGGGGGCGGCGGGGGCGAAGGAGCCGGTCAGGGAGAGGTCGGCTTGCCCGCCGTGCCGATCCACGTGTGGAACAGCCCGCCGAGGTCCTTCCCGGACAACCGCTCGGAGAGGCGAATGAACTGGGCGGTGGTGCCATGTCCGCCACGGTGCTCCGTGGCCCAGGTCCGCAGGATGCGGAAGAACACCCCGTCCCCCACAGCCGTACGCAGCTTCTGCAGAGCCATCGCACCCCGCGCGTACACGGGCGTGTCGAAGATGTGCGCCCCACTCCCGGGATCCGCCGGCGGAAACGCCCACAGACCGCTGCCGACAGGACTGGCGTACAGGGAGTCGAACGTCTGCTGAGCCGTCTTCCCACCGTGCTGCTCGGCGTACAGCCACTCGGCATACGTCGCGAAGCCCTCGTTGAGCCAGATGTCCTTCCACGCGGTGAGGCTGACGGAGTCCCCGAACCACTGGTGCGCGCTTTCGTGGACGAGGGTGCTCAGGTCGGGCGCGGAGTCATAGACGGGACGCGTCTGGGTCTCCAGCGCGTATCCGACCTGCGGAGCCCGGTCGACGATGGCCCCGGCGGCCCGGAAGGGGTAGGGCCCGAAGACACCGCTCTCCCACGCCAGCACGGACGGCAGCTTCTTCAGCACGGGCGCCGCGGCGGTCGCCTCACGGGGGTCGACGGCGTTGTAGACCTTGATTCCGTCGTGCGTGGTGTACTGCTCGACCTTGAACTTCCCGACCGTCGCCGTGGCGAGGTAGGCCGCCATCGGCTCGGACTGCCGCCAGCGGAACGTCGTACGGCCGTGGCTGGTCGACTGTCCGCGGAGGATTCCGTTGGCAACGGCGGTGTGTCCCTTGGGGACGGTGATGGTGAAGTCGTAGGAGGCCTTGTCCTTGGGGTGGCTGTTGGCGGGGAACCACGTCATGGCGCCCTGCGGTTCGCCTGCCACGAACGCGCCGTCGTCGGTGGGGATCCACCCGTCCGAGGAACCGTCCGGGTCGGTGGCCGGCTTGGGCGTCCCCGAGTAGGTGACGGTGACGCGGAAATCCTGGTTCCGCCGGAGGGCGTGGCGGGGGGTGACCACCAGTTCCTGGCCGTCACGCCGGTAGGACGCCTTGGCGTGGTCGACGGTGACGCCGGTGACCTTCAGCCCTTTGAGGTCGAGGTCGAAGCGGGTCAGTCGCTGGGTGGCCCGGGCGGTGATGACCGCTTTGCCGTCGAGGTGGCGGCTCTGGGGGTCGTAGCCGAGGGTCAGGTCGTAGTGCCGGACGTCGTAGCCGCCGTTGCCCGAGAGAGGGAAGTACGCGTCCCCCGCGCCGGACGAGCCCACCGTACCGGCCGCCGCCGGGCCCGCCGCGACGAGCAGGGCCGCGACGGCGACGGGAACCGCGGCCACAACTGCCTCCCTTCGAAGGACAGTTGTGCGTCTGGTGCTCTGGTGCGGACGTGGCGTCACGTTGGCTCCTCCGGTGCGACGGCAATCAGGTGATCAGGGGATCAAGTGATCAATGACGCACAGCCTATGAGCCCCGCGGGCCGGTGACCCTCATCATCTGGTCAAGTCGCGGCGAGGGGGCGGTGCACACGCACCGTCGTACAGGAGGGAGCCGACAGGAAGTAGGAGGCCACGCCCGGATCAGCGGGCCAGGCGGCCCAGCAGGGACGAGGCGGACAGGATGCCGAGGGCGGCGGCCAGGGCGAGGACCCCGTAGTCGAGGGCCAGGTGGGCATGTGTACCGAGCAACAAGCCGCGCAGCGCGTCCACTTGGTAGCTCAACGGGTTGACCTTGCTGACGGCCTGGAGCCAGCCGGGCATGACCGCGACCGGGTAGAGGGCGTTGGAGCCGAAGAACAGCGGCATCGTGATGGCTTGGCCGATGCCCATCAGCCGGTCCCGGGTGAGCACGATGCCCGCGATGGTCATCGAGAGACAGGAGAAGAAGGCGGAGCCCAGGACGACAGCCACCGCAACACCCAGCAGACGCAGCGGGTTCCAGGTCATCGCGACCCCGAGCAGCGCCGCGATGACAACGACCACCACCGCCTGGATCAGCGCCTTCACCCCGGCGGCGAAGGCCTTACCGGTGATGAGCGCCGAGCGCGGGGTCGGGGTGACGAGCAGTTTGGTGAGGATCCCGGCGTCCCGCTCCCAGATGATCATGATGCCGTAGAAGATGGCGATGAACATCGCGGACTGGGCGATGATGCCGGGCGCCAGATAGTCGAGATAGGGGATGCCGCCGGTGGGTATCGCCCTGATCCGGGTGAAGGTCTCGCCGAAGATCAGCAGCCAGAGCGCCGGCTGGACCGCCCTGGTGTACAGCTCGGTGCGGTCATGGCGCAGCTTCTGCAGTTCGACCGCGCACATCGCGCCGACCCGGGCGGGCAGCACCCGCCAGCCGGTACGGGTCCGTGGTGGGACGACGAGCAGGTCGAGGCCGGCCGGGTGGATGCGCTCAGCCGACACGGGACGCTGTACGACGGGTGCTTCGGACATCGCTGAAGTCTCCTGACTGTTCGTCGAGGCCGCTGCCGGCGATGTCGCGGAAGACGTCCTCCAGCGTGGGCAGTTCACCGTTCTGCCCGGTGCCGCGCCGCTCGCCGAGGCCCTTGCGCAGCTCGTCGGGGGTGCCCAGGGCACGGACGCGGCCGCGGTGCATCAGCGCGACCCGGTCGCAGTATTGGTCGGCCTCGTCCATGTAGTGGGTCGTCACGAGGACGGTCATTCCGGTGGCGGCGCGTACGGCGTTGATGTGCTCCCACACGCTCGTGCGGGCGATCGGGTCGAGGCCGATGGTCGGTTCGTCGAGGATCAGCAGCCGGGGTGCGCTCACCAGTGCCTGGGCGAGTTCGAGGCGGCGGACCATGCCACCGGAGTACGTCTTGGCGAGCCGGTCGGCCGCGTCGGTGAGGTCAACCGCCGCGAGCGCCTGCTCGACGCGTGCCGCGCGCTCCTTGCGGGCGACGTCGAAGACGCGGGCGAACAGGACCACGTTCTCCCGGCCGGTGAGTCCCGCGTCGGCGGACAACTGCTGCGGTACGTAGCCCAGCAGGCGGCGTACCGCCATGCGTTCGCGGGTGGCGTCGTGACCGAAGACGCGGACCATGCCGGTGGGGACCGGCAGGAGTGTGGTGATGCAGCGGATCGCGGTGGTCTTGCCCGCGCCGTTGGGCCCGAGCAGTCCGAACACCTCTCCGTCGTGGACGGAGAGGTCGAGGCCGTCGACCGCGGTGGTCTCGCCGAAGGCGTAGACGAGCCCGGCACAGCTGACGGCCTCCGTCCCGGCATCCGCCACCGCCACGGTCTCCGTCTCCGTTGTCCTCTCCGTCTCCTCGGTGGGGTCTCCCCCGCCCGTCAGGCTCCGCGTCATGTCTCCTCGGCCTCCTCGTGCAGGTTCACCGCCAGCTTGCGGAGGGCCGGAAGAGCCGCCTCCAGAGCCGCGCGTTCGGCCTCGTCGAGACAGGCCACCTGGCGGCGTACGAGAGCCGTGCGCCGCTCGCGCCAGTCGCGCAGTCGTGCGTCCGCCGCCGGTGTGGGCAGCAGGCGTGCCGCCCGCCGGTCGGCCGGGTCCGTCTCGCGGTTCAGATAGCCGTCCCGGGCCAGTTGGTTGACCAGCGTCGAGACCGAATTGCCCGCCAGGTAGAGCTCCTTGGCGGCCTGCGACACACCGATGCCGGGGCGGGCCACGACCAGCCGCAGCAGCTCGACCTCCGCGCCGCGCAGCCGCGGCGCGGTCGTGCCCCTGCGCAGTCGGCGCCGGATCAGTCGCTGCACTCCGGCCAGAGCGTCTGCCAGTGCCTCGGGAAAGCTCTCGGACTCCACGTTCCGAGAATAGCTCTGTATCAGAGGTAATGAGGGAAAGGGAGGGTCAAGAACCGTTCGCCGGCAGGCCCGCCCGCCGGGCCGCGGCGCACCACACCCCCTGGTGGAGAGCCCAGCCCGCGTGATGGAGTTTCCCCAGCCCACTCCGGGCGCCAGGAGAAGGAGACCTCCGTGACCGCGATCGAGACCGATGCCGCGCTGCCGTGGCCCCATCCCCCGGTGAAGGTCGGACTGGTCGGTGCCGGGCCCTGGGCGCGGGCCGTGCACGCGCGCGTGCTCGCCGCCGGGCCCGAGACACGGCTGACCGCGGTGTGGGCGCGCCGCGCCGAGGCGGCCCGGGAGACCGCCGAGCCCCACGGGGCCGCGGCGGTCACACGTTTCGAGGAACTGCTCGACGGCTGCGAGGCGGTCGCGTTCGCCGTTCCGCCCGCGGTGCAGGCGGAACTCGCTCCGCTGGCCGCGAAGGCGGGCAAGGCACTGCTCCTGGAGAAACCGCTCGGTGTGGATCTGGCGTCGGCGCGCCGCCTCGCCGACGCCGTCGACGAGGCCGGGGTCGTCTCCCAGCTCGTTCTGACCAACCGCTACCACCCGGCCACCCGGGAGTTCCTGAACAGGGCGCGGGAGCTGGAGATCACCGGGGCCCGTTCGTGTCTCCTGCACGGGGCGTTCCTGGGCGGCGAGTTCGCCACCACCTGGCGGCTCGAGCACGGCGCCCTGCTCGACCTGGGTCCCCATCTTCTGGATCTCCTGGACGCCGCCGTCGGACCGATCGTCCGGGTCCGCGGCACCGGTGACCCCCGCCGCTGGATCGAGCTGACCTGCGAGCACGCCAACGGTGTCGTCAGTCAGGCCTCACTGTCCGGAGCGGTCCACGTCGAGCACGGCAACACGCGTGTCGAACTCTTCGGTCCGCAGGCTCCGCTGGTGTACGACGCCGCCGAACTCGACCACGAGGAAACCTGGCCGGTGCTGCGCCGGGAGTTCGCCACGGCCGTACGCACCGGGGTGTCCGGCGAACTCGACGTCCACCGGGGACTTCACCTCCAGACCCTGATGGCGCAGGCCTCGGAGAGCTGATGCCCGGCACGCAAGGTCACGAGTAGCGTCGCAGCGCCGGCGCCGCGACGGCCAGGATCGCCATGGCGACGACCACCAGCAGTCCGCCGCCGGCGACGGCGGCGCGGGCGCCCAGGACGGAGCCGGCCGTTCCGTGCAGGACGTCGGCCAGCCGCGGGCCGCCCGCGACCACCACGGTGAACACGCCCTGCATCCGGCCGCGCATCTCGTCCGTGGCGGCCGAGAGCAGGATCGCGCCGCGGAAGACCATGGAGACCATGTCGGCGACCCCGGCGGCGGCGAGGAACGCGACCGCCACCCAGAGGCTGCTGCTCAGGCCGAAGCCGGTGATCGCCGCTCCCCAGGCCATCACCGCGGCGATCACCATGAGCCCGTGTCGTCGGGCCCGGGAGAACGTGCCCGACATCAGTCCGCCGATCACCGCGCCGATCGGGATCGCCGCGAACAGCAGGCCGAGCGCGAGCCCTTCCCCGTAGGGTGCGTAGGTCTCGGCGGCCAGCTGCGGGAACAGGGCCCGGGGCATGCCGAGAACCATGGCGATGATGTCGGCGAGGAAGGACAGCAGCAGCACCTTGTGCAGCGCGATGTAGCGGAAGCCGGCGGCGACCTCACGCCAGCCCGCCCGCTTGGCCGCGGAGCCCGTCAGGGGCGGCAGTGCGGGCAGCCGCATCACGGCCCACACGGTGACGCACAGCGCCAGGGCGTCGATCAGATAGAGCTCGCCCAGACCGATGACGGGGATCAGGGCACCCGCGAGCAGCGGCCCCGCCACCAGGCCCGTCTGCATGACGGTCGATCCGAGCGCGTTCGCCGCGGGCAGTTCGTCCTCGGGGACGAGCCGGGCGATGGAGGCGTTGCGGGCCGGGGAGTTCAGTCCGAAGAAGGCCTGCTGGAGAGCGAGCAGCGCCATCAGGACGAACACCGAATCGAGTCCGACGACGGCTTGTATCCAGAACAGCACCGAGGTGACGGCTATGCCGGTGTTGGTGATGAGAAGCAGCTTGCGCCGGTCCATGCTGTCGGCGACCGCGCCGCCCCACAGCGCGAAGACCACGAGCGGCAGCAGTCCGGCCAGGCTCGCGTAGCCGACCCAGGCCGAGGAGCCGGTGATGTCGTAGATCTGCTTGGGCACGGCTACGGCGGTGAGCTGGCTGCCCACCGCCGTGACGATGGTGGAGGACCAGAGCCTGCGGTAAGCCGGGCGGCGCAGCGGGCGGGTGTCCATCGCCCAGCGGCGCCAGCCGGTGCGGTCCGCTCCCGCCGCCGCGTCGTGTCCGGCGGATCCGGCCGCCGAACCGCTCCCGGCCCCGCCGTCCGCCAAGCCGTCGGTCCCGCTGTGCGTCCCGCCGTCCGCCCCGTCCGTACTGCTCCTGCTCGTGTCCACGACCGTCCTGGCTGCTCGATACATCTTTCAGTTGTCAGGGTTCACTATCGCTCACCCCGTCTCAGGCGTCGGCGATCAGCAGGGTGCCCGTGGTGATCATCGTCGCGGCGACCACACCGTCCAGGACGCGCCAGGACGACGGCCGGGCGAGGAAGCGGCCGAGCAGCCGGGCGCCGAAGCCCAGCGCGGCGAACCAGCTCAGGCTTGCCAGGGCGGCCCCGAGCCCGAAGGTCCAGCGCAGTGGGCCACGGTCGGCCGCGAGGGAGCCGAGCAGGAACACGGTGTCGAGATAGACGTGCGGGTTGAGCCAGGTCATCGCCAGACAGGCGAGGACGATCTGCCGCCGGGAGCCCGCCGCTCCGTCCGCGGCCTCCAGCGCCGAGGGCCACAGCACCCGCCGCGCGGCCAGGATTCCGTAGCAGAGGAGGAATCCGCCGCCGATCAGTCCGACCGCCGTGAGCGCCTCGGGCCGGGCCACGACCACCGCGCCGACCCCGCCGACGCCCAGTGCGATGAGCAGCGCGTCGGACACCGCGCAGATGCCCACCACCGCCAGGACCGCTTCGCGGCGGATCCCCTGGCGCAGTACGAAGGCGTTCTGGGCGCCGATGGCGACGATGAGGGTGAGGCCGGTGCCGAATCCGGCGGCCGCGGCGGTCAGGGCGTTGTTCATGCCAGAGACGCTAGGAACACGGCCGTCAAGAGTACAGCTAAAGATTCTTACGTATCATTAGCAGCCGTGATGACGGATCTCCCGCTCGACCAGGTACGCACCTTGCTCGCGGTGGTCGACGAGGGCACTTTCGACGCGGCGGCCGCCGCCCTGCATGTGACGCCCTCGGCGGTCAGCCAGCGTGTCAAGGCACTCGAACAGCGCACCGGCCGGGTCCTGCTGATGCGGACGAAGCCGGTGCGTCCGACCGGGTCCGGCGAGGTCGTCGTGCGGTTCGCGCGCCGGCTGGCACGGCTGGAGCGCGACGCCCGTACCGAGCTCGGCATGAGCGAGGCCGGGGAGCCGACGCGGCTGTCGATCGCGGTGAACGCCGACTCGCTGGCGACCTGGTTCCTGCCCGCGCTCACCCGCGTACCGGGCGAGCTGCGGCTCGGTTTCGAACTGCGCCGTGAGGACGAGGACCACACGGCCGCCCTGCTGCGCGAGGGGGTGGTGATGGCGGCGGTGACCTCGTCGCCGGACCCGGTGGCGGGCTGTTCCGTGCGTGCCCTGGGCCGGATGCGCTACCTCGCGGTGGCCGGGCCGGATTTCGCCGGGCGGTGGCTCGGCGCGGGGACGGACGCGGCGCCGGACGAGCTGATCGCCGACGCTCCGGTGGTGGCCTTCGACCGGAACGACGATCTCCAGGACGAGTTCGTCCGGGGCCTTGGGGGCGGTCCCGGAGCGAGCGCGCTGCGGCACTTCATGCCCACCTCCGAGGGGTTCGTGGACGCCGTCGTCGCCGGACTGGGCTGGGGCATGGTGCCCGAGGTGCAGGCCGAGCCGCTGCTGCGGGCCGGGCGGCTGGTCCCCCTCGCGCCGGACCGGACCGTCGACGTACCACTCTTCTGGCAGCAGTGGAAACTCGACTTCCCGGCCCTCGCGGCGGTGGCCGAGGCCGTGGCGTCCGTCGCCGCGGAGACCTTGAGACGCTGAGCACCGAAATGGCCGGGATTCGCGGACGCCGAGGCCCGAAAGTGCTGTGAACCAACATCTACGCGGGGCTCCTGGACGGGGCGCGGGCGCGGTATCTTCGCGCTGGGCGAAGCTGAGTACGGCCGCACACGGCCGGATGCGGCCGAGTGCAACTCCAAGCGACCATCACGGCTGAGGCGTCGAGGTGCGGGTGGGTACCCGTAAGGCGCATTCTTGCTGTGGAATCCCCCTGACGGCGGGCGGACGAGGGCAGACCGATGACTGGGAGCGCCGAGCGTGAGGACCAGGCGCTGACGAGCCTGGCCGCCCTGCTCAGCGGGTCCGTCGCGGACGCGATCCGGGCGGCCCGCGGCTTCGCGGGGGGTGTGTACCTGCGCTCCAGCTCCCCCGAACTGCTGCGGCTGGCCGTGCTGGCCGGATTGCCGGGACAGTTGTTCCGTGGCTGGTGGCGCATGCCCATGGACCGGCCGTTCCCGGCCGCCGACTCCCATCGGACGGGCACGGAGGTGCTGCTCACCGACGCCACCGAGACGATGCGCCGCTATCCGCAGCTCGCGGCGGGGCTGCCGTTCCAGTTCGGTTCGCTGTACGTCCCCGTCGTGAGCGCCTCCTCGTCCTTCGGGGTCCTGACGGTGCTGCGTCCCTCGGCCTCGGACGCCACCGACGTGCTGCCGGACCGTGACCGGATGACGGCGGTGGCGGAGAGCCTGGGAACGGCTCTGTCGGTCCTGGAGAAGGACGGTGCCGAGGTCGTCTGGGACGAGGAGCCGATGTGTGTACGGCCGCCCGCCGAGCGTCTGCCGCATCGCTATGCCGGGCGGTTCACCTGGGACCCCGTCACGGGCGAGGTCACCGGGGACGACGCGCTGTGGGCCCTGCTCGGCACCAGCGCCGGTGCCTTTCCCGGGACGCCGCAGGCACTCACCCACACGCTGGCCCTCGACGATCCGCATGTGCTGCTGGCCGCGCTGCACGAGACCGCGGCGGGGCGTCCCCCGGCCCACCCGCTGCCCGTGCACACGGTCAACGGCGGGCTGCGGCTGCTGGAGTTGTGGACCTCGGGCAACGCGCTCGTGCCGCCGTACGCGGTCGGCGGAGCGGTGGTCGATCCGGGCCCGGGCTCGGCGGCGGACGGTGCCGCGGACCTGCTCCCCGAGGGCGTGTTCGCACTGGACCGGCTCGGGCTGATCACCTACGTCAATCCGCGCGCCGCCGAGCTCCTCGGCCGGCCTCGGCCGGAACTGCTGGGGCGACCGCTGTGGCAGGCCGTGCCCTGGCTGAACCAGCCGTCCTACGAGGATCATCTGCGCGGCGCACTGCTGTCACCGGAGCCGGTGCACTTCCAGGTCGCCCGCCCGAGCGCGGGCCGCCGGACAGCCGCGGCGGCCCACGGCGACACCTGGCTGACGATGTCCGTGTATCCCGGCCCCGGCAGTCTGACCTGCAAGCTGATCCCGATGGGCCGGGTCGTGGACACCACGGAGGCCCCCGAGGCCGCACCGCCCCACGGCCGGCCCCTGGCGAACGGGTCCGGCATCGCCGAGCCCACGACCGGCCTCACCACGACGGCGCTGTACCGGCCCATCGTCCTGGCCATGGCCCTGGCCGAGGCCGTGACGGCCCGGCAGGTGTCCGAGACCGTGATGCGGGAGTTGCTGCCCGCGTTCGGCGGACGGCGCCTGGCCATCTACCTGTTGCAGGACCGGCGCCTGTACCTGGCCTGGGAGACCGGCTTCCCGCAGGGGTTCCTCGCGCCCTTCGACGGGGTGGGCCTGGACGCCAAGCTGCCCGGGGTGGAGACGCTCACCACCGGCCGCCCGCTGTTCTTCGAGTCGATGCCCCAACTGGCCGCCGCCTACCCCGGCATCCCGCTGGACACGAAGGTGGGTGCCCGGGCCTTCCTGCCGCTGATCGCCTCGGGGCGGCCGGTCGGCTCCTGCATCCTCGGCTTCGACCGTCCGCGCGACTTCAGCACGGAGGAACGTTCCGTACTGACGGCGCTCACCGGACTCATCGCGCAGGCTTTGGAGAGAGCACGGCGCTACGACTCCGAGGCCGCCCTCGCCCGTGGCCTCCAGGAGGCACTGCTCCCGCACCGGCTCTCGTCGCACCCGCAGGTGGAGACGGCCGGGCGCTATCTGTCCGGCACCAAGGGGATGGACGTGGGCGGCGACTGGTACGACGTCGTGGAGGCCGGTGACGCGCTGGCCCTGGTCATCGGCGACGTCCAGGGCCATGGCGTCCAGGCGGCCGCCACCATGGGCCAACTACGCAGCGCCGTTCGGGCGTTCGCGCTCAGCGACCACCCTCCGGACGAGGTGATGAGCCATACCAACCGGCTGCTCATCGACCTCGACCCGGGCCAGTTCGCCAGTTGCTGCTACGTCAGGCTGGACCCGGTGACCGGAGTCGCCCGGGCCGCCCGCGCAGGTCACCCGCAGCCCCTGCTGCGCCACCCCGACGGCCGCACCGAGCTCCTCGACCTGCCCGGTGGCGTGGTGCTCGGAGTGGCCCCGCGGGCCCGCTACCCGGTGACGGACCTTCTGCTGGAACCCGACGCCGTGCTGGCCCTCTACACGGACGGTCTGGTCGAGCGTCCCGGGGCCGACATCGACGACGGGATCGAGAGGATCCGCGCGAAGCTGTCCCGCGCGGGCACCCCGCACGCCCGGCCCGGCGCCTCCTCGCTGTCCGGCGCCGCGGACCTGCTGACCGAGGAGGCCCGGCGGGCGACCGAGCGCCCCGACGACATCGCGCTGCTGCTCACCATTCGCCGCTCCGCGGGCGAGTGCCGCCACTGACGCGACAGCCCTCGCCCGCGACGCCGCTCAGTGGGCCGCGTCCAGGCGTTCCCGCTGCTCCGGCGACAGCTCAAGGTCCACGGCCGCCAGGTTCTCCTCCAACTGCGCCACGGACGACATCCCGACCAGGGGGATCACCGGCAGCCCGCCGCCCAGTTGCCAGGCGAGCACCACCTGGTTCGGGCTCGCTCCCGTCTCCCGCGCCACCGTCCGCAGCGCGGCGAGCCGGGGCGGGGTGCCCGGGTGGTCGTAGTCCGCGGGCAGCGGCTTGTCCTGCCGTACGTAGGCGCCGCGCAGCAGCGGGGAGTAGGCGACCAGGGTCAGGGCGGGCTCGGCGCGCAGATAGCCGCGCAGTTCGGCGCTCGTGCCGCCGAGGCTCCCGTCGGGGAAGAGTGCGTCGGGTATGTCGGTGCGGGGCCGCAGCAGACTGTGCTGGTACTGGAGGACCTCGTAGCCGGGCAGTCCGGCCGCCGCGGCGACGGCGCGGGCCCGCTCCACCCGCCAGATGGCGTGGTTGCTCACCCCGAGCAGCCCGACGGTCCCCTCCGCCACCAGCTCCCCGAACCCCTCCATGGTTTCCCGCGGGTCGACCGTGGGGTCCTCGATGTGGGCGTACAGCAAATCGATCCGGTCCAGGCCGAGGCGTTCGCGGCTGCGCTCGGCCGCCTCGCGTACGACCTTCGCCGACAGTCCTTCCGGGTTGTCGGTGTATCCGGTGCCGGGGGCCAGCGGCCGGGCGCCGAGCTTGGTCGCGAAGACGATCTCGTCGCCGATTCCCCGGCTGCGGCGCCACCGTCCGAGCAGTTCCTCGCTCTGGCCGCCCTGGCTGCCGTCGGTCCAGAAGGCGTAGTTGTCGGAGGTGTCGACGAAGTTCCCGCCCGCCTCGGCATAGCGGTCCAGTACGGCGAAGGAGGTCTTCTCGTCCGTCACCGAGCCGAACAGCATCGCGCCGAGCGCGAGCACGCTCACCTCACGGCGGGTGGTCGGATCGGTGCCGATGGTCCGGTACTTCATGGTGGTCCCTCCTCTTCGGGCCCAGTCATCCGGGTCCCGAAGAGGAGTCTGGAACTTGAAGAGCACTTCAACGCAAGGCCTTGAACGGTCCTTCCAGGGCCGCCCACTGCAGCAGCATGATCGTCTTGGCGTCGGCGATCTCCCCGGAGCGGATCATGGCCAGTGCGGTACGGAAGGGCAGTTCGACGATCTCGATGTCCTCGCCCTCCTCATCCAGGCCGCCGCCTTCGTGGGTGCGGGTGGACGGGCCGTAGGTGGCGGCGTAGAAGCTGACCCGCTCGGTGACCGAACCCGGGCTCATGTAGACGTCGAAGACGTGCTGCACGTCGCCGACGGTGTGCCCGGTCTCCTCGATGACCTCGCGCCGTACGGCGACTTCGGGATGCTCGTCGTCCTCGTCGAGCAGACCGCCCGGGGTCTCGACCAGCATGCCGTCGGGATGGCCGTTGGTGTACACGGGGTAGCGGAACTGCCTGGTCAGCAGCACGGTTTCGCGCTCGGCGTCGTACAGCAGGAGGGTGGCTCCGTTGCCGCGGTCGTGCGTCTCGCGTTCCTGGGTGCTCCAGGTGCCGTCGGCGTGCTGGAAGTCGAAGGTGGTGGTGCGCTCCACGTACCAGTGGCTGGACAGAAGCGTGACCTCGCGGACCCTGACCCGGGGGTTGCCGGTCAGATCGCGGCCGACACGGTCGAGCCCCGTACGGCCCCGGCGGTCCGGGGTGTCGATTCCTGCGGTCATCGTGTGCGGGCCGGGCGGGGGCGGGAGAAGTGGTTCATGACCACTGTCTACCATCCCGGCCCGAACATCGAGGCCACAGCGGGGCTTCGCCCGTCTAGGCTCACGGCATGGAACAGACGGAGATCATCCTGCGCGCCATCGGCGTGCTCACCGAGACCAACGCGATGGTGCGCAGGATCGCCCAGGACGAGAACGCCGAGGTCGACTCGGCCGAGACCCAACTGGGCGCGCTCGTCACGGAGGTGTTCCCCAGGGTGGAGGTGCCGGGGGACGCCGGTCCCGCGGAGGCCGGGCAGGCCGTCGCGGACGCCTACCTCCCCGCCACCATCTCGCTCGTGGGCGCCTTCGCGTTCCTCTTCTCCGAACTCGCCGACCTCCACGACTCCGGACGCACCGACGTCACGACGGCCGATCTGCTCCAGGACCTGGCCCTGCGCATGTCGAGGGCCGGCAACGCCTAGGACCTGTCAGGGCTGTCCCGATCCCGGGAGTGGGACCGGCGCGAGGGTTTCCGGGCCCGGGCGTTCCTGGGCGCGGAACGCCCGGGCGCCGGTCAAATCTTCTGCTCCACGCGCACCTCGGCCGTCCGCCCGAGCATGACCTGCGCCGCATCATGGACGCCATCCTCTAGGTCGACCGGACGGGCATCCCGTGGCGCTACCTGCCGCACGACTTCGCCCCCTGGGAGACGGTGTACGGATACTTCGCCGCCTGGTAGAAGGAAGGCATCTTCGCCCAGCTCAACGGCCTCCTGCGTCGTCTGGTGCGCGAGGCCGAAGGCCGGGATGCCGAGCCGGGTGCCTGTGTGTTGGACGCCCAGAGCATCAAGACCTCCGCCAACGTGCGCGCAGCCGGCCAAGGCATCGCCGCGGGCAAGAAAATCGCAGGCCGCAAGCGCCACCTCGGCGTCGACACCCTCCGCGCATAGGACCACGTGGCCGCCAACAGGTGGGCGTCGCCTGCGTGGAGGCGGGCGTGTTTGACGAGGAAGTAGAAGATCTTGATGGGCTTGGCGGCGGGACTTTCCGCGTCCGGCTCGTGGATCACATGCAGGTTGTTGACGGACCCCGCTGTCATCGCGAGCGCGATCGGCTCCTCGTCGTCGAGGAGCCTCGCCGCAAGGGACTCCTGACACGGTGCGCACCGCTCGATGCACGCACCGATCAGCGCGGACGCGGTCCGCATGTCCGGCGCGGTCTCCACTCCCCAGCGGCTGGGGTCGGCCGGCTGGAGATCCTTGCTGGACGGGCCGCTGTCGTGCTGGTGGAGGGTGCCGGCGTTGGCGGCGGCGCACGCGGCACCCTGACGGCGGCTTTTGTTCCTCGTCCGGCTCTTGCGGCCGTGGCTGCTGGTCATACGGCTCTCACATTCCCGCGCCCGTCCCCATGACCCGATGCGCGCGACGAAGAGCGGCATGCGGAAGACTCAACGGCCCTGCGGCCGCCGGAAGTTGAGGTATCTCTCACGCTGATGCTGCACAGACCGGGCCCTCGGTGAGGGTCCGCGGGCACCTTTGCCGTGGTGCGCCCTGGTCATAGGCCAGGGGGCGGGCTTGGGCCGATGTGTCGGCCGCTGCTCGCACCCTGCCGCCCGCCGTCCGGTCTCGGGAACCGATGGCCAAAGGCCGCTGCAAGGCTCCCCTGGGGGCCGTTTCAGCACAGCGTTCCGGGTGGATACTTCACCACCCCGTCGTGCTGCGGGTCGCAGACCCATATCCGCGATTCGCGCCGTAGGCGGGGCAGCTCGTGAACCGGCTCGGCGTACGGGCCGGCTTCTTCCTCAGTCACGGGCTCCCCGGTGGTCCTGTCCACCCAGCCAGCCTCAACGTGCTGTCGTTCACTCTCGGTCTGGAGCTGGCGCGCCGCCATACGCGTCAGCAGTCCTCGTGATCCCTCTGCTGCGGAACCACGGCTGCCACAAGCGCGGCGGTGCGCTTCCGTGGTCCCCGCGCGCGGGGACGGCGGAAGGCCACGAGCCAGGTCGGGCGGGAGGTGGCGTGCCCCGGAATCAACGCCTGGTGCGGAGTGCGGCGATGGGCAGCGCGAAGTTGCAGGCGCCTCGTCCTGTCGCTGATGCAGGCCGAGCGGGCAGGCCTGTTCCGGCGGGCACACGCCGGGGACACATTCCGGTAACGGGACGCACTCGCCCATTCACCCGGAGCGATCGATCAACTGCCCATATCCGTCAGTAAGTTGTCTGCGTGTCACGGTCACCGCCTTACCGAATCCGCCCTCCAGGAGATCCGGCTCGGCAAAGACTTCAGTGACACAGGTTCTTCACATGTGATCAAATCCGGGTGTTCCAGCAGGTCAGCGCCCTGCTGGGCGTCCATCTTCTTGCACCACAGAAAGGGACTCCATGAGAGTCCGGACATCCCGCCGCGCGCACGGGGTCATGATCGCCGCTGCCCTTGCCGGGAGTGTCGTGGTTGCGCTGGCCGGCGCACAGCCGGCTGCGGCCGCCGACTGCCCCACCTCCGTACCGACGTATGTATGGGAGCCGAACACCACCGGCAACATCGCGGCGCCGCGCGTGCTGCACAAGTACATGGACTGGGGACCCCAGAGCGGCACCACGGACACGCTGACCGACACCCTTTACACGGCGAACCTGCCGACCACCAGCAAGGTGTTCACCGGCGGCGGCAACGGCATCATCTACGAGGCCACCTCCGGCGACCAGGTCAAGTCCTACAAGGACAACACCGCCACCGGCGGGGCTCTGCTGACTCCGGTGAAGACCTATAGCCTGGCGTGGCAGAACGCCAAGCGGATCTGGACCAACGGCAGCCGGGTGTTCGTACTCAACGCCGCGGACTCGCTCGAGGTCTACAAGCAGTCCGCTCCGACGACGGGCAACGGCACCCTCACCAAGATCTCCGAGACCGCGACCTCGACCGCCGCCCTGTTCGATGCCACGAACGTGTGGATGGTGAACTCCACCGTCTACGCGCTCACCAGCACGGGCGCCATCAACCAGTACAGCTACACCGAAACCCCGATCATCGGCACCATCGCTGCACGCCTTCAGAGCGCGGGCGTGGTGGCCACTGGTCTGGCCGACGTCAGCCAGGCCTGGAGCCCGGGTGCTGGGGTCGTCAACACGCAGACCACTACCAGCGATCCCGACACCACCGGTCAGATCGCCAAATACTCCACCGGCCCATGGGCTCAGCTCGATCCAGAGGTCCGCACCGGAATCGTCGGCACGATCATGGCGGACGCCGGACCGTGCCTCGCGGACCCGGACCCCTCTGTGCAGCCCTACTTCGCCACCCCGCCGGCCGAGACCGGAGGGGTGGAGGCCGTCGACCCGGCCGAGGAGGCCGCCCAGACCCCGTCGAACACGGTCACCGGGAAGTTCACCCTCGGCAACGGGCAGCCCGCCGCGGGCCTTCGGGTCACCCTGACCGCCAACGACCTCGGCGACGGCGCCACCGGCCAGACGCAGGTGCCGTTCCTCGGCATGGCGACGACCGCGGCTGACGGCACCTGGTCCATCACGCTCCCGGGCACGCTCCCGGCCGACGTGCAGCAGGCCAAGGACGACAACGGCGGCATCCTCAACCTGCAAGCCACCGCCGAGGGCGTCACCGCCACCACGAGCACGCCGATGCTCGGTGTGGACACCCTCTCCACCGCCACGGCCCAGCAGAGCGCAACGGTCTCCGGACAGAACGACTACGGGCACAGCACGCTGCTCGCCCCGAACACCGTGTCCGGCACTACGCAGGACACCTACGCGGGATCCACGGACAGCAGCACCCTCGCCACCAACTACAACCCGTACCTGATCAACGGCCACGACGTCAGCGCCGAAGCGGTGCGCCCGCCCATCGTGCCCATGGATTCCGGCAACTGCTGGGACGCCAAAAAGCAGATCGACAGCTCGACGAAGTACACGGTCGTCGGCGAGGCGCACGCCAACTGGGACGCGAAGTCAACGTTCGAGTACGAATCCTCGATGTCGAGCAGCATTGACACCGCGGTCAAGAGCAGCGGCAACTGGACTACAGGTGCGTCCAAGGAGCTGTCGCAGAGCAACGGCATGACCGTAGGCTGGTCCAACAAGCCCAAGTACTCGCACCAGTACCAGGTGCCGATCCTCTACAAGAAGTGGAAGTACCAGCACTGGTGCTCCGGCTCGGTGCGCGCCACCTGGTACAAGATCGAGGCAAGCGGATACCACATTCCGGCCGACGGCGCGGCGGGCAAGGTCGGCAAGGACGTGTCGTCGAAGGACGGGACGGCGAACTTCAATAAGGCCCCGAAGGGTTACCGGACCTACCTTGAGGGGGGTGGTGGCACCCTTTCGCTTGCTCACGGCAGTTCTGTGAAGTTCGGCGGCGCGGTGAGCGCCTTCGGTATCTCGCTCGGTGCGAAGACCGGCTACGACAGCAACCACAGGCAGAGAATCACGTTCAGAAACCAGCCCGGCAAGCACTGGGTCTGGGGCAGGAATGGTTCGCTCAGCAGTGGGCACGCTGGTGTCTTCTACTCCAAGTAGGCGCGGCCGGCTGATCGCCGGAACCGCATTCCTGATCGTGGCGGCGGCCCTGGCAGCCTGGCTGGTCCCGCAGCGACCAGATGACACAGGCGCATGGAAGGGTCACGCACTGGATGCAGGACTGCTCGAGCAGGCCGACCTGGAGTACGACCAGCTGAGGATCGGCAAGGAGTACTGGCTGAACCTGCCCCAAGCGACCAACACCAGCGGTGAACCGGTGACCATAACCAAGGCCCAGTTCGTCAGCCTGCCGAAGGGGCTGGAGCTGATCGGCTACAAAGTGGTGAGCGTCTACGACACCGGCGGATACGGAATCGGTGTGCGCCTGGTGAAGTCACCGAACGATGACATCACCGGCCTGCCGGAGCAATCGAGCACTTTCACCGTGAAAGCCCACAAACCAGCCAACAGTTTTCACGTGGCCCGGTTCAGGGTGACCGGTCCGGTGACGGGCGACACGTCGCAATGCCGGTTCTGGTACCGGCAAGGTTCGGTGAAGTACCGGCAGGACCTGCGGTGCGTCAACCAGCTCCGCCTCGCCAAGAAATAGGACAACCAAGCACGCCCCACAGAACAGGTGGTTCTGGGGGGCGTCTTGACGTCACGGACCGGGGCGATGGACTCCGGGCGCGGACCGAGTTGTTGCCGCCCCCGACTTGCCCCGGGTGCTCGGTTCGACAGGCCCAGGTGAACTATGCCGCGGTTCTGGGGACAGCCGGGCAGCTTCCCCAGCTCGCACAGGGGTCGTTCGGCCATGACGGGGTGAAGCAGCCCGGCACCACCCGTGGGCCGTGGCTCAGTTCATGGTGAGGACGGCGGAGTCGTTGCGGCTGTCCGGATCGAAAGCGGGCCGGTGGGAGTCGGCCGGGTCCGGGCCCCAGACCAGTTGGACGCCGCCCTTGGCGTGCGCGACCACGTCGTCGACCCGGGCGGTCAAAGAGAAGTTGGTGACCTGTCCCTTGGGCACGATGATGCCCTGCAGGCTGCAGACGTACGGTCCCTTCGCCTCGGCTGTCGGGTTGTTCTCCTGCCACGGGGCGCAGTTGGCCGAATGGCCGACGGCGGTGGTGCCGGGCGGGAGCGTCACCCAGGCGGTGGGCACTCCTTCACCGCCGCTGCGGTCGTACAGGGTCGCCGGACCGTTGGCCCTCAGGTGGAAGGCGAGAGTCGCGTTCTTGCCCGCATCGGCTTGGGCACTCGCGCCGGAGACGGCGAAGTCGGCCGTGTTGCGGGCCCTGAGGGAAGCGATCCAGTAGTCCGTGACGCTGCCCGTCTGCGGCAGGGAGACGGAGCCCGCCGGGGCCGAGGACCGCCTGCCCGCCTTGATCACCTTCAGCTTGAGCGCGGGCGCGGACCTTTTGCCCCACGTCCACTTGATGCCCTGGCCGTCCGGCCAGCCCGGCTGACCGAGAGGCGCGGTGAGCGCGTCGAGGGAGGTGTTGAGGGCGGTGGAGCCCACGTGCAGACGGACCGGGGCGGCCAGGGCGGCCGTCTCGCCGATGTTGATGGCGCCCTTCGGGTAGCACTCCGCGAAGTGGATCGCGCCGTTGAACCCGTACTTGCAGTTGGAGTAGTGGTCGGCGAAGTCCAGGCCGGGTGAGGCGGCCAGGACGGTCTGCACGCCTCGGGCCGGACGGTTGCCCACGTTGGTGAACCGGACCGGTTCGGCAACGTTGCTGCCGACCTTCAGGTTGGTGTGGTCGGCGAGGCGGTCCAGGCCGAAGGACGGCCCTCCCACGGTGACCGATCCCGTGCCGCCCACGATCTGCGCATGCGCGGACCGGCCGGTGATCTTGTACGTTCCCGTGGCGCCCAGTCGGCTGCCCCTGAGTGCGGTCAGGGTCAACCGGGTCATGGACCCGAGGCCGATCTTCGGATTAGAGCCCGACTCGAACGACTCCGAGCACGTGGCGACCAGGCCATGGGCGGTGCAGTTGCTCGAGAACGCCACCTTGGCGATCTTCGACAGTCCCCGGGCGTCCACGGTCAGAGTGACATCGTGTGCCGTCAGGTTCCTGGTCTTGGTGTGGAAGTCGAAGTACACACCTTCCGTGGCAGGAGCAGCTGGCAAGGCCGCCGGCATCGGCGTGTCAAGAGTGATCACCGGCCGGCCGGAAACAGCAACCGCACCGGCTGGGGCGGCGCCCAGCAGCGATGCGGCCAGACCCGCAGCCGAAACAAACACTGCGGCTAAACCGGTGAGGGAATTACGTCTCATCAACGTCCTTACGCTTGAAGGGATTTACGCAGCCCCACGGAACGGACCAGGTGGGACTCCAGCCCCGGGCCGCACCACGCCGGCCGGCGGCATCCGTCCGTCTCCTCCGCATCTGCTGCCGGAGCCCCGCAGCTGGCAAGCCGGTCTCGCGGCCACGCCCCCAGCGGTGACGAACAGCGTGACCTTAGACCACCGGTATGACAAACGCCCACGCCATTTCGTAGAAACCGCACGGCAAGATCGTGCTCGACCGCTGCCCGGAACCGGCGTCCGCTTGACCCGCTCGTCATGCGGGACCTTGCGCAGCACCCCGGCACCGGTCTCGTCGTCCGCAACACAGTTCTTGCTCGCGGGCGCCTGGCAACGCGGACAGTTCCTCATGATCCGTGACCGTAGTGGGCGGCCATGCCCAGGGGGTGCGCCCGTCTGGATCCGCGAGCTCCGAGATAGGGCCCCCGAGCCCGCCATCCCGCGATCATCACCACTGGCTTCCCGCCTTTAACCCAGGGCGGGATAGTCGCCAGCGGCGAGGTCCGCGATCAGGCTCGGGTGGGTGGGCTCCCAGCCGAACCGCCTCTGGGTCAGTGCACTCGAGGATGGCATGTCGAGCGCGAACAAGCGGCCTATGAGTCCGAAACTCTCAGGCGATGTCGACTCGACCGGCACCGCGAGCACGTCGCCGACAGCCTCGGCCAGTGACCGCATGGTGTCGCCCTCGTCGGCTACCGCGTGCAGGACCGTGCCGGGTGCAGCGTCCTCGAGTGCGATGCGGAACAGCCTGGCGGCGTCGAGCCGGTTGACTGCTGGCCAGCGCTGTGCGCCATCGCCGACGTATGCTGACACGCCTGTTTTCTGCGCGGCGGCGATGAGCACGGTGCAGAAGCCGTATTGCGACGCGCGCTGATGCACGGAGCGCGGCAGCCGTACGACAGAGGAGCGGACGCCCTGGTCGGCCAGGGCCAGCACCATCTGTGAATTGAGGCCGCGGCCACCGACGGGACCGTTGGTGCTGTCGGGGTCCTCCTCGGTGGAGGTGTGGCCCGGCACCATCGGGGTGAGGCCGGCATGCACGAATGGCTTGCCGCTGCCTGCGAGTGCGGCCGAGAAGGTCTGCAGGGCTTGTGTCTCCGCGTCGATGCACGGCCCCAAGTTGCTCCAGTCGTTCCCAAAGGCCAGGTTGATGACGCCTTCTGCCTGGGCGACGCCAGCACGGAGGCTGTCCAGGTCGGTGAGGTCGCCACGGAGCGGCGTGCCACCCGCGACGGAAACGGCCGCGGCTGCGGCATCGGAACGGACGAGGCCGAGGA
The DNA here is from genome assembly GCF_055582885.1 of Streptomyces sp. NPDC107454. Classification (NCBI taxonomy): domain Bacteria; kingdom Bacillati; phylum Actinomycetota; class Actinomycetes; order Kitasatosporales; family Streptomycetaceae; genus Streptomyces; species Streptomyces sp. NPDC107454. Next base: position 63,013 of record NZ_JBVJPA010000031.1, on the reverse strand, counting down.
CCTCGTGACCAGCAGCGATGAGTTCGGGAACTACGACTGAGCCGATGCTGCCGCTGGCTCCTGTAACGAACACGCGCATGGGAGGCTCCAGATGACCCCTGCGACGCTGCGTCGCAGGAAAGGAACTGACGGCCGAGCCGCACGGGTCGGCGACGCTCACCTCTGAAATTCCCCCGACGAGGCGACCGCATCTCATCGACCCCACTCAGCATTCTAACAATGCGTACATGCCGTTATGCCGCATTGCGCGCTGTACAGGTACTGCTCCGATGAGCGTAGGCCCACTGCCAACACTCGCAATGACATGTGGCGGTAGTGGCCGACCATGCGTGTGGAGACAGAGAACGCTGCAGCTGGCTTCTCAGCTGCGAAGGTCTCCTTGGCGGACTCGTTTACCCGCTGACGCGAGGGGATCATTGCCTCGTCGGCAGTCCTCAGCCGCTACAACAATTTAGCGTGCATTTCCGCAGAACGAGAATCCACCAATGACGTCAAGCCGTCTTCCGAGGATCTGGCGATCCTTGAGCTGCTGAACAACGACTACGTCCAGTCGGATCAGCACAACGACGTCAAGCGCTTCAGTGAGTTCCTCGCCGAGGACTTTGTCGTGCAGACTCCGGGCGTCGCGCGGAACCGTGCCGAGTTCTTGGAGTACATGGCTAACTAAGCCACGTCCTTTCAAGGACCTTTCGATACATGACGTCCAGATCCGAATCCTCAGTGACGTTGCGCTAATCCATGGCCGCAGCACGTACACCGTGCTCACTGATGGATCTGAGCAAGAAGCCCTGTACACGGGCACGTATCAGAAGCGTGGGGGGCCTGGGTCTGCGTGTCAGCCTGCGTGATCGCGCCGGGCACCTGATCGCCGCCGGGCAGGGGCAGCCACCTCAGCTCACGGCATCGATGAGATGAAGAGCACCCGCGACAGCTGGTAGCGCGGTCCGAACCTGACGCAATTCGGGGTGCTGTCGCCGGGCTGTCCCGCGACGACCCCCGTCACCTCGGCTTGCGTGAGATGTCGTCCGCGGCTTCACTGGATGCGGATGATCGTCTTTCCGTTGACTTTCTGGGCCGGGTTGAAGGCGGCGACAGCGTCGTCGAGGTTCGCGACCTGGCCGATATGCGTCCGCAGACGTCCCTCCCGTACCCGCCGGGCGATCTCGCCCAGCTGGGCGCGGTCGGAGACGACGACGAAGTCGACCGCCAGGCCGTCGGCCGGCCGCACCTCCGGCGGGCCGGTGACGGTGACGAATGTCCCTCCACCTCTCACCAGCCGGGCCGATCGAGCGCCGATGTCGCCGCCGAATACGTCAAAGACGAAGTCGACTCCGCCGACGTCTTCCAGCGTGTCGTTGTCGAGGTCGACGAACTCGTGCGCGCCGAAGTCGAGTGCGCTCTGGTGGTGGGCGGCGCGTCCGGTGCCGATGACGTGCGCACCGGCCTCTCGCGCGAGCTGAGCCACCATCGATCCGACCGCGCCGGCGGCGCCGTGCACGAGCACGCTCTGCCCCACCGAGAGGTGCCCGTGCCCGAACAGTCCCTGCCAGGCAGTCAGGCCCGTCATCGCGACGCTTGCGCCGACCGTGAAGTCGATGTCGCCGGGCAGCGGCGCGAGGTTGCGCGCCTCGACGACGACGTACTGCGCGAGGGTGCCGTCGCGGGTCCAGTCCGTGAGGCCGAACACGCGCTGCCCGACCGAGAGCCCTGCCGTTCCATAGGTGAGAGAGGTGACCACGCCTGCCACCTCGTGTCCGGGGATCGAGGGCGTCCGATCCCGGCCGAGGCGGTCGACCCAGGTCGAGGGCCACTCCAACTCGTCCCCGGTGAAACCCGACGCATGAACTTCGACGACGACGTCGCCGTAGTTCGCGCCGTCAAGGCTGGCGAGGCGCGCCGTCTCCGGATCGGGTCGTTCAGCCAGCGTCATCCCGGCGGTTCCGGCGTCGGGGTCAGTGACCACGATCGCTTTCATTTGTGTTTCCTCCTTCTGTACAAGCTCTGTCCGTTCCCGTCGCAACGTGGACGGGAACGGTGTGCGTGCCGGGCGCCACAACGTGTTCGGCCGGTTGGGCAGGGGCGTCGCGGCCGTGGCGCAGACCCTGCAGGGTCACGTTCGCGTCGATGGGAAAGCCCGGCTGCCACTGCAGGCAGTGGTTGGGAAGCCGCTCGCCTCGCTGGTCCGATCTCGTGATGAGCTTCGCCGGTATCGCCACCCACTCAGTCGCGTGCGTAGCTGCTCCGGGCCGCCGCTGCTCACTACTGCCCGGCGCCAGTGGGCAGCGGGCGCAGGGACGGCTCCGTTTCGGTCGACGCGGCCGACAGATGGGAGGCGTCCAAGTCCCTTCACTGCATGGCCACGCCGATGCGCAGTCTCGCGGCTCGTGCCCCGCGCGCACCGTGGCCCACCATCGGGATCGGTCGGTGGCAGGGCGCGTCATGCTGGCATGAGCACGATCTTCTTACCGCCGGCCCGTCCGGCAACCACTCGGGTGAATGCGGCCGGTCCTTCGCTGAGCGGCAGGGGTTCTGGTGCGAGTTTCAAGGTTCCAGCCGCAGCCTGCTCCGCCAGCTGGGCAAGCTGCGCGGCGTTGGGCTCGATGTAGAGGTCCCAACTCGTGATGCCTCGTTCCTCCGGAGGCGCGTCCGAGGTCAGGGAGCACAGTCGGCCGCCGTCACGCACCAAAGGCAGGGCTGGGGCCGCCGTGCCGGCGGCGATGATCAGGGCAGCGTCGAACCCGCCGCGTACCTCGGTCGACCAGTGCGGATCGTGGTAGTCGACGACCTCCATCGCTCCCAGACCGAGCAGACGCTCTGCAGCGGCAGCAGACGCGGTCGCGGTTACCTCGATGCCCTGGGCCGCGGCGAGTTGGATGGCCAGGGCTCCGGTGCCCCCGCCTCCGTTGGTGATCAGGAGCCGCTGTCCTCGGCCGAGGTCCAGCTTCTCCAAAGCCTGCAGCGCGGTGAGCCCGTTGACAGGCAGTGCCGCTGCGTGTGCGGCGTCCAAGCCTGGTGGGCAGGCCGCCGCGTGATCCGCGTTGATCAGAACGCGTTCGGCCCAGAAGCCGCTTCCTCCGGGCAGCGGGGCTTCGTGCGCGAGCACCCGGTCGCCTACGGCAAGCTGGGTGACACCCGCACCGACGGCCAGCACCTTGCCTGCGCCCTCCACTCCCAGCGCTGCCGGGGGGCGTAGCCCCACGTCCCAACGAGCGTCGATTTCCAGTTCGTCCCACGGTCCGACCCCGGCGGCCTCAACCGCGACCAGGATCTGGCCCGGCTCGGGAGATGACGGTTCGGGCAGTTCCAGCAGGGCGACTTCCGTCTCTGCCCTGGACACTCCGCACGCCTTCATAGTGGATCTTTGTCCTCTCACTCGGTCCGGCCGACCAGGAGGTACGGGCCGGGAACCCAAATCCGGCAGCGGTGCCGAACAGGGGCATTCCGCACGCCTTCACAGTAGATCTTTGTCCTCGCGCTCAGTTCGACCGACTGGTTCCAGGTCCCCAGCGCTTTGGGCAGCAGCGTTGCCGTCGGCGCCAGGTTCCGCGCCGCTTCGTGCTGCGCCGTTCGACGACCTCACGGTGCGGGTCGGAGAAGCCGTTGCCGGGCAAGCCGGAGGTCCGCCGACGCCGTTGGATCATTCGGATCACCGACGGCCGGGGGCGCCGGCCCCCGGTCTGGCTCTCCGGAGTGGGTCGGCCTCGAGGACCAGCGGCGTCCGCAGCCTGCGGACTTCGGCCGGTCGTTCCCGGTGCCGTCGTTGGTCAGACGAACGTGAACAGCTGGTCGGTTTCGAAGCGTGAAATCGGACTGTTGTATGCCTTCGCGGGGTCGGGGTAGCCGAGGGCCAGCAGCACGGTCGTGGTGTGTCCGGTTTCGCGGATCTTGAACGCCTCGTCGACACTGATCGGGTCGAACCCTTCGAGGGGCATGGCTTCGACGCCGAGCTCAGCGGCCGCCATCATGGTCAGGCCCATCGCGAGGTAGGTCTGCTTTTCCATCCAGTGGTTCAGGTCCTTGTAGCCGTAGTTGCGCAGGTTGAGGAAGTCGCGGGTCATGGACTCCCACCGCGCCTGCTTTGCCGGGTCGGGGAACCGGCCGTCGGCCCGCTCCTTGTCGAACACGGCCTGGAGGTGGCCTTCGGGAAGATCCGCCCTGGTGGTGAGGATGACGGTGTGTGAGGCGTTCAGGATCTTCTCGCTGTTGTCCTGGAATCGTTCGCCGAGGTTGGCCGCCAGCCGCTCCTTGCCTTCGGGCGTGGCGAGGACGTAGAAGTGGTTGGGCTGCACGTTCGTCGACGACGGCGTCGAGCGCAGGAATCCCAGCAGTTGCTGGAGTGTCTCCTCGGGGACCGTCTTACTGGGGTCGAAGTACCTGGTGAGGTGCTTGTTCATGAGCTTGCCGAGATCCATGTCATCCTGCCTTTGTCTTGTGATCACGAGATGAAGAGTCAGTGATTCGTGCTGATCGGGTTAGTTCTTGCCGCGGGCCAGCAGTTCGTTGACGCGGGCGAAGTTCATGCCCGTCGTCGCCGAGGCGAGGTCGCCCGCGAGGAGTACCTTCGCGGCCTCTTCGACCGCTCCCATCGCGTGGGCGTAGAGCAACGGACCCAAGCTGATGCGCTTGACTCCTGCCTGCTGCAGTTCAGCGACGGTGAGCACTTTGTCCGACGGAGACACCAGGACGTTGACCGGTGTTGGGGCGACCGCGGTGACGATCGCGACGAGTGCGTCGCGGTCGGGTGGGAACGGCGCGTAGACCACATCTGCGCCCACCTCAGCGAAGGCCGTCAGACGCCGAATGGTGTCGTCGAGATCCGGTCGCCCCTGGATGAAGTTGTCGGTGCGGCCGGTAACGATGATGCGTCGCTTCGAAGCGTCAACGGCGCTACGTACACGACTGACTGCTTCGTCGAAGTCGCGGATCGGCATATCGGGATCGCCCGAGGTGTCCTCCACCCCGATACCGGCAAGGCTGGACTCCACGGCGGCCTCAACGGTCGCGGCGACGTCCTCAGGCGTGTCGCCGTATCCGTCCTCGAAGTCTCCGTTGACGGGCAGCCCCGTGAGGCGGCCGAGCAGCCGCGCATGCTCAAGGTGCTCTTCGCGGGTGACTTGGTGACGCCCGTCGAGGCGGCCGAGCGTGGCGGCGATCGCCGCAGACGATGTCGCGATCGCCTCGAAGCCGGCATCGGCCAGCATCAGCGCCGAGAGGCCGTCCCAGGCGTTGGGCATGACGAGGCCACCATCACGGGTGTGCAGCGCCATGAATTGCTCATAGAGTTCGGAGCCCGGCATGTCGAGCCTTCCTGAATGATCGTGGACTCAGTGGGGGGTGGCCGACTGCGTGCCTGAGCCGCGTCGAGGGTTCCAAAGAACAACCGGCGGGTGGGGTGTTGCCGGCGGCCGCGTGGCGCTTCCTGACGCCGCCCCGGCCTCAACAGACGCGATGACGCGGGCCGTGGACGATTCTGCGGACTCGACGAGGCGGGTCCAACGCGTGCCCTCGTCCACCGGAGTTCCCATGTATCCCGCAGCACGGTGGTGGGTCTCTCCGCGGGCCGCCGGGGGGCGGCGGTTCGGGGCGCGGGTTCACTGGGGCACGGTCGTATCGACCGAGTCAACGGCGGGGATGTCGAGGTCGGTCTGGTTGACGTTGTTGATGAAGTTGGTGAGCAGGAACTGCACCGCGACCGCGACGACGGCGAGGATCTGCGCGTCGGTGTATCCGGCGCGCCGTACCTCCGCGAGGTCGGTGTCGCTGACCTGCCCGCGGCTCTCGACCACCTGCTGCGCGAAGCGGGCGGCCGCGGCACGTTTGGGATCGACCGAGCTCCCGAGGCGGGCGAGCTTGATGTCGTCGTCCGACATGCCGCCGAATTCGGTCGCGACGTGGGTGTGCATCGCCAAGCAGTAACTACAGCCGTTGGCCTGCGACACGGCCAGCGCGATGCTGTGCCGCGTCCTTCCGTCGAGAACCCGGCTCAGGGTGCCTTGCAGAGTCGTGACGACCTCAAGAACGGCCGGATTGGACGCGAGGGTCTTGAACATGTTCGGGACGAAGCCGAGCTGCGCACCAACGTTGCCGAGTATCTGCTGTGCGCCGGCAGGCACGTCCTCTGGAGCGGGAACGTTCAGTCGTGACACGGCGAATCGACCTCCGATCGGGGTGTGAATAGTCGGCGAGCCCGAGCCGGGCACGCAGCGCTTCGGAGCTCCGCCGCAGGCTCTTCCTGCGCCGGCCGCAACCTCGACGGTCGCGTCGGTTGCGCCCGGTGGCCTGCGTTGAGAGGGGTGACTCCGCGGGTGCCGAGTTGCGGATCTCTTCATTACCTCAGACACCACATAGAAAGGACTATACAGACCAGAAACGTGTGTGCAACCCCTCCCCCGGAAGGGAAGGGTCCGCCAGGCTTCCTGCGGGCGGCTCGAGATCGGTCCTCGTCATTAAATGTGCAGGCCAAAGCTGCAGGTGAGCTTCGTTGCGCGCGACTGTGCCAGTCGGACCGCGCGGGCTCGTGTCGGCCTGACTCGATCCGGATCGATTGACTCAGTGGACTATTTAGTCCAACATTGAGTGAGAGCTCGGCAGGAACGACGACAAGACCTGCCGGCTCTGCCTGCACCTTCATCTCGCATCCGTCCACGGTGAGGTACTGGTTGACATGGCTGTCACAGCACAGGTCATCGACGCCAGGGTGTCGCGCCGCCTCGGCGCCTACCTCGATGCGTCACGACCCCGGGCTGCACCGCGCCGCCCTCTCCGTCACTGCGTCAGGACGGAACCCAGCAGGAGGTTTTCGCCGAGGAGGCCCGGCAAGCCCCGGACCGCGGGGCGCCGCGGCGGGCGGCCGCGGAACTGGGCGATGTCGGCCAGGTCCGGTCCTGGCTCACAGGCCGCGACGTCATGGATACCTGCGTGAAGAACCACAAAGACATGATCTTTCGCCGGTCAGCCTTTATGGTCGGATTAGTGGAGATCGAGGCCACCGCGCTTGTGATGCGCTCCACGGCTGAGCAGCACGAGTGAGTAACGTGCCTGAGGGAGACACCGTGTCCGCAACCAGCGATATTCGCCGCACGCCACGCGGCCTGGAGACCCGTTCACGGATCGTTGATTCGGCGGCCAAGCTGTTTTATGTCAGGGGCGTCAACGCCACCACGCTCGATGACGTCCGGCTGGCGAGCGGAACGAGCAAGTCGCAGTTGTACAACCACTTCGAGGACAAACGCACGCTGATCCACGCCGTGATCGACGTGCAGTCGAAGTTCGTCCTCGCCCGCGAGGAACAGCACCTGCGCGGTGTGAAGACCCTCGCCGGTCTGCGCCGCTGGCGCGACGCCCTGGTCCACGCCAACTCACTGCAGGACGGCTCGTACGGGTGCGCGCTGGGCGTGATGTCGATTGAGCTGTCCGACAACGATGAGCAGTCCCGCCAAGCGCTCAACGCATCATTCGATGCCTGGCAACGGATGCTCGTCGAGACACTGACCCGGCTCCGCGTCCTCGGCGTACTCTCCGAGGACGCCGACCCACAACGCTTGGGCACTGGTCTGCTGGCCGCTCTGCAGGGAGGTTACGTGCTTGCACAGAACGCGCACAGCTCCGAGCCGATGGCCGTCGCGCTGGACATGGCGCTGGACCACATCGCGTTCTTCGCTCGCAACTGAGCCCACCTTCGCGGTTCGAGGAGCGCGTTCGGCTCCGCCGCCACCTGTCCGGAGCAGCTACCTGTACGACCTTGCCCGGCGCACGGACGCATCGAGTCTCATGCGCGCCGGATGACCAGCACAGCCACGTCGTCCAGATGGTCCACCGCGACAGCAGCGTCGAGGACGCGGTCAGCGGTCTCCTCGGCATTCAGCCCCTCGTGGAGGGCCGCGCCAGCCAGTGTTCCGGCTCGTTCCAGTCCGGCCTCCAATGTGAGGCCCGGTCCTTCGACCACGCCGTCGGTGACCATGACCAGCGCGCTGTCCTCGTGCAATGCGAAGGTCTCCTCGCTGTACTCGGTGCCGAGCACGACTCCTAGCACCGGGCCTCCCGGCAACTCGTGGATGCTGTGGCTGCCGTCGTCGCGTGCGTACAGCAACGGCACATGGCCGGCGCTCGCACCGGTGACCCGTCCGTCGCCCGGGTCGATACGCAGCATGGTGCAGCTGGCGAATCGTGCTGCGCCCATCGTGACGAGCAGCTCGTTGGTGCGAGCCAGCACGGTTGCGGGACCCGGTTCGTGGCCGGCGATCGCGCGTATGGATGCGCGCACCTGTCCCATGAAGGCGGCGGCGTCCACGTCGTGCCCTTGGGCGTCGCCGATCTCCAGGGCGACGGCACCGTCGGGCATGACGAAGGCGTCGTACCAGTCTCCGCCAATATCGAGCCCGTCGCGGCTTGGTCGGTATCGGGCGGCGACCTCCAGGCCGGGGAGGTGCTCGGGCAGCGTGGGGAGCATGGTCTGTTGGAGCGCCGTGGCCAGCTCGACTCGTGCCTCTTGCAAGCTGACGCGTTTCAGTGCCTGGCCTGCAAGATCGGCAAGAGTACCCATGAGGGCGCGCTCATCCGGGGACGAGTGATGTTCGCCGTCGTAGGTCACCAGCCAGGCCCCGAGCGGCTGATCGCCGATCGGGCTGAGGGAGGTGATCGAGATGGCGAAGCCGGAGTCGAGCTGGTCGAAGTACGGCACCATGGCCCCGTGCGGCCAGCGGCGGATGTAGTCCTCCTGGTTGGGAATGAACTGCGGCTCGCCAGTGCGGATCACATGGGGCAGCGCGCTGGGGGCGTCCAGCGGCAGGCCTTGCAGGTCGGCCACCGGTATCGGGATCCCGGCATCGGAGGAAACGCGTAGACGGCCTTGCCTGATGAACGCCAGCGCGGCGCCGGTACCACCGAATGTGGCGGCGAGCCGGGTCAGGACGACCTGCCGTACTTCTTGCTCCGTGACTGCAGTCATCACGGCGGAAGAGAAGGCTACGATCTCGTCGGCACGCTGACGCTCAGCACTCAGCGCGTCCTTCGCTCTGCGTCTGCGCGCTTCCCTCTTGGTGTCATCGCGGATCACTCCGAAGACCCGCTCAGGGCCGCCAGACCCCAGAATGAGCCGACGGGCCCGGCAGACCAGAAGGTGCCAGCCATCGCGCTCTGTAAGGAACCGCAACCTGATCCAGGGGGACCGGGTGGCCGTCGAACGCACGAGCCGCCGCAGCGCCCCGCGGTCATCGGGGTGGACTCGCCGAACCACCTCGGACAACGACATGGAGGCCTCCGGGAACAGCGCCGCCAAGGCGGGTGCACCACCCAGCCACTCCAGCTCGCGCTCCTGGGGTGAATACATGCACAGACCGAGGTTGGCGGCCTTGGCTGCCAGACGGAACGGGATCAGCAGGGCGCCCAAGTCGTTTCCCGCGTTCAATGAGTGCACCCACACCAGCGACTCGCCACCTACGGGATCACTCACTGGTCGTGCCTCGACAAGGCAGACGACAGATGCTGTACCTGGCCCGGGGAACTCCAGCACCCGCATCGCAACCGTCTTCGTCGTGGCGGCGTGGGCCACGAGACTCTTGACCGCAGTCAGCTGGCTTGCGGGCAACAGATCACCGAAGCCACGACCCACGCACTGCTCCACGGACCTGCCCAGTGTTCTGGCCATTGCCGCGTTGAGGCTGCGGATCGCTCCGTCCAGGGTCAAAAGAGCCGACGGTGTAGCCATCTGAAGAAGTTCGTCCGAGGCGTCCATTTGCCGCTCACCCTCATCGTCGAGCGATATGACCTCGTCGTCCTTCATCAACTATCTGCCGCAGAGCAGGCTTCGTCCACGCGGCCGGTCACTCTGGGGCGGCACCGGCCGACTGCGTGTATCGACGAACGCCGACGATCGTCCTCCCGGCGATCCGCTCGGTCGGATCGAAGGCGACAGCGGCGTCATCGCGGATCGGGACGTTGCCGATGGTCACGTGCGCCTGGTCAATGGGGAGGGGACAAACAGAGGGGCGGGGACCGCTTCGGCCTCAGAGGCGGCGCCGGGGGCCTGGATCGTCCCGTGGTACTGCCGGCCGGAACCCAGGCGCACTCGGCCGGGTGCGGCTCCGGCCGGTCCCACCGCCCAGGAGGTGCGCAGAAAAAAGGACCTTGAGGTCCCTTTTCAATCCTGCTAGCCTACGCAGCGGTAATCTGGCCTATGTGGCGGAACAGGCGCGCGACAGAAACGACTCCCGGCTGACTGAGCGCGGGCGGGCGACTCGGGAGCGCATTTTGAGGGCTGCCGCCGACATGATGTACGTCAGGGGCGTGTCCGCCACGACCCTCGACGAGGTCAGGGCGGCCAGCGGAACGAGCAAATCCCAGCTCTACCGCCACTACCCCGACAAGGATGCACTGGTGCGGGACGTTGTCGCCTTGCAAGCTGCCGAACTGCTCAAACGTCAGCACCAGCTACTTCAGCGGCTCAACTCCCTCCGCGGGCTGGAGCGCTGGCGGGACGTGCTGATCGAACACAACGCGCTCCGAAACGGGGCGTACGGCTGCCCGCTCGGATCCCTTGCAAGCGAGTTGGCCGATCAGGACGAAGAGGCACGCGAGGCGCTCGCCCGGCACTTCGACAGCTGGGAGGGACTACTCAAGGCCGGGCTCGAGCGAATGAAGGACTCGGGAGTCCTCAGGACCGACGCAGATGCCGAAGAGCTGGCCACCGGCCTCATGGCCGCCCTTCAGGGTGGCTACCTCCTTGCCCAGACAGCCCAGGACGTCAAACCCATGAGGATCGCCCTGAACATGGCGATCGGCCACGTCAAGGCCTATGCCGTGCCCGCCGAGGACACCAGTCCACCGGCGGAAGGCCCTTCAGGGCACTAAGCCGTCTGCGGCAGAGCGGCGCCAAGAAATCCTGGTGCCGCACCGCAGGCGGTCGCGTCGCAGCCTCCGGCACCGGACCTTCACCGCCTCCCGACATCCATAGCCGGGCCGAACGGGGGTTTGCCGGCAGAAGGAGGCGTCCGTCCTCACATTCCGTGCCCGGCGTAGCCCCTTCTGCGCCTGTGCGTAGCCCAGCCTCAAGTCAAAAGCGGAGGCCCTCTCTGCAAGAGAGGACCATTTGGTCCTGAAAAATGGCCGACTTGCGGTACGTTTGGAGAGAGCGGTCTCCTGCGGACAGCTGAGCGGTCAAGCCTCACAAGGATCTCCAGGGCGGTAAGCAAAATGCACGTGGACGTCCAGTGCTCAATGGTCGGTCCCGTCCGGCTACGCAAACAGGGGGTCGAGGCCGGAGCCGGCCGGCCGGGGCAGCGCGCTGTCCTGGCTGCGCTGTTGCTCAGGCCGGGCAAACCGGTGAGCGCCTCGAAACCGGCGGAGCACGTGCCGGCGGCGACGCCCCTCCGGCCGTCGCCGGTTACGTTCGCGCGTACGTCTACCGCCCCAGGTAGGCACTGAGGGAGCAGAGCAACAGTTCCGTGGGCCTGACAGACGGGGGCTGCCCGCGGCGGAGTCAACGGGACGCTCTAGACCTGAACAGGTTCGCGGAGGTGACGGCAAGAGCGTGGAAGGGCCGCAGCGCCGACGGCCTGGCATCCGTGGCGGGCCTTCTCGCCCAGGACCTCGGGAGCGCCGATGCCGCGCCGTCAGGCGGTCACCGGAACCCACCTTGGGGCCTTGGCCGGTCGGCCGGGGCACTCGATTGATAGAGGAGTTGATCACTATGGACGGACAGGAGCTGCAGAAGATCGCGGGCGACTGCACCGTGGAACTGCCCGGCACCGACCTGGAGCATCGTTTCGGCCCCGACTGGGACCTCTACAAGGTGCGCGGCAAGGTTTTCATGCTCATGACCGACATGCCGGGGCACCCTGTCGTGATCCTGAAAGCTAATCCGGACGACGCCGCAGCCCTACGGGAGCGGCACACAGACATCACCCCCGGCTATCACATGAACAAGAGGCACTGGATCACAGTGGAAGGCGGGGGCACCGTCGACGAGGAGCTGGTGAAGGAACTCGTGATCGACTCCTACCGTCTCGTGGTCGGCGGACTTCCCAAATCCGAGCAGCCTGTGGATCCGCACACCTATGGCCACCGGGCCTGACCTCCGCCATGCCCGTCGAGCCCCTCGCCGCCCGCGGTACGACCAGTCCAGCGCGGCTACGGCAGGCCTTTGAGAGTGATCTGATTCGAGCTGGACAGGGTGTGCGCCGCGCGCTGGCCGCAGCCCTGCGCGACGCTGTCCGCAGCGGCCGCCTGGCACCCGGCACACGGCTGCCCTCCTCCCGCCAACTCGCCGCCGACCTCGGGCTTGCCCGCAACACCGTGGCTGACGCCTATGGCGACCTCGTCACCGAGGGATGGCTTACCGCCCGCAGAGGCTCGGGCACACTCGTGGCAGACAGAACGATCCCCGGGTCATTCGTGATGCCGAACTTCCCCACACGGCCGACAGCGCCGAGCGCGGTTTCCAACTGGGACTCGAACGACTCCTCGACGGATGGGAGGCCAACCTCCCCATCCGGCCCTGACGATTCGGCAGCGCCAACTGGAGGTTCCTCGGCGAACTCCGCACTCCGACGTCGGCCTCCGCGCGCGCCGAACCCCCGACGCAGCACGATTCCCAGAAGCGCCCTCTGCCCGGGCAAGATCAAGAACGTGACGCCGGACTGGCAGGCGATGGTGCGCAGGACGGTCGACTTGCCGCCGCCGGTGCCTGCGGAGATCAGGACATGTCGGCGTACACCTTGGGTTGCTCCATGGAGTACAGGTGAACGTGCTCAGGGGTGAATGGGTTGGCCGGGAGGCCGGGTGGGGTCGTAGTGCGTGCGGGCGAAGGCGTCGTTTGCGCGGTGGACTGTGTCAGGTTGCGGCGGTGCCGGCCAGATGCTCAGAAGGTGCTCCTCCACAGGGGTGTCGCCTTCATGCGCATCGCCTTCATCGCGTCCGCGTGCTTGGACGCGGACGCGATACCAGCCCGCCCCGGCCGTGGCGAAGTTCCCGGCATCCTCCTCGACATCCCCGCCCCACCGGAACAGCCGAAGGATGCCACTCGTGCTGCAGATGCTCACGTCCACCACGGTCTCCCACTCCTGCCCTGGCAGGAGTGGTTCATCCCCGCAGTGCTGGGTGGTCAGGCGTATCCAGCCGGTGTGCGTGCCCGCGAGCACCGTGAGGTGTTCTGGGCCCCCGGCTGCCAGGCCGTTTCCCGTGAAGATCCGGTCGACCGTGTCTGTGTCGTCGTACTTGCTGAGGAAGTCGTCGCCTTGCAGGTAGTACTGCCGGTAGGAGACGAACATGCGATCTGAAGTCCACGTTGTGCAGCGCATCCACCGGATCATCCCCTGTCCCACTGACAGCGCTGAAACAGCCCCGCACCTAACTTGGTGGCCTTGGGTGGCTGCGCACGTTCATCTGTACTCGGCCGTGCATATTGAGCCGTACGCCGACAGGACATGCGGGGAGCCGGCGTCCAGGTCGACGGAGACCGCCTTGCCGCCGGATCCGACGCCGACGACAGGTGCGGACTCTTTGGCCTTGGCCATCATCTCCCGGATCTTAGGGCCCTTCAGCAGGGCCTTCGCCGGGGACTTGCGGTCTTCTTCACCATCACGTACGTCTCGCGGCCGGCCACGTGCCAGGAGAACGTCACGCCCTCCAGTGCGAGCTTCTGCGTGATGAGGTCGGCGATCAGATCCTTGGAGAAGTCCAGGCGCCCCGGCACGTCGACGCGTATCTCTGCGGCCTCGTCGGAGAAGTTCTTCGGGATGTGGAGGTAGCGGCGCGGGTCGGTCTGCTCCGGCAGCCTGAGCGGCAGCGCGAGCGCCTCATGCAGCGGAAGGACCCACTCACGCATCAGTTCCCGGCGCTTGCGGGTCAGCAGCCCCTACGTGACACCGCCGACGGTCAACGCGGAGGCCGCGTCGACGCCGCTGGTCTCCAGCGGGGCGAGGGCCTGGTCCCGGTTCTCCCACGGATCCTGGGCCATCTGCCAGCTGGTGTCCGGGTGCCTGCCGACCAGGTAGGCACCCTCCCCCGCCGCTGCGAGCCAGGTGATCCGGAAGGCCAGGCGCTGCCACCCGGCCCGGTACGAGGAACGCCCCACGCGGCCTTCGACCTTCGCCAAGACCCGGGTACCCGAGCGCCAGAACGTGGCGTCGGTCCGCTTCACCCCGTCCATGGGGCGCCCGGCCAGGAGCCGGCCGATACCGAACGTGAGGGATTCGGCGGTCTCTTCCACCTGCCTGTCGAACTTCGTCTGCGCCATGCCGTGCCCCGGCGGTGCACTGTGTGCGGATCAGCGGGCGACCGAGATCGCGAAGGGCGCGAATCCGCTGGACCGGATGACGTGCGGGACGAAGAGGATCGCGGCCTCTGTGGCGCGGGCGGTTTGGATCCCGCCGAGGTCGGTGATCCACTCCTTGCGCCAGCCGAGGTTGATGAGCAGTTCACGGACGGTCTGCTTGGCCTGCAGGTCGTCGCCGGAGAGGAACGCGGTTGGTGTCTGGGTGAGCGTGGCCGGTGCGGTCATCACCGGGAAGAGCATGGTGTTGAGTGTCTTGACGACGCGCGTTTCGGGGAGCGCTTCCTGGAGCTGTTCGGCGAGGCTTGAGCCGGGGTAGATCAGGTGGGCAGGCAGTCCGTCCGGTCCGTCGGTGGTGGAGTTGGAGACGTCGACGAGGATCTTGTCGCGCAGTTCCTCGCGCAGGACGACGAGCCGGTCCAGCGAGCCGGCTCCCGGGGTGGCGTTGATGACGATCTGGGCTGTCCGGGCAGCGTCAGCGGCGGCGCCCGGCGCGCGGTCCGCCACGGTCACCTCATGCCCTGCCCGGGTGAGGGCTGCGGCCAGGTTGCCGCCGACGCGGCCGTTTCCGAGAACTGCGATCGTGGTCATGATGATCTGGTCCTTCCGTGCGTGCAGGTAGTGGTGCGCGGTCAGCGTGAGAGCGTGGCGACGGCCTCGGCGTGGACGCCGGGCGCGGCGGCCAGGAGGCTCTCGCTCTGCGGGGTCCAGGGGCGGCCCTCGGCGTCGGAGATCTGTCCGCCGGCCTCGGTGACGAGCAGCGCCCCGGGCAGCAGGTCCGCGCGGGCGCCGGCGAACTGCCAGAAGGCGTCGATCCGGCCGGCGGCCACGTTCAGCAGGTGCAGGGTTGCGGGCACGGCGGTGCGGACGACGAGCGCGTCGAAGAGCATCGCGGTGATCGAGGAGCCGACGCGCCGCACGACCTTCTCGTCCTCGTCCGGCCGGGCCTGGCTGGTGGCCACGATGCTCAGGCCGAGGTCCGCGGTCTGGGAGACGTGCAGCGGTCGGCCGTCGAGGTAGGCGCCCGCGCCGGTGAGCGCGGTGTAGGTCTCGCCGGTCAACGGCAGGTGGACCGCAGTGAGCACCGGCTGGTTCTCACGCACGAGGGTGGCGGTCACCGCCCACTCCGGCAGGGCGTGCAGGTGGTTGACGTTGCCTTCGGCCGGATCCACGACCCACCATTCGCCAGGCGGCAGCGCCCCGCCGTCCAGCTCGTCCTCCACCCAGCCGGCGTCCGGGCGCAGGCGCGTGAGGCCGGGGCGCAGGATGTCGAGGGCCGTGTCGTCGTTGGCGGCGAGCGCGCGCATCAGCTCTTCACGGTTCCGGTAGCGGACCACCTCGCCGAAGCGCTCGCGCAGCGCCGAACCCGCCTCACGCACGGCGATCGCGGTCTGGGCGAGCACGTCGGCGTCGGAGGCGGCGACGTCAGTGGTCTGAAGCGTTTCGGACATGGTGGTACTCCCGTCTGAGGAGGGGTGCTGAGGCCGGTCGGGCCAAGCTGTGCGTTCCGTCTTGCGCTCTCGTCTCGAAGGTAGCCAGCCCTTTAATTAACTTCAAATGCATGTAAAGCACGGCTAGGATTACTCCCATGCAATTGGATTTGAACCTGCTCGCCGCGCTCGACGCGCTGCTGGAGGAGGGAAGTGTGGCCGGGGCGGCCGCGCGCCTGCACGTCACCGCCCCCGCGATGAGCCGGAGTCTGGGCCGGATTCGGCGCACGACCGGGGATCAGATCCTGGTGCGCACCGGCCGCACGATGACCCCGACGCCGTATGCGATCGCCGTCCGGGAGCAGGTGCACGAGCTGCTGCACCAGGTCCAGGGGGTGCTGGCACCGAGCCGTGAACTCGATCTGGCAACATTGGAGCGCACCTTCACACTCCGCTGGCACGATTCCCTGGTCGCCTTGAGCGGCCCCACACTGCTCTCGGCCGTGCGCGGACAGGCGCCGGGCGTGCGATTGCGCTTCGTCGCGGAATCGAGCATCGACACCCCCGAGTTGCGGCGCGGCGAGGTCGACCTGGAAGCGAACGCCAACCGCCCGAGCGCACCGGACATCCGTGCCGAGAACGTGGGCGAGACCCGCCTCGTCATCGTCGTGAGGCAGGGGCACCCCCTCACCTGCGTCAGGACCGTCACCGCAAAGCGGTACGCCGCCGCTGAGCACGTCACCGTCTCGCGACGTGGAAACCTCAGCAATGCCCTCGACGATGCCCTCGCGCGGCTCGGCCTCACCCGCCGCGTGGTGGCGACCGCGCCCACGGAAGCAGCCGCGATGGAGTTCGCGCGCGGCTCCGATCTCCTGATCACCGTCCCCGAAGCCACCACGCGGTCAGCGGTCGCCGACCTCGGCCTGCTCGTGCTCCCCCTCCCGCTCGAACTGCCGTCGGCACCGATATACCTGTCATGGCATCAGCGCTACGACACCGACCACGCCCACGCCTGGCTGCGCGGTCTGGCGCGAACCGCGCTGGCCATGGGCGGAGCGTCGTCGTAGTCGGCGCCGTCCGGCCGCTTCACCCATACGTCCACGCGACCACCTTGATGCCGGACGGCCGACCGCTGTGCGGACCGGCATCAGATCACCAGCCCCGGCGGGGGGCGTACACGACCAGCCTGAACACGGTCGCGAAGCCCGAGTTTGCCGAGAATGCAGGACACGAACGTCTTGACGGTCTCCTGACTGCTGACGTTGAAGCAGATCGCCGCCGCGTTCGGCGACGTGCCGAGCGACCGCGCCGCTGCGGGTCAATACACCTAGCCCCGCCCTAAAGGGCGTTGTCCAGCGTCAGGGTGAGCTCGGCGATCCGCCAGCCACCGTCGGACCGGCACAGGCCGAACGTGTAGACCCCGGTCGAGATCATCTGGATGCTCTCGCCGGTGTTCCTCGTCTGCACCAGACAGGCCCGCACCTCAGCGGTGGCGGCGTCCGTCGTCGTGACCACGACATTGCCCAGGTGGTGCCGCACCCTTCCGGTCTGGGCCGTGTACCCGTCACGGATAAGGTCGAGCACCGCCGCGCGTCCGGCGACCGGGCCGAGCACTCCCCGTCCGGGCATCGTGAAGGTCCAGGTGGTGTCTTCGGTCAGGACCGCTTCCAACTCGGGCACATTCAGCTCGTCCAGGGCGTAGGCGTAGTTCGCCACCGCCTGCTGGAGTTCGGCGATCACGAGACCACCGTCAGCACGATCTTGCCTTGGAGGTGGCCCTGCGCGGCTCGCGTGTGTGCGCTGCCCACCTCGGGCAGCGGGTAGGTGCTGTCCACCCCGACCTGGAGCTTGCCCTCGTCGAACAGGCGCCCGATCTCGGCGAGCTGGGGGCCGTTGGAACGCACCTGAATGTTCGAGACTGTGATGCCCAGACTCGCCGTCTCTTCCGGGTCGTACTGGGCAAAGAACACCGGAAGCATGGTGCCGCCGCGCTTGAGCACGGTCAGGAAGCGTGAGCTGTCCGGGCCACCGACGGTGTCGATCACCAGGTCGACGCCGCTGACCACGTCCGCGGCCTGCGTCCTGGTGTAGTCGATGAACTCATCGGCGCCGAGCTTGCGCAGGAACTGCTCGTGCCGGCCCGAGGCCACCGCGATTACCTGTGCCCCCTTCCATTTCGCCAGCTGCACCGCGAAGTGGCCCACTCCACCAGCGGCCCCGTTGACCAGCACGGTCATCCCTGGCGTGATCGGCACCGGCTGGTGCACCTGGCCGGTGAAAGGAGACGGCACGTCGTGGCCGAGATCAACCAGGTACTGCCAGGCCGTAAGCACGGCCATCGGCGCCCCAGCCGCCTGCACGTGGTCGATACCGGCAGGCTTGTGAGCCAGATCCGAAGCCGGCGCGGCCACATACTCGGCGTATGTCCGGCCGTCGAATCCGGGGAACCGCAGCATGCCGAAGACCTCGTCACCGACGGCGAACCCCAGCACGTCCGGAGCGACCGCCTGGACCACGCCCGACATGTCCGTTCCGGGGATCAGAGGGAACTCCAGCGCCGGCCTCACCGCGGCCGGCATGACCTTCATCCCCTCACGCAGGTACCAGTCCGGCGGGTTGATGCCCGCCGCGTGCACCCGGACGAGCACCTCGCCCGGGCCGATCTCGGGAACCGGCACCTCGTCATACTGCAAAACTTCCGGCCCGCCCGCTTCGTGGAACTGGATCGCCTTCATCACGCCTGTCGCTTTCTTGGGAGAACGTTGCTCCTTCAGTCAAGGCCCAGGACGGCACGGCCGTCCAAGACCGGTTCGGCAACCCAGTCATTCCGAAACAGCATGGCGCGTACCCTGCAAGGGTGAACGATCTCGGACAGGACCTGGAACTGCGGCTGGTGCGCTACTTCACCGTGGTGGCGGCGCACCAGCACTTCGGCCGGGCCGCCGCCGACTTGCACGTGGCCCAGCCGGCGCTGAGCCGCCAGATCCAACGGCTCGAGAAGTATCTCGGCACACGACTGCTGGACCGCGAACCCAAGGGCACCCGGCTCACTCCGGCTGGCCAGAGGTTCCTCCCCCGTGCCCAAGCCCTGCTGCAGGCCGCCCGCCAGGCCGAGCTGGCCGTGCGTGCACAAGCCGAGACCGAACGAATCGCCATCGGCTACGTTGAAGACTTGGTGATCACTGCCGCCGTACGGGAACTGCGCCGCCGTTACCCGGACGCCGAGATCGCCACCCGGTACCTGAGCTGCCGCGACGTCGGGGCGCTGTCCGACAAGCACGTCGACGTCCTGATCGCGCGGGCCCCGCTGCCGCTCGCCGCCGACGACGTGTTCACCACGCCGCTGTACGAGGAGCCCCGGATGCTCGTGGTCCCGCGCGGCCATCCCTTGGCCGACCGCACGTCGGTGACCGCGGAAGAACTGGCCGGCGAGGAGGCGGCGCCGTGCGCGTTCGAGACCGCGGACTGGACTTCCTACCGAATCCTCGGGGCCGGCGTGCCGCCGATCGAAAGCTACGAGGACAAGCTCGAACTCGTCGCGAGCGGCAGGGCGATCGCCGTGCTACCGGTCGGCGATCGGCGTAGCTCACTGCGTCCCGACCTCGTCACCGTCCCGGTCGAGGGCGCTCCCCCGAGCCAGGTCGTCCTGGTCAGCCGCAAGGACGACCCGAATCCGATGATCAGGAATCTCCGGCTGGCGGCCAAGGCCGTCCTGACCGCCCCGGCAGCCTGACCGGGCCCCGCTTGGCACTGAACTGCCCCCCTTTTCCACGAGGATGGAGGGCTGATGCCTCCGTTCAAAGTAACTGAACGCGTCAGTGGGGCCGAATGTATTGCCGGGGCCCAGGGAAGCGGCGACCCCACCTCTTGGCGCTGCTTTAACCCCAATGGTCAAATTCTGGATCCCTGCTGGTACAAGCCCTGGAATGCGCCAGGAAGCCGCGACATGGCGTGTATCGACTCGCCTTGGGACCACGCGGCGCTCCGCTTGGTGTCGCCCAAACTGTCCGGCACGCCAGCACAGTCCCCTCTGCCTTACCGCAGAAAAGCCCCCTGGGCTCTGCAGCTGCGAGACCCCGTTAAACACAACCGATCACTGCACTGCGTGTGGGTACAAGGGGCCGGCGTGCAAGAGATCTACGGTATGCGCCAAAACTACTACTGCTGGCCCAACGGACATGAGTGGCAGACTTCGCACCTGGTTGCCAACGCCTGGGGTGAACCTGACATGTCGCATCCACTTAACACTGTGGCCTTCACCGAAGCCGGAAGCAGTGAGGTTCACCAAGCGAACGTCACAGACGTGTGGCCCTGCGAGAACCGCGGTTCGAACTGTCGTTGAGGCGATCACGGTGTCGCCTGCTGGTTTGAGCCCTGGCTGGCCTCGAACACGTTTGTTGGCCCCAGGGGAACGACTTGGGTTCTAAAGGTGGTTGCAACACCTGACCCTGTGGGGTGTTGCGATGGCCAAGCCGCGTCGAACATCGAAGAAGCGCGGACCTGCTCCGTTGGCGGACAAGCGTGATCATTACCTTCGCCTCATGGCGCAAGGGATGAGCAACTCGGCGGCGTGCCGCGAGGTGGGGATCAACCGCAGGACCGGGACTCGCTGGCGGTACGGACGCAAGGAAGTCGACCGGACCGGGCACGAGCGCGTCTACGCGCCGATCACCGAGGACCGGCATCGCGACGGGATTTCAGACCGGTTCCTTGCCGAGGACGAGCGGCTCGTCATCGCCGATTTGCTCCGGTCTGGGAACTCGCTGCGAGCGATCGCCCGGGAACTCGGCCGGAGCCCGGCCACGATCAGCCGGGAGGTGCGGCGCAACAGCGACCCGCGCACCGGCAAGTACCACCCCTTCCAGGCGCAGCGCCGGGCGGCCGTACGCCGCGCCCGCTCGAAGGAGGGCAAGATACGACGTGACCCGGAGCTGAAGGAGTTCATCCAGCAGCGTCTGGACCGGCGGTGGAGCCCGGAGCAGATCTGCCAGGCCCTGCGCACCGCTTTCCCGGACGAGTCCGAGCGGCACCTCGCGCACGAGACCGTCTACCAGGCCGTCTATCTGCCGCACCGCGGCGGTCTGGAGCGCGCCTCCGACGTCCTGCGCAGCGGCCGGCCCGCTCGCCGTCGACGCCGCCGGCCCGACGAGCGCGCCACGCGGTTCATCGACCCCGGAACCCTCATCAGGCACCGCCCGGAGGAGCTCAACGACCGTCAAATAGCGGGCAGTTGGGAGGGCGACCTGATCGTCGGCAAGGGCAACCGGTCCGCGATCGGCACCCTGGTCGACCGGTCCACCCGCTACGTCAAACTCCTCCACCTGCCCGGTGGCCGGGGCGCCGAGCAGGTCCGCGACGCGCTCGTCCACGCCCTCGGCGACCTCCCCGCCGAGCTGGCCCGCTCCGTGACCTGGGATCAGGGCAGCGAGATGAGCCGACATCACGAGTTCACCCGCGTCACCGGCATCCCCGTCTACTTCTGCGAGCCCGCCAGCCCCTGGCAACGCGGCTCGAACGAGAACACGAACGGTTTGCTGCGGCAGTACTTCCCCAAGAGCACCGACCTGTCCGTCTTCGGCGCCGAGGACCTCGCCTTCGTCGCCGCCGAACTCAACAGCCGCCCCCGCAAGACCCTCAACTGGAACACCCCCGCGAACCTCTTCGCTAAGCTCGTCGCAACACTGGAATGATCACTGTGTTGCGACGATGACTGGAATCCGCCCCATTGAGACATCGACCCCGTGACATCCAGGCCCATTGACCCCCAGCCGGATTGCTCGCCCGTCTTGTCTCAGGCAGTTGTCAGTGTGCAGCTCGCCGACATGGCTCCCTGACACGATGGATGCGAACGGACAGAAGCGCTCACCCTTGGGGCTGACGAAGTGCCCAGTCGCGGTCGCTCGGCGTCGGCTTGGTTCGCCAACGAGCCCGTAGGACTCCGTCGTTGTCGGACATGACAGCAGTGCACAAAGGCACACGTTCACCCGCATACACAGACAGGAACGCGGCGGCATGAGCACGGGATATCCGGGCGGCCAGTTCGGGGAACTCGTCCTCTTCGGCGATGGCGCTGCGGATGATGCCGTCGTCGTCCTGCCACACGCCTTCGACGAGGCCATCAGCGGGCAGGGCTCTCAGGACGGCGTCGATGTCGGTGGACAGGGACGGCCAGACGGCGAGACGGGCCCGGGGAGCCAGTCCAACGCGAACGGGGTCGATGGTGTCGCTGGTGAGGTGGTGCCATCGTGAGGCACCTTCGAGATACGTCTCTTCCAGGATTCCTGCACGGCCGGTGACGACTGCCCTGTGCAGGTCGGCCCAGAAGTCGTCATCGCCGGGCCGCTGGATGCCCTCCTCTTCCTCCTCGGCCTCGAAAGCGTACGGGGAGGCGTCCAGACGTTCTGGGAACAGTCCAAGCTCCCGGGTGTGGGCCAACGCTTCCTCGCAAGGCCGACGGCTGCTGATGTAGAGGCACTGGTCCCATCCCACATGGACCGCGAACGCGCATTCCGCCTCCAGCCGACACCAGGCGCCGTTGTCGCGCAACATGGCGCGCACCAGCTGCAGCCCGATTTCGAGCGGTACTTCTGCTCCGTCGTGAAAACCGGTAGGGCCGGCAGGGAAGAGCCCGTCCAACCCAAAGCCGTCCACCGGAGGCTCCACACCGAAGTGCGCGAAGGACGGGATCTGTGGTTCCCGTACGGCCAGGTGATCGACGCCGGTGTCCCGGGCGAAAGCCGCGACCGCGTGAAGATAAGACGCCTCGACCTCGCCGTGATCGCTGACGGTGTCCTCACTGCCGGTGTAATAGCCGTGTTCGTCACGGTCGGCGGGGTCGTACTTGGTGACGCGGTAGACGTAGGGGAGCTGCACCGCCCCATCATCCAGCACGCTCGGGTCGCCACACGAGGAAATGCCATGGGAGTTGAGACAGAGGCGTAGGGCAACGTCCTGAGACAGATCAGGAACCTGCTGGTCAGCGCAATGCTCTATGACACGAGCCGCGAGATCCTACAACTAGCCTACGAACCACCACACCCACCGGCACGACGACACCCCACGGACCAGGCCGCCCAACCGTCGCGCTCGTAAGGCCCGAACTGGTGTTGGAAGTCGGCGTCGGCGTCGGCGTCGCCCGCGACGCCTCCGGCCGGTGGCCCCACCCCGCACGCCTGCACCGCGCCCGCCCCGGCCTCTCCCCCGCCGACGTCCACCGCCTGACGTCGCCGCCGCACCGACAGCGGCGCGGTGGCCCTGGCCGACGCCCAACACGGCTGAGCGCGCCCCGATCCCCGGCTGCGTCCGCGCTGCCCATCCCGCCCGTCCCCTCTCCTTCGCTCCAGCCCAGGAACATGGGCGAATGCGGCCGCCACGGGGCTGTCAGGCCCCCGACCACGCCCGTATGACTGTGGCAAGCCGGGCAAACTCCGAGACGTCGTGAGGCTCACGCAACAGATGGCGTAAGAGCAGACGCAGCCGTTGGTGCAACAGATGTCGCAACCCGGCGCGGTTCAGCGCTCCTGGGCAGCACAGAGCGACATTAGATCGCGTGCTCGAATTTCCTGTCATGCTGTCCCGTCTCAGACGATCTGGTCTTGGGGACGACGGCGACCTGCGTCGACCAGATCAATCGAGACGCCGGGCGGTCGAGGATCTCGGTTGATCTGGTCCTCACCGCCTGGATACCGCTCGCTGTCTCCATTGATCTGGTCCGGCGCTATGTCAGACCCTCTGGTTACCGTGAGCGGTCGCCGCACTCAAGGAGCCAGAACCATGACCATTCATGCCGATGTTGAAGCTCTGCTTCGGATAGTCCCCGCGGAGCACCGGGGCGAGGAGCGCATCGACTGGACGGCCGCGGAAGCCGCGCTAGGCACACAACTGCCAAGCGACTACAAGTCCCTCCTGGACACCTACGGCGTGGGCGACATCGGCGAACTAGTCGTCCTCCCGCCGCTGTCCGTGGACGTCCCCGACCTGGGCAACTGCCATATGACAAGCATGGCTCCCGGATTTCGCGAGCTGTGGGAGAGCGAGGGCGGTGCGCCAGGCATCTCCGCTGGCCCGGAGGCCGTACTTCCGTGGGGAACCGGCTGCAACGCCAACGAGATGGGATGGCTCATGACGGACGCAGATCCGGACAAGTGGCCGGTTGTGGCATGGCGTCGCCACGTGTCCTACGGAGACTCCCACTGGGCGCTCTTCGACTGCGGCATGATCCAGTTCCTCACGCGCATGATGCTGGCGGAGTTCGATGAATGCCCGCTTGGCGACGCGTCGCTCTGGGGACGTCCTGCCCCGTTCGTCAGCTGGCGCGAACAGCGCCGCCGACTCGTCGCCGGGCTGGACCCTATGACCGGTGAGCCAGACCCCTATGCCGACATGTACCCAATCTTCGACAAGTGAGTTGCTTGCAGGCGAGACTGAGTCGATAGATCGGGGCGCTCGTGCCCGGCCAGACCAGTTCGTCTGAGACGAGGGACGTCTCGGACCGGTTCATCCGCGACAGGGGCCAGATCGACAGAGACGCGACACATGCTGAATGCGCCGCCTCAACTGATCTGGTCCGGGGCTGGGGCTGTGACCTGCTACGACCAGATCAATTGAGACACCTGGGTGCTGGTGATCTCAGTTGATCTGGTCCTTGGCGGATGAATGCTGACTCTCGTCTCAGTTGATCTGGTCTGCTTCCACCGTGAGCATCAGGGATCCGGCCTCTCGGGCGCTCACGCCCGGCTGGAGAGAGGAGCTCGCAGCTCCATGCGGAGTCGGATCGAGGTGTCAATGGGCAGTCCCATGCTGGAGTAACGAAGATCTGCTGAGTACTTCGCGATGAGGTCGAGATCCCTCAACTGCCGCTGCAGTTCAGCGGCCAGCGCTTCGTCCGGATCAGGGACGAGTTCGTCTCCATCCTGCTCGGCCAGGTACTCAAGGTGTTGATCAACCGCCTCCACCGCCCGGCGACTGGTCCAGCTGGCGAAGTCGTGGCAGCCGAACAGATAGGCGTGCGCGGCATACAACGCCGCCGCTGCGGCGGATTCGTCCGCATCATCGGGCCCGTCCTGGCCGTCGTTGTGGCAGTAGTCGCTGAGCATGTACTCGGCGACACCGCGCTTCACTGCTGAGAAGGCCGTCGTATCACCGAGAACGCCCTCCCACACAGAGTTCAGCAGGGGGCGAAGGGTCAAGGTGAACGGCGCCTGCTCGTCTTCGGGGAGCGCCTCGTGCCGACTCATGAGCCGTTCCGCAACACCGGCAGCGAAAACGCCGCGCTCCCCGGACGACCTCGCCCTCAGCCGCTTCTCCACCAGCGTTGAAAGCTCCTGCCACGTGTTCATACGAGCCACCCCGAGTCGCGAAGCCAGCGTGCTCACACCGGCAAAGGCGATCATGACATCCGCCAGGGAAAGCTCACCGAGCGAGGATCCTTGGGCTCCGATCACGGGATACAACCAACGCGGTTTCCCCATCCTCCGCCCACCCACGGACCACATCAGTTGAGACGCCGAGTGAATTGGACCAGATCAACTGAGACAGGGAACAGATCGCTTGAGACGGGACACTGAACATGCCCAGGCTGCGCTGGACCAGTGTCCTCTGAGACGCCATCCGCTTTCCGAACGTGATCGTTTGGTTCGGGCTGGGTGGGCATGAACTCCGGTCGGCGGCGGGAGAGATGGGCGTAATTCGTCTGTTCGTCTCGCTTGTGGAGGTGGCTGGTGCCGTCGGTGCTCGGTCTGCTGGAGGTCCGGGAAGAGGTGGCACGGCTGCGGGAGGAGGCCGAGCGGGTGGAGGCTGCCCTGGGCGAGGCGGAACGGGCGCTTCAACGTCTGGCGGAAGCCCGCGTGACGGTGGCCAAGGTGCTGTCCGAGCCGCCCGTCGCGGTCGCGGAGCCGGTGGCAAGCGCGGTGACGGGGTCGGTGTGCCGCACCGGCCGACGCCACAGGCCGACCTCGGTCCATACCGTGAAGCGGCGATGCGCGGTGGCGGAGGACGTGCCGAACGTCGGCGGCAGATGCCGCCAGGCACAGCCGCTGGTCAGCACGTACACCACTGCGGTGAACACGGCCCGCTCGTCACACGGAGCGGTCCCACCACCTTGCGGTCGAGCCGCGAACGACGGCAGTAACGGGGCGACCAGCTCCCAGAGTTCATCAGGAACCAGACGCTTAGACAGATCAGCACCCACGGCCGGCATCATGCCGCTCAAACGTCAAGTCACGTGGGCCAGCCTCTAAACCTTGACTGATGCGGCCGATCTGGCGGCCTGCTCGATCTTCGCGCAGTAGGCGACGCGGGCTTCCTCGTCGATCCGCTGCTCGTGTTCGGCGCGCAGCCCGGTCCGGCCGTCGAGGCCCTCGCGCAGGATGTCGGCGTGCCCGGCATGCCGGACGGACTCGCTGAGGACATGGACCATGACGGCGAACAGGTTCGTGTCGGCATATGGCTCCGGCCACCACGGCACGTGGCCGGGGGCGTCGAGGGGAAGCTCGTTGATCGTCGCGTCCGAGTGTTCCCACGTGCGCCGGTAGGACTCGATGATCTGATCGCGCGTCTCGTCCTCGGTCGCCCACTGATCGCTGCCGTCGTGGTCCTGCCACCGGGGTAGCGGTTCCGGGGAAGGGCGGTCGAAGACCTCGCCGAAGTACCTGGCCTCGACGCTGGCCACGTGTTTGACCAGGCCGAGGAGGTTGGTCCCGGTCGCTGTCAAAGGTCGGCGGGCGTCGTATTCGGACAAGCCGTCGAGTTTCCAGAGCAGCGCCTTGCGGTCCCGCCGCAGTCTCCCGTGCAGGTTGTCTTTCGCGAATTCATCGATCATGCGGCATGAGCCTGCCATGGGCTGCTCGTGGCCTCAAGATCCGGTACGTGGTCTCAACGACCGGCAGAGCCGAGGCCTGGCCACGGCCACCGCCCTGAGCTGCCACAAGAGGCTCGCGAAACTTGCCACGTGAGACGCCCGCTTAGACCACTCCGGAGCCTTTGCAATGCCTTGGGGGGTGTACACAACCGCACCACCGGAGCTCCGGTCCGGGCCCGTTCACGTGCGGTCGGGCTCAGTGCTTCCACGACGGGTCGCGGCCCGCCAGTCCCAGAGCGCGATCAAACAGCGGCGCGGTCGGCGGCACGGTCACTTCGGGGCCGTACACCCCGTACTGCCTGGCCATATCGGCCTTGCCAGTGATGTCCTCGTACAGCGCCGCCGCGAGTTCGTCGTCCACGCTCAGCTTCTGCCCGGTGGCCACCGCCAGGTCCCAGCCGTGCAACAGCCACTCCCCCAGCACGATCCCACCGATGAAGCGGGCCGGCATCCGACTGCTCCCGGCCATCGCCGTCTCGCCGGCCCAGGCCCGCGGATCGCTCCAGACTGCGGCCGTCGCCGCCGATCGGGCGGCATACGCCTCGGCCCACCCCGGCTCCGCGGTGAAGTCATGACCTTCCGTCACCTGATCCGGCCGGTCCTGCGGCGGCTGCTTGAGTCCCGCGGCGTGCCCCCGCACACCCGTCAGGAAGATCAGGTGATTCACGAGCGCCCCGACCCCCAGTTCCTGGCACGGTGTCTGCCCGTCGAGCTGGTCCGGCCTGATTCCGCCCACGATGTCCACGGCTGCCTCCGAGGCCCGGGTCATCACCGATCTCAGCTCCATGTCATCCCTTCCCCGCTTCGCGTCAGAACACGGTAGACAGGACGACGATGACGAGTATTGAACAAACGCGACAGCGGGCCATCCTCAACCCTCACACCGCGGCCGAGCGGTTCCGGCTCGATCACGCCCCGGCCCCGCCTGACCTGACTCCATTCGTCGACGGTTACTGGATCCTCCACTGGGACCTGACCGAGCCACACCAGCAGCAAGTCCTCACCCATCCGGTGATTCACCTCACCTTCACCACCGGCGGGCAGGCCCAGATCACCGGCATCGTCAGCGACACCTTCGCCCGAGAGATCTCCGGAACCGGCCGTGTACTGGGTCTGCGATTCCGACCGGGCGGCTTCCACCCCTTCTTCACTGCCCCGATGTCCACCCTCACCAACCGAGTCCTGGACATCGAAGACGTCTTCGGCCCGGCCGCGCGGACAGCCGCAGACGCCATCATCGCCGAGCTCAGCGTGCCGACCGCGCTCGAACTGGCGGCCACGCTTCTGCGTGGCTTCCGGCCCGCTCCCGACCCTGCCATCGACGAGGCCGCGCGGCTGGTCGAAACGATCAGCAACGACCCTTCCGTTCTACGGGTCTCCCAGCTCGCCGCGATCGCCGATATGAGTGCACGCCGGTTGCAGAGACTGTTCGCCGAGTACGTCGGCATCGGACCCAAGTGGGTGATCAGGCGAGCTCGCATACAGGAGGCCGCCACACGCGCGGCCACCGAACCGCAGGACTGGGCCGCTCTCGCCGCCGAACTCGGCTACGCCGATCAAGCCCACTTCACCCGCGACTTCACCGCCTCTGTAGGCACCTCCCCAGCGCAGTACGCGAGTTCAGCGCGACGCCGGAACGCCGCCGATCGCCCGCCCCGGAACGCGGTGGTGTGAGATGCCATGACGCACGAGCGCGCCCCGATCCCTGCCTGCGTCCGCGCCACCCATCCCGCCCGTCCCTTCTCCTTCACTCCAGCCAAGGGACATGGGCGAAAGCGGCCGCAACGGGGATGCCAGACCCCCAACCACGCCCGTATGCCCGTGGTGACCTGGGAGAACTCCGGGAGACTGGGAAGGCTCGCGCAACCGTTGGTGCAACAGAGGTCGCAATCCGGCGCGGTTCAGCGCTCCTGGGCAGCGCAGAGCGATCGGCCGAACCTCATGCAGCCCGCGCCGATTCCCGCGTGCGGGCCAGCAGCCGCAGTTCGGTGCGCGCTGCCGGCACCGACGGGACGGTGTTCCAGTACGGGTGCCGCCACAGGCGTACGGACGCATTGGGCGAGGCTGGCAGTACCGACATGGAAGCGCTCGCACGTCTGTGCGGCCACTCACCCCACCAGATCGAAAAACTCCTCGACCGGCTGCCCGCTTCGCGCTCGCTGAGACTGCCTGGCACCACTTCCGGGATACCGACGAAGTCGCCTGGCACCTGTCTCCCCAGGTCAGGGTGGGCCGTACAGCGGTTCAGCAGTGAAACAGCACACCAGTCAGTCTCTTCCTCACATGCCCCATCTCTGCCGGCTGCTCACCCTGAACCAGAGAGGGAGGCATCACTCAACACGAACATCCAGCTCTATTCATGCGTACTATCTCTAAACTGCCGTCGGCTTCGGCAGTTGTGTCCTGCGGGTGATCCGGTCATCGCAAACGAGGCACCTACCTCTATCCGTTCGCACACATGGCTGCTGCCTTCACCGCCGTGGCCGCGGACTACAGAAAGGCCCGTGTCATGTCTGAAATCAAGGCCCATTCCACAGAACTGACGTCGCAATACATCGCCCGGGTGACGGGTGACCTTGAGCACAACGCCAAGGAGCAGGAACGTATCGGTCAGGAGATCGAGGCCCTGCAGGAGCAGTTGCATGCCCTGCAGCAGGACCACACCGTGCTGGTGAACATGCAGCAGGCTCTCGGCACCGCAAACCCCGCCGCCGGGGCAGCCACGGCTGCGCCGTCCGTGCCTCACCAGGCCTCCGCCGAACCCAAGCAGAGCAAGCGGAAGAAGGCGGCCGCTACGCCCGCGAAGAAGACGGCTTCCAAGAAGCCCGCCGCCAAGGCCTCGTCCATGACGGCGACCGAGACGGCCGCCAAGCCGACTCTCGTCGAGGTGATCCGCGGCCACCTGGAGCAGCAGCGCGAGCCGCGTTCTGCTGCCGAAATCACTACCGCGCTCACGCAGGCCCACCCCGACCGCAGCGTGAAGACCACGGTCGTGCGCACCACTCTCGAAGGGCTGGTCGCCAAGGGGCATGCTCACCGCGCCAAGCAGGGCTCGTCGGTCTTCTACACCGCGGCGGCCGTCTCGGAGCCTGCTCCGGCCGAGCCGCAGCAGGAGGGAGCGGCAGGCTGAGCATTCGCAGGAGCCCATTGCATCGTCACCAGGGGCGGTCCGTGATGCCCCGGCCAAAACGTGATCGTGCGGGTCCGGCTGGTGTGCAGCAGTACGGGACCGGGGCAGTGCCAAGCACATCAGGCGGTCCCATGGCTTGGGCGGGAACAGCGCTGCTGGAGCCGAGCAGGCAGCGCAGCACCGGGGTGTCGTAGTCCAGTGAGCGGTGTGCATCGTGAAGGCGCAGGTCACAGGTGTGGTGTGAAGGGCAGGAGGGGCACCCGGGCAGGTCCGAAGCGGTAGTCCATCGACAAGATCGTCGGTCACCGGGCGACTTCACGGTTCGTCAGGACCAGCAGGGCCCTGACCAGGGTGGTCGCCCATTTCGGGTCGGTGCGAACCTTGACCAGCACGCGCCCGTTCTTGAGGTGCGCGAAGCCGTGCTCGACGGGGGCACGCACGGCGGCCAGCACCGTGTTCGACAGCTTCTGACCGGGGGTGAGAGGCCGGTTGCGGGCGGCCTTGTAGCCGGTGATCACTGTCGGGTCGGCGTCGGGATCGCCTGTGTCGTCGAGGCCGACGAAGCCCAGGTCGGCGACGACGCCGAGGCCGGCCTGGCGGAGGTGGGCGGTGAGTCTGTCGTGCCGGCAAGCGGTGATCTCCGAGGTGCGTCCGGGCCGGGCGGCGGAGACCCAGAGCAGTCGGCCACGATCGTCGATGAGGGCGATCACGAGCAGGCCGTGGCATTTGCTCTTGCCCGAGTAGTTCTTCCGGTTCTCCTGCCCGGTGCGGCGTCGGGTGCATATCAGGGAGCCGTCCAGCAGCACGACTCCGCCGCCCGTTCGGGCGATCTTCTTCAGTGCGCAGTCCAGGCGCGGGGCGCGGGCGGCCAGCGGGCCGACATCCTCTCGCACCCAGCGGCCCACGGTGGTGCGGTGGACCCCGTTGCCGCCGGCCAGATCACCGGGTCGCTGGTCACAGCGCAATACCGCCAGCACGACTCCGGCGATCTTCCCGGCGGGCAGCGCCCGCCACGGTGAGCGGATCCACGCAAGACCCATGACCTGCATCTTCACAATGCACAGTGCTCAAAGGGCGATATGCCGCCTGATCCGGGCCGCCGCGTGAGGTCAGCGCGGCACATAGGTGAGGATGACCGACCCGTTCCGCAGTCGCTTCTCGTCGGTAAGCCTGAGGTCCAGCCTCGTGACGTCCACGTGTTCGAAGAGCCGTTGCCCTGAGCCGGCCACGACGGGCATGAACCAGAAGCGGAACTCGTCGATCAGGTGGTCTTGGATGAGTGTGGCATCGAAACGAGTGGTGCCGTACTTGATGAGGTCCTTCCCTGGCTGCCTCTTCAGTTCCGCGATCACGCTGGACGGGTCGGGACCCAGCAGGGTGGCGTTCCATTTCGTCTCGGCCAGCGATCGAGACGCGACGTACTTGGGCATGGCGTTGATGCGGTCAATGTAGGGGTTGCCGGTGACATGACCCCAGTTCGCGTAGAAGGTCTCGTAGGTCATCCGGCCCATGACGAATGCGTCATAGTTGTCCAGCTGTTGAAGCGACAACGCCGAAGCCTCGGCGTCGAAACTGGCCCAGCGTTCAGGGGCTTCGATGACGCCGTCCAGCGTGACGAGCGTCGACTCGATGAGTTTGCGCACAGTAGTTCTCCTTCTCTGAGTGGTTAAGCGGTGAAGTCACCGCTGCACTGGTGATCTGCTGGGCCGCCGGCAAGCCGACGAGGGTGCCAGGCCAGGGCTGCCGGTCGGCGCTGGCCGGGCGCCGATCAACGGTTAGTCAACGGGGGCGGGTTGCGGGACTTGGCGCTGCCGGGTGGTTGTGGTCTGGGCGATGTCGGTGCGCCGGATGAGGAGGAAGGCGATGGGGATGGCGGACAGGGTGATGAGTCCGCAGACCCACAGGGCGGTGTGGAATCCGCCGGTGAGTGCGTTGGTGATGGCGCGGCCCTGGGTGTGGAGGTCGTGGGTTCGTGTGGCCGCCACGGTGGAGGCGATGGCGATCCCGATCGCGCCGCCGAGTTGTTGGGATGAGTCGATGAGGCCGGAGGCGACTCCTGCGTCCCGTTCGGTGACGCCGACCAGGGCTCCGATGGATACCGGGATGAAGATCCAGGTGACGGTGCCGGTGAGGAAGAAGGGCCCGGCCAGGTTCGCCCAGAAGCTGCCGCGGGCGGGGGCTTGGGTCGCCCATAGGATCCCGGCGCCGGTCAGGGTCAGTCCGGCCGCCATCACCAGGCTGAGGGAGGTGCGGGTGACGAGCATCTGCGCCGGCCCTGCGAGGACTACTCCCGTTAGCCCGACGGTGAGCCAGGCGAGGCCGGTGTTCATCGCGGAGTATCCGAGTACTTGCTGCATGTAGAGGGTGCCGATGAAGATGTACCCGTAGAAGCTGGCGCCGAGCAGGAGCCCGACGGCGTTGGACCCGGCGAGGGTTTTCAGCCGGATCAGCCGCAGCGGCAGCAGCGGCGCTTGTGCCCTGGCCTCGATGGCCACGAACGCGGCCAGGAGGACCGCCGACGACGTGAGCAGGGCCAGGGTCCCGGTGGCTGTCCACCCGACGGTTGGTGCTTGTGCGACCGCGAAGACCACGATCACCAGGGCACCTGTCACGGTGATGGCACCCAGCGGGTCGTAGCGGCGGCGTGCTCCTTGCAGCCTGCTTTCCGGCACCACTCGCCGGGTCAGGAGCAGCGCGGCCCCGCCGACGATCACGTTCAAGTAGAAGATGTACGGCCAGCCCGCGTACCGGGTGAGGGCGCCGCCGGCCAGCACGCCGACGGTCGCGCCGCTGGCGCCGATGGCGCCCCACAGGCCGAGTGCCTTGTTACGCTCGGCGCCCTCGGGAAACATGTTCATCACGATCGACAGCGCGGCGGGCAGCACCATGGCGGCGCCCAGGCCCTGAACGCCGCGCATGATGATCAGAAACGTGCCGCTGGCGGCCAGCGCGCAGGCCAGCGAGGCCGCGGTGAACAGAGCCAGCCCGGCTGTAAACACGCGCCTGCGCCCGAGCAGGTCAGCGGCTCGGCCGCCGAGCAGCAGGAACCCGCCGAAGGTGAGAGCGTACGCGGTCACCACCCACTGCAGGTCCGCCTGCGCGAAGTGCAGCTTACGGCCGATCGTCGGCAACGCGACGTTGACGATCAACATGTCGACCGCCGTCATGAAGTACGCCACGGCGAGCAGCGAGAACGCCCGCCACTGGCGCACCTGGCCGGATGCGGCGGCCAGGCCGCCGCCGATGTCGTTGCTGGGGTCTACCGCGGTCACGTCTGCCTCCGCTCGTTGCTGATCAGGTCCGCACGTTGAAACACCGGCCGTCGTGGCGATTCGCCGATGAATTCGCGCCGCAGGCGGTGTTGCACTGTCAGGAGGCGCAATCCACCGGCCCAGGTGGGTAGTCAGATGGCCTTTGGACAGGTGACAGGTGAAAGGACGGGTCCGGCATGACCGAGATATCCCTCGCCCGTGCCCAGGCTGGCGACGGCGAGGCATTCCGCGAGCTCATCGAGCCCTATCACCGTGAGTTGCAGGCGCACTGCTACCGGATTCTCGGATCGGTCCAGGACGCCGAGGACGTGCTTCAGGAGGCTCTGTTGGCCGCATGGCGCTCGATCGGCCGGTTCGACGGCCGGTCACTTCGGGCGTGGCTGTACCGGATCGCCACGACCCGCTGCCTGAACTACCTGCGCGGCGAATCCCGCCGCCCGCAACCGGCCGACCCGCTTGATCAGGGCACGCGCTGGAGCGGGCCGCTGCGGTCCGACGAGCCGTGGTGGCTGCAGCCCTACCCGGACGACCTGAGCGGCCTTGCCCCGGGCCCCGAAGCGCGGTACGCGACACGTGAGTCGATCGCTCTGTCGTTCGTGGCGGGCCTGCAGCACCTGCCACCCCAGCAACGAACCGTCCTGGTGCTTCGGGACGTGCTCGGTTTTTCAGCCGCCGAGACCGCCGGCATTCTCGGCACCACTCCGACAGCCGTCAACAGCGCGCTCATCCGAGCCCGGGGCAACCTCCCGCCCACCCCTGACCCGGACGAGGTGCCGTTGCCGCATTCCCCCGCCGAGGCCGCCATCGTCGACCGGTTCGTCACCGCGTTCGAGCGCCTCGAACTGGACGAACTCGTGGCACTTATCACCAGCGACGTCAGGCTCACCATGCCACCCGAGCCTCTCGAACTCCGCGGACCCCAGGCCGTCGGCGGATTCCTCCTGCAAGCCCACCTGGGCCACGACCTCAAACTGGTGCCCACCCGCGCCAACGGCCAACCCGCCCTCGTCCTTTACCTCCCAGATCCCGCCGCACCCCTCTGGCGGGCCAACAGCCTGGTTGTACTCACCCTGCGAGGCAAACAGATCAGCGCACTCACCCGCTTCGGCAACCTAGGGCTACTCGCCCTCTTCGGATTTCCCCGCACGCTCCAAAGAGCGTGAACACTCCGTCCGTGCGGTAGCGGGAGACAATGAACAGGGCGTAGTCGATGGCCACCGCCAGGCCCAGCATCAGCGCTAGGGTCTGCGCGTTGGAGGCCATGTCCACGAACGACGATGCGACGGTGATGGCACACAGGGCGACGCCAACGCCGACGATCGCGGACAGCAGCGGCAGTCCGGCCGCGACGAGCGATCCGAAGGTGACAACGAGGACGAAGGCGGCGACTAGCAGACCAATCAGCTCGGCTGCGTTGCCTTCTTCCTCCTCCAGCACGGCGTTGCCGCCCAGGCTGACGTTCAGACCTGCCTTCTCGCCCTTGCCCGCCACCTCGTGCAGGGCGTCCGACGCCGCGGGAGTGATGTCGGCCTGCGGGACGGCGTCACCTGGGTGTAGGCGATGCTGCCCGAGGAGCTGACCAGGCCGCTGGTGAGGGGGTCGGCGACGCTGGCCACCTGTGGCGCCTGCTGCAGATCGGCCACCAGGGACTCCACCTGCTGCTTGTGCGCGGCGGACGTCAGCTTCTGCCCGTCCTTTGCCTCGATGACCACCCGGACCGTGGCGCCGGATGCCGAGGCCTGCGGGAACTCCTTCTCCAGCAGGTCGATGGCCTGCTGCGACTGAGTACCGAGAAGGGTGAAGTCATCCGTCGTAGTGCCGGACACGCTGCTGACGCCGATAACCGCGGCGACGAGCACCGCGATCCACGCCAGCAGCACCAGCCGGCGCCGCCGGAAGGCGAGCCGGCCGAGCCGGTAGAGAAAGGTGGCTACGAAAGTTACTCCCACCAGGAGAAGAAGGGATGTGTGAGGGCGGGCCCGACAGGCTCCGCCGATGAACTTTCCGTCCTCCCTGAGACGGACGCCCCAGGCTCAGCCGACCGAGCGGCCAGCGGCGAGGAGCGCCACCGTCTCGTCCCACAGCTCGCGCTGCATGCGCGGGTCCCGTCCAGGCTCGGGGCACTGCAGCGGGCGGGCGTCGCGCACGGAGAAGTAGCCGCCGCTGGTGCGGCCGAGGGCCGGGTCGGTGGCGAGCCGCACGATGATGCCGGCGCCCTTGCGGGGGTCGCCGATCTTCAGGGTGTTCAGCACGCGCTGCAGTACTGCGGAGCCTGGCAGGTCCCGGCCGAGGCCGGTCGCGTTGAAGCCGGGGTCGCAGCAGTTCACGGTCACCTTGTCCGCGTCCAGGCGCCGGGCGAGTTCCTGCGTCCACATGATGGTCATCAGCTTGGTGCGCCCGTACAGGGCCATCGACTCCCGGCGACTGTAGGGGACGGTGCTGCGCAGGTCCTCGGCCGGAGCGATCGTCTTCGCCTGCTGGGATGCCTCGGAGGCGACGTTGACGATCCGGGCGGGGGCGGAGGCGCCGAGCCTCGCCGTCAGCGCCCCGGTCAGGACGAACGGGCTCAGGTAGTTCACCGCTGTCATGTCCGCGAAGCCTTCAGTGGTGACCCGCTGCGCAAAGGCGTGCAGACCCGCGTTGTTGATCAGAACGTCCAGGCGCGGGTAATACGCGGCGATCTCCTCACCCACCCGGCGCGCGTGCGCAGTCAGGCCGAGGTCGGCGTGGAAAACGTCCACGGGCGCGTCGGTCACCTCCTTGAGGCCGGTGACGAGCGCTTCGGCCTTGCTGCGGGATCGGGCCACGGCGCCGATGCGGTAGCCCTGGCGGGCCAGCTCGAACGCGGCAATGCGGCCCAGTCCGGAGGTAGCTCCGGTGATCACGGCGACGGGGCGGTCCATCTCGCAACTCCATTCATGAGGTACCTCACGATCATGTTGTGCGAGGATACCCGAACCATGGACCAGCCCGAAGTAACAACCACGGCCAGCACTCCGGAGCAGGTGGGGCTCTCCTTCCTCACCCTCGCCCACGGCCTACGCGAACAGGTCGACCGGTACATGACGTCGACCGCCGGCCTGTCCCTGTCCCGCACCAAAATCCTCCAAGTACTGGCCGACCGCGGCACGCTCCACCAAGCCGAGCTCGCCACCACGCTCGGACAGGCACCCCGCTCCGTCACCCAAGCCGTGGAAAGCTGTGAACGACTCGGCCTGGTCGCCCGGACCGGCGACCCCGAGGACCGCCGCCGCAAAACCGTCTCCCTTACCGAGACGGGCCGCGCGACGCTGACAGCCGCAGAACAAGCCGGAACGCACGCACTCCGCCGATGCTTCGACTCGCTCGAACCGCAACAGCTGGCAACGCTCGACGCACTGCTCAAGCGCCTCGGCACAGCCCTCACAGGCAACAACGCCAGCTGACGCGCATCACAGAAGTAGCCGTTCCACACAACCGGCATCAGGCATCAGACCCCCGAGGCTTGCTCATCGAGGGCCCCGACCGCAGAGCCATAGATGCCGCGAGAGGCCGACCGGGCGTTGCCTCGCAGAGTGTGACGCCCTGCCTCGCAATCCGGCGTACCCAGCCAGGAGGTGGCGTCGACAAGTTCTTCTCGGAGTTCGTGCAGGGCAAGCAGACGCCCGAGCCCGGCACCACCTGCACCAACAGTGAGGCAAGTCGAGTGTCGGCGCTGCGATGGCCGTTGTGACGCTCGTGGGCGCTACAGCGGCGTACTCGCTCCCTGAGGTTCTGCTGCGGCAACCCAGACAGAGACTTCGGCACCTTGGGGGTGCCAAGCGGTGTCCAGTTGGATCCGGTCGCATTCTGTCCGGACGCGGCACCTGCCGCACAGACCGAGAGTCAGCACCGGCCGTCCGCAGGACTTGCCCGCGCGGCCCGGGCAGGTGCCACCCTCACTGCGTTCGGCTTCGATCTGCGTGTGATGGAGGGCCAGTTCGCATGGCTGGGGGAGATCGAGGGCATCGACCTGACGTTGACGTTCCTGCGGACCAAGCAAGCCGACGCCATCCGCTCACGGCGACGAACCACTGTCGACCTTGAGTTTCCGGGCCCTCGCGGCTGAGAGGCTGTCCTCATGATCGACAAAAGAGGTGGGGTTGAAGGCCAGGCGGTTCACCCAGGCAAGTACGCACGTGTCGAACGGGAGAGGCGGTTCCTGCTGGCCGAGCCACCAGCACCGTCGGCGGTGACCGTCAGTCGCGTGATCAACGATCGGTATGTGACAGGAACGCGCTTGCGGCTGCGTCGGGCCGACTTCTCAGATGGCCGCTGTGAGCTCAAGCTCACCCAGAAAGTCCCGATCTCTCAGCCCGGGGCCATCCAGGGCCTGATCACGAATACGTACTTGTCGCCAGCCGAGTACGACGTGATCGCCTCACTGCCGGCCGCCCTGCTGTCGAAGACCCGTTTCAGCGTTCCCCCCTTGGGTGTCGACGTCTTCGACGGCCACTTGCAGGGCCTGGTACTCGCAGAAGCCGAGTTCACTGCAGATGACGAGGCACAGTCCTTTGTTCCCCCGGTCGAGTGCGTCGCAGAGGTCACCGACGACACCCGCTTCACGGGAGGGCGCCTCGTCCAGGCATCCCGCCACGAGCTGCTCGGGTGGCTAGCCGAATACGGACTCCACCCGGAAGCCTCCTAGCAGCACACCCCATGCCACCCCGAATCCCCTCGCCGCCCATTCAGGTGGAGTGCAGAGAAGCCAGCGCAAGACGCACAAGTACGGCAGTGGCGGCTGTCCGCTTTCTCTAGGGGTGGACCAGGTGTGGTGTGACGTTGGGTGAGGTGCGTTCGTTGAACCTCTGAGGCTCGTTCTCGGGGGGTGTGGCTCTGCGGCGGGTTGTTGCACGACTCGTGGCAGGAGTTGATGATGCGGGCGTTTCCCGTGGTGATGCCGTCCGGGCAGAGGTACTGGACGGTCCTTGATGACGACCTGGAGGTCGTCCCTGTTGCTGATCGGTGGCTTCGGAATCTGCGGTTCGGTCGGGACCGCGCCGAGCTGACCACGAAGGCATACGCCGAGGGTATTGCCCTGTACCTGAGGTGGTGCAGGGCGACAGGCCGGGAGTGGCGGGCCGCGGGCCGGGACCTCGGCCTGTTCATGGTCTGGTTGAAGTACACCCCGGCGCCTTCGGACGGGGTGGTGTCGATCGTGCAGCCGGGGCCGGGGGCGAAGCCAGTACGTGGTGAGCGGCGCATCAATCGGGTGCTGGTCGCGGTGCGGGGCCTGCTGTCGTACGCGGTGTCGGAGAGCGAGGCGCCGCGGTCGGTGCTCGGGCAGATCTACGAGCTCGCCGACAGCCGGGACCTTCCGGCGGAGGCACAGGGCGAGGACGGCGGCCTGTTTTACCGGCTTCGGCCAGTGCACTCGCTTCGCGAGCCGGAGACACAAGTGGACCGGGCCGAGGACGCCGAGCTGGTGGCGATGTTCGTCGCCTGCCGCAACGCGCGTGACCGGCTGATCGTCCTGCTGGTGGGCCGGGTAGGGCTGCGTCGCGGTCAGGTGGCGGGTCTGCGGCGCAGTGACGTTCATCTGCTGCCGGACTCCCGGGCGCTGGGCTGCGATTACCCGGGCGCTCACGTGCATGTGCGGCGGCGGGAGAACGTGAACGGGGCCTGGTCGAAGTCGCGGCAAGCCTGGGTGGCGCCGTTGGACTTCCTGGTGGTGTCCGCGTTCGACCTGTATTACGAGGAGCGGCACCGACTGCGCGGATCGGGCGGGAGCGACTTCCTGCTCGTGAACCTCTTCCGGGCACCGCTTGGAGAACCGGTGTCACCGGAGGCGATTGGGGAGTTGCTGGAACGGCTCAGCGACCGGGCCGGTCTGGCCCGGCGGGTGGGAGCACACATGGCCCGCCGGGCCTTCGCGTCGAACGTCGCCGACGCCGGAGGTGCTCCGGACGAGGTGCAGGCGGTGCTCGGGCAGAAGAGCCTGGATTCGCAAGCGCCGTACCTGTTCCCGGATCCGAAGCGCGTGCGGGCGGCGGTCGAGCGGGTGCCATCGCCGCGTGGGCTGGGCGGACCGGAGGCCGGCCGGTGATGGCCGCGAGCGCCGCAGCCCTGCTCGGGAGCGGAGCGCCGACGGGGAACCAGGCGCGGACGGGGAACGAGCGGCTGGAGGAGATCCTCACAGCCCTGGACAGCGACTTCCTCGTCCTGTTGGGGTGGGACTGGGAACGGCGGGTGATCACGTGGCCGCGGCAGCATCCGGTGATCGGCCTGCCCGACTGCCCCGTACCCGGCTGCCCTCTGGCGATCACCGTCTTGACGCGGCCGATGTGCGGGGGCTGTATGGAGCGGTGGCACCGCTCCGACCTCCAGCTGGAGGAGTTCCTGCTCGTGCCGAAGGAGACCAGCCGCGGGGTCGGCCAAGGCCCGTGCACGGTTGGAAGTTGCGAGCGGCCCCGCATCACCGTCGCCAGCCAGCTCTGCCTGGCCCACCATACCCAGCACACCAAGACCGGCCTCAGCGCTTTGGCCTTGGAGGAGTTCCTCGTCCACCCGAGAGTGACCGGGTACGCCTCCTTCGGGCCGTGCGAGGTGGCCGCGTGCTACCTGGACCGCGTCAGCCGCCAAGCCGCGTACTGCAAGGCGCATCTCAACCGCCTGTACCAGGCCCGAACAATGCCCGGGTTCGGCGAGGCGCACTGGCGCCGGACGGACAAGGCGATCTGCACCACTCGCGAGGTCAGCCTGCGCGGCCTGCCGGACCGGCTGGTCGCCGAGCTCCTCTACGGGCTGTGGGCCCGCACCCAGGATGGATTCAAGGCACGCCCGGAGTGCCTGCGCCCGCTGTATGACCGGCTACGCACCCACCAGGTGCAGCAGCTGGCGGAGGTGACGGATCCGGCAGGTCACGGGCACAGCCGCGAACAGGTCACGATGATCCGGGCCTGGCAGCGGGCGCTGCGCCTGCTGAACATGACGCCGGAAGCCGAACGCGTCAAGGACGTCTGGAAATGGCGGTCTTCGGCTACACCGGCCACATCTCGTTCGCGCCCGTGCTGCAGGAGCCGCTGCGGGAAGCGATGAAGATCTGGGTCTACCACGACTTGCCCCGGCGCCGGAACAAGAACGCGGTCCAGCGCTCCCGCGCAATCATCGCGGCCGTGGGCATGCTCTCGGAGAGCCTGCGCGTGCAGCGCCAGGACCGTGGCACGGTGCCTGCGGCCTGGGGACGCAGCGACATCGTCGCCTTCATCAATCGCATGGGCTACTTCACCTCGACCGGGAAGATCAGCCCATCCCGACGGCTGGCCTTCACCCGGTTCGTCCGCCGAGTCCTGCACCGCTTCCGCACTCTCGGCCTCACCATGCCCGGGCAGCTGCTGGAGGGAATGCCGGCCGACTTCTCTATCTCGCCGGAGGACATGCCCGATGAGCCCGAGGACACCGAGGCTGGACGCGACCTGCCAGAAGAGGTGCTGCGTGAGCTGTGCGCCCACCTGGACGAGTTGGAAGCCATGAGCAGCATCGAGGTCCGCGTCGCCGCCGAGCTTCTCATCGACACCGGACGGCGTCCAGACGAGATCAACACCTTGTCTCTCAACTGCCTGGAGCAGGACCCGGACGGCTCCGACGTCCTGGTCTACGACAACCACAAGGCATATCGACTCGGCCGACGCCTGCCGATCGGCAGGGAGACCGCCGGGACCATCCGCCGCCAGCAGCAGCGCGTCCGCGGACGCTTCCCCGCAACCGACCTTGCCCGACTGCGACTTCTTCCGCGCCCCAAGGCCAACCCGGAGGGCACCAAGCCGCTCGTGGACATCTCCGCCCAGCACCGGGCCTGGGTGGGCTCCTTCCCCGACCTCTTGGTGCCGGTCGCCGTCGCCGAAGGAGACACCCGCGTCACACGACTCGTGCCGTTCGACAAAACCCGGATCTTCCCCTACGCCTACCGGCACTGCTACGCCCAGCGACACGCCGACGCCGGCGTCCCGGTCGACGTCCTCAAGGAGCTGATGGACCACCGGCTGATCACCACCACCCAGGGCTACTACCGCGTCGGCGAGGAACGCCGCCGCGAAGCCGTCGACCGCGTCACCGCCCTGCAGTTCGACCGCCGCGGCAACCGGGTGTGGCGCAAGGCCCAATCGCTGCTGGACTCCGAGCACGTGCGACGGGCGATTGGCGAGGTCAGTGTCCCCTACGGCGTGTGCCAGGAGCCCTCAAACGTCGCGGCCGGCGGACAGAGTTGCCCCATCCGGTTCCGTTGCGTGGGTTGCGATCACTTCCGCACTGACGTCTCCTACCTTCCCGATCTGCAGACATACCTCGCTGACCTGCTGCGCAGTCGTGAGCGGCTGATGTCCGCGTTCGAGGCGGACGACTGGGCGCGCAGCGAGGCCATGCCCTCGGATGAGGAGATCCGACGAGTGCGGCGCCTGATCACCCGGGTCAAAGCCGACCTCGGCGACCTGAGCGCGGAGGAACAGGCGCAGATTCAGGAGGCCGTCGCCGTGGTCCGCCGCAGCCGCAGCGTGATGCTCGGCATGCCCCGCATCGGCCAGCCCCTTCCCGACGTCCGCCCCCGGAGGGCCGAATGACCACGATGCACCAAGGCCGCCAGGACGACACCGACCGCCGCCGTCAGCGGGTGGCCAGCGCCCTCAAGACAGCGGCTCAGAACGGCTCGCCCATCAGCGTCTCCGGCATCGCCCGGCAGGCCGGGGTGGACCGCACGTTCCTCTACCGCCACCGCGACCTGCTCGCCCTGATCCACGCCGCCGAACTCGAACCCGCCGCACAGGATTCGGCGGGCGCCACCCCCGTCAGCCGTGCCTCACTCCAGGCCGATCTCGCCAACGCACAGGCGCGCAACACCCGGCTCGTCGCCCGCGTCCAGCAGCTGGAGAAGCGTCTGTCCGAGGCGCTGGGGGAGCAGGTCTGGCGCGAGTCCAGCCTCGGTGCCCCCGCCGATGTCGAGGAACTCCTGCGGACAATCACCCGCCTGGAACAGCAGTCCGTCGAGCTGAAGGCGTCCCTGGAGGAGCGCGAGGCCGAACTTGAAGCTGCCCGGGAAGCCAACCGGCAGCTGACCAGGGCCTTGAACCAGCGCGAGTGACCGGGCCGTCAGCCCCGCGCCACTTCCGAGATCAGCACCCGGACACGGGTCTCGATCGCGTCGCGGATAGGGCGCACCGCCTCAACACCTTGCCCGGCCGGGTCGTCGAGCTGCCAGTCGAGGTACCGCTTGCCAGGGAAGACGGGGCAGGTGTCGCCGCACCCCATGGTGATGACGACGTCGGATGCCTGGACGGCCTCCACCGTGAGGATCTTCGGGGTCTCGGCGGAGATGTCGATGCCAACCTCGCGCATCGCTTCGACCACGGCCGGGTTGACGGTGTCTGCGGGAGCCGAGCCGGCGGAGCGGACCTCAAAGAGGTCGCTCGCGAGGTGAGTGAGGAAGGCGGCGGCCATCTGGGAGCGGCCGGCGTTATGGACGCAGACGAACAGCACCGACGGACGCGGCGTGGCGGAAGAGCTCATGGGCGGGGGCTTTCTCGGGAGAGCGGATCGGTCAGGAGACGGCGGGTTCCGGCTCGCCGTGCGGGACGACGACCTCATCCGGGACGGGAGCAGGGCGGCCGTAGACGACAGCGAAGGCCGCCAGCCCGAGCACGGCTCCCAGCAACTGGGCCGCGATGAACGGGGCGACAGAGACAGGGGCGATACCGGCGAAGGTGTCGGTGAACGCCCGGCCGATGGTCACCGCCGGGTTCGCGAAGGACGTGGAGGAGGTGAACCAGTAGGCGGCGCCGATGTAGGAGGCCACCGCGGCCGGGGCGAGCGCGGCGCGGCCGATTCGGTTCAGGCCGAAGATCAGCAGGATCAGCCCGGCCGTCGCGACGATCTCGCCCAGCAGCAGGTGACCGGCGGACCTGTCGTGGGCGGAGAACTTGACCAGCGGCTTGGCGAACATCGCGTCGGCCAGGATCGCCCCGCCAATCGCGCCCGCGATCTGGGCGGGTACGTACGCGGCGACGTTCCGCATGCCCAGGCCATCCGGATCACGACGGCCGGTGAACCAGGCGGCGAGCGTGACGACCGGGTTGAAGTGCGCGCCGGACACGGGCCCGAGCAGCAGGATGAGCACGCCTAGGCCGAAGACCGTGGCGAGGGAGTTGGCGAGCAGCTGCAAGCCGACGTCGTGCGACAGCTCGGTGGCCTGGATGCCGGATCCGACCACCACCGCCACCAGCAGTCCGGTGCCGATCGCCTCGGCGGCGACGCGGCGGCCGAGCGGTGCGTTCACGCGGTGACTCCGGCGGGCTGCGTGGTGGTCAGGAACGCGGCGAGCTTGTCGAGGACCCCGGGCAGCACCCAGTAGTAGACCCAGGTGCCGCGGCGCTCACAGTCGATCAGGCCAGCCTGGCGCAGGAGCTTGAGGTGGTGGGAGATCGTCGGCTGGGACAGGTCGAAGGCCGGAGTCAGCTCGCACACGCACACCTCCCCGCCCTGGCCGCGGGAGGCGATCATCGACATCAGGCGCAGTCGGACGGGGTCGCCCAGGGCCTTGAAGACTTTCGCCAGGTCGGCGGCCTGGTTCTCGTCCAGCGGCGCGGCTGACAGGCCCGGGCAGCAGGCTGCATCTTGGCCGATCACCTCAAGCTCTTGTTTCGACATGCCTCTATGTTGACGTTTTTCGATTCAAGGCGCAAGGTTGCATCAATGAACGTCAATACAGGCCAGTTCCGGGGCTTGCCATGCCCGTCACCTGGGAGTGAGTCATGACCGAGCAGTCCACCGACCTGCGTGAAACCGTCCGCCAGCGGTACGCGGCGGCAGCCGTGAAGGTCACCGAGGGCGGCACCGCCTGTTGCGGACCCGAGCCGGTCGAGGTCGACGAGAACTTCGGCTCCGCCCTCTACGCCGCCGACGAGCGCGACGCCCTGCCGGCCGGGGCCGTCGCCGCCTCGCTCGGCTGCGGCAACCCCACCGCCGTCGCCGAACTGCGCGAGGGTGAGCGAGTCCTCGATCTCGGCTCGGGCGGGGGCATCGACGTCCTCCTCTCCGCCCGCCGCGTCGGGCCGACCGGCAAGGCGTACGGGCTGGACATGACCGAGGAGATGCTCGCCCTGGCTCTCTCCAACACGGCGAAGGCGGGCGCCACGAACGTCGAGTTCCTCAAGGGCGCCATCGAAGCCGTCCCACTGCCCGCGAACACCATCGACGTCGTCATCTCCAACTGCGTCATCAACCTGTCCACCGACAAGCCCGCCGTCTTCGCCGAGACCTTCCGCGTCCTCAAGCCCGGCGGCCGGATCGGCGTCTCCGACGTCGTCGCCGACGACACCCTCACCACCGAACAGCGTGCCGAGCGCGGCGACTACGTCGGCTGCATCGCCGGCGCACTGTCCTTCGCCGAATACCGCGCGGGTCTGGAAGCGGCCGGGTTCACAGGCGTCGAGATCACCCCGACCCACCCGGTCGCCGACGGCATGCACTCCGCCATCGTCCGCGCCACCAAGCCCGCTGCCT
Source organism: Streptomyces sp. NPDC107454 (assembly GCF_055582885.1). Lineage (NCBI taxonomy): Bacteria > Bacillati > Actinomycetota > Actinomycetes > Kitasatosporales > Streptomycetaceae > Streptomyces > Streptomyces sp. NPDC107454. The sequence goes on along the minus strand of NZ_JBVJPA010000031.1, from coordinate 18,546 downwards.
CCGTGCAGGACGCCCCCGCGACGGACGACTCCTGCTGCGGTGTCACCGCCTGCTGCACCCCGGCCGAGCAGGCGGCCGACCCGTCCGTCACCGTGAGCGAGGCCAAGACGGGTGCCATTAACGAACGTGTCACGAGCCCCAAACGCAGATGTTCCCGCTGGTGAGGGCGGTCTGTCGCGAGTCTCAGGGGCCGATACGGGAGCGTTCGAGTACCCGATACACCGTCGCCCTCGATACAGAGAACAACTCGGCGAGGTCGGAGATGGAGTGCTCGCCGGTGGCGTGCTGCTCGACCAAGTGGGCCTGCTGCCGGGCCGTCAGCTTGGGTTTCTTGCCCTTCAGCTGCCCCTTCGCCCTGGCGACGGCCATGCCCTCCCGGGTCCGCAGCCGCAGGAGGTCAACCTCGAACTCGGCGAAGGTGGCCAGGATGTTGAAGAACATCTTGTCCATGGGGTCGGCCGGGTCGTAGAGGCTGCCGCCGAGGGAGAGCTTGACGCCGCGGGCGACGAGTGAGTCGCCGATGTCACGGGCGTCGGGCACGGGGCGGGCGAGGCGGTCGAGCTTGGGCACGACGAGGGTGTCGCCGACGCGCACGGCGGCGAGGGCTTGGTCGAGGCCGGGCCGGTTGCGGTGGGTGCCGGTCAGTCCGCGGTCGAGGTAGATCCGGTCTTCGGGTACGCCGAGGCCGGTGAGGATCTCCCGCTGGGCGGTGAGGTCCTGGGCGTCGGTCGAGCAGCGGGCGTAGCCCGTGAGGAGTCCGGTCACAGCCGAGGAGTGTACGGATAGCCCCTGTTGACCGTACAGATCACCGGACACCCTAAATGAGACGTCGTTCGTCCTGGTCGAAGATCCCTGCCGAGCAAGATCACTTCTGTTCGTTGGGGGATCCTCTTACGAACAGGGGCTGTCGGCCTGCCCGTTGAAACAGGGGCGGGGCTCGCGGTTCATCCGCGTGAGCCCCGCCCCGGTGTCACGCCGTCATCCGTGGCGGCTCCAGTGCCAGTGTCAGTGGTGCGACTGGTGCCGTTCGTGGTGGCAGTGGTGCTTGATGGTGGTGGGGTCGGTGGCGGTATGGGGTTTGGGGTCGCCGCCCCCGGTGACCGTGGTGGTGTTGGTGACCTGGCGGGGGGCGTGGCAGGAGACGTCGACCTTCAGCTTGATCGGCGGGTACTTCTGCCCGGCGGCCAGGACGTCACTGCGGGTGCAGGTCAGCGTGGACCGGTTGCAGTTCCAGCCCGAGCCGCTGATCTTGTCGGCGGTAAGTCCCTTCGGCAGGGTGTCGTGAACCGTAACCGTGCTGCCGCCAGTTGGGCCGGTCCCGTTGTTGCCGACCGTGATGGTGTAGGTGCCGTCCTTGCCCTCGGTGAAGTGCCCGATGTGCCTCTTGGCGATGGTCAAGGAGGGCTTCTGGCAGCCGGGCTGGATGGTCGTGGAGTCGGTGGCGGTGTGGGTGGTGGGGTCGCCGCCTCCGGTGACGGTGGCGGTGTCGGTGCCCTGAGCTGGAGCCGTGCAGGACACGTCGACCTGCAGGGTGATGGGTTGGTAGCTGCTTCCGGCGGCCAGCACGTCACTGCGCGTGCACGTCAGCGTGGCCAGGGTGCAGGTCCATCCCGTGCCGGTGATGCTGGCCGCGGTGAGTCCTGCCGGCAGGGTGTCGTGCACGGTGACCGTGCTGCCGTCAGTTGAGCCGGTCCCGTTGTTGCCGACGGTGATGGTGTAGGTGCCTTGCTGGCCTTGGGTGAAGTTTCCGGTGTGGGTCTTGGCGATGGCCAAGGTGGCCTTCGGGGTGAGGTAGCTGATGGTGATGCCCGCGGCGGCGCTGGTCACCGTGGGGCCCGTGCCGCCGGCCGGGACCAGGGACGAACCACCGCCCCCACCACCCGCGCTCCCGAACGGGCTGATGTTGATGTTGAGGTCGCCACCACCACCGCCGCCGTAGTAGCCGCCGCCTCCGCCGCCACCCGTCCGGAAGCCGCCTGGACCGCCGCCGTCGCCGCCGGTGCCGAGTGTGCCGGAGGCGCCGCTGGAACCGCTGGGGGACGTGCCGCCAGGCCCGCCCTGGGTGGCCGTGCCGGCCCCGCCGCCGGTTCCCCCGTTGCACACCCCGTTTGCGCCCGGCTGGCCGGCGTCCCCGCCCTGGCTGCCGCCCGTGCACGACGAGCTGAATACCTCACCGGCTCCACCGCCGCCTGCGGCCACGATCAGGCGGGAGTCGGTGGTGGTGAGGGGCGTGGTCCGGGGCTGGGTACGGACGTCGGAGGCCCCGCCTCCACCGCCGCCGTAGTGGCTGCTGCCGCCGCCGTTGAAGCCGCCGATACACGGCGAGAAAGGGTAGCAGGTGGGGGTGGTGAGCGTGGGGATGCCACCGACCTCGACGTAGAGGGTCTGCCCGCCGGACAAGCCGGTGAGCGTGCCCGACACCTGGGCGCCCCGGCCGCCGGGCGTGGTGTTGACACCCGACAGACCGCCGGCCGCGCCGATCGCCGTGACGTCGACCTGCGTGACACCGACTGGGACGGTGAACGTCTCCTCGGCGCCAGTGAAGGCGAACGTACAGGTGGTGGTGGGACCGGAGACCGTACAGGTGCCCTGCGCGTGGGCGGGCACGGACAACGCCACCGGGGTGACGGCCGCGGCGCAGAAGACACCGGCCGCCATGGCCAGCACTCGGCCCCGACTCCTGGCCGAACCGGCACGATACCTGCGCGCTGAGCCTGGCAGGCTGGCAGCCGCCGGCAGTGAGAATGTCACCGTAAACTCCAGAAGACGGAAGAAGGCCTTGGCGAGGGATCGCCTTCGGCCATTGTGGATCAGGCACCCCAGGCCCCTGACCGGCGACAGGCCCGACACACTGTCGGTTCACACCAGCGGCCCCCGGGCTTGGCTTTCAGCAGCACCCAGGCCCGAGCGCACAATCACAGTCCCGAAGCAAGCACCCAGGCGCTCTCGAAACTCGTGAACATGACCCGTCCGTCATGAAGGCCTTGGGGGTCGAGTAGGAACCGCGCAGAGAGTGCAGTTTGCTGTCACATGATTTGACACCCTGGCTCCCGCCACGAACTCCGTCTCGTCGTCCAGCACCGTCCAGTGCTCGACCAGCTCGTCCATCCCCACCGGCTGCCGATTCATGGCCGCAGATCATGCCGGAGAGAGATCCAGGTCACAACGGCCTCTCCAGTAACCGTTTGGGGCTCATGACACGTTCGTTACCGGCACCCCCAAGAGCACCGCCGGGTGCGCCTGCCAGGACTGAAGATGTGCCCATAGGGGGTGGCGTTGTCGCTCGATTCAGCGATGGCGTCACATCTGTCGCATCCGCTAGCGTCAGTCGCACCGGCGCTGAGCTGCACTGAGTTGTCGAACTCCGCCTCACGCCACACTGCTTGCCCCAGAGAATCCGCTGTGCCAGTGGTGCATGGCGCCCGTGATGGAGCGGTGGGGTCCGACCGTGCGCTACGTCAGCACGCGCGCGTAGCCGCGCACCGGCCGGGTGAAGCCGCTCGGACGGGAAAACCTCCCGGGGCGCCGGCACGTCGTGCCAGGCATGAATACCTGTTTTCCGAACACTCCCCTTGGGAGGTCAGTTGGCCAGGCGTGGAAGGGTGACCGTCGTCCGGGTGGGCGGCGCTGTCCGGTTCGGATTCGGGTGACGTCAAAATTGCTCAGTCAAGGACCGCGAGGTGGTCGGTGGCGCCGCCGCGCCACTCGATCATGAAGAGGGTGGCGTCGTCGCTGGTGTGTCCGTCCCGTTCCCTCTTCAGGGTGTGGGAGAGCCGGCGCAGATCCGCCCGTACCCCCTGTGACGGCTCTTCTCCCAGGCGGTTGACGCAGTGGATGAGGCGTTCCTCGCCGAACGGCTCGCCGCCGGTGACGTGTTCCTCGATGATGCCGTCGGTGTAGCACAGCACCCGGTCGCCCGGCTGGAGTAGGTGCTCTCGGATCCGGGGCAACTCGCCGCCGAAGCCGACGGGCAGCGTCGTCGCGCTCTCCAGCTGCCGGTCGACCCGGCCTTCGCGGATCAGCAGCGGCGCGGGGTGGCCCGCGTTGACCAGTTCCAGCTCACCGGTGGCGATGTTGATGTGCATCAGCTGGGCGGTGACGAAATGGTCGGGACCGAACTGCCGGGAGATGGCGTCGTCCATGAAGGCGTACTTCTCGGCCAGGCTGACGAACACGCGCCGGGCATGGCGGTAGGCGCCGATGGCCACGGTCGCCATCACGGCGGCGTCCAGGCCGTGGCCCATCGCGTCGATCACGGCCATGTGCAGGATGTTGCCGTTGAGGGCGTAGTCGAAGCTGTCGCCGGCGACCCGGTAGGCGGGCTCCAGGACGCCGGCCACCGCGACCTGCGGCAGGGTCATCGTCAGCGGCGGCAGCAGGTTCCACTGGATCTCCGCGGACACGCTCATCGGCTCCCGGCGCCGGGCCAGGAAGAACTGGTCGGTGTAGGCGTTCTTGGTGACCAGCATGTCGGCGACCAGGCCGGCGAGCCTGCGCAGCAGGCGCCGGTCGTCGTCGCCGACGGCGTCCAGGGTCAGGGCCATCACCCCCACCTGGTCGCTGCCGTCCAGCAGCGGCAGATACATCCGCACGCCGCTGGGGGCCTGCGGCACCTCGACGACGTCCTCGCTCAGGAAGGCCCGGCCGGCAGGGGAGTCGGCCATCGGCTCGGGCTGGCCGACGTGCAGCTTCCTGCCCGCAAGCGGCACCAGCACCTCCTGCGCGTAGTCCTGCAGCAGGATGGAGACGTCCCGACCACCGATCCCGGCCACCTCCTCCGCAATCAACGGGGCGATCAGCTGCGGCGGCATCAGCCGCGCCCGATCCAGCAGCAGACCGAGCAGCCGCTCACCGAAACCCTCCGACCGATCCACGCTCTCCTCGCCCATAACCCGCCTCGCCACCCCCTCCCTGCCGCCCATACCGATCACTGCCTCCGCACAACCTGAACCTGGAGAAGCCGCAGGAGCGGCTCATTACGCCATGCGCAGCATGTCGGCCCGCGCTGTCCGCGCGGAGTGATCAGGCGGCCCGAACCAGCGAGGCCGCCGTTCCGGCCGGCGGTGAGGGTCGGCCACGGGCCAGTCGCCTGGTCGCCAAAGATCCAGAAGGAGGGCTGAGAGACGGGCGATCAGCCGGATTCACATCCGGCTGATCGCCCAGGTCGACGCGGACGGTGCCCGGCGGGAGACCGCGGTGGCGTACGGCCAGTGCGAAGGGTGTGGGGCAACAGGCCTGGAAGTCCTGGCGGTTGGAGGAGCACGGGTCTCGCCTCCGCGGCGGGGCCGGGCGGGTCAGGAGACGCGCAGGAGTGTGGTGGCGGGGCGGATCGCGCCGGGTCCGAACTTGGCGCGGATGCGGTCGCTGACTTCTTCGGCGACCAGCCGGGCTTCGCGCGCGCCGTCGAAGCTGATCCGCTCGGCGACCTGGTCGGCGGCGATCGGGTCCTCGCCTTTCAGCATGATTCCGGTGAGGCGGCCGTGCTGGAGTCCTGCCGCGTCGATCAGCCGGTAGGCCGGCGTGCGGAGATCGTCGTCGTGTGCGGAGATCGTCGTGGTGGGCGGAGATCGTCGTGGTGGGCGGAGGCCTCCGGTAGCCGGCGGGTCTTCTCCCACGTGGCGCCCCCCGCGAAGCGCAGGGTCAGTGTCAGACCGCGGGCCGCCTGGCCCCGGCGGCGCAGCTGGACGGCGAGGGTGACGACCAGGCCGAGCAGGGCCGCTCTGACGGCGGCGCCATCCAGGGTGTGCCGGGGGAAGGTGTGGCTCACGCTCGCCGAGGCCGGCAAGGCGCGCGGGGTGACGGGGCGGGGGCCGATGCCGCGGGCCCGGTCGGCCACCTGGCGTCCGGCCCGGCCGCCCAGGAGGCGCTGCACGGTGGCCGACGGGATCGCGACGAGCAGGCCGACGCAGTGCACGCCGTAGTCGCGGAGCGTCTGGGCCTGGCGGGGGCCGATGCCGTGGAGGGCTTCGACGGGCAACGGTGTCGGTGACGGGTGCGCCCAGGGCGTCTTCAAGGCGGGCTCGGAGCGGCGGGGGACGTCGGTCCATTGCAGACGGCCGGTGGTGGGCGGTACAGGTATGGTTTCCGATCCGGTCAGCGGTGGCGGAGTTCCCCGGACCAGTTCCGGAGCTGGTCTTCCAGCACCAGGTTGTCCCCGCGGGCCACGGTCTGGAGCAGCTGGGCACCCACGGTCGCTTCAGCGGCGAGGCCAGCCGGGCTTCCCAGGATGGGGAAGGCGGTGCGGACGCGGGCGGCAACGTCCGGCTGGTGCAGCGAGTAGGCGTAGAGCGTAGCGGCGTCGAACCCCTCCGGAGCGCGGCCCCATCCCTCCCAGTCCAACAGCCGCAGGGGCGCGCTGACGTTCGCCCCGTGCAGGTCCGCATGGGCGGTGGTCCAGCAGGTCACAGCGGGTGCCGGGATCCCGAGGAACTGGGGGATGGCACGGTCCATGTACTGCTCGCGCACGGCGACGCGATGGGTGTCGGCCGCCGCCACCTTCTCCAGCGACTCCGTCAGGTCGGTCCACCAGGCGGTGGGCAACTCGAGGTCGCGTTGCAGGATCGGGTCGTCGGACAAGACCGCCTGATCGACGCGGGCCGACAGCTCCGCCCGGTAGGCGGTGCCGTCATCGAAGGCGTCGTGCACCGCCAGGAGTGCGGGCCGGTGCCCGTCGAGGTCGCCGAAGACGCGTTGTGCGTCCAGGGCGCCCTCCCACCGCTTCCCCGACGCCTTGTCCTCCGGTGCGGCCACCAGGCGCAGCCAGGCCGGCTCTCCGTCGGCGGTGCGGGCCGGGGCGCCCAGCCCCAGAACGCCCCGCCCGGCTCCGTGTGGACCGCCAGAGCCTGGGCGGCGCGCGCGTGGTGGGCACGCATGCCTTGTTCGGTGTCCGGGTCAGGGGGAGGCGAGTACCCCAGTGATCTCCCGCAACTGGGCGGCGGTCAGGGAGGGTTGAGCGACGGCATCGGCCGCTCCCCTCCAGTGTGGCGTACTGGAAGCGGCCACGAGGACGTCTGTCACTCCTTGGCATGAGGCTGTCGCCAGGATGCACGCCTGTACGAGGGCAAGCCCGGCCGGATGAGGTCGGCGAGCTCATGGTCGACCATGGCAGGCAGTTCCCCGCTGTGCATCGGCGCGGAGGCCATCACTCGCAGCCCCGCTCTGGCGGCGGCCGGGAGGGGCTCCTGCCGTCCAGGGCCCGCGTGATCGGCGTCCAGCACCAGGCTGACCGGCAACTGCACCGCGACCAGGTGGTGGTACTGCTGTCCCCCGGCGGCTTCGCCAGCCAGGGCGAGCAGTTCCTCCACTGTGAACGCCCCCTCTTCCAGGCCCGCCCCGGTGGCGATGCCGTACCCGGCCACATGCCCGGCCGCCGTCTCCTCCTCCAAGACAGCGAACGCGTCCCGGATCGCACGGTGCAGGCCCGGCCGGTCGCCGGTGTGCGCCCTCTCCGAGTTGTGCAGCAGGACCAGGTCCAGCCGCTCGCGGATCGACGGCGAACCAGCCACCCGCGGCCGCTGGCGAGCCCTGGTCACCACACGGCGCGAGCACCTGGGCTCACTGCGATGACAGCTGCGGGACGTGCCTCACCTCACACCGCCCGCAGCGGCAACACCGGGACAAGCAGAGGAAGTTCACGGTTCATCTATATGTGGCTGCGGAGGGGACAGTGTCCCCGAGCCTCACCTACAGCCCATGGGGACGATCGTCCGGCTGAAGCCCCATGGAGCCTTCCGCCGCGCGGCGACCGCCCTCCGCACGCCACCACCTGCGGCCCCGGCTGGTCTCCCCCGTCCAGCCGGGGCTTTCACCCACGCACGCCCCCGTCCAGCCGCCGCACCTTCACCCGAGGCCGAGGCTGCTGAGGGCCGTGGTCCAGTCACTGACGATGGCCTTCTGCGCGGCCGTGAGCGTGACCTTGCCGGCGCAGACAGCGGTGTGCAGCTTCGTCTCCACCGGGTCCTTGCGGTTGTTGACCTCGCCGCCCTTCTTGTGGCCCGGGTCCGGCGGCTCGACCCACAGGTTGCGGGGATGATTGGGGTCGCCGCCGAGCTGAAGGCTGATCAGGTGACATCCGGGGTTGCCGATGAGTGCCGCTGATGTCGCTGACAGACGGCAAAGTACCGGCTTTAGGCCCGCCGGTTGTCACTATCTGGGGTTGTTCGCTCATGACGGTGACGCTGCTGACGATCGGCTCTCGCCCTGTGCGGACGAGCTCCTACGGTTGCGGACATGGCAGTTCGACAGCGGGTCACGGTCGGTGACGAGGTCACGTATGTCGTTCTCGACCGGCAGTGGCGGGTCGTGGAGCCGGCCGAGGAGTACCTGGAGCATCTGCGGCAGGAGCAGTACTCGCCGCACACCGTCCGCTCGTACGCGCACGGCCTGGCGTTGTGGTGGTCGTTGCTGGAAGATCGGGGCCTGGACTGGCAGTGTGTCGGTGTGGAGGATCTCGCCGGGTTCGCGCGCCGGTTGAGCAACCGAGGTACCGATCCGGCGGTGCTCGCGCTCAGGCCGTTCACGCCTGTGCCGGCGAGCACGGTCGATGCGGCCCTGACCTCGGTGATGAGCTTCTACCGCTATCAGGCGGTGGTCGCCGATGTGCCGGCCGCGCACACGTTCTACGTGCACGTCAAGGGCGGCACGATGGAATCGCGCGGCCGCTACGCCTCGTTCCTGGGGCATGTCGGTGGCGGTCAGGACCGCCGGGTGATCGGCCGGCGCCGTGACCCGCGTCTTCCGCCGCCGTTCCTGACGCCACGGCAGATGGCCGTGATTAAGGACGATGCCGCCGTGTTCGACCGGGACCAGGGCGGCTGGATGGGTGACTTGCGGCTGCGGCTGTTGTGGACGCTGCTGGAGGAGACCGGACTGAGGTTGGCCGAGGCCTTGCTGCTGCGACACCACGATTGGCAGCCCGGAACCGGCACCACCGCGCACGTGGACGTTCAGCCACGCGAGGACACCCGGCGGCGGCTGCGGGTGAAGAACCAGCAGTACCGGCGCATCTACATCAATGACGACCGGTACGGCGAGTACCTGTTCCTGCTGATCGAGTCGGGCATCGACTTCGACGATGACGATCCGGTGTTCGTGAACCTGTTCCGCGGTCGGCTCGGCAGGCCGCTGCGGCCGGAGACGGTCTACGACTGGATCGACGCCTTCAAACGTCGGCATCCTCTGCTGCCGGCTGCGTGGACGCCGCACTGGTTCCGCCACTCGCACGCGACGGCGCTGTTGCTGGCAGGGGTGCCCGAGCACGTGGTGCAGCGGCGCCTGGGGCACCGCGACATCCACACCCTGATGACGACGTACGCGCACGTCACCGAGGACGCGGCGATGCGGGCGGCGGCCGACTGGAAGACCCTGGCCGCCCGGTGGGGAGCGATGGCATGAACGGCGCTGCACGGCATCGTCCCCGCCGCACCGCCCAGTCCGACCCGCTCCTTGGGCACCGCCGCCTGTTCGACGCCGAGATCAACGCCCAATTGGCCGCCAGCCTCCCGCAGGATGCCCGGCAGGCGTACTTCACCCGGGCGACGATGCCGGACTGCTGGCTGGAAGCGGTGCTGGAGAACCAGCCGTCCTACCGGGCACGCGAGAAGAGCGTCGCGATCGACCTGCGGGGCCTGCCGACGAGCATGCGCACCGAGTTCGCCTGATCCCCGAGCGGCAGGTCCAGCTCGGCATGCGCATCCAGGCGCAGAACACCACGAAGCTGACCCGCCAGATCGCCCTGGTGCTCACCGACTCCGCGCACGCACGGCTGTCGAGCCTGACGGACCTGCCGCACGAGGACTGGCTGCGCGCCATCCGCAAGGCCCGCATCCGGATCGGCGATCCTCTTGCCGCCAACCAGATGGCGATCGTCGGGCGCATCCTGGCGCGCGCCGTCGACTTGCTGGTTCACGTCTACCACCGCGGCCCGTGGTGAGAACTGAACGTGTGGAACCCGCTGTTGGACACCCGCATCCCGCTGCGTGAACATGAGCCCAAGCGCCACAACCTGATCTACTTCCGCCACCTGACCACCCCGTGGCTGCGTGAGGCGGCCAAGTGGTGGCTGTCGCGCCAGCTGGAGCGCGGCGTCTACACCTGGAGCACGGCCTTCACCCGGCAGGTGAACCTATGCTGGTTCCAGCGCTATCTCGACCTGGTGGGCTGCGACGGCCCGCACTTGGTCGACGACCCGAGCCAGCTCGGCCAGTGGGTCCAGGGCTTTCGGCAGTGGCTGAACCAGCAGCGGTGCACCGCTGGGGCGAACAAGGGCGAACGGCTCGGGCCGATTCATCGCCGCGCCGCCATGACGGGGCTGGAGCAGCTATACCGCTTCGTGTTCGAGGAACGCGACGAGGCCGCCAAAGTCCTGGCCGGGGCCCGCTGGCAGCGGCTGGGGCCGCAGCACGCCGTGCTGTTCCGCTACGGCGACAAACCCACCGGGCCGAAGGCGCCGCCGCCCGACGCCGTCCTCAGCGATGCGGTGATCAGCCGGATCGCCGAGCACAGCGGCTTGCTCGCCCAGCCCAAGGCCGAGGGTGGATTCGCGGACGAGCAACTGGTCCGCATCGTCGGCCTGCTCATCAAGACCGGCAGACGGATCAGTGAAGTCACCCTGCTGGACTTTGACCCGATCCTCGCCGTTCCCTTCCCCGACCCGGACGGCCACGTCGCACGACTGCGCTACCAGCAGACGAAGATCATCACCGAGGACAGCACCATCCCCATCGACCAGGAGACCCTCGATCTGGTCCGCCGACAGCAGGACTACGCCCGCAACTTCATGACCGGCCAGAACCGGCCCGGCGTCGCCCCCAAATACCTGTTCCTGGCCGAGCGCAACAACCGCAACGGCGACCGCCCCTATCCGTCGACGACGGCCCGCCCGCGGCTGACGGACTTCGCCTCCGCCATCGACCTGCGCGACGACCAGGACCACCTGATCAAGATCTCCAAGACCCACACCTTCCGGCACACCAAGGCCACCAGCCTGCTCAACGCCGGCGTCCCCCTGCACGTGGCTATGCGATACATGGGCCACAAGACCCCGGCGATGTTCCTGCACTACGCCCGCACCCTGTCCACCACCGCAGAACAGGAATTCCTGCGCTACAAGAAGCTGACCGCCGACGGCCGGGCCTACGAGCGTGACCCGCGGGAGATGTTCGAATCCCTCGCCCTCGACCAGCGCACCGACCGGATCCTGCCCAACGGCTACTGCACCCTGCCGCCCCGACAAGCCTGCGACAAGGGCAACGCCTGCCTGTCCTGCACCAAATTCGTCACCGACGCCACCTTCGCCGACGTCCTCACACAGCAGCGCGACGAGACCACGAACCTGATCGACTGCCGCCAGCATGCCCACACGCAGCGGTTCGGTGAGCCCATGACCGACGACAACATCTGGCTTCGCGGCCGCACCGAGGAAGTCGCCGCCCTCGACGGCGTCCTGCTCGCCATCGAACGCATCCGCCGCTTGGACGGCACCACCACACCGGTCCGCGGCGCGGGCACCCCACAACGCCGACTCTCCCCCGACCCCACCGAGAACACCACGGACAGCTCATGAACCCAAGCACCAAAGCCCTGGCAACAGCCGCCCGCCAGCGCCGCGAACGAGCCGAGAACGCCGTCGAGAAGGCGCTGAAAGAAGCCCGCAAGACCCGCACGCTGGTGAGCGTGACCTCCATCGCCAAGGCGGCCGGCGTATCCACCGACTTCATCTACCGACACCCCGCCCTGCGCCCGCAGGTCGAGGCCCTGCGCCGGGCACGACGCGATGTCGGCCCCGACGACTCCACGCACCACCCCGACACCGAGGCCGCCGCCAGCACACTGGTCCGCCGCCTCACCCAGCAGCTCGCCACCGAACGCCGCAAACACCGCGAAGAGCTCGCACAGCTACACGCCGCACTCGCCGCAGCACACGGCGAACTACTCGCCCTGCGACGCAAGCTGGAGACGCGAGGAGGCGACTGAGCACACCCTTGCAGCACCATGCCACGTGGTGCCGCCTCGAAGAACTACGTGGCAGGGAAGCGCCGGCCAGCCCTCTCAGCCCGCTGGACACATTGAGGGGATCAGGCGCTCAGTTGTAAAGAGCGATATCACCCTCGCGTGACCCGGTCGCGAACACCGCGCCGCCGTCGGCGCGGACCAGCACATCAAAACTGATCCCGGGCATGGCGACTTCGATCGGCTTGCCTGTCACGGGATCCCACTCCCACACCATGCCGTCGTCCGTCCCTGAGATGAACATGCGCGCGGCGCCATCCACGACAGCCGTGGTCACCCTCGGATACGCCGACTCCGAACCCAGCGGAACAGGCTCTCCGACCAGCTCGCCGGTGGCCGCATCCCACCGCCACAAGAGTCTGTCGCGATCCACACACACAAGAAGGGTGGATCCTTCAGACAGGCTCACTGGCACGATCTGGCGGACTGCATCGCGAGGCCCAGTGATCGCTTCCCCGATCCTCATGCCAGTCGCCGCGTCCCAGCGGAGGACGACGCCCGCCTCATCACCAGAGGTGATCACCGTGTCCCCGGTCTTGCTCGCGGGGACAACCGCCATGGACATCACACAGGTCCCGTGCCCGGCCAACGGCTCACCCAGTGGGTCGCCGGTCAGGGCATCCCAGCGATGAACTCGGTGGAGGTGGCCGGCACCCGCGAAGAACGAGCGCCCATCGGGCAAAACTCCTGCCGCCACGTCCCAGACTGTGCTGACGTTCTCCATGTGAGCGCTCGGCAATGACGTGCCGGTCAATGCGTCCAGACGCTCGACACCGTCCTCGGACGCGACAGCGAGTATCGTGCCAGCTCCGTTCGCTTGGGCGACAGCGCACTCGCCGCCGCCGGCCAAGAGGTCCATCTGCCACATTTCTCGGCCGCTCTCGGGATCCCAACGGGACACTCTGCTCGCGCCATCGGCAAACGACAGCAGCACCAGCTGTCCATCCGACTCAGTAAGCACGGGCCAGGCCCCGTATTCGCGACCAGTCCGGATCATCGACATCGACGTACGCTTCGGCAACGGCTTCACGACCTGACCCTACGGCTCGCCCCACGGACTCCTCAGCCCGGCTGGTCGTCAGCGGCATGCCGCCTACGCTGTCACCACCACAAATCCGTCACATTGCCGCCGCGACGCCGGATAGCAGGTGGTCGTACTCGGCATCACCCATGCGGCCCTTGTAACCGTACGAGGCCGCGTTCAACGCCTTCTCCTTGCCGGTGACGGACGTGGACGGCCTGATGTCGGAGGTGTAGCCGCCCTTGCGGCAGATCGTGGACTTCAGATTCGCCAGCGTGACCGCTGGGGAGATCACACCCGGCGTGCATGCCGGATCCTCCAGCGACTCCCCCTTCTCGTACCTGAAGTGGCAACTGCCCGCTGGAGGCTGCTTCTGGACGGTGTAGGTGCTCCGCGGACCGGGCCCGCGCCAAGAAGCACGACAGAATGCGGAGCGCGCCACCGCGCAGTCCGTCGTCTGCGTCCGCGCTCACCGAAGCTCTCAGTACCTGTCCCGACCAGCCCAACCACGTCACCCTCGCCCGCCGACCCCCGCACCACCCCGCACGGCCCGAGGTCCCTCGCCCGAGTCCCGCGCCGGGCTGTGCACGACGCCGTAGGGGTCACGGTAGTTCTCGTCGAAAAAACAACGCCAAGTGGCTGCGGCCCAGTTCAGGGCAGCCGCAACGGGCGAAGGGGCCTGGTCGATGGCCGAGGGCGCTGACGCGGTTCGCGTACTCGCGACGGCAACGAGGCGTTTCTCGCCTTCAGCTGGTTGGTTAGTCTGCTGGGATGGGGATCATCGAGCCGCTGGTGCCGGATGAGATGGACTGGCTTGTCGGCCTGAGGCGTTCTGGGGTGCTGGCAGTGCCCACCGGCCCTGAAGGAGTGCTCGCACGCCGCACCATCCCTGGGGAAGAGGCGGCCGAGGGGCTTCTCGGCGCCGATGCGGGTCGGTGATCCGGTTCATGTGGTCGGCATGGGACGGTCTCTTCGCTGGACACGCATGGGTCCTTTCCGTCCTTGTGGCGGTCTGTGTGCTGGTCGTGCTCCATCTCCTGGCCGTGCACCGGACCGCTGGAGCCTCCCTCGTGGGAGCGGTCATCGCCGCGCTGGCCGCCGCCGCAGTCGCTGCTGCCCGCGGTGAACCGCTGCGCTATGTCGCAGGGGTCGTGCTGGTGGCCGGTGGCGGGGTGGCGATTGCCTGGGCGACGGGCCGCTCACGCCGGCACAGGTTGGCCCGTCGGTCCGCGCTGGCCGACTACGAGGCCGGCACCGCTGCAGTCCCTCTGTTCGCGGCGCTCGCCGAACGGGACCGGCTGGCGGCAGAGCTGCACGATGTGGCCGCGCACCGGCTGACCGGGGTCGTGGTGTCCGCGGGCGCCGCGCTCCGGCTCGGCGACCAGGAACAGACAGCCGCCGCGTTGCGGCATGCCGACGAAGCGGGCCGCCAGGCCGTTCGCGAGCTGGAGCGTCTTACCGAGCTTGGCGAGTACGCGGCCACCGCCACCTTCGCCGATATCGACGAGCTGGCTGCCGCGCACGCGGTGGACTACCGGCGCACGGTGGACACGGCGCCGGTAAGCAGTACCGAGGCGGCATACCGCGTTGTCCGAGAGGCGTTGACCAACGCGGCCCGGTACGCGGGGGGCGCGGTGGTGCGTGTCCGGATCGAGGGGGCCTTTGACCGGGCCAAGCCTCCCGGGGGCGGCAGAGCGGCCCATGATGATCCCCTGCTCACCGTCACCATCACGGACGACGGCGGTACGGCTGCCGAGCCGGGCCTCGGGACCGGGCACGGCCTCGCGGGGCTGGCGGCCACGGTCTCCGCGGCGGGCGGGACGCTCTCTGCCGGACCGGTGGGGCAGGACAGCCGAGGGGGTGCCGGCTGGACGGTTCGGGCTCAACTGCCATCGGCGACAACACCTCACATTCGCCGGTGGCCGCTCTGGCGTGGGATGTTCGCACTCGACTATGCGCTGGTGGTCCTGGCGATCGCGCTCTCCCTCGGCGCGAGCCTGTTGTCAGCCGACGCGCCGGATTCCTTCGGCGGCGTGCTGCCCGCCGTACCGACGGTCGTGCTGTCGGGCCTGCACGCCGTGCCGCTGGGCTGGCGCTCGCGTGCGCCCGGACGCGCGCTCGCGGCGGTGCTGCTGGCCCTCGTGCTGTGGCAGGCCTGCGACCGGGCCGCCTGGACACAGCCGCCGGTGAGCGACATCTTCCTGGTGTACGGATGGGTCGAACTGACGCTCGTGTACAGCGCCGCGGTGTATCTGCCGTTCCGGCGGGGCCTGTTCGCGCCGCTCTCCGTCGCGGCCACTGGTGGTCTCGCGCTGGCGGGCGGCAGGGGTATCACCGGCAGCCGTGTGGGGGCCTGGGCCGTGCTGACGTGCGTGCTGGCCCTCCCGGCCTTCGCCGTCTGGTCGTGGGGGCGCCGGACCGCCCGGCGTCGTGACCGGCTGCGGGCTGCCGACGCCCGGCGGCGGGTACTGCTCGATGGGGACGCCGACGCCGCGGTACACGAGCAGCGTCTACGGTTCGCCACCGGGCTGCGGGGCACGGCGCTGCGCCACGCGCAAGCGGTGGTCGCCGCGGCCGAGGCGGGGAACCTGCGGACCGTACGGGAGGAGGCCCGTGCCGGTCTCACCGCTCTGCGGGAGCTGCTCTCCGAGCTGCGCGGACACGACAGTAACGACGTCAGGGACGAAGAAGACAGGAGAGACGGGAGGGGATCGGGGGACGAGGAAGACGCCCCGCCCCCTACTGTTTCCGGGATCGCCGCACTGGCCGGGCGCTACGGCGGTGCTGTCCAGTACATCGGCCCGCGCCATCCGCTGCCCGCCGCCGTGGAGGTCTTCGCGTACCGGATCGCCTCCACGCTCATGGCCCTGGGCGTCACTCTCACCGTGCGCAGAGTCCACGACGGGGTGGAGGTCTCCGGTCCGGCACCCGCCGTTCCAGGGGTGGAGCGGCAGCTGCGCGCAATCGCGGACGCCGCCGGCGGTACCCTCTCGACGACCGACCGCGGAGCGGTACGAGTATGGCTGCCGGAGGTCCACCCATGGCGATCAGAGTGACTGTCGCGGACGACCAGGCCGTCGTACGGGCCGGGATCGCGGCGATTCTCGACGCGGAACCCGACCTGTGCGTCGTCGGGCAGGCCGCGGACGGCGACACGGCGGTGGAACTCGCCCTGTCGTCGCGGCCGGACGTCGCCCTGATGGACATCCGGATGCCGGGAATCGGGGGCCTCGCCGCGACCGCGAGGATCACTGAGCGGAGCCCCGCGACCCGTGTACTGGTGCTCACCACCTTCGATCTCGACGAGTACCTGTTCGCCGCGCTGCGCGCCGGAGCCGCCGGCTTCCTGCTCAAGGACGCCGAACCGGAGCGGGTGATCGACGCGGTGCGGGTGATCCACAGGGGAGCCGCGCTGCTCGATCCGGCGGTGACCCGCAGACTGATCGACCGCTGCGCCGACGCGCCCGGCCCGCTCGACACGGCACGGCTCGACCGGCTCACTCCGCGCGAGACCGAGGTCCTCCGGCAGGTCGCGCGTGGGCTGTCCAATTCGGAGATCGCGGCAGAGCTGGGGGTGAGCCCGCCCACCGTGAAGGACCACGTCTCCGTCCTCCTCGGCAAGCTCGGCGTACGCGACCGGGTACAGGCGACGATCGCCGCCTACGAGACGGGTCTGATCCGCCCAGGCACCCGCTGACGCCCCCGCGCGGCAGCCGCTGTCGCCCTCGCCGCGGCAGCCGCTGACCCCTGCCCCGACGACCGCTGACACCCGCCGCGGGGCGGGGGTGACACCCCGCCGCAGGGCGGTCGGCGCGTGCTGTCGGACCGTCCCTGAGCTGGATGGATCGCCCGCGTCGTCTCCCTAGCCTCGAACGTATGTCACCCACACTTTCCCGCCGTATCGTCGGCGGCGCCGTTCTGTTCCTGGCGATACCGCTGACGCCTGTCGTGGCGACGGCCGGTTTCCTCGCCACGGCGTTCGTCACCGCGAGCGTGCCGGTTCTGGCTTTCGCCGCTCTGGCCTTCGCCGCTCTGGCCGGCGGGCTGCTGGGCCGCGCGGCGTTCGCCCTGCTCGGCCTCGAACGCCGCCGCGGTCTGCGGGCGTCCGCGTTCGTCGCGGTCGGCCTGACCGTGGCGGTCGCCGCCCTCGGCGGTGTCACCGTTTTCCGTCCGCTGCCCACCACCGCGGCTGCCGCCGCCCCGTCCGGTGTCAGATTCTGGAATCTGCCGACCGGATCGCGCATCGCCTATGTCCACGCCTCCGCCGTCGGCAAGGCCAGGCCGACACCGGTGATCTTCCTGCACGGCGGCCCGGGTACACCCGGTGAGGGCATCCCCACCGGCGGCCGTGAACTCGCGGCGGACGGCTTCGACGTCTACGCCTACGACCAGCTCGGCGCCGGCCGGTCCACCCGACTCCGGGACATCACCGGGTACACCGTCGCCCGCCAGGTCGCCGATCTCGAAGCGATCCGGCGCACGCTCGACGCCGAGCAGATCATCCTCGTCGGCCAGTCATGGGGAGGGTCACTCGCCGCCCAGTACCTGGCGGCCCACAGCGAGCACGTGGCCAAAGCGGTGTTCACCTCGCCAGGCGCGCTGTGGGGCCGCGAGTACCCCGGCTCCACAGCCGGGGAACCCTGGAACCGGCTCGCCCCCGCCCAGAAGGCACGGCTCGACCGGCTGAACAGCACACCCCGGATGCTCGCGGCGAGCGTGCTGCTTCAGGTCAACCCCGGCGCCGCGCACGCGCTGGTCGGCGACCGCGAGGTCGACCACTGGATGCACGAAGTCGCCCTGCAGGGCAAGGACAGCACCTCCTGCAAGGGCGCGCCGCCCACCACGGCGCACAACAACCCCCAGGGCTTCTACAGCAATCAGATGACCCGCAAGGACTTCGAGCAGATCCCCGACCCCCGGCCGAGTCTGCGCACCGCGCGCGTCCCCTCTCTGATCATGCGAGGGGAATGCGACTTCATCAAACCCGTCGTGACCGCTGAGTACCAGCGCATCCTCCCGGACTCCAAGCTCGTAACCGTCAAGGGGGCCGGTCACTCCATCTCAGGCGGACAGCCACGCCGCTACACCGCGTTGCTGAGAACCTTCCTCCTGGGCAAACCGCTGCCGGTGGGCTGAGGTGTACGTCCAGCAGTCCGAGACATCGGACGAGAACGAGCTCTGATGTCCATCGGGCGACAAGCTCAGGGCAGCCAGCCGGTGCGAGTCCGTCCGGGAGACGCCAGAGTCCTCGGGAGCGGGGCTCTCGGCGTTGATCGAGAGGCCCGTGGCTTAAAGAGCGTTTTGTCCCGCCAAGGTTGTTTGGCGTCGATTCGCAGACCGAGCCGGTATGGGGCTCTCGGGGCAGACGTGCCTGATGCGGGGCAAGAGATTCATGTCGTCGTTCGGCGACCCGTTTCGGTCGGGTCGCTCCTGTCTGATCCCAACGCGCCCCCGGTTGACCTCGTTTGCGCCCTGGGGAGGCGGCCTGCTCGACGGTACTACCGAAACATGACGCG
>NZ_JBVJPA010000030.1:92754-93125 GCF_055582885.1 Streptomyces sp. NPDC107454 | reverse complement strand
ACCCGACCGAGTGAACCCGCCAGTGCGTGATGCAGCACCGGCCCGCCCGGCACGACACCCGGCCGCTTCGCCGCCGAGCAGGCACAAACGACACCGCGGCGCTCCGCGCCGCGACCACGAGGATGCGATTCCTCCCAGGGCTGAAGCCCTGGGGTTCCTCGCAAGAGCCTGCTGAACTCGGCACCTCGCGGAAGCTTTCTCCGCGAGGTGCCGAGTTCTGGGGACTCTTCAACGATCAGCCCTGGGTGCCGCCCTGGGTGTTGCCGTTGCCGCCTCCCTGGGTGCCGCCCTGGGTGTTGCCGTTGCCGCCTCCCTGGGTGCCGCCCTGGGTGTTGCCGTTGCCGCCTCCCTGGGTGCCGCCCTGGGTGTTC
>NZ_JBVJPA010000030.1:47570-92658 GCF_055582885.1 Streptomyces sp. NPDC107454 | reverse complement strand
GTTGCCATTGCCGTTGCCCTGCGTGCCACCCTGGGTGTTGCCCATGCCGCCCCCCTGGGTGCCGCCCTGGGTGTTCCCGCGGCCGTTGCCCTGCGTGCCACCCTGGGTGTTGCCATTGCCGTTGCCCTGCGTGCCACCCTGGGTGTTGCCATTGCCGTTGCCCTGCGTGCCACCCTGGGTGTTGCCGTTGCCTCCCTGGGTGCCGCCCTGGGTGTTGCCGCGGCCGTTGCCCTGCGTGCCACCCTGGGTGTTGTGCTGGTGGTTATTGCTCTGCATGCTGACCGAATGCTGAGCGTGCATGGGCGCGGCCTCGGCGCTGGCCACACCGACGGTTCCTGCGGCCAGTGCGGCGATGCAGGAAATCCCTGCGATGCGGGCCATGTGACGTCGAGCGTTAAACATGAGGAAACCTCGTATGTTCTAGGTGGACGAACCTTCGTAGATTCATTTCAACTCGTCTGGCCTCTGCTGCACGTCCCCTGATTGGAGGAGCAACAGGTTGATGTGTCTGTCGGCCGAGGAGAGAGGCTTGGCTGATGCTGCAGGCAGTAGGTCTTGATGGGCCCCGTTGCCGTCTTCGTTGCCCCGTAATGGAGCGGTCATCGACAGACCGCTGATGGGGAGTTGGGCACCGGTTCTACTCAGCGGATCGGTATGGGTTGGATGCGGATGAGGTCCTACCGGGACGGCTCTGCGGGCCGCGGCCGGTGGAGACATTCGCGCAGGTCGCTTCGGAGCGCGTGGCCACGACGCCAGGTAACCCTGCAACGAACTGGAAGACGAGATGTCCGATCCGGCGTCGTTGCGGCTTTCAACGGCGCCCGGGCGTGATCGTGGACGTCGGCGCTGTCGAGGAGGGAAGGCCTTCACGTCCGGAACATGTGGGCATGCCGCAACCTGAGCCTGTCCGCCGGCGTCGGGGCACCATCGGGATGATCTCCGTGTGACGGGTGCGATCCCGGTGCCCCAGCCGACTTGAGGCAGCTCCGTTGAGTGGGTTGAACCCGGCTTGCTTCTGCAGACGGATGACAGCGGCAGTTGCGCCGCGAAGGCGTGGATGACTGCAGCGGGACAGCCATGGAGCCTGCCTCTGACGGATCGGACACTGGCTGCCGGTGGCAGCTTGCACCGTCGGTCGTGCTGATGGGTGACGATGAGCATCGGCACCCACTCCTCCAGCACATGTGGAAACCGACGAGGCCCCCGGGGCTGTGGTGCGGAGACGCCGGACATCTCGCTCAACACCCCGGGGGCCTCGCCGTCACGACAGTGGCCTCACTCGATCAGTGACCGACTTCAGAAGACTCGTTGTGAACGCCATGGGTGACGCAGAAGGAGATGGGAGCGGCGCGGTG
Source organism: Streptomyces sp. NPDC107454 (assembly GCF_055582885.1). Classification (NCBI taxonomy): domain Bacteria; kingdom Bacillati; phylum Actinomycetota; class Actinomycetes; order Kitasatosporales; family Streptomycetaceae; genus Streptomyces; species Streptomyces sp. NPDC107454. Next base: position 91,303 of record NZ_JBVJPA010000030.1, on the reverse strand, counting down.
ATGATGCGCCCTGCTGTCGCATTCTGGACACCTTGTGTGCCGCCTTGGGTGTTGCCGGTGCCGCTCTGTGTGCCGCCTTGGGTGTTCTTGGTCCCGCCTTGTGTGCCGCCTTGGGTGTTGCCGGTGCCGCCCTGCGTGCCGCCCTGGGTGTTCTTGGTCCCGCCTTGTGTGCCGCCTTGGGTGTTCTTGGTCCCGCCTTGGGTACCGCCCTGGGTGTTCTTGGTCCCGCCTTGTGTGCCGCCCTGGGTGTTGCCAGTGCCGCCCTGCGTAGCGCCCTGGGTGTTCCCAGCGCCGCCCTGCGTGTTGCCGGTGCCGCCCTGCGTGCCGCCCTGGGTGTTCCCGATCTGAGTGTTGTTGCTGTTGCCTTTCACCTCATTAAAAACATTTCCGTAGGACCCGCCGTTGTTGAAAACAATGGTGACTCCTGCGGGGTTTTCAGGATCGTGGCGGAGTTCCGCGGAAGCCTGGCCCGCTGTTGCGCCTGCCAGTGCCACGGCAGCGACAAAAGGCAGGGTTACGTAGATGCCAAACCTTTTCACGGCACCCCTTTCTTGCTGTAGGCAGAGATAGGAATCTTTGTGGACTAAACTGTCGCAACACATCACTCCATAACTACAGCGACACGGCAATGTCACCCATACAGAGTGTTAAGCAGACTGCACCGTGATTGTGGGATTTATTTGTGTGCGGGACCCCTCATGGACCACCGGGTCCAGGCCGGTGCTCCTGCGGTGGACCCGGCCGGACCCGTCGGGCTCGGCGACGTATTCGAGCCTGTCGCGCACAGCCGCCGCCGCGTGGCCAGGAGGTCCGAGCGGCGCGTCGAGCATGTTCTGCTCGGCCGGTCGACCTTTCTCCAGCCGTTCCAACTACTGGTGGGCGAGGCCTGCTTGGCGGCTCGGTCGACCTGCTCGCGAACGCCGTCTGCCCCGCTCCAGAACGGTGAGGCCGTCGCGATCACGGCTGTGTCGTAGCGCGCCCTGGTCCTCCGGCACCAGGACTTCCAGGTGTCTTCTGTGCCGCTCAACGCAGCGACAGCGCCTGCTGCGGTTTGTTGTCGCGATCAACGGCGTGCCGGCAAGTGAAAAGGGAGTGAGAGCTCGAATAGCTCTTCCCGCGGCCGGAGCCTCGGTTGGCTTTCTGGATTACATGCAGCGCGTCAACGCGTTCATGGGACATTCCTCCATGACCGCCCCGCACATGCTGCATTACCGCTGCGCTCCCGCCGCCAGGCCGCCGACCAGAAAATGCAGAAGTATTATTCGACTGGCGCCCACGAAAGGTTCGGCAGAGAGGTTCCTCGCCCCCGGCAGCGGACCAGGGCTTCGGCGTAGTCGCGTGACGTCCGTTTTATGATCAGGTGAGTCCGAGGAGAGCGAGCGGTCGGCTGGCGTTGTGCCGGAGGCCGGCGGCGATGCTGCTCTTCCCGGCGAGGCGAAGGGCGCCGATGGCGAGGTTGCGCCAGGTCGCCAGGTCGCCATGGCGCGGGGTGCGGAGCCGGTTCGCAGCTGGGAAGCGTCCTCGGCGAACGTCACGTCTCGGACGTGGTGCAGGGCTTCGATCTTCCAGTGGCTGCGGATCAGCCGGGCGAGCTCGGAGGGTGTGGACTGTTCCGCAGTGAGGCCGGTGACCGCGTAGACGGTCTTGATGCTGGCCTTGCCAGTCTTGCGGTCCACTCGGCGGCGCTTGAGCTGGACGGCCTGGCGGGTGCCGGGAAAGAGCAGGCTGTTCACCGTGCACATCTTGATGCGGCGGATCTCGCTGCGGCCATGGTCGGTGTCGCGGGTGCGGCCCTGCAGTGGGATCGGCTTCCAGGGAAGGGACTTGAGCTGCTTGTGGAGCTTCTTCTGGTTTCCTTTCACGATCACGATGCAGTGCGCGCCTCGGCCCAGCGGGTAGCTGGCGTGCTCGCGCTGGGTGTGCATGGCGTCGCTGGTCACGACCACGCCCGCCAGGTCGGCGAGGGTCTCCACAGGCTGGAAGCGGGCGATCTCGTTGGTCTTCTCGCCTACGTCGAGCTGAGCCAGGACCAGACCGGAGAGGTGGTCGCAGGCGGCGAGCAGATGAGTCTTGCGGCCCGTGGCCCTGGCCGCTTCGCGCAGGGTCTTGGCGTCGACCGCCACTGCGTGCAGCTGACCGTCGGCCCCAGCGCGCCGGTCGGTCAGCCAGCGGCCCGCCGCCCGGTCCAACGCGTCGCCGTCGATGCGGCCCAGCAGCAGCCGCACCGTCGCCTCCGCCGGCAGGCACCGCTTCGGGGACAGCGGATCGGGCCGTACGCCAAGGCGCTTCAGGACGGACGGCGGGGCGTCGGTGATCCACTCACCCACCGTCGGCAGGGAGGCCGCTCCGGCCGGAACCGCGCACCCGGTCCGCGCGAGCACGACGACCAGAGCGTGCCGTACGCCGCGCGGATCGCGAGGGCCGGGCACCTCGGCCAGTCGTTCCAGCAGGCCCGGGATCTCCTCGGGCACGGCCCCCGGGGTGCTCGCGGAGTTGGTCAAAGGCAGGCGGGATCGGCGATGGTGCGTCGGCAGGTACGGTCTTCCACTCGGATCACGGGGCGTCGAGGTTCCATGATCTTGGAAGCCCGTACTGTCACGTTCCCAGACCCAGGGTCTTTGCGTGATCGCGTTCTGTCCGGTTTCGTCAGGTGAGGCCGAGTGATGACAGGGGCCGTTGGTAGTCGCGTGCGGTTTGGCGGAGGGCGGCGGCGATGTTGGTGTGGCCGTCCTGCCGGTGCACGCTGATCGCGAGGTTGCGCAGGCTGGCCATGGTGCGGGGCAGGTGCCCGGTGCGGATCTTTGAGTCGTCCTCGCGGTAGGTCCGGTCCCGGACATGGTGCAGGAGATTCTCGATGTGCCAGTGGCCCCGGATCCAGGAGGCGAGTTGGGCTCCGGTGGCCTCACCCGGAGCGAGGCTGGTGATCAGGTAAACACGTTGGATGGTGAGTTTGCCGGTGCCCAGTTCGCGCCGCCAGCGGACGATTTGCAGGGCCTGGCGGGCTTCGGGGTAGTCAAGATGGGCGAAGGCGGCGGTCTTCAGTCGGCGGATCTCCATGCGGTGGTGAGCGCGGGTGCGGTCATAGTGGTCGAGGGCGATGTCGCTCCAGGGCAGGTGACGGACGCGGTCAAACAGGCCGGGATGGTTCTTCTTCACGATCGCCAGGTAGTGAGCGTCACGCTCGCGCAGGTAGGTGCCGTGGTTGTGCTGGGTGTGCAGGGCGTCAGCCGTGACCACGGCGCCGGCCAGGTCCATGGTGTCCAGCAGCGGAGCGAAGGCGGGGATCTCGTTGCTCTTGTCGGCAACCTGCCGCTGAGCGAGCACGCTGCCGGTGTGCTCCATCGCCGCCAGCAGCGCCACGGCCGCCTGGCCCGAGTGGCGCGAGCCGCGCAGTGTCTTGCCGTCCACTGCAATCGCGCGCCGGCCGGCATCGTGGCCCGGTCTTGCGGCACGGTCGGTCAGGAAGGCACCGATCACCTCATCGAGGGCGTCCCCGTCGAGCCGGGCGAGCAGGCGACGCAGGGTAGCCGGATGCGGTGCGGGCACATGGCCGGTGAGTGGGTCGGGCGGGAAACCCAGGGTGCGCAGCACCCAGCTGGGAGCGTCCGCGATCCACTCGCCGATCGCAACCATGGATCGGGCGCCAGCCAGCACGCTCGCGGCGGCCCCCAGCAGCGCACCAAGCGGGTAGCGGCGGCCACGCCGGCCGCGGGGATCGGGCAGCAGGTCCAGGAAATTCAGCAGGCGGGCGGCGTCGGGAACCGGCGCTGGAGCATCAACGTGGGCCAGGTGCTCCAGCGCCGCGGGCATGGGGGATGATTCAGGGGCAGGCACGGACTCGCTCGATGGCCAACGGACTCGACACCCACATGATCACCGAGGCCGTGTCTGCGCTGCTTCCCGGGCCCGACAGGGGAGATGACGTCGCGTCATGCGTGAACCGGAACCAACCGCCATCACGCAAAAGACCCTGGTTCCTGAGTGCCCTTCCGTCCGGTCCCGAAGGGGCGAACTCAGGAATAGGCGCGGTTACGTCGCTTCGGAATCCAGCGGTATCTACGGTGCGGAAGGGCCCGACGCCCTGGCGTCCGGTTGGACGAGTCCGGTCTCGTAGGCGAGGACGACCGCCTGGACCCGGTCGCGCAGCTCGAGCTTGCTCAGGAGCCGCGCCACATGCGTCTTCACCGTCGCCTCGCTGAGCGTCAACGAGGCGGCGATCTCGGCGTTGCTCAGGCCACGCGCGACCAGCCCGAGCACTTCGAGCTCCCGCGGCGTGAGAGCGGACAGGTCCCGCCCTCCCGCCGGGGTGCCTCTGGCAGCGGTCGGGACCGTACCGGGACGCGCCGCGTAGCGATGGACCAGGCGGCGGGTGATCGACGGCGACAGCAGCGCGTCGCCGGCGCGGACGAGCTGGACCGAGGCGACCAGCTGCTCGGGGGAGACGTCCTTGAGCAGGAACCCGCTGGCCCCGGCGGCCAGGGCCTCGTAGACGTACTCGTCCAGGTCGAACGTGGTCAAGATGATGATCCGCACTCCGTCGGGCCCGCCCGGGCCGTCCGCCAGGATGCGGTGAGTGGCCTCGATCCCGTCCACTTCGGGCATGCGGATGTCCATCAGCGCCACGTCCGGCCGGTGTTCGGCGACGGCCGCGACCGCCTCCGCTCCGTTAGCCGCCTCCGCCACGACGTCGATTCCCGCCTCCCGCAGGATCAGCCGGAACCCGCCGCGGACCAGCGCCTGATCATCGGCGATGACGACCTTCATGCCGGCAGAACCGCCCGCACCCGCCATCCGCCTTCGGCGTGCGGCCCCGCATTGAAGTCTCCGCCGTACAGCGCCAGCCGCTCCCGCAGCCCGAGCAGCCCCCGGCCCCAGTTGCCGCCCGTGCCCGGGCCGCTGTCACTGACCGTGATCACGAGTTCGTCTCCCCAGTGGATCGTCACGGCGGTGGCCGCGTTCGCGGTATGTCGCAGAACGTTCGTCAAGGCTTCCTGAACCACCCGGTAGGCGGCGAGGTCCGCGCCCGGTCGCAGCGACCGCGGGGTGCCGCTGACATCCAGCGTGACCGGAAGCCCCGCGGCGGAGACCCGCTCGATCAGGGCAGGCAGGTCATGCAGGCCCGGTTGCGGGTGCAGAGCGACGCTCTCGCCGTCCCGCTGCGCCGGGCTGAGCAGCCCGAGCAGGTTCCGCAGCTCGGCCATGGCGACCCGGCCGCTGGCCTCCGCGGCCAGCAGCGCCTCCTCGGCCTCGCCCGGGGAGGTCTTCAGCATCTTGCGTGCCGCGCCAGTCTGGATCACCATCACGCTGACGTTGTGCGTCACCACGTCGTGCAGCTCGGCCGAAATCCGGGCCCGCTCGGCCTCGATCGCCTGCAGTGTGGCGGTCTCCTGCTCGTCCGCGGCGCGCCGTAGCCGCGCGGCGGAGTCTTTGAGCCGCCGCCGCAGTTCGCGAATACCGAGCCCGGCGATCACCGTGGGCGCGATGGTCAGCACCGCGGTGAGTCGGCCGGGGAACCTGGGCAAGGGAGAGTACGCGGTGGCGGCCAGCGTGACGACTACCGCACCGGCGATGGCCAGGTTCCGGTACTTGCTGTAGGCGATGGCGCTGTAGGCGGCGAACACCGCCGCACCGAGGGTCACCGGCGGGACCGTCGCCTGCTGTACGACCATGATGGCGGCGATGATCACCAGCCAGGCGGCGATGGGGAACACCCGCCGAAGCGCGAGCGGCAGCGCGGTCAGCGCCACGAGGACCAGAACCGGCCCATGGCTGGTGGCCTGCGCTGCTTCGAACACAGCGGCGACGGCCGCACCCACCGCGATCGCTCCGTCCAGCGCGATCCCCCAGCCGGACGCGGCGGTGCGAGGCTCGGCCTGCCGAAAGAACCCGAGCAGCGCCTTCATTATTGCCGCCATAGGAATCATTGTCGCCGCCTCCCCACTGCTGGGCGTCATCCAGCAGGGGTAACTCGCTTACATCCAAAGGATGACAGCGGTCCATGGCCGGCCGATTACGGTAGGCGATTTCGCCATAGCGAGCGACGCGAGATGCGGACCCGGCGACCTACCTTGCCGGGGATGGAGACACTTGTTCACCTGCAGAACGTATCGAAGCAGTACAACGGGGCCGCAACGCCTGCGGTGACCGGAGTAAACCTGGCGATTGCGCAGGGCGAGGCAGTCGCGATCATGGGCCCGTCCGGGAGCGGCAAGTCGACGCTGCTCAACCTGATTGCGGCGATGGACCGGCCGACCACCGGAACGGTGCAGGTCGGCCGGGACCGCGTGGACAAGATGAACGAGACCGCCGCCGCCAAGTACCGGCGGCGCCAGGTCGGCATGATCTTCCAGTTCTTCAACCTGCTCGACGACATGACCGTCATGGACAACATCCTGCTGCCCGCCCAGCTCGCCGGGGGCCGGTCGGACGCCGCGCGGCAGCGGGCCGACGAGCTGCTGGACAGGCTCCGGCTGAGCCACCGCCGCGACGCCTACCCGGCGCGGCTGTCCGGCGGTGAGCGGCAGCGGGTGGCGATCGCCCGAGCCCTGATCAACCGGCCCGCGCTGCTGCTCGCCGACGAGCCGACCGGTGCTGTGGACACCAGGGCCGGCGAGGAGATCGGCGCACTGCTGCTGGACCTGAACTCGACCGGGCAGACACTGATCCTCGTCACCCACAACCCGGAGCTGGCCGCCATGTACGCGAGCCGGGTGATCTCCGTCGCCGACGGCCGGATCAGGTCGGACTCGGCCAACCCGGCCGGTTCCGCGGGCACACCGGGCATGGGGGCCCAGCGATGACCGCGGTCCTCCGCGCGGCCCTCAGCGGTCTGCGCGGACGCCGCCTGCAGGCGCTGATCATCGGCGTGGTCATGCTGTCGGCCACCGCGACCTCGATGGTCGCGCTGGGTCTGCTCGCCAACTCCCACGGCGCGTTCGACCGCGCGTTCGCCAAACAGAACGGCGCCCATGTCACCATCACCGTGAACACCTCGGTCGCCGACGCACACCAACTTGCCGCGACGTCCCGGCTTTCGGGCGTGACGGCTGCGTCCGGCCCGTTCGGCGAGGTCGAGGTGAACGCGCGGGTCGCGGTTCCCGGAGTACCCGGCTCGTCGACGAGGCCGCTCCGGATCGTCGGCCGGTCCACACCGGACGGTCCGATGGACCACATCACGCTGGTCGACGGCCACTGGCCGAACGGCGGCGGGCAGATCGTGGTCGACCGAGGCAACGGGGTGTTCACCGGGTCGACTCTCACCATCGGCTCGCAGAGGCTGACCGTGGTCGGTACCGCAAACTCGATCACCCACACCGCCGCCGGCTGGGTGACGCCGTCCCAGATCGCCTCGCTCCGGAGTGAGGGGGGAACCGGGGAGGCTCAGATGCTCTACCGGTTCACGCGCGCCGAGTCGCAGTCCGCGGTCGCCGCCGACATCGCCTCGGTACGATCGGCGCTGCCGAGCGGAGCGGTGCTCGGCAGCGCGTCCTATCTGGACGTTCGGCAGGCGGAACAGGGTGGGATCCAGCCGTGGGTGCCGTTTATCATCGCGTTCGGCGTGATCGCGCTGGTGATCTCGGTGCTGATCGTGGTGAATGTGGTGGCCGGTGCGGTGATCGCCGGAACCACCCGGATCGGTGTACTCAAGGCGATCGGTTTCAGCCCGGTGCAGGTCGTCGCCTCGTACGCGCTGCTGGTGCTGGTTCCCGCGCTGGTCGGCTGCGCCGTCGGGGTCGTGGTCGGCAACCTGCTGGCGATTCCCATGCTCGAGGTGAACGCGCACGTCTTCCAGGTGGGGACGCTGACCGTCCCTCTTTGGGCCGATGTCCTGGTTCCGCTGGCGGCACTCGTGCTGACCGCGGTCGGCGGGGTCCTTCCCGCGCTGCGAGCAGGCCGGATGAGCGCCATCCAGGCGATCGCCACCGGCCGTGCCCCCCGGCCGGTCCACAGCTTTTTCGCGCACCGGGCCGCGGCGCGGCTGCGGTCACTCCCCCGGTCGATCACGCTCGGCCTGGCCGCCCCGGCCGCCCGGCCTGCCCGGACGGTGACGACCTGGGTGGTCATCGTGTTCGGCGCCGCGGCTGTGACGTTCGGCATCGGGCTGGGGTCGACGCTCAACCGGGTCGGCGACGACTCGCCCTACTCGCGCATGCCCGTGCAGGTGTCGGGCGGCTCAGGCAACCAGGCCCCCTCCCTGAGCGACGCGCAGCAGCGCACGGTCGAGTCGGTGCTGAAGGCACAGGCCGGAACGCGGCACTACATGACCGAGACCGACGCCCAGTTCAGCCTGCCCGGCGCGGCGCAGAAGGCGTCCGCCGTCGCTTACGGCGACACCCCCTCCCTGAGCGGGATTCCGCTGATCTCCGGCCGCTGGTACTCCGCCTCCCCGGGAGCCGCGGAGGTGGACGTGAACACTCTGTTCCTCACCAACACCGGCACCTCGGTGGGGTCGACGTACACACTGATCTCCGGCAGGCACCGGCTGACGGTCCGCATCGTGGGCGAGGTGTTCAAGACCGGCAGTCAGGCCAGCCTGTATCTGAGCCCGGCCACGCTCTCCCGCCTGGACCCGGGCGCACAGCCGCAGTACTTCGACGTGGCCCTCCAGCCCGGCACCAGCGCGCAGGCGTACACCAACAAAGTGTCCGCGGCGCTCGGCCACTCCTACCGGGCCACCTCGTCCCAGGCTTCGACCACGCAGTTCCTCGCCGTACTCACCCTGATCACGATGCTCACCGTCCTGATCACCGTGGTCGCCGGCCTCGGCGTGCTGAACACCGTGGCCCTGCAGATCCGCGAGCGAGCTCACGACATCGGCGTGTACAAGGCGATCGGCATGACGCCGCGCCAGACCCTCCTCATGGTGGTGTCCTCGGTCGCCAGCGTCGGCCTGGTCGCCGGAATCGTCGGAGTCCCCGCCGGAGTTTTCCTGCACCATGCCGTGGTGCCAGTGATGGCACACGCCGCGAGCTCCGGGTACCCGCAGACCCTGCTGACGGTGTACTCCCCGTGGGAGCTGATCCTGCTGGGACTCGCCGGGTTGCTCATGGCGATCGTCGGCGCGCTCGGCCCGGCCGGCTGGGCGGCGAAGGCCGGAACGGCAAACGCCCTGCGCGCCGAATAGACGGCCGGGGGGCGGGCGCATACCGGCCCCAAGGCGCCCGCCCCCGGCCTTTACCTGTAGACGTGAGCCGAAGAGAAGAAGGAGGGGAGTGGCTCAGGACATGGCCACCAGCACCCGGCGCATCACCCGGCCTCACCTGACGAAACCGGACAGAACGCGATCATGCAAAGACCCTGTTCCCAGACCCCCGCCGAACTGACAGATCATCACGAATCAGGTGCCAAGCGGCTACGGCGAAGCCCTGGCTGTCCGCCCGGCGGCGAACTCCCGCCCTTCCGCGCTGGAAGGACGGGGGTTCGCCGCTGGAGAGGTCACGTTCGCAGGTGGCGATCGTCGACCAGGACGGTGCGGCGCAGGTCACCGGAATCCACCCAACGGGGTCAGGACGGTGCTGCGGGTGATCGGCGATCCACGCCCATGTGGTCCACGTGCCGTGTCAGGCCGGTGGGGACAGGCGTTTTCACGTCCGCCCGGGGGCACGTCATCCGCCCGCGGCGTCCTCGGCCTCCCAGCGCAGCAGGTCGCCCGGCTGGCACTTGAGCACTTCGCAGAGCGCGGCGAGCGTCGCGAAGCGCACGGCCTTGGCGCGGCCGTTCTTGAGTACCGCCAGGTTGGCGGGCGTGATCCCTACGCGGTCCGCGAGATCGCCCACGGACATCTTCCGCCTGGCCAGCATCACGTCGATGTCGACGATGATCGGCATCAGATCACCTCGTCCAACTCCGCCTGCATCTGCGCCGCTTCGACGTCGCGCGCGACAGCCTGGGTGAGCAGCATTCGCAGCACGAGCACGATGAGCGCGACCCCCAGGATGGCCAGGCCGACCCCGCCCATGATGACGGTGACGCCCGGGTCGTCCCGCTGGCCCGGCGCATTGACGGCCGTGACCGTGAACCACAGGAGGGCGGCCGACACGATCGCGCCGATCACGGCGTCCACGTACCGGAAGGCGGCATGGGAGAACACGGTTCCGCGTCGCACCATCGTCACCAGCCGCCATACGCTGACCAGGGCGACCTGGGCCGACACCATGCCCAGGATCGTGATCACGCGCAGCGAGGTCAGTGGGAGCGACCCGTCCTCCGGGTCACTCCCGCTGACCAACACCCACACCATCCCTGCCTGCACGAACACGGTGCCGGCGAGCACCACCACGAGCACGGCGCGCAGCGCACCCACTGCCAGCTTTCCCATGACCCATCCCTCCATCGAATTGCGATGGGAATCTATCGAAACTCGATAGGTGAAGCAAGGGGTGGGGCGGGGGACGGGCGGCGGTTTCGCACCGCGGGACGTCGCCCCCTCTCATGGCAGGGCGTTCGCGCGAACCGTCTTGATCTTGTCGAAGTCGGCCTCACTTGAGTGCAAATCGGACGCCACCAGATCCCGTCGAAGACCTGCCGACGGTCGCGTGGCGGCCGGCCCGTCTTCGGTATCGGCGGCAACAGCGGTTCCGGGACTGGTGCCCGTCTGGGGTACGGGGCCCGGCGATCCGCGACTGCGCCGTGTGGGCGCGACGCCGGCCGCGACCATCCTGACCGCCGTCGGGAGCAGCTTCGCGTCGAACATGGCAGGGCGCATCCGGTCCCGGCACGACATCGCCGTTGACCGCGAAGGTCGGGGTGCCGAGCACCCCGTCCTGCTCGTACGCCTACTGTGAGGCGGATACGAAAACGTCGTACTTCATGGTCCGCACGGCCGCGTCGAACTCCTTGCCGTGCAGCCCCATCACCTGGGACGCCATGCGCAGCAGGAACGCGCTCCTGCGGATTGACGGCATTTCACCTCCGCCCGTGTCGGCCGCGAGCCCGCGCCCCCTCAGGGTGCGGTGTCATCCCCAGATCTGACACGGCTTCGCGCGGTCCGACCGAAGTCGCCCATCGGAACGGGAACTGCGGCTGACTTCACGGCCCGCTTACGCCGGGACGATGGAATGGTCCCCGGAAAGCAGTACCCGTAGGGACAAGCGAGCGTCGTGAGCGTCGCCGGACCCAGTACGGCGGTGGCCGGCCTCGGTGCCGTGGGACAACCGATAGCGAGAGGAAGTACCGAAGGCGGCCAAGCTGCGGAGCCTGGACCCGATTACGCCGATGTTCGCGCAGTTCAAGGAGAAGACCGGGCCCATCGTCCTGGCCAACACCTTCGTCGTCCCGAAGGAGAGGACTGAAGCGTTCCTGACTCTCTTTCGGAGGCAGGCGGAGGATGGTGATGTGAAGCCGGCCGCGCACCAGAACGGGCGCGCCTCGGCGGGTCAGGGGGTGTGGGGACCCGGGCGGTGGACCGGGCCGTGGATGTCTTCCTCTTGCGGCGGCTCCCCGCCGTCCTCGGCGCTGCCGTCCGGGCGGGTGGTGATGTGCAGGAGAGGGCCGGTGCCGGTGCGGTCTTCGCCGAGGTGGTCGACCTGCAGGGTGGCATGGCTGATGCCGTATGCCTCGCGCAGGTGCAGCTGAAGGGCTCGGCGCACGGCGTGGCAGTCACCGCCCGGGGTGACCAGGACGTGCGCGGAGAGAGCGGCCTGACCGGAGGTTATCTCCCAGATGTGCAGGTCGTGGACCTCGACGACTTGTTCAGTGGCGGCCATGCGGCCGCCGAGGATGTCAGGGTCGAGGCCGGCCGGGGCGGCCTCCAGGAAGATTCGCCCGGACTGGCGGACCAGGCTGATCCCGGCCTTGAGCATCAGCACCACGACGAACAGCGAGGCGATCGCGTCCGCGCGGAAGAATCCGGTCAGCAGCACGACGGCGCCGGCAATGGCGGTGGCGATGAACCCGTACAGGTCGGTCAGGATGTGCTGGTAGGCACCTTCGATGTTCAGCGAGGAGCGGTTGGCCTTGGCGATCGCCCAGCCCGCTGCGATATTGACCACGATTCCGATGAGCGCCGTGATCACGACCAGGCCGCCGGTGACCTCAGGCGGGGCGATCAGCCGGCGCACCGCTTCATACGCAAGCCAGGCTGACAGCACCAGCAGGGTGACACCGTTGGCCTGCGCCGAGAGGATCTCCGCTCGCTTGAGGCCGTAGGTGTAGCCGCCGCGCGCGGGGCGGCTGGCCAGCCGCATCGCCACAAGGGCCAACACGATGGAAGCCGCATCGGTGAGCATGTGCGCGGCGTCTGAGATCAGCGCCAGCGAATGCGCCAGGACACCCACGACGACCTCGCCGCACATGTAGGCCACGATCAGGGTCAGCGCAAAGCTCAGCCATCGTCGGTCCGCGTCCGCGCTCACGCCATGGCTGTGTCCGTTGTGGGTTTCGCCGTCTCTGGCGTGGCCGTGCCGGTGTTCGTGGTCCTTCATGCATGGTCCCCGTGGCTGTTGTGCCGACGGCCTGGCGGCGGCCGGCCCCCAGGCCAGTGGACCACGCCCCTGCCGGAAGTTCCAAAGGCCGCAACGGTGACGGTGGCCGGCCACGATCCGGCTGACCTGCAGGTTTCCTGGCGGGGGAGTGCGCCGACCCGCCCGGATCATCTGCCGTCGGCGGCCCCGGGTATCAGTCAGCCGTAACCCGACAAGGTGTCCATGGCCGGGTGCGGCGCGCCGGTGCCGGACAGTCCTCAGGCCACCATGGTGGGCGCGGATCGCATTCCAGCTCGGCGGGGTGCAGCCCACGGCGGAGCCACGGCGGCCCGGGCCCTGGCGAGCGGTGTCAACGTCTTCCGGGCAGGCGGAGGAAGCACTGGAGGGCGGCGGCGGAGCCGTCGAGGGCCTGGCCGAACAGCTGGGTCGAGCACGCTCCATCGCGGCATCCGAGGTTTCGGTGCCCGCCCGGGGCGCAGTCCATAAGCGAAGCTGCTGCGCCCCAGGTCACGAAGACTGTCGTAGCGGCTCGGGCGCAGCAAATCTGGCATGTACCGCGACAGCACGTACCGCGACAGGCTGTCCCGGCTGAGTCGGGGGCGCCTGACAGGCCTGTTCGTCCGGTGCGACGGAGTATGGCGACATGAGGATGGAGAGTCCGTCGTTCCGCGACGGTGACTGGATCCCCGTCGAGCATTCAGTGGACGGGGGCGAGTCCCAGGTGCCGCTGGAGTGCGATGCGGTGCCCGCCGGGGCCGCGAGCCTGGCGCTGGTGGTGCATGATCCCGATGTGCCGCGGGACCGGCGGCCGGACGGGAATTTCGATCACTGGGCGGTGTGGAACATCCCGGCGGGGCAGCGCAGGATCCCCGAGGGCGACGGGCAGGTGGGGGTGGTGGGGGTCACCACGCGGGGGACCAATACCTGGATCGGTCCGGCACCACCGCCGGGCGACGGCCCGCACCGGTACGTCTTCACCCTCTACGCGCTGGACACCCTCTACGCGCGGGACACCTTCCTGGACCTGCCGTCCTCCGCCGGGCGGCCTGAGGTGGAGGAGGCGATGGAGGGGCATGTCGTGGAGCGGGCGGTGCTGATGGGCCGGTTCCAGCGGGATTGACCGGTCACAGGAGCTGGGCCCGGCTGTTCGATCCGGCCCCGGGCAGCAGGCCTGCGGCCCTCGCCGGACTGACCAATGGGGTGGCCGTCGGCTTTCCCCTGCTGGTGGGTGTGGCGGCCGGTGATCCTGCGGCGGGCGCGCTGGCGTGCCTGGGCGCGTATGTGGCGGCGTTCACCAACAAGGGCGGCCCCCGCAGGCAGCGGACCGCGGGTCTGGCTGTGGCCGGCGCCGTCAACGCGCTCGCTTTCTGGGCCGGGGAACTGGTGACCGATCTGTTCGCGCTTGCCCTGGCCCTGCTCATGGCGCTGGTCTTCCTCTCCGCGATGGGGCAGGCGGTGCACGGGACGGTGGCCCGCCTGGGCACGATGCCCGCAACCGCCCTGCTGGCAGGCGCCGGACAGACCGGTTCGGACGCGGTGGGAACCGTGCGTGCGGTCCTCCTCGTGCTGGCCGGAGGGCTCTGGTACGCCGCTGCCACCGGTCTGCTCACCCCTGCGCCCCGTCTGCGAAGTGTGCTGGCCGCTGTCGCCCAGCCCTTTCGGGAGACCGCCCGACACCTCGATCGGATCGCCGCCGCCTCCCACCAGGCGGGCGGCGACCACGCACGCGCAGTGGCCGCACTGCGGCGAGCGGAACAAGCAGCGCAGGCGCTGCGCAGCCCGGACGGCGACGAGTATCTGGCCCTTCTCGTCGCCCCGCTGCTGCACCAGGCATCCGTGCTGGTCGATCTCACCGCGGCGCTCGCGGAGACCGGCGCCCCGCCCCCGGCCGTTCTTCAGCCGTTCACCGCTGCCGGCCGGGCGCTGGCCGACCGGATCGCCCGGGTGGCCGGCCTGCTCACCCGCCGCCCGGGCCACGAAACCTCCCTGAAGGACATGGCTGACGCGATGGCGACGCTCACCCTCGCCTGCGACAGGCTGCGTTCGCGCGTGGCCACCGGGCAGGAGCCCTACCCCGCGATGGCCAGGGCCGGGCGCCAGCGCCGACTGCTGGCCCGCATCCGCACCGCGACCGGCACCGCACACCATCACGCCCGCACCCTTCGAGGTGCGGCCGGCACGCGCATCCACCCGGCTCCAGCCCCGCGGGCTCCCTTCGACGCGGCGCGCCTGCGCGCGGCCATGACATTCAGCTCCTCCGCATACCGCCACGCCCTACGCGTCACAGCCGTCGCCGCCGCCGTGTTCACCCTGGTGTGGGCGGCTCGCCTTCCGCATGGTGAATGGGCGACCCTGGCCGTCCTGAGAGTCCTGCGCCCCCAGTACGGCGCCACCCTCGAACGCGCTGGCCAGCGCATCACCGGCAATCTGGTCGGCGGCACGTGCGCCGCCCTGATCATCGCCGGAGTCAAGGAGCCCGCCCTCCTCGCGGTCATGCTGTTCGCCATCATCAGCGCCGGCTTCGCCCTGAGGCCCGTCAACTACGCCTTCTGGGTCGTCTTCGGCACCCCGCTGGTGCTGCTGATCGGCGACGTGACCCAGCCAGGCGACTGGGGCTCCGCCCTCGAGCGAATCGCCATGACCGTTCTCGGCAGCGCCGCCGCGCTCCTCGGCGGCTACCTGCTGTGGCCCACCTGGGACCACGACCGCCTCACCGAACAGACCGCCGAAGCGACACGGGCAGTCGCCGCCTACCTGGACGCGTCGCTGAACCGGCTGACCCACCCCCGCAGCCCCTCGACGGACCAGACCCGCCGCAGAGCCGAAAGCATCCTGGCCAAGGCCCAGACCTCACAGCAGCACGCGCGCCGGGAGCCCGGCCACGACCCCAGGGCCGTCTCGGATGCCTCCACCACCCTCGCCGTCCTGGCCACGCTCATGGAACATCTCACCGCCCTGACCGCTCACTTCACACAGCAGGCAGCCCTCATCCCAGGGCTTTCCGACTACGGCACACACGCTCCCGCAGCCCTGACCGCATCAGGGGCCGACGAACGGACCGCCCACGCGACAGCCCTGGCCGACGCCCTCGACGACATGCGTCTGTACCTCGAGGGGCTTCACACCCAGCGTCTGCGTGAACTGGCAACACGCCAGGACGGTGACACCCATGTGCGGAGCGCGATCCGCGACAACGAACCCGTCATCGGACTCCTCACCAAAATCCAATCGTGCATCGAGCGCCTCCTCCATCAGCCCGCCTGACCGACGCCACCACCAAGGACCGAGCCGACAATGCCCTGGGGAAGCGAGAAGGGGCGGGTCGGCTGGTGAACCTCCCAGGCCGCCGGGGCGCCTCCACCCGGCGGCCGCCACGACGACGGCGGGCCTGCTGATCTCCCTCCTTGGCGCTCTCCTCTGGTCCTGCCGGGCATGGTCCTGATCACGGCGGGCTTCTTCGCCGGCCACGCGCTCGCCGCCTCGCCGGTCAGCAGGACCGCCGCCCACGGTCGTGCCCGGGCCTGTGGCCGCTGCCAGTCCGCCTACTGCATCGCCTCCGGCGTCGGCAGCACGGTGGGTGCCGCTGCCCTCCATGTGGCGGCCGGTCCGCAACTGCAGGGGTCGGCCTGCCGGCGATGCTGGGCGTCGTGACGGTCACGCTGTTCGGTTCCAGGGCGGCCCGGGCCGCTGCACGGCGGGAGACGGCCGCCGTCCGCTGAGGACCCGCCGGTGACCCCTTCGAGTCTGCCTGCATTACGGCAACGAGCCACACATGGCCCGCCGGCAGGGGCTCATATACCTTAGTAAGAGTCATCGAAAACTTGCCGGCGATCGTAAAGCAGTAAAAGCGCAGACGAAAGGTCGGGATTGCCGTGGCAACGCCAAGCCCTCCTCGTATCCGAGTGGTAATTTCCGACGACCACCCCCTGTTTCGCGAGGGCATCTCACGCGCGCTGCAACTAAGTGGGTTCATTGATGTCGTGGCCGAGGCGGAGAACGGCCGAGATGCACTGGAGATTATTCGCCGAGAAATCCCGCAAGTCGCCGTGCTTGATTTGCGCATGCCTGAACTTGACGGAATCGCAGTGCTTCACGCCCTGGTACGGGACCGAGTCGACACGCGAGTTCTCATGCTCTCCGCTTTCACTGACAGCTCCTCTGTCTACCGTGCATTGGAAGAAGGAGCTGCAGGGTTCCTGACCAAAGACAGCAAACGCTCGGAAGTCGTCGAAGCGGTGCGAGCGATCTCTCAGGGCAAAACTGTCGTGCCACCCGAAGTGACAGGAGGGCTGGCCGACGAAATCCGCATGAGGCGATCCCAGAATTCGCCAACCCTCAGCGAGCGGGAACAGCAGGTTCTGAACGGCATGGCCCGGGGACTCAGCATTCCGCAGATCGCCAAAGAGCTGATCCTCGGTACGAGCACGGTCAAGACCCACGCTCAGCACCTCTACGAGAAACTACAGGTGTCGGATCGCGCCGCAGCGGTTGCGGAAGCCATGCGTCGAGGCCTGCTGGAATGATCGCTCATTTCACCGGTACAACGGCTTCGGCCGTCGTACCGCCGGATTCATTTCTTCGGAGGGTGAAAACACCCCCCAAGCCCTCGATCCGCGCACGGTGCGAAGCGATCCCGATATGGCCTGACGAGAGACTCCTGGCCAAGCATTCGCGAGATATTCCTACACCGTCATCAGAAATCGAGAGTTTGACACTCGCTGAATCATTCCGCTGCAAGGTCACAATGACATTATTTGCTTGCGCATGCTTCACCGCATTCTCCAGAATTTCGCGAGCAAGCCAGTAGAGTGGCTGATCCGCAGAACCTGCGGACGTAATACTGGACCGAACCTCTCCATGAAATCTCCCGCGCTCGGAAGCCTGTTGAGTCAGATGCTCCAGAGCGGGCACCAGGCCCCCTGAAACGAGGACTTCAGGGTGCAGGGTCCGTACCGACGAGCGGAGCTGCTTGCTTGCTGCGGAAAGAGCCAGATCGGCACGGTGCAGCGCATCGGTCGCCCCGGGGCTGCATGCCGCTTCGTCGATGGAGTGCCTGGCCGCCAGAACGTTCTGCAATGCGCCATCGTGCAGCACTTCCGCAATTTTGCGCTGTTCCCTCTCCTCCGTCGCCATGATCCGGTCCAGCAGCCATAGGCGATGTTCCGCCAACTCTATTATCGCCCGCACCCTGTGCTGTTGGACATCCGACAGAAGTACACAGCCTGCGCACACCACAAGAATGAACAGGGTGTGCATGAGTATGAAGTTCCAGTACGGCTGCTGCAGATGGCCGACGGCAGTACCGACGGCGTAGCTCGCCGCTGCGAGCACTCCAGATGCCGCAGTAAGAACCGGCCGCATCTGGAATGAGGCGAGGACGGGTATGAAGAGAAAGATGTCCGCAGATACCGGCGAGCTCCAGTTCGGGTCGGAAAAATCGCCGGAAATCGCTATCAATGCGGTGAGCAAAGCCAGGTCGACCAGTGGATAAACCCAACTTGGATATGGCTTGCGCGACCTCCAGGACTCCCAGAGCATTCCAAAGGTCCATAGAGCATAGATGGCAGCCAGTGTCACCGAAATCTGCATCTGCTCAGTCGGCGGAAACACTGCCAAGTCTGCCGTGAGTGCAATAACGATGGCGATTCGAAGTATTGCCTGCCATCTGAAAGCCCTTTGCAGGTGGAGGGCAGGCACTTCGGCCATGTCCCCTCGATCTGGTAGGCCACCTTCTCGAGCGGTCGGGAATGAGTCCGGAAGTGTCATGTCATCCTCTTGCCGGGTGTCGCCACGTCTGCCTCTGTATGCAGAGAGCTGTGCCTTCCTTACGGGCTATGTCCTGGAGCCGGCTGTGCGCAACGGCATCGCAACCGGATCGACTCCGGCACGCCTGCACGGACGGCGCGCCCGCGCAGATACACCACGGCCGGCTGGCTCCCACCTTTCTCTAAGAAGCCGATGTCTCCGTTGACTTCGCCGTGTGGTGACTATTTTATGGCACAGACGGTGCATGGAGCGGTTTTCGTCTGACTCCGGAGAGGAATACACCTTGGCCGGTCGATACCCTCCCGACCCTCCCGCCCGTTGGTCGGCCGATGGCAGCTAAGGGACCGCAGGGAATCGACAGGTTGCTTCACACGCTGCGCACGCGCGTTCCTGATGACCTCCGTGATCAACTCGCGGTGAAGTCCGGGGTGTTGTTTCCGCAGCTGGACGAGCGGCAGCGCCGACTGCTTGATGGGGGAGGGAGTGAGACCACTGTCCGCAAAGGCAAGGGACGAACCGGATCCGAGATGTCCGTGCTGTGCGAGACCCGGAACACGCGGTCAAGCACAGCATGGACCGTCCGCGGCCGACGGGATGCCCCGCGGGTACGCCCATGTCCGAAACGGCCGTAAAGGCTCCGGCGGCCTCAGCGACCCCGCCGCAGGTCGCTGGAAGGCGCTCGTCTTCATCGCGCTCGCCCAGCTGATGGTCGTCCTCGACGCGACCATCGTGAACATCGCGCTGCCCTCCGCCCAGCAGGACCTGGGTATATCGGACGGCAACCGTCAGTGGGTCATCACCGCCTACGCCCTCGCCTTCGGCGGTCTGCTGCTCTTCGGCGGCCGTATCGCCGACCTGTGGGGCCGCAAGCGCACCTTCGTCACCGGTCTGATCGGCTTCGCGGGCGCCTCCGCCATCGGCGGCGCCGCGCAGAGCTCGGCGATGCTGCTCGGCGCCCGCGCCCTGCAGGGCGCGTTCGTCAACTCCGGCCCCGGGCAGTACCCAGACGGCCGGTTCCGACGCTGGCGAGAGCGCCGAGGATGGGTGTCAGCCGGCGGGCGGTTCTTCACCCTCAGGCGCTCAACTCGTCACACGGCGGCCGCGAGTGCCGTTGGGAAGGCCATGCGCTTTTCAAGTCGGTCCCTGAACGGCGGTCATGGCCAGGCGCTTCGGACTTCGCAGCGGAAAGAGCGGCGGAGGAACGCCGAACCAATCAGTCCGGGCCCGGGGGATCCTTCAAGGTCGCGGACATGCCCGGCAGGACGGATCAGGCCCGGCCCGCAGGCCGTAGGAGCAGCTGCCGGTGACGGGGACAGCCGGGACCGGCTGGGCTGGGCCACAGCAGCCATCAGGCCAGCCGGCACTTCCCTGCGCTAGATTCCAGGACCGGAAGACAATTCCCTGTTTCGATTGGCGCGTTCAAGTACGGCCACCTCATGCTCGGCCGAGGCCCGAAGGAGGTGTTCTCCGATGAACCTTCCGCCGCGGGCGTAGACCTCGAACCGGTCGGCTATCTGCTGAATCGTATAGCCGGCTCGGATCTGATCGGGAGGATACTGACACGCCATGGTTCGTGATCCTTCTCTGCCTTGTGGGCTTCAGGAGTCGTCGATGGAACTGCTCACCATTTGAAGGCATTCCAGTGCCCGGTTGGATCCGTCAACCGGGGGACCGCATGGTGGGTGCTGTCGTAGCCTCGTCGGGGTGCTTGCCGCCGGGTACGCGCTGCTCAGGCGCCACACCGGAGCGGGCCGGGAACCGGTTGACCGGACCGGGTGCATGTCCTGGCGGATGCCCCCGCTGGACACGCTCTCCCGGCCCGTATCGGGTCGGGCCCGGCGATGGCGGTGTTGAAGGCGTGGTGGCCGCCGTGAGCAGCCATGTGGTGGGACGCGGCAGGGGAGGGGATGAGGATCCAGGCCGGCAGCGGGTCCAGGACGAGCGCCGCGGATGTCCCGCGTTGACACCGATCGGGCGGCAGCCGCTGAGGAGTCTGTGGCGCGCCGTACGCCTTCTCGCATGCCTGCTCTCGGTCTGCGACGCGGGGCAACCGGACGCTGCCGATGCAGGCGGCGCAACCCCCAGGGGCACACCCGTCACGGTGGCAGGCCAGGCCAGGCCAGTGTCACCTGCGGCCTGGCATCTGCCACGGTGCACGGTGACCATTCCCCTGCGCCGGCGACCACACATTTCGTGTCGGCGCCGACGACGGCCCGCACTTTCGCCGAGAACCGGTAGCTGTGTGAGGAGGCGCCGGCCTTGCGGCCGTGGAACGGGCTGACGGGCTGACGGGCTTCAGTGATGTTGCTTGCCGTCCATCTCGTCCCACCACTCGTCGGACTTCGGGTCGCCGGACGGGGCGTCCCACCAGCGGTCGTCGGGGCCGCGCCGGTTCGCGACGATGGCGGCCACCGGCGGGATCACCATGGCGACCACGCACATGCCGACCGCCGCGGGAACCGACCAGATACGCACGACGCCCCAGGCCAGGACGAAGAGCGCGATACATGTCCCCATCATGGCGAAGTAGGTGTGACGACGTCGTGCGTACATGACTCCAGGGTGGGTCGTGCGTACACGACTCCGGGTGGGCCGAACGGCGGATCCACCACCCCTCATCGTGACCCCCGATCCGGCCGGCAGTTTCCGGTGGGCGCCCGCCGATTCGAGCTTCCACTGCTGGCGCAGGACCGCGGGCGAGCGGGGGATCCGCCAGCCGGCCGACGCGAAGCCCGCAGCCCGGATACGCGAGATTCACCAGGACGCGGACGGTGTCTCCGCCGCCTCCCCGGCCACTGCCGAACTGCGGCCGTGCAGGAATCCGGAGGAGTTCCGCAAGGACGCCGTCGCGCTGTGCCGCGCGTCCGGCGGCACGCGCACCTACGCGGCGGTGGCCGCGGATCCCGGGATCGCCGGGGAGACGCTGCGCACATGGGTCCACAAGGACACACCGTTCGGTCCGCGCCCGAGCCGTCGCACACCGGACCTGGTCATGCGCGACTTCACCGTGAAGACGTTGAACACCAGCTGATGCAGCGGCATCACATATGTCGCCGTCGGCTCGACGTGGCCGTATCCGGCCACCGGCATCGACTTACGGCAATGCCCTGGCCGAGTCGTGCTTCCAGGGCCTGACACGGGAACTGCTCCACGAACGACGCCTCACCTCGAAGGCGCAGACACGGCTGGAGCTGTTCCGCCGGCCGGCCTGCTGCAACCGTCGCCGCCGCCACTCCGCCCTCGGCCACCTCACTCCAGCCGAGTTCGGGCAACAGCTGATCTCATCACCCACTCTGTCGCTCGTGGCATGAAACCCGGTGTCCACTCCCGAGGTTGAGCCTCAAGAAGAGGCTCCCCCAACAGGCAGGTCACCCCCAAGTCCGCCTGCGGCCTGCCGTTCGATCCGACCAGTGAAGGCCGGATCCGCAGGATCAGACGCTGGAAGACCGCACTCAACACCTTTCATGTCACCTTCGACGGCCGCTTCTCCGTAGTCCGCCGACGACCACAACAGCCCCGCCACACCGGTCGTAGACCCCGGCAAGAGGCGCGCACATGAGCAGGGTCCACCGGCTGGTCCTCCGCTCGGGGGACACCGTCCGGCCCGGGTCGTGCGGCAGTTTTGACAGGGCAAGCGAGACGCCTGGGGGTGTGCTCGCACGGGTGGCGGGTGGTGCGGGGCCGACAGTCGCCCATGAGCACCGCTTCCTCCCGCACCACGCAACGGATGCGGACAGGGACACACCCTGTTCGCCGAACAGCACGTCGGCTGTGGCACTCGACCCTTCTCAACGCCGCGCCGTGGGAAAGGTGCCGTATGACTGAGCTCAGCCTGCCCGAAGGCAACGTGGCCTGCCTTTTCGGCCTCGACGGGGTGGTCACCAAGACGGCTGTGGTGCACGCGGCCGCCTGGAAGAAGTCCTCTTCCCTCTGCACCTTCCCTCACGCCCGTCAGACCGCCCGCGCACCCCCATTCCGTCCTGCAACACCGGCTGCACGAACCACACGCCGAGGGGTGCGTCGCCTGACGGCAGCGAGATGGCACCGTCATCCCGCATGCCGCGACCAGTGGAGTGGATTCCATTGCGGACGCGCGCACAACATGCCAAAACAGGCAAAACCCCCTATTGCGATCACAGCGGGAACGGGTCTGCCGACCCTGCTCGTACGAGCCGCTGACACCCACACTGCCGAAGTAAGGGATCCCCATGTCCACAGCCATCCGGCGTGCGACCTTCGCCGTCCTCTCCATAGCGACCGCATTGGCTGCTACCGCCTGCTCGTCCTCGTCCGCGTCCTCGCCGTCGGCGTCCGCCTCGGCCTCGCCGCTGGCTGCTGACTCCGCCTCGCCGGCCGCGTCCAAGGGTGCTTTCTCCTCCGCGAAGGTCGCAGTCAAGGCCCAGCCGGTCGGCACAGTCAAACTCGGCCTGCCGGACGGAAAGGTCGCCGCCGCGTTCGACATCACCGGTCTCGCACCCGGCATCAGACATGCTGTCGACATAGTGCCGGGCAGCTGCGCCCAACCGAAGTCCGACTCCGCGCTGGTGTCCTTCCCGACCGTCACCGGCGACGACTTCGGCAACCTCAAGACCACCGTCCAAAGCACACAGTCAGGACTTCGGGAGCTGCCCGACAACGCGGTCCTGGTAGTACGGCTGAGCGACGGCGACTCCCAGCAGCAGAGGGAACCGATCGCGTGCGTGCCGCTGCCCAGCGGTAAGCCTGACAACTCACCGGTGAAGGTGCAGCCTGTCGGCTCCACCAAGCGGGAGGGCGACGCCACCGTCGCCTACGACGCCGCCACCAAGACCTACACCTTGAAGGTGAAGGCCACCGGACTGGCAGCGAACTCCCGGCACGCGGCGCACCTGCACCAGGGCACGTGCACCAAGCAAGGCCCGGTCCTGGTGATGCTCGGAGACCTTACCGCCGATGACCAAGGCGTCATCGACAAGACCGTAAAGGTCCCCGATCAGTCCGCCCGGCTGACCGGCGCAACCTACCTCAACATCCACCTCGGCGACGGCTCTCAGATCCTGTCCAAGGACAAGAAGCCCACCGCGATGTTCCAGCCTCTCCTGTGCGGCCCCGTCACTACCTGACCATTCACCCCGCGCAACACCCGGGGCGCTCCCTACGCCTGGAGACATCAGGCAATGTTTCTGACCGTAGTAGCCACGGAGGGATCAGATGAAGTCCCGGCGAACGGTGTGTCCTTGTGGACCCATGTGCGCAGCGTCTCCCCGGCGATCCCGGGATCCGCGGCCACCGCCGCGTACGTGCGCGTGCCGCCGGACGCGCGGCACAGCGCGACGGCGTCCTTGCGGAACTCCTCCGGATTCCGGATACGGAGACCGGCGTCCCACCCGGACCTCCCTCCCCGGACCATCAAGATCCACTGCCAGGGCGTCCACCCCGAAGGATCAGCCCACAGATCGGCGGTCCGTCGGTTTCCGGTTCACCGGCCGCGCAGGCCCACACTGATCACGCGGCCGGTCCGCCGGGCGGCTTGCGCCAGCCGTTCCAAGCGGTGCGCGGGATCGGTCAGGACGCAGAGGGCCGCCACCGGGGCGCCGTCCGCTCCAAGCAGCGGCACCGCCGTGCAGCACACCCCGCTCATCACTTCCTCCTGGTCGAATGCGGCACCCCGGTCCCGGATCGCGGCGGCCTCCTGGAGCCAGGACGCGGGAAGCGGCCCCAGCAGGGGATGCGGACGGGCCCCGGCTACCAGCACCTTGCCCGCCGCGGTGAACCACGGCCAGGTCGTACCGGTCCGCAGCGGGGCCGGCTGCTCCGCCTCGCCGGGACACCACTCGACCATCATGGTCTCGCCCCTCCACAGCACGGCGATCCCCACCGTCATACCCGTGATCTCCACCAGACGCCGCACCGGTTCCCTCGCGGCGGACCTCAGCCGGGGATGCGGCTGCCACTCGCGCCCGAGGCTGAACATCCGCAGGCCCACCCGGTAACTCCCGCGGCACCGCTCCAGCGCACCCAGGTCCGCCAGCTGTTCCAGCAGCCGGTACGCGGTCGTCTTGGGCAGCCCGCATTCGGACGCCAGCCTGGTCGGCCCGGCCTCCACGGCCCGCTCCACCGCTTCCAGCAACGCGAAAGCACCTTCCAGCACGCTCCGTCCGCCCACGCCCGCCGCCGAAGGCGCACCAGCCGTGGCAGCCGTGCCCGCGGCCGCACCCGCAGACTCGGATGCCGGTGCCGGTGCCGGTGCCGGTGCCGGTGCCGGTGGCGGCGACGGAAGATTCCCCGGCATGACCTCCGCCCGCTGCACCGCCACCCGTATCCCCGGTGCGATCACTCCACGTCCGGTCACGCTCCCGCCTTTCCGTCCGCCCGCTGCGCGGCCGGCAGGCGACGGCCCCTGTCGCCGTGCCCGGACGAGGCGCGGTCCTCGCCCGCCTGTTCGACCGCACCCCAGCAGACTGGCACTGGAGTGTGGCTTGAAACCTTGTCGAATGCTTGTCGCCCAGGGGAGGACGCTTCCCGGAGGGGAGGCAGACGACATGGTGGACGTGCAGTTGCTCGGTCCTGTGGAACTGTCGGTGGGGGGCCACGTGGTGGAGGTGGGCCCGCCGCAACGCCGTACGGTGATGGCTGCCCTGGCGGTGGACGTCGGCCGGCCCGTCGCCGTCGACGTGGTCATCGAGCGGGTCTGGGGCACACGTGCGCCAGGCGGGGCGCGGACCGCGGTGCACGCCCATGTCGCCCGGATCCGGCGGATGTGCGAACAGGCCGCCGAGACGGCGAGAGAGCCCTTACGCGTGGTGCGGCGCTCGGGCGGGTACCTGCTGGAAGCCCGTCCGGACCAGGTGGACGTGTACCGGTTGCGGCAACTGATCGACCAGGCACGGGCGGTGGAGCGGACCGACCCGGCGCGGGCGGCGCGGCTGCTGGGCGATGCGCTCGGCCTGTGGCGCGGAGACCCCCTGTCCGGTCTGCAGGGACAGTGGGCGGCGCGGATGCGCGAGGCCTGGCGGCGGCAGCGCCAGGACGCCGCCGTCGGGTGGGCCCGCGCGGAGCTGCGCCTGGGTGATCCCGCGTCCGTCATCGGCCCGCTGACCGGTCTGCTCGGTGAGTATCCGCTGGCGGAACCCCTGGCCGAAGCACTGATGCGGGCGCTGCACCACACCGGGCGCAGCGCGGAGGCACTGGACTGCTACGCCGCCGTCCGTGAGCGGCTGGCGGAGGAGCTGGGTACGGATCCGGGACCGGCGCTGCGGCAACTGCACCAGGCGGTCCTGCGGGGCCACCGGTCCGAGTCCGCTTCGCGGCCCAAGCCTCCGGTGCGGCCGCCGTCCGCGGTGGCGCGAGCGGGCGAACGTCCCGCCCAACTGCCCATGGCCGTACGCGGGTTCACCGGCCGTGACGAGGAGCTGGCCCGCCTTGCGGGGATCCTCGCCTCGGCGGAGGGAGAATCCGCGGCGGTGGTGATCTCGGCGGTGTCGGGCATGGCGGGGGTCGGGAAGACGGCGCTGGCGGTGCACTGGGCGCGCCGGGTGGCAGGCGCGTTCCCCGACGGGCAGCTGTATGTGAACCTGCGGGGCTTCGATCCGCAGGGGGCGGCGGTGCCTCTGACGGAGGCGGTACGGGGGTTTCTGGACGCCTTCGGGGTGCGGCCCGAGCGGGTGCCGCCGGGCCTGGAGGCCCAAGTGGGCCTGTACCGGAGCCTGTTGGCGGGGCGGCGGATCATCGTGGTGCTGGACAACGCGCGGGACGAGGAACAGGTCCGTCCGCTGCTGCCGGGCGCGGTCGGCTGCATGGCGCTGGTGACCAGCCGGAACCGGTTGACCGGGCTGGCGGTGACGGAGGGCGCCCATCTGCTGGCGGTCGACTCGCTGAGTGAGGACGCGGCGCGGGACGTGCTGGTGGAGCGGCTCGGGGCTGGACGGGTGGCGGCCGAGCCGGAGGCCGTGGCGGACATCGTCGCCTCGTGCGCGGGACTGCCGCTGGCGCTGGCGGTGGTGGCGGCCCGTGCGGCCGTACAGCCGGGCAGGCTGCTCAGAGCGCTGGCGGATGAACTGCGGCAGGCGGGCGGCCCGCTGGACGCACTGGACGGGGGAGAGGAGGCCAGCCAGGTGCGGGCGGTGTTCTCCTGGTCCTACAGCGCGCTCAGCACCGGTGCGGCCCGGATGTTCCGGCTGCTGGCGCTGCATCCGGGGCCGGACGTGGGACAGGCGGCGGCGGCCGCGCTGGCGGGGGTGTCACCGGAACGGGCCCGGGCACTGCTGAGTGAACTGACCGGCGGGCACCTGCTGGTCGAGCACGTACCGGGACGCTACACGTTCCACGACCTCCTGCGGGTGTACGCCGGGGAGCTGACGGCCGCCCACGACGGCGAGCGGCTGCGGCGGGCGGCGCTGCACCGGATGATGGACCACTACCTGCACACCGCGAGGGCGGCCGATGTACTGGTGACCCCGCAGCCCCATCCGGTGGCGACGGGGCCGGCCGCGCCGGGGTCCAACGTGGAGGAGCCCGCCGACTACGGGCAGGCACGGGCCTGGCTCGTCGCCGAGCACGCGGTGCTGCTGGAGCTCGTACGGCAGCCCCCGCCGGACTTCGACGGCCATGTGTGGCGGCTGGTCACGGTGCTGACCAGCTTTCTGGACCGGCACGGATACTGGCAGGCCCTGCTGGCGGCCGGGCGCAGCGCGCTGGCGGCGGCCCGGCGCGAGGGCGACCTCGCCGGACAGGCAGGTTCCTACCGCGGTCTGGGGCTGGCGCTGGACCGGCTGAAGCGCCCGGGCCCGGCCCGGGAGCACTACCTGCGGGCACTGGAGCTGTTCGCCACGCTGGGCAGCGACGCGGGGCAGGCCCGTACCCATCAGCATCTCTCGCGGATGTCGGGGGCACAGGGCCGCCCCCGGCAGGCGCTCGAGCACGCGTACCGGAGCCTGGAGCACTACCGGACGGCGGGCGACCGGGCGGGACAGGCCGCGGCGCTGAACCACATCGGCTGGCGGCAGGCCAACCTCGGCGACCACCTCGGCGCGCTGGCACACTGCGAGCAGGCCCTCGAACTCGCGCACGAGGCCGGGGACGTGGACGGGCAGGCCCACATCCTGGACAGCCTGGGCTACATCCATCACCACCTGGGCCGCTACCAGCAGGCGGTCGACTGCTATCGGAAGGCGGCGGAGCTGTTCCGCGTCACCGGCGAGCGCCACAGCGAGGCCGCCTGCCTGCTCTGCCTCGGCGACACACACCACAGCGCCCACCAGCCCGACGCGGCCCGCGACGCCTGGACCCGGGCCCTGTCCCTCACCGGCGAACTCGGCCTGCCCGACGACGACTTCCTGCGCGCCGAGATCCTCGGCCGCCTGAGCTCCGCGGCCACCTCCGGCAGGCCGTCCGGCCACATCCCGGTCCGGCCCCAGTAGGCCGGGGCAGCGGATGGGGCAGCGGACGGGCCGTTTCGGGACTTCGGTTCCGCTGAGTGGAACAGGGCACGACAGGCCGTTCCACGCCCACCACACTTCCGAAGGAGTGACGACGCGCTGGCGCTGGTTTCGCACCTTTCGAGTGCCGGTTCCATCGAGCGGCGGAGGGGAGGGAACATCATGGAGAAGACCGTCGTGGAGAACGACCCGCAGATCGACGATCCGGATTCTGCCCTGGTCACAGTGGGAGTCAGCGTCAGTTTCTGACGCTGTCCAGAAGGACCCCGACCGGATTCCCGCGGGGTCCTTCTCGACGCTTCCGGTGCGACCCGGATCTCCGGGCCGCACCGGAAGCGTTCAAAGAACATCGGCATGGCAGGGCCGCCTCGCCGGGGCGAGCCGAATGCCATGCCCGCCCCGTCACCACCGAGCGGCCGGGGGGAGGAGCGCCATGGAGAAGACCGTTGTGCACAACAACCCGCAGATGGAAAACCGTGAAGACGTCGATTCGACGGTGATATCGGTGATGGTGTACGTCACCTTCTGACCAGCGCGGCCTCGTTTCCCAAGCCTTGCTCCGTGCTTCCGCCCGGGAGACACGGGCTCACGCCGGAGGGCATATGAAGATCACGCTGGTCTGCATGCCGTGGGCCACGACAGCAACCCCTTCGCTCGCACTCGGGATCCTTTCGCGAAGGATCGCGGACACATTCCCGGAAATCGAGACGAAGACCGTCTACGCCAACATCGAGTTCGCCGACTGGATGGACCAGCAAGGGGGGCTCGGCGCCCCCGAGTTCAGCTTTTTCTCCCTGCACAGCTATTTTCTGGGATGCGGCGACTGGGTGTTCTCTTCCGCCCTCTACAAGGACCCTTCGTGGCGGGTCGACGAGTTCACCGCCGGGCTGAGGGGAAAGATCACGGACAACCAGCTGGAGACATGTCTGCGACTGCACCGGATCGTTCCCGACTTCATCGAAGCCACCGCACGCCAGATAGTCGCCGACGGTCCCGATCTCGTGGGCGCGACCTCCACGTTCCAGCAGAACGTGGCGTCACTCGCACTGCTGCGCCGCATCAAGGAACTGGCCCCCCACACGACGACCGTCATGGGCGGAGCCAACTGCGACGGCCCCCAGGGGGAGGCGCTGCACCGCAACTTCGACTTCCTCGACTACGTCGTACGCGGCGAGGCGGAGCGGACGTTCCCCCAACTGGTCGAGGCCCTTCGCGCCGACGGCGAGCCGGACACCTCGCACATACCCGGCCTGTGCCGGCGCGACGCCGGCGCCAGCGTGAGCAACCCGTCCACCGACCGGCTCCTGGCGCCGTCCGAGATCCCCGCACCCGACTTCGACGCCTACTTCGAGCGCCTCAGGCGCTCGCGCGTGCAGTCCTGGTACGAGCCGGTGCTCGTGGTCGAAGGCGCGCGCGGCTGCTGGTGGGGCGAGAAGCACCACTGCACGTTCTGCGGACTCAACGGCTCGGCGATGACCTTCCGCAGCAAGAGCCCGCACACCTATCTGCAGGAGATCCTCACGCTCGCCGGGCGCCACCATGTACTGGACTTCTACGCCGTGGACAACATCCTGGAGATGTCCTACCTCGACTCCGTCCTGGACAAGCTCGCCGACGCCCCCTACGACCTGCGCATCCAGTACGAGGTCAAGTCGAACATGAAGCTGTCGCAGATCGCCCGGATGCGTGCGGCGGGGGTGGTCAGTGTCCAGCCGGGCATCGAGAGCCTCAGCAGCCGCGTACTGAAGATCATGGACAAGGGCGTGAGCGGCACCCACAACATCCGGTTCCTCCGGGACGCCGAGACCCACGGACTGTCGGTGGCGTGGAACTACCTGTACGGGTTCCCGGGTGAGACCCAGGACGACTACCTGCCCCTCATCGAGCAGTTCCCGGCCCTGCACCACCTCCACCCCAGCACCGGAGCGAACAGGATCGCGCTGGAGCGTTTCAGCCCCTACTTCGACCGCCCCGAGCTGGGCTTCGCCGACCGGCGCCCGAACCCGCAGTACCGGATCACCTACGACCTCCCGGAGGCCGAACTGGCCGACCTCGCCTACCTGTTCGACACCCCCGCCCGGGGCATCGACCGCAAGCTCGCCGAACGGCTCGCCGAAGCCCTTCAGGAATGGGCCGACAACTACATCCGCAGCAGCCTGTCCTACACCGACGCCGGCGACCGCATCACGCTCACCAACTCCCGGCCGGGCTTCTCCTGGCGGTCCATGACCCTGGAGGACCCCGTCGAGACCGAACTGTTCCGCGCCCTGCACGACCCCAGGTCCATCGCTCAACTGGCACACCGCGCCGCCCAGAGCGGTCACGCCTGGGACGAGAACCGCATCGAGGCCCTGCTGGGCGACTGGCGACGACAGGGACTGATCTTCGTCGAGGCCGACCGTGCCGTCCACCTCGCCACCGAGGACGAGAACCAGCTGCTGTGCCGCATCCGGCGCGACTCACAGAGCGGCGGACCCGAACTGGCCCTGGAACTGGCCGAGGAGCCCACATGCGTGACGATCTCCTGACCCCGCCGTCCGCCACCTCCGACAGCCCGCTCCCCGCCCAGCAGGTACACGACCTGTACGCGCGCGGCGTGCGCTACGCCGAACTCCACGAGCCCGTCAACCTCAGCTCGCCCACCCCCCGCGATCTGCACGCCCTCGACTTCGTGCGGGTCGCCACCGCCCGCGGCCTGCTGGTGCGCTGGCACCTGCGGGCCGGCCGGCGCGCCGATCCGGCCCTGACCACACGCCACCTGACACACCTTCAGCCCCCGGCCTCCCTCGACGGCGCCCGCCCGGCCGAACGCCTCACCGAGTGGCGCAACCGGTTCTACATCGGCCGCTGCGTCTGGCGCCGAGGCCCCGGCTTCGTACAGATCCGCGACCGGCGCGACGGCGTGCTGCAACGCTTCAACCTGCTCCAGCCCGCATACGTGCAAGCCGTGACCCTGCTGGAGCAGCAGGCGAGCGGCGCCGATCCCGACGTCCTCGCCGCGCTGCGCGCCGAACACCTCGTACTGGACCTCGGCGGCCTCGACTGGTGGGCCCCCTGCCTCATCGACCGGTGGCCCGTCCCGTCCATGGTCCTGTGACCGGTGCCCCCACCTCCTGACCCGACCTCCCCAAGGAGCCGGCATGGTCAATGACGTCGCGGCCGCGGCCCTCGCCTGCGCAGCCCTGGCCTGGCTGGTGTGGCGCGGATTCTTCACCGCACCGGGGTCCTTCGGCTCCTGGGCGATGTTCTCCCACATCGGCGGCTACCGCGCCCGCCTGCACGACATACGCGACGGGCGGCCCGTCTGCCCCTGGGAGTACGAACTGCGCCAGGACCACTTCGGCTCCGCGGACGCGCTCGCCTCGCTGGTGCGCTACCTCGACGAGGAACAAGACCTGCGCGTGGTCGGCGACGGCGTACTCCTGGTGCCCTTCGGCTACATCAGGATCGCGGTCAGAAACGGCAGGATCGTGCGTGCATGACCTGCTGCCGACCGCCTTCCCGGTCCACGGCACGGCGTCCGGACCGGCGCTGTGCTGCTTCCGCCTGATCCTGGCAGCCGCCCTGCTGTGGAAGATCACCGCCGACCACGTCTACGGCATGGCGCGGTTCTTCGACCTCCACCCCAAGTCACTGGTGCGCTGGCGGTACGAGCAGGACGACATGGCCGTCAAGGTGCTGCTGAGCCCTACGGCGTTCAAGGTCTTCTACGCCGCCCGGGCCGTGGCGGTGCTGTGCCT
Organism: Streptomyces sp. NPDC107454; assembly: GCF_055582885.1. Lineage (NCBI taxonomy): Bacteria > Bacillati > Actinomycetota > Actinomycetes > Kitasatosporales > Streptomycetaceae > Streptomyces > Streptomyces sp. NPDC107454. The sequence goes on along the minus strand of NZ_JBVJPA010000030.1, from coordinate 59,959 downwards.
GCTGGCGGGGGTCCTCACCCCGCTCGCCGCGGGAGTCGTGGCCGCCTGGTGCATGTTCGAGTTCACCTTCGACCGCAAGTTCAACATCCTCTTCCTGGGCATGATGTGCGTCCCCTTCGTCTTCGCCTCCGGAGCCGACGCCTATCTGAGCCTGCAGTCGCTGCTGGACGCCCCGTCCCCAGCCGCGTTCTTCGATCCCGCGCGGGCACCCGGGCCCACAGGACCCTCCTGGCCGCAGGCCGCCGCCGTCGTGCTGATGTTCCAGGTGTACTGGAGCAGCGCCTGGTTCAAGGCCGCCTCCCGCCAGTTCACCAGCGGGGACACTCTGCAGAAGATGTTCGAGCAACTGGCCTCCCTGCGCGACGAACTGCCCCCGGGACGGCGCGAATACTATTTTCCCGACTGGTTCACACGCCGTTTCGCCACCGCCGACCCCTCGCTCGCCACCCGCCGCTGGCTCCTGCCCTCACTGGCGACGATCGCCGTGGAGGCCGCGCTCCCTCTCCTGCTGATCTTCCCGGCCACCTGGCCGGCGGGCGCGCTCCTGGGCCTTCTCACGCACGCCGCCTTCACCGCGCTCCTGCCCAAACGCCTCGTACCCTTCAGCCTCGCCTCGGTGGGCACCTATGTGCTCTTCCTTCCGCAGCACACGTTCGTGACCCTGATCGGAGGACTGACGTGACGGACCAGGCGGCGTGGGCGCCCACCAGCTTCGGCGCCCGCGCGCACGACTACGACCGGCTGCGGCCCGGATACCCCCTCGAAGCCCTCACCGGGGCCCTGGCCGCCCTGGACGCCGGCCCGCCGGGCACCGCACTCGACATCGGATGCGGAACCGGCAAGCTCGCGGCCGCGCTGACGGCACTCGGCCACCAGGTCACCGGAATCGAGCCGGACCAACGGATGGCGGAGGTCGCCTCGGCAGGCGGGCTGGCGGTCGAGGTCGGCCCGTTCGAGACATGGGAGCCGGGCGGCAGACGGTTCGACCTCGTGGCGTGCGGCCAGGCCTGGCACTGGCTGCGCCCCGGACAACGGACACAGAAGGCGGCGCGGTGCCTCGGCCCGGCCGGCCGGATCCTGCTCGCCTGGAACTTCGGCTCCTACGCGCTGCGCAACGCGCCCCGCCTCAACGAGGTCTACGCCTCCGTCCTCCCCGGCGGCCTGCCGGCCGGCCCGGGCGGCCGGCTCTCCCTGTCGGAGTCCGACCTCGACGGCTACGCCGAGGAACTGCGATCCCACGGTTTTCGGCACGTGACCAGGACCACCGTGCCCTGGCAGACCCGTCTCACCTCCCGGCAGTTCTGTGCACTGCTGGCCACCGAGAGCCGCCACCTCGCCCTGCCCGAGGCGCTGCGGCACCGGCTGCTGGGCGAGGTGGCCGTCTTCCTCGACGCCGAGGAAGGCGGGGAGATCGGCGTGGACTACACCTGCCTGGTCGTGGGAGCCTTTGCCGCCCGGTGACGTCACCGAGCCCCGGGCCGGCGGCCCGTCTCACAGGACGGCCTGCCCGTCCGGGCCGGTGCGGGGCCCCGGTTCCCCGCCGCCTTCCGGCGGCTCGCCCAACTGGCGCACGACCGGCACGACATGGTTGGCGACCGCCAGCAGCGCCAGGCCGGCAGCGATGGCGATCAGAGGGACCTGGACTCCCAGACCGTCCGCCAGCGCGCCGCACACCACCGGGGCGAGCCAGCCGCACGACTGCGAGGCCATGTTCGCCGATGTCATGACGCGTGCGGTCATCGCGTCCGGAACCATCGCCACCATGCCGCTGGCGAACACGACGTTCAGCGGAGTCACGAAGAGGATGCTCGCGCCCAGACACAGGGCCGCAAGCCACGGCCGGGACGCCAGCAGCACGATCCCGCCGACGCCCGCGGCGACCATCCAGGAGACGATCAGGATGATCCGGTAGCCGGAAAGACGCCGCACGACCCATCCGGCGGCGAGCGCACCGCCCAGGCCGCATGCGGTGGCGATCGACTCGGCCGCGCCGATCTGCGAGGGCGACGCACCGTGGTGCCGCAACGTGACGATGAACATGAAACCGATTCCGGTGAAGAACAGGTTCATCAGCGCCATCCACACCAGCGCGTACCGCAGGAACGCGCTGCCCCGGATGAACGCCAGCCCCGCGCCCAGGTCGCGGCGCAGCGTACGGCGGCCGGGGGGCCCGTCGCCGGCGTCGGGCCCCAGGGGGGTGCGCAGGAACAGGCAGGCGAGGGCGACGGCCCCGAAAGAGAGGGCATCCACGAGGAACGGTGCCCAGCGTGCCCATGAGAACAGCGCCCCGCCGAGCGGTGCTCCGGCCAGCTGGGCCCCGTAGTCACGTGCCTCCACCCGGGCGAAGGCGGTCCTGACCTGGGACGCGGGGACGATGCGTTTCACCAGCGGTGCCGCCGCGCCGGCGAACGCCGCCGACGCCAGGCCCTGCACCAGCGCCGCAGCCGCGACCAGCGGCAGCCACAGGTGCCCGGCGGCCACGATCCAGAAGACGGCACCCATGGCGGCCAGTTGGACCAGCGAGGACCCGATCAGCAGAGCACGTCTCGGATAGCGGTCGGCGGCCACCCCCGCGGGCAGCAGACCGGCCACCAGACCGACACTGCCGCAGGTGCCGACGCCCCCGGCAGCGGCGGCGGACCCGCTGGAAGCCAGGACCAGCAACGGGAACGCCAGGGTGGAGACGCTGGTGCCCAGCCTCGACACCGCCACTCCGGACCACCAGATGTTGTAGTCCCGGTTTCGCCACAGCGGGGTGGGCTCCGGCCCTGGTGGATCGGCTTCCGGTCCGTCGTGTGGGGCCACGGTCCAACGTAACAGCCACCCACCGAAGCGTGTCGACCCATGAGCAGACAAGAACGCACCAACTGGCCTCAGAACGAGGCTAGTTGGCCGAATCCGTCATCGCATCCACAGCGTGGGCGCGGTCAGGACAGGCGCGCGGCGAGCAGGACGGCGTCGTCGTGCCGGCGTTCCTGGATGAGGACCTTTGCTGGAGGCCAGGGAGAAGAGGGTCCGGGAGGAGATCGCGCGGTTGCAGGAGGAGGCCCAGCGGGTGCAGGCCGCGCTCGGTGAGGCCGAACGCGGGCTTCAGCGGTTGGTGGATGCCCGGGTGACAGCGACCGAGGTGCCGGCCGGGCCGCCTTCGATGGTCACGGAGCCGACGGGAAGCGCGGTGACGGGTTCGGCGGTGCCCCGGCGGGAGACGGGCATGGCGGCAACAGCTCTCGTGCCGGACTGCCGGCGGATCTTGTCGGTGCTGGAATCCGAAGCGGGCCGGGAGGGCATGCGCTGCCGGCACCTGGCCGTCGCGCTGGGACCGGAGGCCATCCCGGCGAAGGCCGAGGGACTGCGATCGAAGGCGAAACGACTGGTGGAGCGGGGGTGGGCACTCCAGGTGCGGCCGGGAGTGTTCATCGCGCTCGCGGTGCCGGCCGTCTGAAGCCGGCCGGGCGGCGTCCGGCCGGGCGACCGCTCATGAGCATGGTCATCGACCACGGCACCACGGTTTGCTCCTGTCCTCGCGGCCTCGACGCGGCCTTGACCAGGCCCCACGGAGCCAGGCAAGCGCCGCGCGGGAGGGTCTCGCCGGCTCGCGAACGGGGCTCGTCCTCGCCCGCGGCGGATTCCCCTTCCCACGCGCAGGGGCTCCGCCGGGGCAAGGCCCGCGGAGAGCCGCGTTCGCCCGGTTTACGACCCGGACGCGGAAGACGTTCGGCTTCGCCGCGTCAGCGGGGCGGAGCGCGGATCCTTCCAGGACCGGGCGGCCCGTTCCGGTGTTGCCGATCGGGTTCACGCCTATGGTGTGCACCCGCGCCCCTGGCCGGCCTCACACCGAGAACTCGCGTATCACCGTGTTGCGGAACACCGCGCTGCCGCCGATCGTGAACAGTGCGAGCCGGGTGTCCAGCAGGTACGGGAACACCTGGCTGGTGTGCACGTAGCGGCCGTCGTCGACGAACATCTCCACCGACGTGCGGTCCACCAGGATGCGCAGCTTCACCGTGCCGGCGGACGGGTCGAACGGAGTGTGGCTCTCCTGCCACTTGCCGGACGTGTCGGCGTTCACCGTGCCTCGTCGGTTGAGGAAGGCGTAGTCGGCGTAGATCCCGGCATCGATGTGCCGACCGCCGTCGGGTGAGCGCCTCAGCTGGAGCCCTGCGCCGGTGAGTCGGGACCAGGTGATCTCGGTCGTCACCTCGTAGGAGATACCGGTGTAGTCGAGCACCTTCGTGCCGTCCACGGCCACGTCGCCCAGGTTCACGGTGCGGGAGACATGCGAGTCGAGGCCGGCGACGGGCTGGGAGGCGAGGTAGCAGGTGTTGTCGGATGCCTTCCTCAGGGTGATCTCGCGGACGATGGAGTCGGTGCCGTTGAAGCCGTCGCAGTCGATGGTGGGGGTGGTGCCGGCGTAGTCCCAGTCGTTCACCCATCCGATCGCGTACCGGGCAGCTGCGTCCACCGCACCGCTCGCGTCCCGCTTCTCGAAGGTGACGGCGGCGTACCAGTCCCAGCCGTGGTCGAGCCACTGCGGGTCGCTCGCGTCAGCGGTGAACGCGCTGCCGTCGAAGGAACCCGTCCAGTAGGCGTACGTGTTGGGCAGCCCCGAGCTCTTCCCGTTGGCGCTCGCGCCGAGCACCCATTTCACGGTGCCGTCGCCGGCGGTGATGCGGAACAGGTCGGGGCACTCCAGGACGCCGATGCCGTCGTGGACGAAACCGTTCACGTACGTCCAGGACTTGAGGTCGTCGGAGTGGTAGAAACCGATCTTGTCGTTCTCGGCGAGGGCCATCACCCAGCGGCCCCGGTCCTCGTCGCGGATCACCTTGGGGTCGCGGAAGTCGGCGACGCCCGGGTTGGGCAGGACGGGGTCGGTCCCGTAGTTGCTGAAGGTGACACCGCCATCGGTCGAGTAGTACAGGAACTGCTCCTGGTGGTCGGTGCCGCCGCCGGGGGACATGGTGACGATGACGACGACCGCGCCCGCGCCGAATCCGGCCGTATTGCCGGTGTCGACCACCGCCGAACCCGACCAGAGATCGCCGTTGGGTGTGGTGTCCTTGGGCACGGCGACCCCGCGGTCGGCGAAGGAGACCAGGTCCTTGGTGGTGGCCAGGCGCCACGCGGTGCCGACGACACCGGTGAAGTAGTCGGCGTTGTAGAGGTAGTAGTAGTGGTACTCGCCGTCGATCCAGACGGGCCGCTGCGGGTCGTTCTTCCACTGGTCGGGGACCGTGAAGTGGTACGCGGCGCGATAACTCGCCCCGCTCGCCGCGGCCTTGGTCTTGTTCTTGGCCGTGGCTTCGGGCTTCGGGGCAGCCGTGGCCGTTCCGGCGGACAGCAGTGCGGCGGCGGTGCCCGCGGCCGATCCCGCGAACAGTGATCTCCTGGAAAACCATGATGTTCCGGGCATGACGCATCGTTCCTCTCATGGCGGCTCGTGAGGGCCCGTGGCGGCTCGTGTGAACGAGGACTGTAGACCTAACTCGTTAAAGGTCAAGCGTTCCCGACCCTTGACAGGTCTGCTGCCAGGTTCACATCATCTGGGACATCAACCCTGATCTAACACGAGTTAGGCCCGTTTGATGACTGACTCGCACCTCCCCCGCCGCACGCTGCTGCGGTACGGCGCATACGGGGCCGGAGCAGCCGCCCTGACCGCGACCGCCGCGAGCTGGGACCGGCTCACGGGAGCCGACATCCCCGGCCGTGACGACGGCTCCCTCGTCGTCGCCACCCTCGGCTCCGCCTTCGACCCGGCCACCGTCGACGCCCTCACCAAGGGCTTCCACCGGCTCCACCCCGACATCCCGCTGCGGGTGAATGCGGTGCAGGCCGTCGACTGGTCGGATTTCTTCGCGAAGATCCTCACCCAGATCGCCGCAGGCACCGCCCCCGACCTGGTGTATGTGGCCACCGAGGGCGTGCAGTTGTTCGCCCGGCGGCTCGGCGTGCCCCTGGACCGCTGGGTGCGGCGGGACGCGGCGGAGCTGCGTGAGTACTTCGCCGACGTCCACCCCTCGCTGGTGGAGTCGATGATGTACGAGGGGCACCTCTACCAACTGCCGATGGAGTTCAACGCCGCCGACATGTACCTCAACAAGCAGGTGCTGAAACGGGCAGGCGCGGGTTTCCCGGCGGCCGACTGGAGCCGCGACGACTTCACCGCGCTGCTGCGGGAGATGAAACGTGCCGGCGACGCGCACTTCACGCCGTACTTCTGGACCAACCGGCTGTGGGGCGGCGTGGTGCCCTGGCTCTTCGCGAACGGCACGAACCTGCTGAAGGAGTCGAAGGCACCCGGCGGCTCCTGGCTGTGGGACACCTTCTACCCGGCCGCCGACCGGCAGGGGCGCGGCGGGGGCTTCCGCTGGACGACCCCGCAGGCCACCGACGGCCGGGTCGAGGAGGCGTACGACTATCTCGCTTCCCTCGTCCAGGAAAACCTGTGCACCCGGCCCGAGGGCGGCAACGGCAGCAATCTGGTCGGTGTGTTCTCCACCGGCCGCGTCGGCGTCACACCGGCGGGCGGATTCTGGGCGGGCGGCCTGCACCTGGCCGGCATGCGTGCCGCCGACTACGACGTGCAGTACTTCCCGCGCTGGCATACCCAGCGCCACCAGTTCGGCGCGGCGGGCTACGCCCTGCTGCGCACCTCGAAGAAGCAGGAAGCCGCCTGGGAGTTCATCAAATACGCGGCCCGCAAGGACACCATGACCCGGCTGTTCCAGAGCAACCAGACCACCCCGGCCCGGCGTTCGATGCTGAACGCCGCACGCTACGCCGCGAGCGGCCCGGCACACTGGCAGGTCTTCTACGACACCCTCGACCGGTTTCCCGACACCGGCCCGATCCCCGCGCCGCCGCAGGTCGCCGAGGTGACCGACGTCCTGCTCAAGTACACCGGCACCGCGCTGGCCTCGCCGCGTGCGGTGGGTCCCGCGCTGCGCCGGATGCAGGGCGCCCTGGAGCAGGCCATGGAGCGTGAGGTATGACGAACACCCAGGTCCCGGCCGTACGTCCGCGGCCCGCCACGCCACCCGCCGCCGCCGCGCGGCCCTCCGTCCGCGACCGCGGCGCCCGGTTGCTGTCCGTCCTGTTCCTGGCGCCCACGGTCGTCGGCATCGTCGTCTTCACGGTCGTGCCGATCACCGGGTCCGTCGTGCTGAGCCTGTTCCACTGGAACGTGATCGACCCGCCCCGTTTCGCCGGCGGCGCCAACTACCGCACCACCTTCACGGACTCGACCGTCCTGGTCTCCTTCCGCAACACGCTCCTGTTCATGGTCCTCGCGGTCTCGCTGCAACTGCTGATCGCGCTGGCGCTGGCGCTCGCGCTGGACGGGCGGATGCCGGTGTGGCTGCGGTCGGTGTTCCGTTCGGCGTTCTTCTTCCCGCTGGTGCTGTCCGCCGCTTCGATCTCGGTGGTGATGAAGTACCTGTTCAACCAGGACTTCGGGGTGGTGAACTGGCTGATCGGCCTGGTCGGCGTCGCGCCCGTGCCCTGGCTGACCTCGGAGCACGCGGCGATGGCCACGGTGATCCTGGTCTACGTCTGGCAGCAGTTCGGTTTCTCGTTCCTGCTGTTCGTCGGCGGTCTGAACAACATCCCCAAGGAGATCCACGAGGCCGCCGCTCTCGACGGCGCGACCGGCCTGCGCAAGCACCTCGGCATCACCCTGCCGCTGCTGTCGCCGACGCTGCTCGTCGCGTCGGTGGTCGGCATCATCAATGCCCTGCAGGTCTTCGAACAGCCCTACGTCCTCACCGACGGCGGACCCGGCGACGCCACCCGCACCGTGGTGATGGTGATCTACGAGAGGGCCTTCGAGCAGCTCGACTTCGGTGAGGCATCCGCGGTGGGCGTGCTGCTCTTCGCACTGATCATGGCGGTCACCGCCCTCCAGTTCCGGCTCAGCCGGCGTTTCGTCCACTACCAGTGAGCCGGTGAGCCGCATGAGCCAAGCAACCCCGACCCTGAGTCGCGTACGTCACTCACTCACCCCCTGGGCCCGGATCGCCGCACTGACCGTGTGCGCCCTGCTGACGCTGGGCCCGGTCATCTGGACCGTCGCCACCTCACTGCGCACTCCGGCCCAGTCCTTCGACCTGCCCCCGCAGATCATCCCGACGCACCCGACGACCGCCGCCTACCGCGGGGTCTTCCAGCAGATCGACGTGTGGCTGCTCGCCCTGAACTCCACACTGGTGACGGCACTGATCGCCGTCGGCCAGATGATCACGGCGGGCCTGGCCGGATACGCCTTCGCGCGCCTGGAGTTCCGCTTCAAGAAGCCGCTCTTCGGCCTGGTCCTGGCGACCATGATGGTGCCGTTGCAGGTCACCATCGTGCCGGTATTCCTGGTGCTGAAGTCGATGGGCCTCACCGACACGCTCCTCGGCCTGATCATCCCGGCCTTCCCGACGGCCTTCGGCACTTTCCTGATGCGCCAGTACTTCCTCGGCATGCCGAAGGACCTGGGCGAGGCGGCCATGCTGGACGGCGCGGGCCCCTGGCGGATCTTCCGCTCGGTGTACGCGCCGCTGGCCACACCCGGCCTGGCGATCGTCGGCGTGCTGGCCTTCAACTACCACTGGAACGAGTTCTTCCGCCCGCTGATCCTGGAGACCTCCAGCCAGAACTACACGCTTCCGCTGGGTCTGGTCTCCCTGCAGGGCAACCTCGGCACCGGGTCGATCTCGGTGGTCCTGGCCGGGGTCGTGCTCTCGATGCTCCCAGCCGTCGCCGTGTTCGTCGTCGGCCAGCGCCCTCTGCGCGAGGGCATCACCTCGGCAGGAGTCAACCGTTGAGCAATGACCCCAACGCGCCGCGTTTCAGGGTCCGTCCGCCCGCCGGCTGGATCAACGACCCCAATGGGCCGTTCCGCTGGCGGGACCGCTACCACCTCTTCTACCAGCACAACCCCGACGCACCGGTGCACGCGAACGTCCACTGGGGTCATGCCTCCAGCGCCGACCTCGCGCACTGGGAGCACCACCCGATCGCGCTCACCCCGACGCCCGGCGGCCCCGACGAGGCCGGCTGCTGGTCGGGCTGCGTGATCGACGACGCCGGCACACCGACCGCCGTATACACGGGAATCGACCGTCACCACACCGGACTCGGCACCATCTGCCTGGCGCGGGCGGCGGACCCGGACGACGAGCGGCTGACCGAGTGGAAGCCGCTGCCGACACCGGTGGTGGCAGGGCCGCCGGGACTGGACGTGGTGATGTTCCGCGACCCGTTCGTCTTCCGCCGCGCGGACAGGCGCTGGGCCCTCGTCGGGGCCGGGCACGCCGACGGCACGCCGTCGGTCCTGCTCTACGACTGCGACGACCTGACCGACTGGCGGTTCGCCGGTGTGCTGCTGGACGGCAAGGACCCGGTGGCCGTGAGCGTGTTCGGTGACAAGTCGGTGGGCTGGGAGTGCCCGCACCTGTACCGGACAGCAGGCGGAGACCACGTGCTCCTGGTGTCCCTGTGGGACGGAGATCCCTGCTCCACCGGATACCTGACCGGCCGTCTGCAGGCCGACGGCCGGGGCGCGTTGAGGCTCGTGGCACGCACCGGCGGCCGGCTCGACCAGGGGCGGGACTTCTACGCTCCCGCCGTGCTCCAGGAGCCGGACCGCGCACTGCTGTGGGGCTGGTCGTGGGAGGCCCGCCCGCAGGAGGAGGTACACCGGGCCGGATGGGCAGGCATACTCACCGCGCCACGGGTCGTCGACATCCACCCCGACGGTTCACTGCGTGTGAGTCCGGCCCCGGAACTCGACCTGCTGCGCCCGGCCGAGCCGTTCGTCACCGCGCCGGGCCGGGTTCCGCTTCCCCACACGTACGACCTGACGGTCACCGCATGTGAACCGACCACGGTAAGCCTGCTCCGGGGCGCGGCGGGCCGGGAGCTGACCGTCCGGGCGGACCCCGCCTCGGGGACCGTCGTCCTCGACCGCAGCGCCTGGCCCCGGACCGGCAGGGAAGGCTCTGCCCCGATCACCGTGCACGTGCCGAAGGGGCCGGAACTCGCGCTCCGGCTGCTCGTCGACGGCTCGCTCCTCGAACTCTTCGTCGCGGAACGGGCCATGGTCACCGAGCGCGTCTACCGGTGCCCCGGCGACATCGCCGAACTGGTCGTCGACGGGCCGGGTGCCCGGGTCACCGGATGGGCGCCGGACCCACGGAGGCGCGGCTGACCACAGGGCAGGCCAGGCGCCGGACGGTCGCGGGCGGCGTACGGCCGGCTTCGATGGCGTCCAGGAGCAACCGGGCCGCCGCCTCGCCCATCGCCCGGTGCGGCAGCGCGACCGAGGTGAGCGGCGGTGTGAGGAACGCGGCCATGTGCTCCTGGTCGTCGTAACCGACCACGGACAGATCGGCGGGCACGTCGATCCCGAGCCGGGCCGCGGCGTGCAGGACACCCGCCGCGACCCGGTCGTTGTAGCACAGGACGCCAGTGGGGCGACGGCCCGGCCCGGCCCCGTCGAGCAGGCGCAGCGCCCCCGCGTATCCCGCGGAGATCTCCCCGCCGCCGCGCACGATCCACTCCGCGGGCACGGTGACGCCCTCGGCGCGCAGCGCGTCCCGGAAGCCGCGGGTACGTTCCACCGAGGCGATGTCGTCCAGACCGCCGATCACGGCGAGCCGGCGGTGGCCCGCACCGAGCAGCAGCCGGGCCGCGGTACGGCCACCGGCGCGCTCGGCAGGGACCACGGCGGGCAGGGAGTCGTCCTCGGGCAGGCAGTTGGCCAGCACGGAGTGGGTGCGATGCAGGCCCTCGGGGACGCGGACCCGGCGCAGTGACATGGCCGCGTAGATGATGCCGTCCACGCGCCGGTCGAGCAGTTCCGCTACGGCCGCGTCCTCCTTGGCCGGGTCACCGCCGGAGTCGACGGTGAGGACGAGATGGTCGCTGCCCCAGGCGGTCTCCATGGCGCCGCGCAGCAGCCGACCGGCGAACGGCGAGGACGCGATCTCATCGGTGACCAGCCCGATCACGGCCGTACGGCGACGGCGCAGACCGCGGGCCACCGGGTCGGGGCGGTAGCCCAGCCGGGCCGCGGCCTGCCGGATGCGCTCCTGGGTGGCGGGCGAGAGGTTGCCCTCGGCTCGGCCGTTGAACACGAAGGACACCGCGGTGTGCGACACGCCGGCGAGCCGGGCGACGTCCCGTGACGTCGGGCGCCCGGTGCCCGTGCTCCTGCTCTCCTCGGCACCGCCCACGCCGTCCGCCGCCCTCACCCAGCCCGCCCCTGTCGATCACCGTCCACCCTATCCGCGGGGAGCGCCACGGCACACGGGAGATCCTCAGGGCACCGCGGCGTGGGCGTCCGATTTGATCAGTAGTAGTCAATACAGGCACACGCCGGCCCAGTGAAGTGACGCGGGCCGGGCCAGGCAGGACCGGGCGCGGCTCACCTCCCACCTGACGTTTCAGGACGGAACTTCCCCCGATGGTCGTTTGACACCGTTATGACCAACTCTCACCCTGGTGGGTGCGTGGCTCATTCACCCAAAGGGAGATCATCATGGCGACAAGTACCCGGAAGCGCATCCGGCACATCGTGGGAGCGTCTTGCACTGCTGTGCTGCTCGCCGGCACGGTGGGCATGGTGAGCGCCGAGGCGGTGCCTCAGAAAACGACGTCCATGGCGGAATCGCCGAACGCGGCACCGCACGATTCCTGCACGGGTTACCACTACGACAGCAACCACAACCGCATCTGGGATCCGCCGGGCTGCACCCCGCCATGACATGAGGCAACCACCACCAACCTCGCGTTTTCACCAGAACTGGTGCTGTCGCCGACCAGTGGCCTCACGCCGCCACGAAGCACTCCGCTTCGCGGCGTCCTGCCCGCGCGAAGTTTCCCTTTTCCGGGCGGAGGGCCACGCCGCTGGTCCGAAGAATCGACCGGGGCACAGTCCTGACTTTCGGCCGTCCTCTAGAACGTGATCACCGAAACCGAACTCGAGCTCCCGTTGGCCACGTAGACCTGGCGCCCGTCCGGCGACACGGCCACCCCCGCCGGGCGGGCGCCGACGGGGATGGAGCTGTCCACCGTGCGGTTCGTCGCGGTGTCGATCACCGAAACCGAACTCGAGCTTCCGTTGGTCACATAGACCTGGCGCCCGTTCGGCGACACGGCCACCCCCGCGGGGCGGGCGCCGACGGGGATGGGGCTGCCTACTGTGCGGTTCGTCGCGGTGTCGATCACCGACACCGAGTCCGATCCCAAGCTGGTCACGTAGACCCGGCGCCCGTCCGGGGACACGGCTGCCCCCGCGGGGCGGGTGCCGACGGGGATGGGGCTGCCTACTGTGCGGTTCGTCGCGGTGTCGATCACCGACACCGAGTCCGATCCCAAGCTGGTCACGTAGACCCGGCGCC
>NZ_JBVJPA010000030.1:0-47471 GCF_055582885.1 Streptomyces sp. NPDC107454 | reverse complement strand
CCGTCCGGGGACACCCCCACCCCCTGCGGGAAGCGGCCGACGGGGATGGGGCTGCCCACCGTGCGGTTCGTCGCGGTGTCGATCACCGAAACCGAACTCGAGCTTCCGTTGGTCACATAGACGCGGCGTCCGTCCGGGGACACACCCACCCCCTCCGGGGTGTCGCCGACGGGGATGGGGCTGCCCACCGTCCGGTTCCTCGTGGCGTCGATCACCGAAACCGAACCCGAGGAACTGTTGGTCACGTAGACCCGGCGTCCGTCCGGCGACACACCCACCCCCTCCGGGGTGGCGCCGACAGGGATGGGGCTGCCCACCGTGCGGTTCGTCGCGATGTCGATCACAGAAACCGAACCCGAGGTGAAGTTGGCTACGTAGACCCGGCGCCCGTCCGGCGACACACCCACCCCCTGCGGGGAGTCGCCGACCTTGACCGAGAGCACGGATGTCGGTGCGGGGGGTTCAGGACTCGGCGAGCGGCACTGCGTCAGGTAGATGCTGCCTACCGCGGCCAGCGCCACCAGCACCACCCCCGCAATGAGCCCGGCCCGCCGGTGTCTGGACCGCGTCGGGCGGGGCTGCGGCCGGGCCTCGTCACCTTTGCGGGGCAGCGGACCCAGGGGCGGGCCGGCCGGCTTCTGCGGCTCGGCCGGTGGCACGTACTCGGTCGTCGGGAGCGATTCCTCAGAGCGCGGCGGCTTCGAGGCGGGGGACCACTCTGGTGGCGGCATCTCCGGTGGGAGAGCCGGTTGCCGCGAAGGGGAGGGATGAGGCTGGGCAGCGACGGAGGTGAGCCGCCGGGCGGCCTCGTTGCCGTCCATCCTCTGCGCGGGGTCCTTGGCCAGCAGCTCGAGGAGGACAGGGGCCAGCTCCGCTGCCCGGCGCGGCGGGGTGGGAGGTTCGAACAGCAGGGCACTGAGCGTGGTGAGAGCGGAATCGCGGTCGAAGGGGCCGGTCCCCTCGACCGCGAAATACAGGGTCGCGCCGAGTGAGAACAGGTCGGCGGCCGGGGTGGGCGCCGCGCTGCGGGTCCGTTCCGGGGCCATGAAGCGCGGGGTCCCGAGGACCTCCAGGGTGGCGGTCAGGCGGGCCTCTCCGGAGCTCGGCTCCAGCGCGATGCCGTAGTCCGTCAGCAGCACCTGGCCGCCGCCCTCCGTAGGGTAGGAAGGCCCCGGGCCGGGGTGGGTCAACAGGATGTTGGCCGGCTTGACATCCCGGTGAAGGACGCCGAGCCGGTGGCCCTCCAGCAGGGCGTCGAGCACCGCCAGCCCGATCCGGGCGACGTCGGCGGGCGCCAGCGGCCCCTGCTCGCGCACCACCGCCTCCAGGTCCATGGCGCCCGGGACGAAGTCCATGACGATCCACGGCAGGCCATCGTCCTCCACGATGTCGTGCACGGTGACGACATGCGGGTGATTGCGTAGCCGGGCGGCGTGCCGCGCCTCGCCGCGGGCCCTCGCGATACGGGTGCCCACCTCGCGTTCCGGGACGTCCAGCGGCAGGATGATCTCCTTGAGCGCGACCTCGCACGCCAACTCCTGGTCGTAGGCCAGCCACACCCGTCCCATGCCGCCGGCGCCGAGCCGGCGCAGGAGCCGGTAGCGCCCCGTGATCACGCGCCCGGCGGCCTCGTTCGCTCCTGTCACGGCGCTCCCTCTTCCAGGACGGGCCAGCAGGGGGTCCCCGGCGAGCGCTGAAAGGCCTCTCTCCACGTATCGCATACCGCCCCAAGAGCGGCAAGTCGCCCTGATGCGACTGCCAGGCCATCCAAGGGGGCGACGCGGCACTGGCTGGGCGCCGGCGCTCGTACGGTGCCGGCCTCGGACGGAGTCGCGGTGCGGGTGGCCGTTCTCCACCGCCACGTTGAATACGGCCGACACGCTCGCGTAGACAGCACGGCGGTATGAGGGCGCCGATGCCGCGCCCGAAATCAGAGAACGCGCGGGTCAACCCAAATCAGAGGGTGAGCTACCGAACGCTCCTGAAATCCGCTCTCGAGGCGTTCCACCGGGCGGATATGGATAACAAGCCGAATTATCGGTGGCTGTCAAGTCACGAGAGGCAGTGTCGTGACGCGCATCGTCGGTGCCGGGCTTACTTGTTCCACGGGCTCACGCAGAGCATATGGCCCACTGCCCGCCCGGAACACCTCCGGCGGCATAGGCCAACAGACATATTGAATGAAGGAGAATTCCCATGACTCGCATTTCTCGGACTCAGCGCATCGCCATGTTTGTCACCTCGAGCGCCCTTGCCGCAGGAGGCGTACTGCTGCCCACCAGTGCATTCGCAGCGACGCCGCACACCGGCACCGTGACCATGGCGACAGCCAGTCACGGCAACAGCCACCACGGCGACAAGCACGACAACTGGTCGGGCAACGGTCACGACAACTGGTCGGGCAAGGGTCAGGACAACTGGTCGGGCAAGGGCAAGGGCAAGGGAGGTGGCTGCGGCAAGCACCCCACTCCGACTCCCACCCCCACCCCCACTCCGACTCCCACCCCCACTCCGACTCCTACCCCCACTCCGACTCCGACTCCCACCCCCACTCCGACTCCTACCCCCACCCCCACTCCTACCCCCACTCCGACTCCGACTCCCACCCCCACTCCGACTCCTACCCCCACCCCCGGCCCCACGGGTCCAATCGTCAAGTGACCAGCGGCCGTCCGCTACAACGGTGCGGGTAGCGAAGGGGCGGGCATCCAGATGGATGCCCGCCCTCAACGGTTGAGTGGCGCCGACGGTGTACCTGTCGTCAAGAAGATCACCAACGACCAGGAGGAGCTGCTGGCCTTCTACAACTTCCTGGCCGAGCACTGGATCCACCCGCAGACGACGTGAACGACCGCTCGTCTTGTCTCGAGCAGCTCCGCTTTCTGGAACGTGTCCCAGCTTGCCGACTTCGAGCGCTCCCGGCGGTGGATCGCAGCCGAACAGCGGCGAGAGGAAGAGCGGCAGCGCGGCGCCGCAGCCCGGCCACCGGCGCCCGGCTGGGTCATCGAGCAGGCCCTCGACGGACACTCGCCCGCCGTGTACGTCCACATCGGCGGCTGCCACATGATCGGCAAGAGGTGCAAAGGCGTCCAGCGAGACCAGGCACTGCGGGCACTCGTCGACGGTGTGGACGCCTGCCCGTACTGCCGGCCCGGCACCGAACCCGGGGTGCTGGACCAGCCAGGGCCTGCCCTCTCGATCATCAGTGCACCAGGACGCCCTACTTCGGCCCCTCCATCAGACTCTTGAACTGCTGCAGATCGCCGCGGACCGCCTGCTCGACCGCGTGGACCTGAGCCATTCCTTTCGGGCCGCCGAAGACGCCGTGGATCGACTCCGGGTCGTATTCCATCCGGACCCGCACCTGACTGTGGTCCTTGTCCAGGGACCTGACCGCGAGCGAGCCCTCCATCGCCGGGCCGCCCTGCGTCTGCCACGCCATGACCTGGGCCTCGCTGCGGTCGGAGAGGACAGCCTCGAACGCCTGCTCACCGCCGTCGGCGGCCTGGACGTCGAGATGGGCGCGACTGCTGCCCTGCGAATAGGCGCGCTGCACCCCGTCCATGAACGACGGGTACTCCTCAACACGGTGTAGCTGGTCCCACACCTTCTGCGCCGGGGCGTTGATGTCGATGTGCTCTTGAAGCCTACTCATGGCGCACCTCGCCTTCTGGGTCGGTTACCCGGGCCCGTGCTTCTTCCAGGCTGCGCCGCGAGCCGGCCACCAGGCAACTGAGTGGTCGGCTCCGGAAGTCCTTCGAGGGTTGATCAAGCTGTCGGCGCGACGGAGGATTCTTCCTGTCGATCGGCGGGTGTGTGCCGGTCGAGTCCGGCCGGCAGACCGTCCAGGCCGGAGGTGGTGAACCTCCACTGGAACGGCTGTGCCGTGGCGTTGTTGCGGTCTTCGAATGCTCGGAGCCGGTCCCGGACTTGGGTCAGGCCGGCGAAGTCGTTGGGCGAGACGACCTTGCGTTGGACGATGGAGAAGAAGATCTCGATCTGGTTTGTCCAGGAGGCGTGGACGGGGGTGTGGACCATGACCGCGATCGGATGCGTGGGCCTGGGCTCCATGGGCGCGCCGGTAGCCGGCCGTCTGCTCCACGGCAACCCCGTGTACGGGACCAGCCGCACCAGGGCCAAGGCCGAAGCGCTGGCCGAGCGGGGGCTCATCTGGCGGGACACACCGCGCGAGGTCGCCGCGGCCGCACCAGTGGTCTTCAGCATGGTCACCGACGACGCCGCACTGGCGGCGATCACCTCGGGCCCGGACGGGATCCTGGCCGGCCTGCGGCCAGGATCGCTCTGCATCGAGATGAGCACCGTGAGCCCGCAGGCCAGCCGCGAGCTGGCCGGGCGGGTGCGGGCAGCCGGCGCTACCATGATCGACGCACCGGTCTCCGGCAGCGTCCCAGCGGCCGAGAACGGCACCCTCGCGATCATGGCAGGCGGCCCCGACGAGGCGTTCCTGGCCACCGAGCCGCTGCTGAGCCAACTGGCCCGCAGCATCACCCATGCCGGCGGGAACGGCCAGGGACTGCTCCTCAAGCCGGCTATCAACAGTAGTAGGCCAGCACGTAGCCGACGGCCGGGTCCGTCCACCACAGGTCGGCCACTGAGTTGAGCACCAGGCCGAGCGGCACCGCAGCGGCCAGGATGCGTCGAGGGCGTCTGGGCCCATGGCGAAGGCAGCCGGCGCGGAGGCGTCGGTGTCTGTGGGGTGGCGGCCGACGAGGGTGATCGAGAGCAGCCCGGAGGGCGCTGGGCGACCGGTGTGCGGGTGGAGGATGCGGGCGCCGCACTCGGCCGTGCCGGAGGTCGCGACGGCGAGGTCCCGGACGGTCACGATAGTGGAGAGCCACCGGGTTGCAGGGGGTTGGCGCGACTATGACATCCAGTGAGCCCTGGGCGGCGGACTTACCCGCCGCGGTGTTCAGTGGCAGCCCGGTCAGCTCGGCAAGTTTCGCGGCGATCGTCTCCCCGACGTCGTCCGGGGTGCTGAGGCCGGTGCCGACGGCGGTGCCGTCGGCGGCCAGTTCATAGGCGCACGATGACGAGGGCGGTGTCGTCGGTGACGCCGTCGGGCGGGATCAGGTCGGTCAGCAGGGCGTCGGCGAGGGTTTCGGGGTCGGCTTTTCGGTGGCGCGCCAGGGACCCGGCGAGCCGGGCGAGGCCGGTGTCGATGTCTTCGTGTCGGCGTTCGATCAGGCCGTCGGTGTACAGCACGAGGAATGCGCCCTCGGTGAAGGGCATGGTGGCCTGCAGCCAGGGGCCGGGTTCAGGACACGCGCCGAGTGGTGGGTCGGTGGCCTGGTCGAGGAACTCGACCGTGCCGTCGCTTTGCAGAAGGGCCGGCGGTGGGTGGCCGGCGCTGCTGTAGGTGATCTCGTGGGTGTGCCAGTCGACGAACGCGTTGGCCACGGTGGTGTTCTCGGCGCCGGCGACGGACCGGGCGTACAGCTCGAGGACTTCCAGAGCCCGGGCGGGACCCTCGGCGACGCGGGAGACAGCGCTCAGCGCGCTGCGCAGTTGCCCCATGACGCCGGCCGCGGACAGCCCATGACCGACCACGTCGCCCACGGCGACCCCGAGGCGGTCGCCGGGCAGATCGACCAGGTCGAACCAGTCACCACCCACGTCCAGCGCGCAGATGGCGGGCCGGTAGCGTACGGCCACCGGATGGCGCCCGACCGGGCGAGGAGTGGGCAGCATCGCCTCTTGCAAGGTCAACGCGACCACGCGGGCGCGGATGAGTTCGGTGACCTCTTCCACCCGGTGCAGCAACAGTGCCACCCGCCCGTCCGCACCGAAGACGGGAATGTTGGTCATGCTCCAGTAGCTCGCGTCTCCTACCCCGGGCCGGCCGGAGCCCCCCAGCTCGAGACGCTGCAGCTCCATGATCTCGGGCTCACCGGTTTCCGCGACCCGGCACAGTGACGCCTGGATGTTGCGCACCACAGCTGCGTCGGGGTGGTTCGGTCTGTCAGCGAAATCGTCGGGCATGCAGCGGCCGATCACTTGCTCACGGGTGCGGCCGAGCACGCGCAGCCATTCCTCGTTGACGTCGGCATAGACCAGCTGCGGGGTCAGGAGTGCCACCGCTCCGGGAAGGGCCTGGAACACTGCCGTGTAGTCGATCTCAGGTTCCGTCATGTCTGTCCCGCCTCGACGCGCTGATGTCTCTTTGCACGGTAGGCGCCGCGAGCCAGGGCGGTGGTGCTCCTCTTGCCGTCGAGCTGGCCAGGTCACACGGGTGGCCCTCGGCGCTTGCAAGCGAGGGCTGGGGGAGCCGGTTCGGTGGCCTCGGCAGGGCGTTGTCAACTTGTCGGGCGGGCTGCTGGGTGAGGGTGTGCCGGAGCGTGGTGGAGCCAGGTTCCCACCCTCCGCTCAGGGTGCGGTGGGCCGGCCGGTGACGCCGTGAACTGCTCCCGGATGTTGAATCCTCCCCTCCCTGGAGGGAGGGGATTCCTGGCTCAGGCAGCCTCCGGGAGCGGCGCTCCCGGAGGTCTTGTGCCCTCGGTACCAGCCGGGTTGAGACCAGCCCGGATGAGTATCACGCGGGCGGAGTTCTTGTCCCGGGGGGAGAGACGGCTCCGCACGCGGTGCGGGTGTAGGTACGTTCGGACAGCGGCAGTGCGTGCTTGGCTCTCGCTCCGCAGGTGGCGCAGTCCATGGTGGTGTGGGCCGGGTGGACCAGGTGTACGGTCCGGCCGTGTTCGCGGGCCATTTCCGTCAGGGCCCGCTTGGTGGCGCCGATCGCCGCGTCAGCGGCTTGGCGGGCCATGGTGGACTTCGCGAGGAACTTCGGGCGGAAGTCCTCGACCGCGATCGCCCCGGCGTGAACGCCGGGGCATCCTCCGGTTATCCGGTGAAGCGGACGGATATCTCGGCTCGATACGGGATGGTGGACCGGCTCCGGAGCCGAGGCCTCGTCGAGCGCGTACCCGACCCCACCGACCGGCGGATCAAGCGGATCGCCGCCACCGGCGCCGGCCGGGCGGCCGCCAAGGATCTCCGTGCCCGCTGCGCTTCGCGGCCGACCCGCTGGTGGCTCTGGACGGTGACCAGTGTCGCGGCCTCGCCGGTCGAGCCGCGTCAGCGCAGGCCCTCCCACAGGGCCCGCAGTTCGCTGCGCGGGTCCTGGTCGATGTCCGGTGACGCGCCGAAGCGGCGGACCGTACGCTCAGGGTGCTCCAGCAGTGCGGGAAGACGCCGCCCTGTCCGCTTTGCCATCCGGGACCAGACCACCGGCGCTGTCGGCCGACCCACCACGGCCCGAACACAGGCCCGGGCTGCGGCCCCCATACCCCGACACACCGTCAGACACCTACACATCCAACAATGTGACAGCGCCGTCGGTGGTGACTCGGCCGGCGAGGCGGGCGTACCCGGCGAGCGGGCCGGGGCGCCGCCCGCCGGACCGTCAGTACCAGGCGGCGGGGGAGCGGTTAGCCCCCGATCCCACGATCACCATCCGCTGCGAAGCCGAGTGCTGAACGCATCCGACATCGTCCTGTTGTGCGCACAGCACGGCGCAACTCATTGAAGAGTGCATGACGTCGTATCCCCTCGAGCCGCCGATCGGAGGGATGCGGCTTTCCTCGTTTCCATGGACCGCCGCGGAGTCCAACGGCCTCGAAATGTCGCTGCTCAGGCGGAGTTTCGCAGGCAAGCGCCGGCCGTTCGGACCGCACAGCGGATCCTCAGATCTCCGTCTGCTTCCCGGCCGGCGGCAACCCGTCGTTCACTGGCCCGTCGCCGTGGAACGGCTTGCTTGGAGCGAAGTTATCTAGACAACTTTGCTCGCCCGGGTATCGCCGCGGTGGTACCTGGGGCGGAGAGGACCCAACACCATGCCACCTCTCTCACAGGACGTCGCATCCGGGAGCAGCATCACGATCAGCTCCACGACACCCCCGCAACGCGGCGACAAGCTGACCTTCACATGGGCGACGGACGCTCCCGACGCGAAGAACTGGGTCGGCGTGTACGACGGCGACCGGCTGCCCGGCAGCGGCTCCCTTGTGTGGGCGTACGTCTCCGGCGCCTCCGGGCAGACGACCCTCGACACCTCCGGCCTGAGCGGCGGGCCGTACACCGCGTACCTGCTGGCCAAGGACGGCTACGGCATCCTCGCCCGGACCGAGCCGTTCAGCTTCGCCGGCGTGCCCGCGCCCACCGGCGACTCGATCGAGCTGACGACACCCACCCCGCACGAGGGCGACAAGGTCTCCTTCCACTGGGCGACGGACGCTCCCGACGTGAAGAACTGGGTCGGCGTGTACGACGGCGACCGGCTGCCCGGGCACGGCTCCTCCCTTGCCTGGGAGTACACCCCCGGGGTCTCCGGCGACATCACCCTCGACACCTCCGGCCTGAGCGGCGGGCCGTACAAGGCCTACCTGTTGGCCAAGGACGGCTACGGCATCCTGGCCCGCACTGCCCCGTTCAGCTTCGTCGTCCGCCCCGCGATCCCGCGCCCGTACGCGGTGGTCGACGCCGTCACCACCGCCGCGCAGACCGCCGGCACGGCCTTCTCGGTGCGGCTCGGCGGCTTGTGGATCAGGCCCGAGGGCAATGCCGCCGGCGGCGCGACCTTCGAACGCGTCGCAGGCGACCCGTGGTTGTCGGTGGCCGCCGACGGCACGGTCAGCGGAAAGGTCCCCGCTCTCGCGCCGCGGACGCCCGGCCGGGTAGTGGCCGCCGTCACCGACAGCGTCGCGGGCAGCGACACCGTCACCGTTCACGTGCCGTTGCGTACATCCCGGGAGCGGCTCCCGCTGAAGGTCGCCACGCTGAACCTCTGGGATGCCGGCACCCACGTCGACGGGTTCCTGGAGAAGCAGCTGCGGCTGGTGCTCACCCAGGGCCTGGACGTCGTCGCGCTCCAGGAATGCGGTGACAAGGGGGCCGAGAACCTCGCCGGAGCGCTCGGCTGGCATGTGCACCAGGCCGGCGGCCTCGGCATCGTGAGCCGCTACCCGCTCACCGACGTCCTCGCCCCGACCGCGGCGCTCCCGGCCGCCGCGGCGACGCTGCAACTGCCCGGCGACCGCACGGTGCGTGTGTGGACGGCCCAGCTGGACGATGCCGACTACGGCCCCTACGCGCTGCTGGCGGGACGGACGGCCGCGCAGGTCGAGGCGGCGGAGAAGGGAACGACGCGCTACCGGCAGGTACAGGCGCTGGCGGCCGCGATACGGCCGGAGCTCGCCTTGCGCAACCCCGTCGTGCTGGCGGCCGGCCTCGCCTCGCCGTCCCACCGTGACTGGACGAGCCGGACGGCATCGGCGCACGGGGGAGTCGGCCGGGTCCGCTGGCCGGTCACCGAAGCCCTGGAACAGGCAGGCCTCGTCGACGCCTTCCGCGACGCCCACCCCAGCCCGGTGAAGGAGCCCGGCACCACCTGGTCCCCCGTCAGGCCGCAGCACCAGGGCGGCGGCGCGGAACCCCAGGACCGGGTCGACCAGGTTCAGTACGCGGGCCGGCTGAAGGTGCTGGAGGCACACAGCCTCTTCACCGGCTGGCCGCGGCCGGTGCCGGACACCGCTGCCAACGGCTGGCCCTCCGACCATGCGGCCGCCGTCGTCACCTTCTCCCTGTCCGCCCGCGGCTGACCCCCGACGACCCGAAGGACGTTCCTCCCATGACTGAGATCAGCCGCCGCACCTTCATCGGCACCACCGCAGCCGGCGCCGCCGTTGCGGCCGGACTCCCCGGCACGGCGGAGGCCGCAGGGCGCGACGCCCGCCACGGCAGCATCGCCGACGTCAAGCACGTGGTGATCCTGATGCAGGAGAACCGCAGCTTCGACCACTACTTCGGCACCCTGAGCGGCGTACGGGGCTTCGGCGACCGCCAGGCGGCCGTCCTCCCGGGCGGCACCCCGGTGTTCCACCAGCCCGCCGGCAGCCCCAAGGAGGGCTACCTCCTGCCCTTCCGTATGGACACCACGAAATACAACGCGCAGAACGCGGGTGGCCTCCCGCACGACTGGGACTCCGGCCACTCGGCCGTCAACGGCGGCGCCATGAACAAGTGGGTCTCCGCCAAGGGCCAGCGGACCATGGGCTACTTCACCCGGCAGGACATCCCCTACCAGTACGCCCTGGCCGACGCCTTCACCCTCTGCGACGGCTACTTCTGCTCACTGAACGGCCCCACCGACCCCAACCGCCTCTACCTGTGGACCGGCACCGCGGGCCCCGGCGTCGACGGCACCACCGGCCCGTGGACCGACAACACGCCGGTCACCGGCAACCCGGTGGCCGACTGGACGACATACGCCGAGCGCCTGGAGGAGGCCGGGATCAGCTGGCGCGTCTACCACAACCCGGACGGCTCGGACGACCGGTACGGCGACTACGACGACAACGCCCTGTCGTACTTCAAGCAGTTCCACGCCTTCCCCAAGGACGACCCGCGCTACATCAACGCCATGACGAAGTTCGACCTCACGGCGTTCGACCAGCACTGCAAGGACGGCACCCTGCCCACCGTCTCCTGGCTGGTGGCGCCCTACCTGTTCTGCGAGCACCCGGCCGCCAGCCCCGACTACGGCGCCCACTGGGTCAACACCGCACTGCAGTCACTGTTCTCCAATCCCGAGGTGTGGAAGCACACCGTCTTCCTGCTCATGTACGACGAGAACGACGGGTACTTCGACCACGTCATCCCGCCGTTCCCCGAGCCGGGCACCAAGGACGAGTTCGCGAACGGCAAGGCCATCGGCCTGGGCAGCCGGGTGCCGCTGTGGGTCGTGTCGCCATGGTCGCGCGGCGGCTGGGTCAACTCCCAGGTGTTCGACCACACTTCGGTGGTGCGCTTCCTGGAACGCGTCACCGGTGTGCGGGAGCCCAACATCTCCGACTGGCGGCGCACCGTCTGCGGCGACCTCACCACCTGCTTCGACTTCGCCAGACCCGACTACAGCATCCCCGGGCTGCCGGACACGGTCGCCCTGATGGCGAAGGCCGACGCCAACAACTCCCTGCCACCGGTCAAACTGCCGGACAAGCAGTCCATGCCCGCGCAGGAAGAGGGACGACGACCGCACCGCCCGCTGCCGTACCGGCCGTGGGCCGACGTGACGGTCGACCGGGCCACCGGCAAGGTCACCTGCACGCTCACCAACGACGGCAGCGTCGGCTACCACTTCACCGTGCTGCCGAACATAGCCCTGCCCTTCACCGGTACGCCGTTCACGGTCCCGCCGCGTTCGTCCCGCACCTACGTGTGGGACGCCACGGCGACCGACGGCCGCTACGACTTCTCCGTGTATGGCGCCGACGGGTTCGTCCGCCGCTTTTCCGGCGCCGTCGTCCGCGAGGGCCAGGACGACGTGGCCGTGCCGTCGGTCACGGCGGCGCTGCGGCACTCCGGGCGCCCCGAGAACTCCTCGCTGGAACTGGAACTGCGCAACGCCGGCGGCACCGAGGTGGCCTTCACGGTCACGCCGAACGACTTCGCCGGCAAGGAACAGACCGTATGGGTCAAAGCCGGGGACCGCACCCGGCTGACCTGGCGTACCGACGACGGACGGTACGACGTCACCGTCACCGCGAGTACGGGCACCCGGTTCACCCAGCGTTATGCGGGAACCGTGCAGGCCGGGTGAGGCACGCCGGGTGGGACCGTTCGCAGGCTGCGGCCCGCGCCCGGTCCCACGCCGGCGTCGTCCTGGCGAAGGGCGTAACAACGGGTTCCGAAGAGCACATTCAACTGTGGGACACCAGCAACCCTGCCCGCCCCGTGCGCCGGCGCTCGCTCGAGACCACCACAATGGCTCTCACCCCCGGCGGGCACCGCCTGGCCGCCGGCACCAGGACAGGATCCATCCAACCGTGGGACACCACGCATCCGGATAGACCGCGAACAATGCGCTCCCACACCGGGACCGGTGGTGCTGTCTACGCTGCTGCGTTCAGCCCCGACCACCGCAGTCTGGCCGTCAGCACCGCCGATGGCGCCGTTCAGCTGCGGGACGTCTCGGACCCCGTACATTCGCGGTGGTCATGACTGGCCCGTGGGCGGCGGGGTACCGGGCTGCGGGACGGGGGAGGGACCGTGGCAGATGTGGTGGCCCCAGCATGTGGTCCGCCAGATGAGGCGATCAACCCGATGATGCTGCACAAGCCCCCTGCACGTGCCCGGAACTGTGGCCTCCACCACGGCGAATGTGATCTTGCCGTGGTGAGATCGCCGGATGCTCGGTTTCCTCCTCCGCCTCCTGCCGTTCTGGGTCCGCGAACCCCTGCTCATTGCGGTCGGGTCCGTTCTCGGCGTACGCATCATGTACCTCGCCGTCCGCGATCACGATCGGGTCGCGGCCGGTCTCGGCGTGGTGTTCCTCGTGTTCACCGCAATACGCGTCTACACGGTGGTCCGGGCCCTGCGCGCACGCCGGAGCCCGAGCCCGGCGGCCTCCGCAGACGGGCCGGCGGCCGATGCTGCCGCCCAGACCGCAGCTGAACCGCGTCGTCGCCCGGACACTCCACAGAAGGACCACAACGCGTGGGGCCAGGCCGTCGCGGCCGTGGCCGTGTTCGGCGCACTCGCGGCCGCGCTGTGGGTGGCCCCACACGTGATGCCGTCCAACGACAGCACCCCGCAGCCCGCCTCGTGTTCGGGCACCGAACACGAGGAACTGCCGAAGGCCTACAAGAAGACGCCCCAGCCCGTGACCGGTGAAGAGCTGTGCAAGGCGCTCAACCGGCCAGACCTGGCCAAGCTCCTCGGAACACCTGAAGAGACCGCGACCACTGCTTCCGGCACCAGCAACACCGCTCCCCTGACTGACGGGAAGGTGGCCCAGCCGGAGGCCGAGGCCAGGTTCGACACGTACACCGTGAATGTCTCGGCCACTTACAACGAGCTGTCGATCGACCAGTACGTGAAGCTGATGAAGTTTCGGGGATGAGAAGGACATCAAGACCCTGACCGTTCTCGGTCGGCCCGCAGTCTTCTTCTCGGATCACACCATGCAGTTCCAGATCAGTGTCGGGAGCGGCGGATCCGGCGGACCGGTCGAACAAGGCCCCCTGGCCAGGACGCTGTCCGTGGCCCTCGACCGTCATGACCGGGGCGGCTACTACGAGATCACCGTGTGGAGCACGTCCGGAACCCTCCCGGACGACAGCGCTCTCCTCGACATCACCGAGAAGGTTCTTCCGACGATCCGCGAACGGGCTGTTCGATGAGACGCCCATAACATCCCGGCCGCACCCAGAGAGGTGCGGGTCCACGGCCGGCGTGGTGCGGTCATCGGCGGCCGCCGCCAACGACGCCACCCAGTACGGGCCTTCGGTCCTTCTGCCGGACGAGGCTGCGGCAGGGGCGTCGGGCTGGAGGCCGGGGCGAGCGGGGGAGGAGCTGTACCACCACCCGTTCCAGGCACTGAAGATCGTGATCGAACAGGTCCATCCACTCAGCCAGGGCGGCCATCGAACAGGCCACGGCTCGCCATCCGTCAGCTTCAGCCTGGACGGGAAGGGAGCCGGCCAGGCGCGCGTGCCGCCCACGGCCCAGACCGTGGCTCACCCCAGCTGCCGTGGCAGCGGCGTGTACACGCTTTCGGCGCCGTTTCCCTCTTCCTGGTAACCGCACTACCGAGTCCCCAGGAGGCCA
The DNA here is from genome assembly GCF_055582885.1 of Streptomyces sp. NPDC107454. Classification (NCBI taxonomy): domain Bacteria; kingdom Bacillati; phylum Actinomycetota; class Actinomycetes; order Kitasatosporales; family Streptomycetaceae; genus Streptomyces; species Streptomyces sp. NPDC107454. The sequence continues at coordinate 33,848 of NZ_JBVJPA010000030.1, read as the reverse complement.
ACACCGTGACAGCGCTGTGGGGTTGGCTGACGGCGAGCACGGCGACGGGTGCAGCCGCGGGAGTTCTGGTGCGGACTTCCGGGTATCTGCTCAGGGAGCACATCCGATCCCGGGCGATGACCGCCATGGTGCGTGAACTCTCCGCGCGAGGAGGGCAAGCCGAGGTGAGCGACCAGGACGGCACCACCTGGACTGTGCGCCTGGATACCCAGGAGCCTCAATGACGTCGCCACCTGACGAGGCAGACTTCGACGCCCTGTTCCGACAGTGGTACCGGCCGCTGCTGGCACAGGCCATGTTCATCTCAGGAGGGCGCCGCGCCGTGGCCGACGACGCCGTCCAGGAAGCCTTCCTCCAGTGCTGGCAGCGCTGGCACGCCACACATCTCGAGCCGGTCCGGGCCTGGCCAGGCTGGCTGCGCACCACCGTCGTCCGTGAAGCGCTGCGCCTTCAGAAGGAAGCCGGCTCGGTCGGCTTCGACACCGATGCCCACGATCACGCCGGTCCGGAGATCGATCTGGCGTCCTTGATGGATGCCCGCGGCGCCTACCGCCTGGTCCTGGAACGCATCGTCCTGCTCAGCGACAAACAGCGTGAAGTAGTGGGCCGTTGCGCGATTGCCGGACAGTCGCTGGGGGATGCCGCCAAAGAGATGCACATCCAAGTGGCCACGGCACGCGTACACCTCCACCGCGCACGACAGGCGCTCGAAGAGGTACGCGAGCAACTGCAGGAACTGGGCGTTATCGACCCGAGCGAGGGGAGGCAGTGATGGACCGTCGAGAGGACGGCAGCGCTGCCGCACGCAACGAGACCGCGACGGCAGCAATGATGAATGGCCGCCCGGACGAAGAGCACGCTGCCGCACTGGCCGAGACCCTGATCGCGACCGAGCAAGAACTGGGCTCGGCGCTGGCCACGGCCCAGGACGTCGAATCCGCGCTCGCCAGGCTCAAGCAACGCGTCAAGGCGCAGCCTGCCGTCCGGCACGGGCTGAGCACTCGGCGGAGCCCGCGAGTTCAGCACGACCCGCAGGACCGCAGTGGCGCGCGGGCGATGTTCATCGAGCTGCGCAAGCTGCAGGACGGCAGCGCGGAGTACGCGGAGCTGCGCAATCAGCTGGTCCGCATGCACCTGCCGCTCGTCGAGCACCTGGCGCGCCGCTTCCGCAACCGTGGTGAGCCGCTGGACGACCTCACCCAGGTCGCGACCATCGGCCTGATCAAGTCGGTCGACCGCTTCGACCCGGAGCGCGGCGTCGAGTTCTCGACGTACGCGACCCCGACGGTCGTCGGCGAGATCAAGCGGCATTTCCGCGACAAGGGCTGGGCGGTGCGGGTGCCGCGCCGCCTGCAGGAACTGCGCCTGGCCCTGACGACGGCGACGGCCGAGCTGTCGCAACAGCACGGGCGCTCGCCCACGGTCCACGAGCTGGCCGAGAAGCTGGCCATCTCGCAGGAGGAGGTCCTGGAGGGCCTGGAGTCCGCCAACGCGTACTCCACGCTGTCGCTGGACGTCCCCGACACGGACGACGAGCCGCCGGCGGTCGCGGACACGCTGGGCGCCGAGGACGAGGCGCTGGAGGGCGTCGAGTACCGGGAGTCGCTGAAGCCCCTGCTCGAGGACCTCCCCCCGAGAGAGAAGCGGATCCTGCTCCTTCGCTTCTTCGGCAACATGACGCAGTCGCAGATCGCACAGGAGGTCGGCATCTCCCAGATGCACGTCTCCCGCCTGCTGGCCCGCACCATGGCCCGGCTGCGCGAGGAACTCCTCGTCGAGGAGTAGGCCACCCGAGACCGGCCACGCCGTGCGGACAAGGAGGCGGGTGAGCTGCGACGGTGCTGTCACGTTGGCTGACCAGGGTGGGATGATCTTCTGGTTGATCACCAAGTTGCCGTCGACATCATTGCAGCGGGCTCTGTATAGGCTGGTGCACATGGATGTGACGGGGTGTCTTGGGTGTGACCTCCTGACCGGGCGCCGGGAGTTGCCCGGGGGCGTCCTGCACGAGACCGCCGCTTGGGTGGTGAACCACGTCGTCGGTCCGATGAATCTCGGCACCTTGATCGTCGGTCCGCGGGAGCACGTCGTGGCCATCGCGGAGCTCGACGACACGGCAGCGGTGGAACTCGGCCCCTTGCTGCGCGATACCGCTCGTGTCGTGGAGACATTGTGCCGGCCCGAGCAGACCTACGTCTGCATGTGGTCGCACGGCCGCGACGCGCGCAAGCACCTGCACATCGCGGTCCAGCCCGTGACCGCGAAGGTGCGGGCCCGCTACGGCGGGCTGCGCTCCGAGCAGCTCCAGGCCCGGATGCTGGCGGACGGTGACGAGCCGGACATCACGGAGGTCGAGCAGTTCTGCGAGCGGGCTCGCGAGCTGTTCCGGGCGATCACCGACAGCAGCGCCGAAGACCGCAGCTGATCACCCGTACTGTGCCGACGTCACGACGCAGTCGGGCAGCCATCTGTGAGGAAGCACTGCAGTCTTCTCCCTCACGCACCCTTAACGTGAGGTTGGAAAAGGCTCAGCAGGCTGAGTTGTCGGTGGGTGATCCGTCAGCAGGCGACGAGCCGGCGGCCTGCTCAAGTACGCGGGAACGCCGGCTGGGCCGGCAGCTTCGAACGCTGCGCTCGCGTCGCCCGTTGTCTGAGGCGCACTCTACGGCCGAGGCATGGCCTCCCCGGATCACGCTCTTCATCAGCTCCGGGATCAGCGGTGTGCCCTCCCGCCAGGCACAGATGCTTGGCGGGAGGGCACACCGATGGTGAATGACCTGCCCAGCCCCCGAGGCGGTGCAGATCCAGCTCTACGGGCGGGCCCCCGTGCCGTCCGTACAGCTGCATGCGGTGTTGCTGAACGTGCCCGACAGTCGGGCAGAGGTGAGCAGCACCGTGACCGAGGTGCTGGTCGTTCGGCTCGGCTGTGGGCTGACGCGTGTGCCGGGAGGCTTCATCGGCGTTTCCGTCACCAGACGATCGAGCCGGTGTGCAGTCCGGTCTCGTTCCGTGTCGCCGATTCGTCCCCGCTGGCGCCTGCTTCGGCCTGGTCTGCGGCATCCGACAGCGTGCGATACACCACGTCCCAGCCGGGTGCCCCGTGTGGAGAGTCCTCGACGAGCCGCTCTCCCTCCCGCAAGTAGGCCAGCATCCTCTCGTGAGGAGAGGAGCGCTTCTCGTGCTCCATTTGCATCCCCTTTTCCGTGTCCCGTTTCTTCGTTTGTGGGAAGCAGCTCGCTCCCTTCGTGTCGGGAGCGGTAGGTCCCGAGTCGGGACCACGGGTTTCGCCTCTCGCGACCACCGTGGCCCCGAGAGGCGAGCTACTGCTCTGCGTGCGGTTCGGATATGCGCTTGGCCTTGGTTTCCGCCTTCTCCAAATCCCTGGAGACGGTCGCGGATGAGACCTTCAGCAACGCTGCGATCTCGATGCCCTTCAGGCCCCAGACGTGGGTCAGTTCCCAGACCGTCGCCTGTCGCTCGTCACGGATCGCGGCCTTCACCGCAGCCAGCAGTTCGAGGTATTCCAAGCCCGCGGTGATGTCGTAGGGAGCGGTGGTGTCCGGCCACGGCCTGCCGCCCTCCGGGAGCTCGTCCGAGGGCCGTTCCAGCTGTGCCCGCATCCGTCCCAGTTCCGAGAGGAACTTGTTGCGGGCCACGACCGTCGCGAACACGATGACCGGCTTCCTGAACACGGTGCCCCTGCGGAATTCCTGGATCACCGCGAGACAGGCTTCCTGGGTGACGTCGTGGGCCAGGTGGTAGTCACGCGTCATCCGCATCACCACCGTCAGAAGCCGCGGATGGACCTCCTTCAGTACGTCGCTCAGCTTCGCCTCCTGTTCACGGGACAGCCGGTCTCGTGGCCGCGCGGGACCCGCTCCTCCTGAGTTGGTTGCCATGGGCCGTCCTTCCACCGGACTCAGGCGGGGATGGACCCCGCAGAGGTTGGTTGGTAGTAGGACGCTCAAGGGGCCAACTTCTTTCATCCGCCGCAAGGCTGACGGCGCAAAATTTCCCGCGGCACGGCCGTCCTGACAGGCATGGACACTCGAACCGCGCTTGCGCTGGCGCTCGGCGCGCTGGCCGTCTACGCCGCATACCGCAATCCCGAACTCGGCACTGCAATCGGCATCGGCGTCATCGTCGTGACCCTGCTCTTGGCGTTCTTGAAGTAGAGCGGACGGGCCCGCCCAAGGTCCGCGTTGCCGAGATGGCGGGGAAGCCTTTCCCGGTGAACAGGGCCCAGGCGCTTGCCGCGCTCGCCCGGAGCAGGAACTGGCCCCGGCCGAGCCCGAGTTGGGCCTGCACCTGGACCGCTACGTGGGCCACCTCGACCGCGGGCATCGGCGCGAGGCCCGCATGCGCGACCCCATTCGAACGGTGCTTCACCCCGACCTGTGCGTCCTGGGCCAGCCCGGGCGAGGCCCGTTTCGGACCGCTGCGGCAGTTCACCATCGCCAAGTCCCACCACCCCAACCACCCCGTGCAGACCCGGGCCGTGCACGCCTACCTGCGCTGGCGTAATGCCAACGCCCGCCATCGCGACGTCCTGGTCGCCGAACGCCGAGAACGCGCCCGCATCCGCGGTGAGAAAGGCATCCGCTGGTGCGGACGTCCTCTCAAGACCGCGGCCTGACCCAACTGGCGACCCTCCGAGGTCACGGCATTACCGGTCGAGCGGGGACGAAGAAGTGCCGGACAGGTGGTCCTGGCGCCGGATGGGGCTCAACGCCGCGCGTGGCGGATCTTCAGCCGTCCGAACCCCATGCTCCCAGAGATCCGGATCCTCGGCCCGCCGGGGCGGGAGCGGCGCCGGGTCTTGTAGAGCGAGTCCTTCCACCCGGTGTGCAGCTCCTCAACGTCGACGATCGCGTCGCGAGGCACCGTGATCTTGGCGTTGCCGGTGCCGAGTTGCAGCTCGATGTCGACCACCGGATGCTCGAAAACGGCCCGGGACAAGTCGAGGTACACCCTTCCGAACGCGGACTCGACCTTGAGCATCCGCGGTACCCGCCATGTGCCGCGCCGCTGGATCCGTCCGCCGGCCGCGGCAATCGTGGACGCGGTGCCCGCCTTCTCCTCCGGGAGCGAGGCCAGGACCGACACGAGCTCGCTGTGTGTTTTCGCAGTGAGCACCTGGTCGAGGCCTTCGTCCATCTCCTCGTGTGAGATGTGCCCCTGGGCGTACGCCTCCTGCAGGCGCTGCACGGCCGTGTCGCGGGCGTCTTCGCCGATCAGTGACGGCGGGTCTTCCGGCAGAGAGGTCACCGTCTCACTCTAGTGCCGTGCCGACGATACGAACACGCCAAGGTCCGTAGCGGGCAAGGCAATTGATGGGGAGGCCGATCGCTCGTCATCATGGCCTCGACCGCTCAGCCCGGCGAACCCATGCGGTCACAGCACGAGATGGAGGCGGCTGTGAAGTGCCGGGCCTGTGCTCCCCGCGGTGCGCACGCAGCTGCGGCAGCTGCGGCAGCTGGGCCGTGGCCGGGAAGCGGCACGGGTGGCCTCTTCGGGTGGCGTTGTCTGCCCAGGAGCGCTGAACCGCGCAGGGTTGCGACATATTAGGGCCACCCCGGCTGAGCGTCCTGGTTGCGCGGTCGCCGGGTGGTGCGGGAGCCCCAGCAATTGCTTTGCCGGGGATCCCCGGCGTGAGCGCCGCGGTGTCCGGCGCACGTCGAGGCACGAAGGCACGTCGGCTGACGGGCCATGGCGACCTCGCCGTAACCGGGGCGGCGGCAGAACGTTGAAGGATCATGAAATTGAACCGCCTTCACCCGGCTGCCGCTGTCGTGGCAACCGCTGTGGCGCTGCTCGCCCCTCTTCCCGCCGCCCAGGCCGCATCGTCCGCTCGTGCCGCCGACGACGTTGAGTTCCATTACAGCGCGCCCGAGATCAGCGAGGCGGGTGACCATGTCACCTGGCACTGGTACATCACCGACAGGGGTGCCAAGGCGGCCCACAAGGTCGTGCTGACCCACACCATCGAACCGAACCTTGCGATCACGTCCGTCTCCGGACCGTGCACTGTCGACAGGGCCAGGGCGGTCGTCAAATGTATCTGGGATCAGCTGGGCGCAGGTCAGAGTGCGGATGGGGCCATCGGGGCGGAGCTGCCCGAGGACCTGAGCGGCTCCGCGCACATCAAGGGCCGGGTCACCTGGCAGGAGCCGCCGTCCGGAGCCTCTTCCGCCCAGTAGCCGGCGGCATCGCCACCGTCCGCAGTACCGCAGACCGTCGACACACCGGCGTCGCACTCTCCACCAAGCTGGGGCAGTTCGGCGCCGGCAGCCGGGCGATGTACGCACCGCACCCACGCCCGCTTCGACTGGACCGCGGCCAGCTGGAGGCGTCGGCACTTGCTCATGGCGGTGCTTGAGAGCGTCATGGGCCGCGAGGACATCGGCCGGGGCGAGGCTGCGCCGGTACGCGTGCGTGATGATCGTCCCAGCGAGTTCAACTTCCCGCGCCCGTAGCCGGGCAATCTCCGCCGCGTCCTGGCCTTGTTCCTCTACGTCGTGACCATGTCACCGGTCTGCGACAGCGGTGTCGTGGAACGACGACGCCGGTATCCCCGCGGTGCACAGCTCCCTCCTAGTGATCGAGCAAGCACCGAGGAGCCGAGACCGACTCGGCTCAACCACTGGATACCAAGGGGTCTTTCATGTCCGGCAACCGTCGCAAGGCCTTTCTCGTCTCCGCAGTCCTCGTCGGTGGCGCCATGCTGATGACGGCATGTCAGGACGCGGGCGCCGACGCGGGCGCCGCGCAGAGCTCTTCGTCCGCCACCCCGGCCGGCAAGGCGGTCACCCCGTCCGGTTCGTCGACCACGGGCAGCTCTCAGGGCGGCGGGACGGACTCCGCCGGGAAGGACTCCACCGGCGGGAAGAGCTCCGGCGGGCAGGGTACGGCCGCTGGGACCGGCTCCGATGCGAGCAGCAAGGTCGGCAAGTGCCGCACCGGCGACCTGAAGATCACGGCGACGGACAGCACCATCACCGGCGATCCCGACGGCACCGTCGCGGTGCAGCTGAAGAACGCAGGCGGCCGGGCCTGCGTGGTGACCGGATACGCGGGCGTCGACCTGAAGACCAGCTCGGGGGCGCTGTCCGCGAAGCGCACCGGTGAGAAGGGCAGTTCGGTCACCCTCAAGAGCGGTCAGTCGGTGTACTTCGGCATCAACTACCCGCTCAACAAGTCGGGCGGCTCCGGCGTCCGGATCACGGGGCTGGTGGTGACCCCGCCGAACGAGACGACGTCGGTCACCCTCGGCTGGCCGGGCGCCGGCACGCTGCCCGTCACGGACGGCTCCGGCTCTCCGGTGAAGGTCGGCCCGGTCGGAAGCGCCGGTCAGGGCGGCTGACCTGCACGCTTTTAGACGTCATCTCAATTGGTGAGTCTGCGGTAGCAGATGAGGGTGCAGGCGATGCTGGTGAAGGTGGTCGGCTTTGCGCTCGTAGCGGCGGTGGAGTCGCAGTTCCGGCTTCCCGGGGGTTTTCAGCGCCCGTCGCCCAGCGTCAGCACACACCAGTCGCGCATCCAGACGCATCGCTCTAGCCTGGATTTGTGGGGAACTTCTAGCGGGTCGAGGAATCACGTGGTGCGACCTTGTTTTTCGGAAGCGCGGCGTATCCATATACCGCTGGGCTGGAGTTTGCCGAGGTAGGTCATCATGCGCGTCCGAAAGACGTTTATAGCTACGGCGGCAATACTGACGTTGATCGGGAGTGTTCCCGCGGCATCGGCAGCCACAACGCCGCGTACCGCCCAAGGAACCACTGCTGGGGTCGCGCCCGACTTGGTGCTCCCCGCGGCAACACTCAGCCATACAAGGCTCACCGTGCGGTGGGACGGTCGCGTGTTCATACTGACGGCCTCATGGAAGATCCACTACACCGCAAAGAATATTGAGGATCAAACCACATACCAGACCTGGGCAGACATATGGGAGCTGGACGACTCCGCGCATGACCTCCTCGCGACAGGCGCCGTGAAGGCGGTCGCCCTCAAACCACGAGTGCAAGACCATATCGTGACGCAGACGTTCACTATGAACAGAGCAGCGATCAACACCGAGATCGGGGACGAGGAAGTCTTCGCCAAGGCTTGGGTCCTCAACACCAAAACCCAGGAAATGCTTAAGGTGCCGTCCTTGTCCGTCAGTGTCGATGACTAACGAGTTGGTGCGTGAGAGCGGGTGAGGTGTTGTGCCGGAGGGTGGCATGATCCCGCTGTGGCGATCATGGTCAATCGGACGGTGTTGGCGCATCGGCTGTTCACGGGGCTCACTCGGTGTCATCTCGCGTGCCTGGCCGAGGAGTTGGCCGTGCCGTGGCAGGCCGGGGTCGAGGGTCGTCGGCATACTGCGCGAGGCGGGGTCCGGAAGCGGGCCGAAGGTGCCGGAGCCCGCCCTCAGCTGGTGTTTCGTCGATCGGCTCGTGGCCACGCTGATCCATCTGCGGCACGACCTGCCGCACTCGGTGCTGGGACTACTGTTCGGCGTCGACCGCTCCGCCGTCACCCGCGCGATCGGAGAGGTGCGCACGCTCCTGGCCGAGCGGGGGTGCGCGGTCCCGGACAGCCCTGGCCTGCGTCTTCGGACCCTGGCTGATGTGTTCGCCTACGCCCAGGCCGAGGGCGTCGAGCTGTGTCTGGACGCCACCGAGATCCAGGTCCGCCGTCCACCGGCCGGCCGCGGCGGACGGCGCGCGTTCGTCTCCGGCAAGAAGAAGCTGAGACACGCCGAAGCCATACCGGATTTTCTGCTCTGCCTGTCCCCGCGGCCCGCACGGCGCTAGCGTCAAGTCCATGATCGTATGGCTCAACGGCACCCACGGCGCAGGCAAGACGACGACCAGTGCGCTCGTGCAGCAGCTGATCCCGGACTCACAGGTGTTCGACGCCGAGAAGGTCGGCGAGACACTCATGGACATCAAGCCAGGGCTGCCCCGGACGGACAACTTCCAGCACTGGCCGCCGTGGCGGCCGCTCGTGGTCGAGACCGCCCGACGCGTCCTCGACTACACCGGCGGCACCCTGGTGATGCCCATGACCGTCCTGGTCGAGCAGTACTGGCGCGAGATCAGCTCGGGCCTCGCCCAGCACGCCATTCCGGTCCGGCACTTCGTCCTCCATGCCGACCAGGACACCCTCCGCGGGCGCATCGCGGGTGACACCGTCGTTGGCCCCAACTCCCCGTTCCGTCTCCAATACCTTGAGCCCTACGCAGAGGCGGCCCGCACATGGCTGCACGCCGAGGCCGAGGTCGTGGACACCACGCACCTCGCACCCGCCCAGGCCGCCCAGCAGATCGCAGAGGCCGTCAGGAGCTGAGAGAACGGCCTTCCGGCGCCAAACCTCGCATGGCTGCGTAGGTGTGATGCAGGAACGAATGTCGGCGAGTGTTGGCAGCGGTTGCGGCCCAACGGGGCTCTGGTCCACTTCTTGTGGACACTCACTCTGCGCGACGGCTCATTGGCCTGGGTGTGCAATGGACCCCGCTGAACTTAGCTTCGGTCATATTGGATGGGCTGTGGGCCCTCCGGGCGATAGTTTGACGCGATGATCAACCTGCAGGTTCGTCGCGAGTCCGGGACCGTCGTGGCTGGGGCCGAGCATGGCGTCGCCTGGGACGAGTCGCTCGCGGCCACGCGCCGGTCTGTTCTTCCGCGCTCCGTGATCCGACGTGACGGGGCATCGGGGCCCCTGTCATGCCTGGCAACCCTGGGTGCTGACGCCCGACTAGCGGCCTGATGTGTAGCGGAAGGACGTCAGGACCACGTGCCCTTCGATCGCTTCGACGCCGACGACACGGCCGGTGAAACCGCCGGCCACCTCGGTCGACAGATACTTTCCGTCGAACGAGCCGAGCACTTCCTCCGTCCCGTCCGCAGTAGTGACCGACAGCGTCACCAGGTCCACCTCGTCCGGACTCCAGTGGCGAGTTGGCTCCGGCAGCCGGACGCTGACCCGCAGCACGGGCTCGATCCCCTCCATGGCGGCTGTCCGGCCCAGTTGGTGCAGAGCGGGCCCGATACGCAAGGAGGCCTCAACCGACGTGCCGTCGTAGGTGAGCGCACAGCAATGGTGCGCGTCAACGCGCAGCACGAGCTGTCCGGAGCCTGCGGAGGTGTCGAAACGCGCCTCGGCCGTCCACTCCTCGTCGCGCGCCCGGGTCGCCAGGAGCGGCCGGCCGGGTCCCTTGGACTCAGCGTCAACGACGAGCCCGGGACCGTCGGACGGACGGGTGAAGGTGCTGGGATACATGCCAACGCCCAACCAGCGGCCGTCGAGTTCCGCGGTGTCGAACGTGTCCTCGAAGGAACGATCTGCGGGCACGACGGAGAATCGTTCTTCGTCGACGACCGGCCAGCCGTCGACCCAGTCGATCCCGACCAAGAATGTCTCCCGGCCGTTGACGTGGTAGTTGGGCGACTTGCCGCGGGGCCGCGCACCGAGGTGGACCATGGCCCAGCTGCCGTCGGTGAGCTGGACGAGGTCGCCGTGCCCTGCGTTCTGCACCGGGTGGTCGGTGCTGCGATGTGTGAGGACGGGGTTGTGGGGTGCCGGTTCGAAGGGGCCGTCGATGGCGCGGGCGCGGGCAATCGTGGTCATGTGTCCGCGCTCTGTGCCGCCCTCGGCGAGGAGGAGGTACCACCACCCGTCGATCCGGTACAGGTGCGGCCCCTCCGCGTGTGCGCCGCCGGTCCCCTGCCACAACAACTCCGGCTCGCCGAGCATCTCGCCACTCGCGAGGTCGACCGGCACGCTGGCAATCCCGTGGAAATCCGGCCCCCAGGCACGCCAGGTCAGATGACACACCCCGTCCTCGTCCCAGCACAGATCAGGGTCGATACCGGTCGTGCCGGGCACGTAAACCGGGTCGGACCAGGGCCCGGCCGGATCCTCGGCAGAGATGACGAACTGCCCGTCATCGAGCGTGAGCTCGTTCGTGCAGGCGATCCAGAAGCGCCCGCCGTGATGGCGGATCGTTGGAGCGTAGATCCCACTGCTCGCGGCACCGGCATGCTCGGCGATCTGGCTCGGGCGCGTCAGAGCATGACCCACCAACTCCCACGCAACCAGATCCGTGCTGCGGTGTACAGGCAGGCCAGGCAGGTACTCGAAACTCGAATTCACCAGGTAGTACACGTCTCCCACCCGGCAGATCGACGGGTCCGGATACAGCCCGGTCAGGACCGGCTCAGTCATGGTGCTCAGTTCCTCTCAGCGGTCAGGCTCAAAGCGACGGCTCAGACCGTTATGTGGACGGCTCAGCCGAGAATCTCAGTTATCCGGCGGCGCAGGTCTTTCGCCTGCGGTAGCCGGTCCTCGGGTGCCAGTGCCTGCGCCACCTGTGGCGCAGGGGTGTCGAGGTAGGGGGCCACCATCCTGGCGGCCTGTGCGTCGCCGTCGGGAGCAGTGCCGGACGCGACCGCCGCGGCTGCGACTGCAGCCCATGCCTCGGGATCGTCGAGCAGGTCCCGGACTGTCGAGGCCTCCCAGTCCACAGCCCCGTCGGGGCGGTGCGCAACGGGGTCGGGGACGGTCCAGCGGTGCTCACCGTGTGCCACGTCCACCGCCGCTCCCGTGCCGGGCACGTGCACCTCGGCACGGGCACCGACCGGGACCCGCACGGTGAGGTCCAGGGCCTCACCGGTCCGCTCCCACGAAACCGACGCCTCGCCATATGGGGTGAGGTGGGCGGCCGACGCGCGGGTGAGCGCGCGGTTCGGCAGCGGACGGACGAGTAGCCGACGGTAGCCGGGGGCGGCAGGGGCAAGCCCGGCGACCGTGCGGTGCAGCCAGTCGGCGACGGCGCCCAGGGCGTAGTGGTTGAAGGAGGTCATCTCCCCCGGATTGATGCTCCCGTCGGGAAGCATGCTGTCCCACCGCTCCCACACGGTTGTGGCGCCCATGGTCACGGGGTAGAGCCATGACGGCAGTTCCGTCTGCGTCAGAAGCCGGTAGGCGACGTCGATGTGCCCGGTGCTGGTGAGCGCATCGCACACCAAGGGTGTCCCGACGAATCCGGTGGCGATACGGAAGCCGCTCGTTCGCACCAGGTCGGCCAGTCGACGGCCAGCCTCTCGGCGCTGGGCGGGCAGCGGCAGCAGATCCCACTCGATGGCCAATGCGTACACGGTCTGAGCATCGGACAGCATCCGGCCCGCGGGCGCCACGAACGCCTGCGTGAAGGCGGCCCGTACATCGTCGGCCAGGGCGCGGTACTTCTCCGCCTCCCTCAGCCTCAGCAACCGCGCCGCCTCGGCGACGATCCATGCGGAGCGGGCGAAGTGGGCCGTCGCCACGACATCGGGATCGGCCTTGGCCCGGCCGGGTTCGTCCGGCGGTGCGGTGGGATCGAGCCAGTCACCGTACTGGAAGCCTCCCCGCCACAGACGATCCGGGCCGCACAGTTCGGTGATCTTGTCGACCCAGGCCCGCATGCTCGGGAACTGACGCTCCAGCAGCCCCAGGTCGCCGGTGCGCCAGTAGAGCGTCCAGGGAAGGATGGTGGCCGCGTCCCCCCAGGCGGCGGCAGGTGTGCGGGAGAAGGCGTTGTGGTTGACGTCCGGAACGACGTGCGGCACCGATCCGTCCGGGAGCTGTTCGGCGGCGAGGTCCGCCAGCCAGGAGCGCAGGAAGCCCGCGGTGTCGTAGAGGAACGAGGCCGTGGGGCCGAAGACCTGGATGTCGCCGGTCCAGCCCAGGCGCTCGTCACGCTGGGGACAGTCGGTGGGCAGGTCAACGAAGTTGCCGCGGGTGCTCCAGACGACGTTCTCGTGCAGCCGGTCGAGCTGTTCGTGGGACGAGGAGAACCACCCAGTGCGGCGCAGGTCCGTGCCGACCACCACCAGTTCGAGATCCTCCGCCGCCAGCCCCGGCACGCCGGTGACCTCGGCGTAGCGGAAACCGTGCAGCGTCAAGGAGGGCTCCAGAACCGCGTCGCGGCCGTCCAGTATCCAGGTGTCGGTGGCTCGTGCGGCACGCAGTGGCCGGGTTCCCAGTTCGCCGGCCTCCAGCACTTCAGCGTGCCGGACGACCACCGTGGTGCCCGCCGGCAGCCCGCGCACGCGCAGCCGCACCCAGCCCACGGCGTTCTGCCCGAAGTCGACCAGTGTCGCGCCGGCGGGTGAAGTCCACACCCTGCGCGCCGGCAGCACACCCGTCGGCCTGATGGGCGGCCCGTCAGGGGCGACCAGGCGGGACAGGTCCGCTTCGACGACCTCTACCCCCGTCACCGCGGTGGGCACGCCACGCAGCCGCAGGTCGGTGGTCTGCCCGTTGTACAGGTCGTCGGCGACCACCTCGCTCTCCCGCGCCTGCCAGGTACCGTCCGTCGCCAGGACGTGGAGAGTGCCGTCGGTGGTGGTGACTTCCAGCTGGGCGAGCAGGGCGAGGCGGTCGCCGTACAGGGCGCGGTCACCCATGTAGCCGAGCCGGCCGCGGTACCAGCCGTTGCCGAGCAACGCCTCCACGACGTTCTCACCTGGGCGGACCAGCTCTGTCACGTCGTATGTGTGACAGCGCAACCTGTTCCCGTACGACGTCCAGCCCGGGGCGAGGACGGTGTCGTCGACGTGGCGACCGTTGACCGACGGCACGTATATGCCGTGCGCGGTGGCATACAGCCGGGCGCTGCGCACCGGGCCGGGTATGTCCATCCGGCCGGAAAGCACGGGGGCCCGGCCGTCCATGGCTCCGATCCCGGCTGGGGTGATGAAGCGGGCCGTCCAGTCGGAGGGATGGAGGAAACCCGCCTCGACGGCGGCGGATTCGCCCCACGGGCTCCAGTCCTGGCCGTGCGCGACCCGGACGCGTGCCTGGGCGTGCTCGCGGGAGCCAAGCGGCGGCGCGGGCCACGGCACGAGCACCTGCTCCGGGCCTGCGACCTGATAGACGTCGCGGTTTTGGCCGCGGACGATCTCCACCTCGTAGGCGGTCTGCTCCCAGCCTTCGTCGGCATGCGCGACGGTCCAGGACAGTCGGGGCGTCGGCACTCCCATTCCGAGCACGGGTCCTGGGTCGGTCCGATGCTCGAAGCGGGGGGCGCTCGGGGTGGAAGCGAAAGCCATTCAAGGGCTCCATCACATGGAAAGACGGGAACACACGTCCTGGCGGACCGTCACGAACAGTCGAAGGCAAACTGATTACGCAGCCGAGTCCGGCGGCCTGGGACTTTCCTCACGCTCATCGGCGAATTCTTCACGCAATCGCTCTAGGAACTCAATGTGTACATCCATCGCCTTGGCGCCATACTCGTGACTCCACTCGCTCAAGGAATGCTCAACGTGCGAGTCGAACGCCACCAGTGGCTCGAAGTCCGCCGAGCGATCACGGTGTCGAAAGCGTGCGATCTCGCCCTTGCGCGTCTCAAGCTCGGTATCGATCAACGCGATCAGCCGGCCCTTTTCCATGAATCCGGCGAAATTGAGCCTGGCGAGCAGATCCGGATCCTGGAACCGGGACGGAGGAACGTACGGTCCGTTGATCCACTCGAGGAATGCGGCGATACCTTCATCCGTCGGACGATAGAGCTTGGCGTCCTGTGCCCCGGAGCGTTCAAGCACGGTGTAGGTGACCCACCCGCGTGACCTCATCGTCGTCAGGGAACGGTAGACCTGGCTCATCTGGGTGTTGGACCGCAGGAAACGGCCTGTGGTGTCGAAGTACTTCTTGAGCTCATATCCGGTTCGCGGTCGCTCGAGCAGGACTCCGAGCAGCAGAAACTCCAGCTTCATGGTGGACGCAATCTTAGTCGTGTCGGTCGGTAACAAATCGAGCTATCCGAGCACGGGCGGAGCGAAGCAGTAATCGCCCGCCCCAACGGTGAACCACACCCGGTCTGCGGCTTCGCCCGAGGTGGGAACGTCCGCCGCGGCAACGCCTCCGATGGTCACCGCCCGGAGGCAGGTACCACGCGTCAGATCGCGGCAAGTTCTTCCGCCACCCGTCGAAGCAACCGTGCGGGCACCAACTCCGTCGCGGCGAGCTGGTAGATACTGGTGTCAGCGAGGGCGGAGATGAACTCGCTCTGGGTGAACTGCGGCAGGTGACCGTCAAGCACCTTCCTCGCGCGAGGGTGCGCGAGCAGCTCGGTCAGGGGCGTGGAGAGGCCGAACGCTCCGGATGGGAACTCTTCGAGTCTGGGCAGCGGCTCCGCGGCGATCGCGGCCGCCCGGGCCTGCTCCCGCACGAGCAGGTGCTCGGGGCCGGGGGTCTCGTGTGCCGGGATCCCGAGGCGTTCGAACTGACTCGCAGGCGCTTCGTGTTCGCTCAGCAGCCGCGCGAGCAGACGCAGCATGCGCAGCTCCACCTCCGGGTTGTCGAGCGGGCGCTGCTGGCCCGGGTCTTCGTCGAGGTCGAAGAGTAGCGTGCCGAAGGTGTACGGATTCAGTTGCGCACGCCCATCGACGCGCAGCGTCCGCATACCCTTCGTGAAGCCGAACGGCTCGGCGAGGCGGATGTCCGACAGCTCGGTCGGGCTGAAGCGACTGCGCATGTGCGTCGGCATGAGTGTGTGCTCCTCGAGGGGAGCATTCTGGGGCGTTGCGCTGGCCCGCATGTACACGTAGCGGCCGTCGGTGACATTCACATGGCCGCCGTACGAGCCGAACAGCGCGCCCTCGCGGGGGGAACGCCGTGACAACGGAGTGCCGAGCATGTCGGGCGTCGGATCGATACCGAAGAACTCGAGAAGGGTGGGCGCGAGATCGATTGTCTGGGTGAGGTCGTCGCGTCGCTCGCCCCGGACGCCGGTGCGCGGATCCCATAGGAACGCCGGCAGGTGCACCAGTTCCTCGAACCATGGCTGCACCGACTTCGCCCACCAGCTGTGCTCGCCGAGCAGAAAGCCGTGATCGGTGTTGACGATCAGGAGCGTGTCCCGCCACAGGTCGTACTCGTCGAAGAGGTCCAGGATGCGACCGAGCGACCGGTCGCACATCGAGACGAGCGCCTTGTACTCGTATCGCGCGTGCTCGACCTGGTCGGCGTCCTCCGTGACGCGGGCGTACGGCGGCCAGTCGAACTCCGGGCCGTCGTAGTCGTGTGGGTAGAGGCGCTTGTACTCGTCATAGGAGAAGAAGGGCTCGTGCGGATCGAAGCACTCGATCTGCAGAAACCAGTCGTCCGCGTCGCGGTTCGTCTCGATGAACTCGACACCGGCGTCGAAGGTGCGCGTCTGCGGGTGCGCTTGCTGACGCTGCAGATGTCGGCGGTTGATCGCATCCTGTCGGGCGAGAGGGTGCGCGAAGCCTTTGTCGCGCAAGACCGTGACATCGCCCTTCCACGGGTCACCCTCTTGCCCGCGGAAGAACTCCCACGTCGAGTAGCGAGTGTGATACGTGGCGCCGCCGTCTTCCCAGTAGTGCTGGTGATCGGAGGCAAGGTGGGTGTGAATTCCGGCGTTGCGCAGTATCTCGGGCACGGAGTCGTCGAACGGCTCGAGCGGGCCCCAACTGCGGTGCAGAAAGTTGCTGCGCCCGGTGTGCAACTCGCGGCGAGCCGGCATGCACGGCAATGAGCCGGCGTAGAACCGGTCGAAGGTGACGGTGCGCTCCGCGAGCCGACGGAAGTTCGGGGCGATGATCTCATCCGAGCCGTACGGCGGAAGCATATGCCGATTGAGACTGTCGAACATCACCATGATCGCGCGCACCGTGGATCTCCTTTAGTCGTACGCCGTTCAAGAGGGGGGCCATGCGGCGGGAAGAGCCCGCCGCATGGCTGCCGCGTGACGCTGATCAAGCGGCGACTATAGCACAAGTGTCATACTCGAGATGGCTGGACGAGCCGTGGTCGACGGTCGAAACGGCGCTGGCTGTGGCCAGGAATGAGCAGGTCAGGCTTCTCCGCGAACCCGATGCTCGGCGGGGTCTGGATCGCCCGCCCGAAGAAGTCCGCCGTCGCGTCGGCGTCCGGCACCGGCTGCGAGGGGATCGCGATGCCGGAACAGGCCGCGGGCGACCCGGACTTGAGCTGAAAACCCTGAACGATCTCAAGGGCCTCCTGAAGGTCGGGCCCTGCCCCGCCGGCGGTCTCCTCGAAAAGCTGCGCGGCGTCCGCGTTGGTGAAGAGCGGATCACCTTCCACCGCGTTCACGCCGAAGGCCGGCATCCCGTGGAACAGATTGTCCGAGCAGTCCTCTCCGCAGTAGAAGTAGAAGTCATCGGGCTTCTCCCCTGTGGCGTAGAGGATGTTGTTCTTGAACTGCAGGCCGCCGAAGAACCCGGCCTCCTCCACTGACTTGGACTGCTCCGGGTCATCCTCGAGCAGCGTCGTCGGCCAGGAGCGGGAGATGTAGGTGTTGTTGTAGATGCGGAGGTCGTCACCATTGCAGTTCTCAGGTGTCGGCGGCTGAGTGTCGCAGCCCGGCGCCACACCCATGATCGACTTGTCGTTGATGCTCACGTTGTAGCGGAACGTCGCGTGATGCGGCAAACCGGTGGTCGAGTTCGACGCCCCCACGACGAGGATGGCGTTGGTGTTGTTGTAGCTGACGTTGTACTGGTACAGCGTGTTGTCCGTGGTCCCATCACCCATGTCGAAGGCCTCGCCGTCGCACCCGTCCGGTGCATCAAGGTCGCCCTTGAACACCATGTCGTGCACCACGTTGTGCTGAGCGACCGCGTTGTTCGTCTCCCAGAACCAGAGGCCGGCGTTGCAGATGCGGTTCACCGGGTCAGTGAACGGCCCTCGGTTGGCCATCCCGGCTTTGTCCACCTCGTTCCAGCTTGAAACCGGCGCGTCGGTGCGCAACACGATGATTCCGTTGCCGGTCACCCTGCGCACGACGTTGCGGGTCACGAGCACGTTCTTCGAGGTTGCTTCAGTCCAGGGCTGGTTGGCCGGCGGCCGGGGGACCCTGCGTCCGGAGACGGTGATGCCGTTGTTCGACAGGTCGGAAACGGTGTTGTCTCTGACCACGAGGCCGTCGAACTTCCCGGTTCCCGTTGCCGAGAAGATGATCCCGCCGGAGAAGTTCGCTTGGTCTCGGATGAGGCCGTCCACGTTGCTGACGGAGAGGCGTTGCACGACAACGTCTTCCACGAGACCGGTCGTTGCCGTCACGAAGAGTCCCTGACGGTTTGTGCTCACCTTGGTGGGGGACGGATTCTCCAGGGCCAGGTCCTGGACCACCACGTGGGACATGTCAGCCAAGGTGACCGCGGATGTCCCGGTCGCGGAACCGACGACGGTCGGAAGTCCCTGCTCCCGATCGCCGTAGGCTCCGATGACGATCGGGTGCCCCTGCTCTCCGCTGCCCCGGGGCGCCAGGGTCCCATGGCAGGTCGTACCACGCTGGAACAGGACTCTCTCGTCCTGGATGAGGACGAGCGAGTTCACAGAGTCAAGATTGTTGAACGGACTCTCCCGTGAGCCGTCCCCGTTCCCGGTCCGCGAACAGTCTACGAAGTACTTCTGACCGGTGCCCTCATCCGACGACGCAGCTGCCGCCTGTGGAGCAGCGGTGACCGCTATCGTCGCGAAGGCGGCGACCAGCCCCAGGAGGCGTCGCTTACTACCGATGCCCATCCTTGTTCCCTTCGACTCGCTTGGCATTACGTTCCATTGCGATCTCCTGGACCGCCGGGTTACGGGCGACGCGCGCACCGCCGCACCCGCTCGAATTCCGGGAGAAGCCCTGTTGGCGGCCGGACGGCCTAGTGCCCATCGACTGGGAGATCCAGGACGCCCAGTTCGGTCCTGCCGTCGGCGACGACGCGAAGTCGGTAGTTTCCGGGCTCGACTGCCCATGACTCACCAGTCCAGTGGCGGAGTCGCTCGGCCGGAACTTCGATCCCGAATTTATGCTCCGACTGCCCCTCCGCCCGCACAACGGCCCATCCCACGAGCCACTCCTGCGGGCATTCCACAGCCGAGTCCAGCCGACTCGCGAAGACCTGGACGACCGTCTTGGCGCCAACCGCCGTACTCGTTCGCGCCCGCGCCTTCACGAGGGGGACTGCCGTGGCGTCGACCGCCAGTTCCAGGCCGCCGAACTCCCACTCGGCGTAGCCGAGTCCGAACCCGAAGGCGAGGGCCGGCTCGGGAGCCGCCGTCGTGAGTCCGCGATAGCCGACGTGGATTCCTTCCTGGTAGGAGATGCGGCCGTGCTCGGGCGACACGGCGATCTTCGGAAGGTCTTCCTCGGTGCGGGGCCAGGTCTGTGCGACTCTGCCGCCTGGCTCGTCGGCTCCCGACAGGACATCACCGATGGCGTGTCCCATTTCCTGTCCGCCGAACCAGGTCAGCAGCACAGCGGCCGCATCGTCGAGCCACGGCATCGTCACCGGCGCGCCCGAGTTCACGACGACGATCGTGCGTGGGTTCGCCGCGATGACGGCCTGCACCAACTCGTTCTGACGGCCCGGCAGCCCCAGGGTCGTACGGTCGAACCCCTCCGACTCGATTTCCGGGGTCGTGCCGACCACGACGACAGCGACGTCCGCCGCGGCGGCTTCGTCAACGGCCTCGATCAAGAGCGAGTCGTCGCCGTCCGGCGCGATGTACGTGCCGAAGCGGGCCGACATGACGCCGTCGAGCACAGGCTCCCGCAGATCGATCTCGAAGCGCAGGCGGACCGATCCGTGCACATCAGGCATGCGTACGTGCTGCTGCGTCGGGTTGAGGAAGTCGCCACCTATGTCCTCAACCGCGCTGGGAACCCGTTCGAGAGTGGCGATGTGCACACCGTCGACGTAGACCTTCGCGGGATCCGCTGTGGCGATGCACAGACTCGCGTCGTCGCCCGCGGGCCGCGACCACACGGTCTCGAACACGAACGTGGCGGCCTCGATGACCGGAGCATCACCGCCGAAGTAGATCAGGTCGCTCGACAGCCGGTCCTCTGCGTAGATGGCGCGCCCGTCACCATCGAGGAACGTGACCCGCGCACCTTCTCCCTCGGTCTGCGGATTCTCCATCTGTTCCCGGGGGAAGGCACGCAGACCCGGCGCCGCCACGGTACCGGTCGCGAAGCGTACGTCCGTTGTGGGAAAGGCGTCCCGAACACCGTCGAGCACCGACACCACCCGCTCCGGAATCACCGTCGCGCTGCCCCCTCCCTGGGTGCGCGGAGCCACCGCCGACTGCCCAATGACGGCGATCCGTCCGGGAGCGGACGCGAGCGGCAGAGTGCCGTCGTTGCGGGCGAGGACCATGCCCTCGACAGCCGCCCGCCGGGCAAAGGCCACGCC
The DNA here is from genome assembly GCF_055582885.1 of Streptomyces sp. NPDC107454. NCBI lineage: Bacteria > Bacillati > Actinomycetota > Actinomycetes > Kitasatosporales > Streptomycetaceae > Streptomyces > Streptomyces sp. NPDC107454. The sequence continues at coordinate 13,644 of NZ_JBVJPA010000030.1, read as the reverse complement.
GTCGACCGCCCGGGGCGCCGGCGGCACAGCCGCACCCTCCAGTGCGCCCACCCTGGCGGCAAGACGCAGCAGCCGGTGCACCTTGGCGTCGATGACCGCCTCGTCGATCTCGCCCGCCTCAACCGCCGCCACCAAGGCGGCTCCCCACGCGCCGTCCGGCCCGGGCATGACGAGATCCTGCGGAACACGCGCGGCGTCCACGGACCGCACCGCGCCCCAGTCGCTGATCACGACTCCGTCGAACTGCCATTCCGACCTCAGGGGGGTCTCCAGGAGTTCGTTCTCCGTCATGGTCGTGCCCTTGACGGAGTTGTAGGCACTCATCACGAGCCACGCCCCCGCACGCGCCACAGGCGGCTCGAACGCCGCTAGGTAGACCTCTCTCAGGGCGCGATCATCGACCTCGACATCGGCAGTGAGTCGTTCCGTCTCGAAGTCGTTCGCCACATAGTGCTTCGGTGTCGCGCCGACACCGCTGTCCTGCACACCACGCACGTACTCGGCGGCCAGCGCGCCGGTGAGCGTCGGATCCTCGCTGAACGCCTCGAAGTGCCGTCCACCGTAAGGAGAACGCTGGATGTTGATGGTGGGGCCCAGCACCACGTCAACACCCTTGCGACGGGCCTCCGACGCGCTGACCGTGCCGTACTCCCGCGCGAGTTCCACGTCCCAACTGGCCGACAGCGCGCTCGCACTCGGCAGGTTGAGGGACGGCTCACGTTCGTCCCACCGAGGACCACGCACCCCGCTCGGCCCGTCCGACACCACGATGCTGCGCAGGCCGATGGATTCCAGGGGGTGTGTGGACCAGTGGTCGCGGCCTGTGAGGACGAGCACCTTCTCTTCCAGGCTGAGCCGAGCCACGCGTGCTCGAAGGTCGGCATCGCTGAATTCTGCGGACACCAGGTTTCCTCTCAATCGAAAATCGGTGAGACTCCACGGGCGGGGCGGAAGCGCCCTGGGAGTCGCACGGTCAACGTGACTTCGGCGCTCGGCACGTACCCGATGCGGAACGCCCCCGGGCCAGGTTCTCCCGCCGGCAGAAGGCGCGAACGGGCCCTCGACGATGTACCGGAGACGACCGTCCTGCAGGCCAGTCCCGTCCCGGAACCGGCGTGGCATCGCCTCATCAACGGGTGGGTCGGCCGTCCACACGGCCAGCCCCCACATGCCCTACGTAGCAGCCAAGGTCCGGATTGACGTCGTGAGTTGATCTCCACACGATGTTCGGTGGTCTGCTTACGGGCATCGTCGCCTGGGAATTTGTCGGAAGGTGCAGGGCTGGGGGACGCCGGTTCAGCCGGCTGACGGCAGCTCTTGTCCCTCCTGGAGCTGCAGCACGCGTCGACGCTCCTCACGCCGTCTCCTCTGCCGTACCGGGTCGGGCACCGGGGCCGCGAGGAACAGACGCTGCGTGTACGGATGCGCCGGTCTGCGCGTCACCTGCTCCGCTGCACCCCACTCGACGATCTCGCCTTGGTACATCACCGCGATGCGCTTGCTGACGTGTCCCACTACCGCGAGGTCGTGCGAGATGAACAGGTATGCAACGCCCGTCTCCTGCTGGATCTCGGCGAAGAGTTCGAGGATCCGCGCCTGAGTCGACAGGTCGAGTGCGGAGACCGCCTCGTCGCACACGATGAGCTCGGGCCTGAGTGCCAGTGCCCGCGCGATCGCGATGCGCTGACGCTGCCCGCCGGAGAACTCGCGTGGCAGCCTCGTGGCGGTGTCCGACGGAAGCTGGACCTGATCCAGCAGTTCCCGGACTCGCGCACGCGCCTCTTTCAGCGGCACATCACGCACCGTCAGCGGTTCCATGAGCGTCCGTTCGATCGTCATCGACGGGTTGAGCGAACTGTACGGATCCTGGAAGACCACCTGGATCCGATCGGAGAACTCGCGACGCTCACGGCGGCCGAGTCGCCCGATGTCGTTACCACGGAACACGATCTGGCCTTCTGTGACCGGGGCGAGTCCGAGCACGGCCCTGCCGAGAGTCGTCTTCCCCGATCCCGACTCGCCGACCAGGCCGACCGTTTCGCCGGGACCGACATCGAGACATACACCCTTGAGCGCACGGTACGGCTGGGCACGCAACCCTCGCACCGGGTAATCGACGACAAGATCACTGATCGTCAGGAGCTCTTCGTTACTCATCGCATGACCTTCTTGGCTTCGCTCGCGACCGGGGTGGAGTCCGGCAGCACGAGCGGGAGATCGGTGTCCTCCAGTACCGCGTCGAACAGTGCCCGCGTATACGCGTGCCTCGGCTCCGCGAATACCGAGGTGACTGCTCCCGTCTCCACAATGCGCCCTTCGCGCATGATCGAGACCGTGTCACAGATGTCCGCGACGACGCCGAAGTTGTGGGTGACGAGCACCATGCCCATCTGGAACTCCGCTTGAAGGTCACGCAGCAAGTCGAGTACTTCGGCCTGAACGGTGACGTCAAGGGCCGTAGTGGGCTCGTCGGCGATGAGCAGCTGCGGCTCGCACGAGACAGCGCCGGCGATCAGCACGCGTTGGGCCATACCACCCGAGATCTGATGGGGGTACGAAGCCATGGTGCGCTTAGGGTCGCGGATGCCGACCCGATCGAGCAGCTGCATCGCCCTCTCGGTCGCGGCCCTCGACGACAGGCCCCCCGTGACGCGCATCGGTTCCGTCAACTGACTACCGATGGTGAACGCGGGGTCCAGGTTGGACATCGGCTCCTGAGGGACATAGGCGATCTCGTTGCCCCGCAGCGCGGTCACACGGCGTTCCGCCATTCCGCGGATCTCCGTACCGTCGTACGTGATCGATCCCCCGACGACCCGGCCTCCTTCCGGAAGCAGGCCGAGGATCGACCATGCGGTCTGCGTCTTGCCCGACCCGGATTCGCCGATGAGTCCGTGCACCTCGCCGCGATGGACTCGCAACGACACTCCGTCGACGACCTTCTTCAGCGAGCCGTCGGACGTGTCGTACCCCACCGCGAGATCGGTGACCTCCAGGAGGACGGTCCTGTCGTTCGGCGCGGTCTCGTCGTTGGTCGCGTCGGCCTCGTGCACCAGCACGGGCTCGGTGACCCTGGGCTCCGGCTCAGGCGCTGCGGCCTTCTGCCCGCGGCGCCGTCGGCCCTCGTTGCGTTCGAGACCATCACGCCAGGCGTTCGCCACGATCACCAGTGCGATAGAGGTCAGGGTGACAGCCAGGCTCGGCCACAGAAGGAGGACGGGTCTGCGGTACATGTTCGAGAACCCGTCGTTCAGCATGCTCCCCCAAGTCGCGCGCTGGAGATCGCCCAGCCCCAAGAACTCGAGACCCGACTGAATCGCAATCGCGACGCTCATGATGAACGCGGCCTGGATGAGCACCGGTGCGCGGACGACGATCAGAATGTGCCTCGCGATGACGCGGCGGTCCGAGAGCCCAGCAACCCGGGCCGCATCCACATACATCTCATTGCGCACACCCCGCGTGGACGCGTGGACGAGCCGGAAGAACGCGGGTGAGAGCAGTACGCCGAAGATCGCCATTGACGTCCAGATCGACGGGCCGAGCACCGAGCGCGCGGCCAGCAGGACGACCATCCCAGGCATGGCCTGAAGCAGGTCGACGACCCATGACGAGACCGTGTCCAGCTTTCCGCCGTAGTACCCGGCTATGAGCCCACCGGACACGCCTGTGACGAGGGCGATGGTGAGCGCGACCAGCGCACCGAACACGGAGAGCTGTGTCGCCGCCAGCAGCCGGGAGAGAACATCGCGCCCCGCGCTGTCGAAGCCAAGAGGATGGTCAGCCGTCATGGGGCCGAGCACGTTCGCGGTGGAGGCGTTGTTCGGGTCGAAGGGCGCGAGCACCGGCCCCAGGATCGCCGTCAGGACGACGATCCCCAGAAAGCATGTCGCAACGATGGCCAGTGGAGAGCTCATGACCCGCCGGAACGCCGAGCCGCCCCCGTTTCCAACTGGCCCTATCGCCGCAGCCGGTTCACTCATGTCAGTCGCACCTTTGGATTGAGCCAGCCCTGCAACAGATTCACGCAGAGGTTGAGAATGGTCACCAAGATGGCCGTCGCCATCACCAGCCCCATCACGAGCGGGATGTCACCCTGCTGGGTCGCAGTAACCGCGACCTGCCCCAGTCCCGGTATCGCGAAGACTTGCTCGATCACGACTGCGCCGCCGAGCATTCCGATGAAGTTGACACCCAGCACTGCGAGCGCGGGGCCGGCCGCGTTGCGCAGGACGTGCTTGTACAGGATTCGGCGATTCGACAGACCGCGGCTGCGCAGGGTGCGCACGTAGTCCTGCCGGAGCGAATCGAGCATCGCACCGCGGATCTGCTGGGTGAGGGACGCAATCCCCCCGAGGCACAAGGCGATGACAGGCAGCGTGACCGATTCGAACCAACCGGACGGCGATTCCTCGAACGATACATATCCGGTGGGTTGGAATAGGTGAAGGTTCACGGCGAAAGCGAGCACAAGCGCCACGGCGACCAAAAACCCAGGAACAGCGCCACCGGTCAGGGACATGAACTGGACTGCCCGGTCGATCCAGCCACGCCTCGTCGCCGCCAGCGTGCCGAGAACGATCGATACGACGGCGGCCACCAGTGACGCGCCGACCACCAAGACGATCGTGACGGACAGCCGGCTCAGAATTGCCTCGGTCACCGGCTGGCTGGTGAACCACGACGTACCGAAGTCACCCGTCACGGCATGGCGCGCCCAGTCGCCAAGCTGGACGACCAAGGGCTCGTCGAGCCCGAGTTCCTGTGTTTTCTGGCGCACGGCCTCCTGGCTCGCGTCGTTACCGAGGATCTGCCGAGCGATGTCGCCGGCGCCGGCGTAGAGCAGGCTGAAACCGAGAACACCGATCGCCACAATGAGCGCGATTCCCGACCCTAGACGCCGCATCAGATACGAGAACACGAATCCCTCCTTTCGCTATGCGCTGGGGAGACGTCGACGTCTCCCCAGCGCACCGGGTCACGCCTTGGGCTTGAAGTTCCAGAGGTAGGGGTACGCGTTGTCGACCTGAGGCTCCGTCACAGTGGCTTTGTTCGTCATGTAGTTGGTCTCCTGCCGATACCAGGGTGCGAACCACGCCTCTTCAACTATGTGAGCGTTCAGCTGCTTCGCGGAGGCTGCCGCCTCGCCCTCACTGCCCGACTGGATCTTGGAAACAAGGGTGTCGACCGTCTTGTCGGGGTAGTGGTACGGGTTCCACGACGCCTTCGGAAGCACCTGAAGGTTGACGGTCTCCCACACCGTCGGCGCGGCCTTCAGCGGGAGGATGCCCGACGGGAACTTCGCACCGAGCATGTCCGGGACGAAGTTGGCCTGGCCGACGGACTTGTATTTGATCTTGATGCCGACGGCCTTGAGCTGCTCTTCGGCGAGCGCATACAGCGCCGAGGAGAGCGAGGGGGCCTGCGGCTGCTCAAGCGTGATGCTTCCCGGCTTGTATCCGGCCTCCTTCAGCAGCTGCTTCGCCTTGGCCGGGTTGTACTTGTAGCGGCTGTCGAGGGACTTGTCGTACGCCGGGGTATTCGGCCCGAAGATCTGCGTCGTCACCTCACCCCTGCCCGACTCGATCGCCTTGAGGAGTGCCTCGCGATCGAACGCGTAGTTGATGGCCTGGCGAACCCGGACGTCACCCAGCGGCTTCGAGTCCTTTCCGGCGCGATCGAAGAGCAACATGCCCGTGAATCCCACGGAGAACGTGTTCTTCGTGTAGCCGGCGGACTCAGCCTGACCAACGGTCGCGTTGTCGGCCACCGGGGCACCATCGACCTGACCACCCTTGATCGCATTCAGCAATGCAGTCGGGGTCTCCAGGACATTGATGACCACCCTCTTGTAGTACCGCGATTTCGGCGCCCAGTAGTCGGGGTTCTCCTTGAAGGCGTACTTGGAGCCGGCCACGGTGCCCGCGGTATCGAGAATGTACGGCCCACTTCCGACCGGTTTCGTGCCCTCTGACGCCGCGTCGAAGTTCTTGGGGCTCTCCATGAGTCCCGGCTGTTGGGCCAGGAAGTTCAGAAGGGAGGGGTTCGGGGCTGAGAGCTCGATCACGATGGTGTTCTCGGCGACCGCCTTTACGTCCTCGACGGCGGAGAGGTACCCCTTCTGCGGCGAGGCGCCGTCCCGGAACCTCAGCAGATTCTGCGCCGCGACCTTGGCGTTGAACCTGGTTCCGTCGGTGAAGGCGACGTCGTCACGCAGCTGCATCGTGAGCTTGGTCTTCGAGTTGTCGTACGACCACTTCGTCGCCAGCCACGGCTCGATGGAGCCATCCGGCTTGGCGCGCACAAGTCCGTCGTAGACCGCCTGCAGGTACGGAGACGCGTTCGCCCATGCAGCATCCTTCAGGGCGAAGGTCGGAAGCGGAGACACCGTCGCGATGGCGAGTGTGTCATCTGCCGACGACTGGGTTTCAGACGAGGAACACGCAGTCAGCACGAGCGCTGTTGCCGCAACAGTGGACGCCGCGCTGAGCCACCGATATCTGAGCATCTTTGGCTACTTTCGGTCACCTGGTCCGTCCCTGGACCAGCTTGGGGCGGGACGCTAGCACCATCCGGCCGTGGATTCTACAAGTGGAACGGTTATTGCACTTGTAGAATTGTCGGCCACCAGTGTCGGCACCCACCCACCCGGCCGGAAGCGCTGCGAGCATGGCGCCCATTGGATGCGAAAAGCGCAGGTGGTCGGCTCCAAACCGGACCCGGCCGGCGCGATCTGCGCATGCCTGTCGGCCGCCGCGGCCAGGCTTCCAGAGTTCCGGCTCTCAACTCGCGCTCCCATGATGTGGACCAGTGCACGAGCGCGTGAGCCGCGGCCCTGGTCACCCATCCCGACCGGCCGATGGTTCAACTCGGCACTGTCCGTGACGTGGCACTCGAGGCGAACCGGGTGCCGTAAGCGCCCCGAGGGGCGCTGGGGGCCGCCCCCGCAAACGTGACGGCGAGGTTACGCAGGCGAAAATCTATCAATCACAAAAGTTTGAAGCTAGAGTATGAAACAACGGCTCAACACCCCTGCGCCAGCCCGTGAACGATCAGCTCGGAGGACCATGGAGAGCAATCCGGCGGCGCACGGCCTGCCTGCTGTTCGCCGCCGAGCGGGTTGCAGGGCGGCATCATGCCCCCTCTCGGCCGCTACAGTCCGCACCAGCCTCGTCGACATGGTCTCGATGCCCGGCGGCGAGTCCCTGATGGGACCGTGAAGACGACAAGTTCGCCGCGCTCGTGGATGCGGTCGGCTGCATCACCGAAGCCCAGCACGGCGGGTGGTCCTACGTGCTCACAAGTTTCCTACCGGTGTTTCGTTGAATCCGGCAGCAGAGGTCAATGCCGTGTCCGGTGGTGACCGCGTCGATCAGGGCCTGGAGCTCGGAGGGTGGATCCGTGTCCGTCCAGGCTCGCCACCACGGGTTGAGGGTGATGGCGGGGGTGAGCCAGGAGCGGATGGCCCGTAACGCCCTGGGCCGGCAGGGCTGTTGGGGCCGGTGGGGTTCGGCTGGGCCCCCTCTCTGGCCCCTCGTCGGGACATGGATCCGGCGCGGTGGCATCCAGGGGTCCTGGTGGGGCGAACCACTGGTCCCAGCAGAAGGAGAAGGCGCAGTCGGCCAGGGTCTGGTGGCGGCGGATGGCGCGGTCGGAGCGGACTTGGAAGTCGGCCCAGCCGAGTTCGTCAAATGCCCGACCTCCCGCTATCCGGCGAACCCGACCAGCGAGCACCCTCTCACCAGCCAAAACGTCACCAGCCTCGCCGTCGAGATCCTCACCCAGCCCCCATCATCGGCAGGGCAAGGCCGCAGCGGTCAACGCAACCAAGTCCTCCAGCACATGCGGACCTCACCTCATCGGTACTGGCACGCACGCGAGCCGGCCACAGCCCTCAGCCTCACCCACTACGACAGCTTCTGCGTCCAGCTGGGCCGCTGGACACGGGAAGGCCTCCTCAACAAGATCGTGAACGCGACCTGCAAGCTCGCCCCCGAATGCCTGCTGTCTCAACCAACGCCCATTGATGGCAGCATCACTTGACTTGGCGGCCGCGGCCTTAACTTCGTGGCATTGCTTCAACCGCATGCCCGGACAGATGTTCCGCTGCCTCCAGCGACGCGAACCGTTCGATGAGAACACCGCATTCCCAACTGCCTTGGCCGCAGCGGCTTGACGACTTGGGGTCGTGAGGTGTCCATGTGGTCACGGCACTAGCCAGGGACAACTTGTCCGCGGTTAGAACTACCCTTCATCCGGTTCCCGGTTCGCGTCAAGATTGTCCTGTCGAACAGGGGAGGTCGGACGATGGACCGGGCGTTGCTGGCGGATTTTCTCCGAGCGCGTCGTGAGGCGTTGCAGCCGGAGGATGTCGGGCTTCCCCGCGGGCAGCGGCGCCGCACCGGCGGGCTGCGGCGCGAGGAGGTGGCGGCGCTGGCCGGGATGTCGGCCGACTACTACAGCCGAATCGAGCAGCAGCGAGGTCCGGCGCCGTCGGTCCGGATGCTCGTCGCGCTCGCCCGGGCGCTGCGCCTCAACCAGAGCGAGCATGACCACCTCTTCATCCTGGGCGGGATCCCGGCGCCGCGGCGGATCCTGCGGGACGATTACGTCGGTCCCACGATGAAGCGGATCGTCGCCGGCCTCTCGGACGTGCCCGCGATCGTGCTGTCACGGCTCGGCGAGGCGTTGCTGCAGACGCGCCCGGCGGTCGCCCTGCTCGGTGACTACACCCAGTACTCGGGCATGTCCCGTTACCTGGTCTACCGCTGGTTCACCGGTGATCCGCGGGTCCGTGGCCTGTACCCCGTCGAGGACCATCCGATACGGGGCAGGGTCTTTGCCGCGGAGATCCGGGACGCGTACACGGCGGATCCCACGGGGAGGGCCGGCGAGATCGTCGCGGCGCTGCTGGAGGTCAGTTCCGAGTTCGCGAACATCTGGCAGTTGCACGAGGTGGGAGTGACCCATCATCACGACCTCAAGCGCTACCTGCACCCCGAGTTGGGGGAGCTGGAGCTGTACGCCGAGATGCTGTTGGATCCGGAGCAGTGTCAGACGCTGCTGGTGTTCACCGCCGTGCCCGGTTCCCCGAGCCACGGCAAGCTTCAGCTCCTGACCGCCGTCTAGCGGCTGTCGTCCCTCACACACCTGAAGGCACTGTCTCGAAGCCGAGGCGTGCCCGGGTCTCACGATGGTTCAAATTCGAAGCATCTTCTCTGCATCTTCTCTGCCATGAAAGGCGGTATTTGTCATGAAAGCAGTGCGTTTCCATGAGTACGGTACTCCGGACGTCTTGCGTTACGAGGACGTGGAACAGCCGGTCCCCGCGGCCGGGGAGGTCCGGATCCGGGTGGCCGCGACGTCGTTCAACCCGGTCGACGGCAACATCCGCGCGGGCTTCATGCAGGGCCCCATCCCGGTGACCCTGCCGCACACCCCCGGCATCGACGTCGCGGGCACGGTCGACGCGCTGGGCGAGGGCGCGGACAGGGTCAGGGCGGGTGACCAGGTTGTCGGCTTCCTGCCGATGACCGGTGCCGGCGCGGCGGCGGAGTACGTGCTCGCACCGGCCGGCCTGCTGACGGCGGCGCCCGCGAGCATCCCGCTGGCCGATGCGGGCGGGCTGCCGCTGGTCGGGCTCACCGCCTGGCAGGCCCTCTTCGACCACGCCAAGCTGACTGCCGGCCAGCGGGTGCTGATCAACGGTGCGGGCGGCGCGGTCGGCGGCTACGCCGTCCAGCTGGCCAAGCACGCCGGCGCACACGTGATCGCCACGGCCGGGCCGCGCAGCAGCGAACGCGTCAGGACGGCGGGTGCCGATGAGGTGTTCGGCCACGGGGTCCCCGAACCGTCCGCGCTGGTCGACGTCGTGCTCAACCTCGCGCCGGTCGATCCGATGCAATTGGCCGCGCTGACCTCCGTGGTCCGCGACGGCGGCATCGTGGTGAACACGACGGTGTGGATGCCCGCGCCTTCCGACGAGGAACGCGGCGTGCGCGGCGTCAACCTCTTCGTCAACAGCGACGCCGCGCAGCTGGCGAGGCTGGTGACGCTGGTCGACTCCGGAGCGCTGCACGTCGACATCGCTCGACGGGTGCCGCTGGCCGAGCTGTCGGCGCTGCACGCGGAGGCCGCAGAAGGCGCGCTCTCCGGCAAGGTCCTCGTCCTTCCCTCCGCAGCCTCTCTCACCTAGGCGACCTTCTCCGGCACGGCGATCGCGTCGCGTCTGCCTACAAGCGGTCGAGCCATCGCGGGGGGCTGCGCTCTGCCAGACCTGGCAGAGCGCAGCCCCAGCACATTCATGCCGGCCACAGCCGAACCTTGGCCCGGGGCTCCACACTGGCCAACCCCGACCTGCCCCACCGCATCCGCACGGGTGCGCCCCTCAACGAGCCCGACCCGGCCACCTTCTGCGGCGGCGACCACCGCGGCTACACCGACTACCCGGCCCCCACCACCACTGCGAGCTGAACCATGACCACTCTCCTCATCAGGCCCGACGACAAGACCGTCACCATCACCGTCCAGCAGCGAACCCTCAGGGCACCCCAGGACGCCTTCCGCGTCCTGGCCCCCATCGACCTTCCCACCGTCTTCCGCCCGGTCTTCCCGTTTCCCGGGATCAGCGGTGTGAAGAACCAGACCGAGGCCTGGGACCACGCGGGCCCCCGAAGGAACCCGCAGTTCGACGACGGCTCCCAGGCCGACGAAGAACTCACCGAATACACGCCCGGATCCAGCTTCGCCTACCAGCTGACCAACTTCACCAACATCCTCTCCCGCCTCGCGGCCGGAGTTCGGGGCGAGTTCAACGTCAACCCCGACGGCGACGGCGCACTCATCCGCTGGACCTACGAGTTCAAGCCGCTGCCCGGCCGACGCTGGATCCTCGCCGGCCCCTTCGCCCCGCTCTGGCGCCGCTACATGGCCGCCGCCCTCGACCGGTGCGTCCACGTCATCGAAACGGAGAAGAACAGCGAGCCGGTGCCACCCCGGGTCAGCTGACGGCCCGAAGCAGCACGACAATGCCGCCGGCGGGTCCGGTTCCGTTCGCTCCGGGAAGCCGCCGTTGTCGCCGTAGGTGTTCCACAGGTGGATCCCGTCGCCGGGCCGGACATGCCGGTCACCGGGGCTGGACGCCTGGGCGAACAGGCGCCGGCGGCGGGTTCCGGGGGAGCGGTCCGTGTCCTTGGACGTCAGGACGTAAACGCCAAGCTCAGGCTCCGGCGCACAGCGTCCGCGCCGCCCAGGCCGATCTCCTCGACGCGCTGCCCGGCGTCCGCCCCCCGACCTTGGGGCCGGGAGTGCTCGCAGCGCCGACGGAGGGGCCCCGGGGCCCGCGCCGTGTTCTTGGAGTCGGCGGCCGCCCGGTCGACGACCCGTCCGCCTCGCTCGGCTGACGCGTCCTCAGCCTAAGCTCAGTCCGCGGTGCTGAATGCGCTTCGTGTCCAGTCGGCGAAGCTGGTCCAGGCGATTTCCGGATGGGCCGCATGCAGAGCCGGGACGTCGACGGTGTAACCAGGTCCGTCGAGGAAGGCCCATATCGCGCGCACGTCGGAATTGTCGACCTGCGTCAGCGGAATGTACTCGTGCCGGACCTCCGTTCCGAGGGTGGCACTCAGTGTGGCTGCCATCTGCGCGGGAGTGTTCTCATCGCTTGCCAGGTTGATCCGCTGTCCCACATAGGGGGCGGGGTTGAGCAGCACCCCGGCCGCGAACGCTCCATGGTCGGTGCGGGCGAGCTGCTTCAACGGCCTGTCCGAGTGGAGCGGCATGTCCAGCACACCGCTGAGGATGCGCTGCGCGCTGCCGAGGTTGACCATGTCCAAGAAAGACGTCGGTCCGAGGATCGTGTAAGGCACATCGCCGGAGACCAGTTGGGCTTCGATACGCGCCTTGCTTTCGAAAATCGGTACGCCGGTCCCCTGGTCAGCATTTGCCAACGAACTGAACACCAAATGGGGTACCCGCTGTTCGCCTGCGGCAGCCAGAATTGCCTGCCCCTGGGCCACCTCGGCCTCCACGCCGTCGACAAAAGGAGTGGTGTACGCGAATACCCCGGCCACCCCTTGCATTGCTGCGGCCAGGGAAGCCTGATCGCTCAGAGAACCCGCCACAACCTCAACGCCCCGGTCGGCCAGTCGGCGCGCGGCCTCATTGTGGGGATTCTGCACCATCGCCCGTACCCCGGCCCCGTGGTCCAGCAACGCGTCAGTCACCGCCCCGCCCTGTCCACCGGTAGCGGCAAGCACCAGAATAGGATTATCGATCATTTCAGAACTCCTTCGGTTCGGGTACGAATCCCTGTCCATCGTGCTTCTCGTTGAGGCCTGAGGCCTCCCGTACCCGCGACCGCTTGTTGCGGTGTCCCCTCATGGGGGGCATGAGGGGCCGGGGCCGGATCGCCCGTGAGGGCGTCGAGTGGGCCGTGCACACGCTTGTCAACCTGGCGATGCTCGGCGATGACGATCCGGTGGGGAGCGCCCCGCTTGCTGCCGCTCACGGGCTGCCTGCGGCCTATCTCACCAAGCAACTGCAGCTGCTGGTGAAAGCCGAACTCCTGACGTCCACCCCGGGGCCGCGCGGTGGGTTCAGGCTGGCCCGCGACCCGGACTCGATCAGCCTGCTCGATGTCGTCCTGGCCATCGAAGGAAACGAGAGCCTCTTCCGCTGCACGGGAATCAAGCAGTGCGGGAAGATCGCCGAGCTGCACACCGGCGGCAACGATTCCGTCTCCTGCGCCGTCAACCGATCCATGTACCGGGCCGACCTGGCCTGGCGTGAAGCCCTTGCGACACAGAAACTCTCCGATGTCCGCAAAGAGCTCGAAATGGACGACCCCGCTCTGACGAGAACCGTCCGCCGGGCGTTCGGCCGAGAGTGAGGCGAATACGCCGGGGTGCGGCAGCGCCGGGTTCCCGGCGCGCTGGCCGGCACGGGTGGGGCGTGTCAATTTAACGTTTTACAGTCCCCGTTGGCGGCCCGGTTGTCGCGTCGGGTGGGCGCCGGGTTCCACTTTCCCGGTGTGGTGGTGCGGATCGTCGGGGCGGTCGGTGTGGCTGGTCAGCCGGGGTTCGGCAAGGCGTTGAGCCGGTCGATTGCCCGGGTGATCTCGTCGGTCCCGGGCCATTGAGTGGTGAAGCGGAGCCAGCGGCGGCGGCCGGTGTTCACGAGCTGGGCGGCGGCGGAGAACAGCCGCAGGCGGAGATTCTTGGGTTCCCTGCGGCGGGTTTGTGCGGTCAGGGCGAGCATGGGCATCCAGGCGAGGAGGTCGAGTGCGAGGGAGACGATCTCCAGCCAGATCCGGTTCTGGGCTGTGTCGTGCAGGGGCAGGTTGCGCAGGCCGGTGTCGCGGGCGTTTCGGATGTGGTCCTCGCAGCGGGCCCGTCTGTGGTGACGTAGTTCGAGGTCGGCGAGCTGGCCGCCTTGGGTGCTGGTCGCGAAGCAGACATCCGATGCGGCTGATGCGTCAAGCAGCAGCGGGCATCCGAGTTGTCTGTGGGGAGTCGGCGAAGGCGGTTGCCTCGTCGAACGGGACCTGGTGTGAGACGCGGGCGCACCCGAATGCCCGTGCCAGCGCGCCGCGTTGGATGTGATTCGGGTACAGGCGAAAGCTGTACCGAAGCTGCATGAGAGCCACCG
>NZ_JBVJPA010000029.1:0-97327 GCF_055582885.1 Streptomyces sp. NPDC107454 | reverse complement strand
TAGCCGTCGTTGTTGCGGTCGGCCCCGGTGTGGTCGGAGATCATGAACAGACCGCCGCCGTTCTTCACGAACGTCATGATCGCGGTCTTCTCCGCCGTGGTGAAAAGCGTGTTGGGCTCGGGCAGCACCAGCGTGTCGAAGTTCGACAGGTCGGTGGCCGAGGTACCGCCGTACGTCAGCTTGGAGCCCGAGGGCAGCGTGTCCAGGCTGTAGTCGCCGGTCTTCTGCAGGGCCACGCCCCACGAGGAGAGCGCGCCGGTCCAGTCGGTCTCGGAGGACGGCGAGGAGTCCTCGTTCAGCGGGTTCGGCTGACTGGTGGAGATGATCCAGTCGGCGTTGCCCGCCGTCTCGGCGTGGCCGTTGTCGAACAGGACGCGATGGGTGGTGGCCGCGTGTGCGGGGGTGGCAGTGGTCGTCTGGAGCGCGGCTCCCGTGAGCAGCACGCCGAGCGCGGTGAGGGCGACGGCGAGTCTGTGGCGGGGCTTGGTGGGGGTGAGCATCCGGCATTCCTCCATGGGTGGGGGCGGGGGAAGAGGCGGTGCGGGGCGCCGATCTGCGCGCGTAGAACGGCCGTTGAACGACTGCCGTTCGACACAACGGTGGACAGTACCGACATGATCAAGGTCGCCGGCAGACCCTGCCGCGACTTATCATCAACCTCTTACCTTGCGCCACAACCGGCATGGGTTTCAGGCCAGTTGACTGCCAGGGCCTGTCGTTTGGATCAGGTCGTTTCGGGCGACGGGGCTTGATCAGTGCCGGTGAGCGGGGTCTGGTGCGTGCAGCTGCAAGGCGGAGGAGGGAGTCATGGCGGGTGGCCGGCCGCGGCAGGTGGCCGCCGATCCGTCAGGACGCGTCGACCAGCCAGGGTCTGACCTGCCTGCGCGCCTCGTGCAGCCGGGACTTGAGCGTGCCGAGCGGAATGCCGACACGCTCGGCGACCTCGGCGTACTCCAGCTGGCAGATGTCCCGGTAGACCAACGGCGCGACCAGATGCGGGTGTTCGCGCTCCAGGCGCTCCAGCGCCTCCAGGAGATCGATGCGGGATCCGGCGATCACGCTCGTGGTGCGTGGGTCGACGTGCTGCGAGGCGTCGATGACGTCCGGCTGCTCGGCGGCCCGCCGCTTCAGCTCGCGGTACTTCTGACGGGCGCAGTTGGCGACGACCGTGTAGAGCCAGGTGCTGAACCGGCTGCGCCCCTCGAACGAGGTGATCTTCCGCGCCACCTGGAGGAGGACGTCCTGCGCAGCCTCCTCGGCGTCCTCACGGCAGGGCAGGAAGCGCCCGCAGCGGCGCACGACCTCCGGTCGGATCCCCTGGAGCAGCAGGTCAAGGGCTGCCGGATCACCCGAGGCCGCGCGCAGCGCGAGCTCCTCGGTCGCCGCCGCGTCCTGCACTGGGTGCTCCCCTCGGTGTCGATCAGAGGCCAGGAATCATAGTTGCACGCACTCGGCGTCGTTTCGGCGCGCCCCAGTGGGCTGGCGCACCCCTCCCCTGTTCCCCCGGGGAGGCGGGGTGCGAGCCGGCCTCAGTACGGCCCGTGGGTCCAGCGGCCGTCCGTCATCGTGGCGTGCACGGGCATCGTGCGCAGTGTGCCCGTGTCGGCGTCCGGCGGGTCGATGTCCACGACCACCAGCGCGGAGGCGGTCCCGGACAGGTCGAGCCGGTGACGGGTGCTCGCCCACTCGGCCATATGGACGTGGGCGTCCCACAAGCCCGGCAGCAGCACCCGCCCCTCCAGATCGAGGACACGCTCACCGCCGGCCGGCCTCCCCGCCCGCCGGTGCCCTCCTGCGCGACGACACGCGATCTCGACAGGACCGCGATGGACGCGACCCCCAACAGGGCACCCATCGAGAAGAAAATTCGCCTTACGTGGCCTCTCCGGTCCTCCCCCGTCCCGCGTGCTCGGCGGCTGACGTGACCGGTAGGCTTCCAGAGCCCGACCGTTGCCAGGAGCAGCAACCCCTCTAGGGACAGCGGCCACAGCGCCGTGCTCGTGGCATCCGCCCCGCCCTGGAGAGCAAATGCCCGCTGGTGAACAGATGCCAGGCCCTCTCGACCGTGGTCGAACCCACCGGCTCACGGGCTTCGCGGCGGGTTGTCCATGCTGAGGGATCCCCTCGATCGGATCGGTCGCTACCGTCTGGACCGGCGTCTCGGCGCAGGTGGCTTCGGTGTGGTGTGGCTGGCCCACGACGAGGTGCTCGAAGCCGTCGTCGCCCTGAAGGTGCTGTCCGACAACTGGGCCGACCGCCTCGACGTCCGCGAACGCTTCCTCGCCGAGGCCCGGCTGCTGCGCAAGGCCGACTCGAACCGGGTCGTCCAGGTCTACGACATCGGTGAACTACCCGACGGCAGGCCCTACTTCGTCATGGAGTACGCCGACGGGGGCACCCTCGACGACCGGATCGAGGCCGGGCCGCTGCCCATCGCCGAGGCACTGCGCCTGACGGCCCTCGCGGCACGGGCCGCGGCCGCGCTGCACGAGGCCGGGATCGTGCACCGCGACATCAAGCCGTCCAACGTACTGCTGCGCACCTCCTCCGGCGGCGCCGACCGTGTCCTGCTCGCCGACCTCGGGCTCGCCAAGAGCCTGGCGCAGGCCTCCGGACTGACGATGGCGGCCGGTTCCGCGGGCTACACCCCGCCCGAGCAGGCCCAGCCAGGTTCGGGCATCGACGCGCGGGCCGATGTGTACAGCCTCGGAGCCCTGGGCTACCACCTGGTCACGGGGTCGGTCCCCGGGCCGCCCGGCAAGGTCGTACGACCCGAGCGGCTGCGTACGGATCTGGCCCCGGACGCGCAGCGGGCGCTGCTGCGCGCCATGGAACCCGACCGCGAGCGGCGCTGGCCCACGGCGCTGAGCCTGGCCGTTGAGTTGGAACGGCTGGCCGAACAGGTGTCGATGGGGGCGGTGCGTGTGCCCCGGCGCCGTCGGCGGACCGTGCTGGTGGCCGTGGCCGCCGCGGTCGTGATCGGCGCGGCCGGTGTGACCACCGCGCTCGTGACCCGACGGTCCGACGCCCCGTCCGTGACGGTCGAGGACGCCTCCGGGCAGGTCTCGGTCGAGGTTCCGGGCGGGTGGGGCCGCCAACTGCGCGACTCCGGGTGGAATCCGCGGACCGTGGGCCTGCCGGACACGCACGAACCGGGTCTCGCCGTCGCGGACGACCTGGCGAAGTGGCAGAACCTGCGCTGGGGCGTGGACGGGGTGTTCGTCGGCCTGAGCGAACACGGCGACGTGCGCGGCAGGGTCGGGGCGATCGCCCACACCGACTGCCACTACGAGGGCAGCCGCACCTATTCGGGCACGCGCTGGCACGGGCTGATCCGCACCTGGAACGCCTGTCCGGGCAGCCATGGCTCACTCACGGAGGCAGGGCTCACCTCGGCGGGCGGGAACCAGCAGCCACAGCTGTACGTCCAGATCCGCCAGGCCGCCGGCAGCGCCGCGACGACCGACCGCGTACTCGGCTCCCTACGGGCCGGAGACTGACGAGCGGGAAGCCGACGAGCGGCGCCGAGGCCCGGATCACGGTCCCGTTCCGGGATCCGCGGACATCGCGCGTCCGGACCGCGAACTTTTTCGCGTGCCCGAGCATCGGACACTGGTGACGGCGCACAGAGCGCCGTTCGCACGCCGAGTCAGGACGCGTGCGGTGAATTCCAAGGAGTGTTGACATGGCGACCTTCCGGCCCGGCGACGCGGTTTTTGTCCGCCGCCCGTCCTCCCCCACCCACAGGGCAGCGCTGGTCGCGGGTGTCGCGCTGCTCGGCCTGCTCACGGCCTGCGGCACCGACCACGGCGCCGCCAGTCCTCCGCAGAAGCTCTCCGGCACGGCCGAGCCGGCCTCCGGCGACAAGACCACGGACACCACCGGTACGGGCGCCGACCCGACCGGTTCCCTCACACCCTCGGCAGCGGCGTCGGACTCGTCGTCGAGCTCGAACTCGTCCTCGACCGGGAGCGGCTCGTCCGGCGGTACCCGATGCCACACCTCGGAGCTGCGCGCGACGGTCGGCGCCAACAATCCGGGCGCCGGTCAGGAGAACTTCCCCGTCGTCCTCACCAACACCTCCCATCGCACCTGCACCGTGCGCGGCTTCCCCGGGGCGGCGTTCGTCGACGCGTCGGGCAAGCAGCTCGGGCCCGACCCGAAGCGCTCCGCCGATACGCCGACGACGGTGACGCTGGCGCCGGGGCGGAGCGCCTGGGCAGGCCTGACGTTCTCCAACCCGGAGATCAGCGGCGCGAAGACGGCGACGCCCGCCACGCTGGTCGTCACCCCGCCCGACGAGCGGGATCCGCTCAAGGTGGCGTGGAAGGGGGGCGTGGTACCCGTGTCGGGGAACGCCTCTTCCGTATCCCTGACCGTCGTCCGCGCCGGCAACGGCGCCTGACCCCAGCCTGCGTCACCGACCCCGCTCCCCCGCCCCGCCGTCCGCCCCGCGGACCGGCGGGGTTTGTCACGGAACAGCAACACGTGCCGATGCCGGCGACCTTTCCCGACCATCCACGCATCACACCGTTTGACGCACCTCGCAGAGCGGCGCGTCACAGGAACGGAAGCTCCCGCCCGCGGGCGGGAGCCGGATCGAGAAACTTCGGGGGTTCATCATGACCGGCATCTCACGCAGGCGTCTGCTGACCGCGACGGCGTCGGCGGGCGCGCTGGGCGGCCTGGGCGCGCTCACCGCCTGCTCGGCGAACGACTGGTCCGTGGGCAGCAGCGCCAAGGGGGACACGAGCGCCAAGCCCCCCAAGCCGAAGCTGATCGGCGACGGCTCCACCGCCGACACCGGGGCCCAGCCCAAGCAGCCGAAGGCCGAACGGCTGAAGCCGGGCGAGCGCCCGCCGCAGTTCGTGGTCTTCTCCTGGGACGGTGCGGGCGAGCTCAGCAACAAGCTGTTCTCCCGCTTCCGCAAGGTCGCCGCCGACCACGGCGCCTCGATGACGTTCTTCCTCAGCGGCATCTACACACTGCCCGAGTCGAAGAAGCACCTCTACAGCCCGCCGCAGCACCCCGTGGGCGCCTCCGCGATCGGCTACCTCTCCGACCGGCACATCCACTCCACAATCCAGCAGATCCGGTCCGCCTGGCTGGAGGGCCACGAGATCGGCACCCACTTCAACGGCCACTTCTGCGGCGCGGACGGGGTGCGCCGCTGGTCCCCCGCCGAGTGGCGCAGCGAGATCGCGCAGGCGAAGAAGTTCGTCACCGAGTGGAAGACCAACACCGGCTTCACCGACCTCGAACCATTCCCCTTCGACTACGAGAAGGAGCTGATCGGCGGCCGGGCCCCGTGTCTGGAGGGCCAGTCCAACCTGCTGCCGACCGCCGCCGCCCTCGGCTGGAAGTACGACGCCAGCAGCCCCGGCGGCCTGCAGATGTGGCCCGGCAAGGTCCAGGGCGGCAGGATCTGGGACTTCCCGCTGCAGTCCATACCCTTCCCCGGCCACTCCTTCCAGGTCCTGTCGATGGACTACAACCTGATGGCCAACCAGTCCCACGCCAACCCGCTCGGGGACAAGTCCATGTACGACACCTGGCGCGCCCAGGCCCGCGACAGCTACCTCGCCGGCTTCCGCCGCGCCTACGAGAGCAACCGCGCCCCCTTCTTCATCGGCAACCACTTCGAACGCTGGAACGGGGGGATATACATGGACGCGGTCGAGCAGGCCGTCGAGCAGATCGCCGGGCACGACGACGTCCGCCTGGTCTCCTTCCGCCAGCTCGTCCAGTGGCTGGAGGTCCAGGACCCGGCCGTACTGCGCAAGCTGCGCACCCTCAACCCGGGACAGTCGCCCCTCGGCGGCTGGTCGGAGTTCCTGGGTACGGCGGCCTCGCAGTCGGCCACGGCGAGTTCCTGACGACTCCGGCGCCGACCACCCCTATGAACACGACCGCGGCCAGGCGCGCGTGGCCCGGCCGCGGTGGGTACGACGTTCAGGACGGGTCAGCGGTGGCCGCCCTGGCCGCCGCCGTGTCCGTAACCGCCGTAACCCCCGTAACCGCCGTATCCATAACCGCCATAACCGCCGTAGCCGCCGTAGCCGCCGTAGCCTCCATAACCGCCATAGCCATCTCCGTAGCCGTAGCCGGGTGTGCCGTACTGTCCGCTCGCAGGCGCGCAGTAGGAGTACGGGGAGCAGCTGTGGGCGGGTGACGAGGGCGCGGGCGTCGAGGGCTCGGCCGAGGGCGGGGGCGACGACTTGGGCACGGTCGGCGACGGTGACTTCGACGGCTCGGGAGAGGTCTGGCCCGACGATGTCTTCGTCTGCCCCGCGGAGTCCCAGTTGACCGCCTCCATCTGGAGCGAGGGCGACGAGGTGTCCATCGTCCAGTGCTGGTCGGACTCCTCCGCCCGGACCTTGAGGACCACGGACGCCTCGCCCTTGGCGGAGGCGGGGGCGAGGGCCAGGTCCTGGTTCCAGCGGGGCACCACCGTGCCCTGGAGGGTGAAGTCGTAGCGCACGTTCTTGGTGCCCGGTTGCGACTCGCCGGTGCAGGGCGCGAGTTGGACCGAGTAGCCGAGGTGGGAGTCGAGGCAGAGGTCGGGGGCGGCCAGGTCGCGCAGGAGTCCGTCGTCCTCGTACGACCATTCCTGGCTCGCCGGCGAGGAGCACGGCGTGAGCGCGGTCTCCACGCCCTTCACCGGCTTCTTGCCGACGATGCCGATGCACAGCCCGGTCTCGGTGTTGCGCAGCCGGCCGCGCACGCCGCCCTTCGAGGTGTCGCCGGTGCCTATCCAGGACGGGTTCGGTCCGGGTGCCTTGACCGGGCCCGAACTGGGCGACCCCGAGGGTCCGGCGCCGTCCGCCATGCCGGGCGCGCCGTCGGAGCTCTGGGTGACCCACAGGACCAGCGGAACCAGGATCATTCCGCTCACGGTCAGCGCGGCCAGCGCGATGTTGTTGCGACGCGGGGCGCGGCGGGAGGAGCGCCGGGGCGCCTTGTGCGTCGGCGGGCGGGAGTCACCGGAAGCGCGGCTGCGCGGCGCGGGGCGCGGGGACTCGCCCGGAACAAGGGGCGCGTGGCTGGGAAGGGGAGGGATTCTGTGCGCGGCCGGGACGGTGTCGGGGACTTCCGTCACTTCCACGATCGCGTCGACGCGTCCGGGGCGGGAGTCGAGGTAGGCCGCGGCGCCCCAGCCGAGCAGGGCCTCGGCCAGGGGCAGCGCGAGATCGCCGTTGAACCGGCTCAACTGGTCGGCGGTGTGTCGGCAGTGCCGGCACCGGCCCATGTGCCTGCTCAGATCGGCGTCGAGGTCGAGGCCGCCGCGGCGCAGGGACACATCGAGCATCCGGTGGAAGCGGCGGCACTCCTCCTCCGGGGCCAGTTCGCGGTGGATTTCCAGGCAGCCCTCGCGCAGGCGTTCCCGGGCCCGCCGCAGTTCCACCAGGGCGTCGTCGTCGCCGATGCCCAACAGCCCGGCGGGCAGGGTGAGTTGCTCGGACTCGACCTCGGTGTGCCACAGCAGACAGCGGGCGGGCTCGGGAAGTCGCTGGAACGCGCGGGACAACTGCCGTCTGTTCTCCGGCGGCAGAAGCCGCGCCATGACCCGGTCTCGGCTGTCGGAATCGGCCAGCAATTCGGGATGAAGCATCTCCCGCCGTTGGTCCCCGAGCCATTCGGCGGTCATACGCCGTACGGTGACCAGCAACTGCGGCCGCCAGGCGGCCGTCGGCCCGGTCTGTCGCAGCGATTCACCGAACAGCCGGGTGAAAGCGGCCGTGGTGAGCATTCCGGCGGGACGCACACCGTTGGTGCACAGGCGCGCGTAGGCGAAGACCGCTTCCCAGTGGCGGTCCAGGAGTTCCCCGACGGGATGATGCGCGGGCGTGTTCCCCGAGCTCTTCTTCAGGTCCGCCGCGAGCCGCTCATCCGAAACCTCGAACAAGCGACCGGGCGCTGGGGAATGAGACACCGCTGCGTCATTCACGTCCGCTTTCCTCCCAAAGGTAACGCAGGAATTAGTCCATACCAATGGGTATGTAGCCCGCCCGCCGAAGCGGAGGGACTACCCATGGGGGGTTGTTACCGCAATCGCCCTCTCCGACAGCTCTTTTGAAGCGAGGGGCGCGCGGGCACACCGTGCGCGCACAGAAGGAAGTGAATTGTCTGCACGCCAACAACGCACACCTTTGCACAGTGCGCCGAGCCGAAACAAGAGATCTCGTCACCTTCCCTTTTCCGTCGCGCGCGGACGGATTGACCGAACGTCAGCCGAGGCCTCCACAAAAGAAATTCGGAATCCCCTACAACCATCGACGAGCGGTCATACACAAGCCCCCGACCAGGCCTCCGAAGAGCGGAAAGCCCTTCGCCGACCCGTTGACGGTCTGGCATGCTCATGCAATGCTCCCTATTGGGAGCGCTCCCATTCTCCGTCGTCCACCGCGCGTGGCCGCGGCACAGGATTCACCTCACCGCTGGGAGCCGCTCATGTCCGCTTTCCCGTTGTCCCGCCGCCGCCAAAGGCACCTGGCGGCCGCCTTGCTGGCGGGGTCATTACTCGTCGGCGGCCTCGCGACCGCCCCCTGCGCGACGGGGCTTGCCACCGCCGCCACGGCGACAACCGCCGTACGGGTCAACCAGGTCGGCTATCTGCCGGACGGTCCCAAGCGCGCGACCGTGGTCACCTCCGCCGCGGGACCGCTCACCTGGCGGCTGCGCACCGCCTCGGGCAGGGTGGTCGCCTCGGGGCCGACCGTCGGCCGGGGCCCGGACGCCGCGTCCGGGCAACCGACCCAGGTCGCCGACTTCTCCTCGTACGGACGGACCGGTTCGGGTTACGTCCTGACGGTCGACGGAACGGTCAGTGATCCCTTCGACATTCGCGCGGATCTCTACGACGGGCTTCGCTCCGACGCGCTGGCCTTCTTCTACCACCAGCGCAGCGGTATACCGATCGAAGCGTCCCTGGTGGGTTCGGCCTATGCGCGGCCCGCCGGGCATCTCGGAGTCGCGCCCAATCAGGGCGACACGAACGTGCCCTGCCAGTCCGGGGTGTGCGACTACACGCAGGACGTCAGGGGCGGTTGGTACGACGCGGGCGACCAGGGCAAATACGTCGTGAACGGCGGCATTTCCACCTGGCTGCTCGTCAATTCCTTCGAACGGGCGAAGAGAGCGGGCACCGCGTCCGCGCTCGGCGACTCGACGCTGCGCGTTCCCGAGCGCGGCAACGGCGTCCCCGACGTCCTGGACGAGGCGCGCTGGGAGCTCGACTTCCTGATGCGGATGCAGGTGCCGGACGGCAGACCGTACGCGGGAATGGCGTTCCACAAAGTCCACGACGCCGCCTGGACCGGGCTGCCGACCCGGCCCGAGCAGGACGCCCAGCCGCGTGAGCTCCACCCGCCGTCCACCGCCGCCACCCTCAACCTGGCGGCGACGGCGGCCCAGTGCGCCCGCGTCCTGCGGCCCTACGACACCGCGTTCGCGAACCGTTGCCTGACCGCCGCCCGCAAGGCGTGGACGGCGGCGCTGGCCAACCCGGCGATGTACGCGCCGGATGCGGACAGCACCGGCGGTGGGGCCTATGGTGACACCCAGGTCACCGACGAGTTCTACTGGGCGGCCGCCGAGTTGTACGCCACGACCGGCGAGCACGCCTACCGGGACGCGGTGACCTCCTCGCCCTGGCACACGGCCGCGAACGCCTTCACGTCCGGCGGCTTCAGCTGGGCCGACACCGCCGCGCTGGGCAGGCTGACGCTGGCGACCGTACGCACCGGGCTGCCCGCGGCCGACCTCCGGCGGGTGCGCGCCTCGGTGACCGCCGCCGCGGACGGCTATCTGTCCACCATGGCCGGGCAGGGATACGCCGTCCCGATCCCCTCCACCGGATACGTCTGGGGCTCCAACAGCGCAGTCACCGACAACGCGATCGTCATGGCCACCGCCCAGGAACTGACCGGGGACCCGCGCTACCGCGCCGGAGTGCTGGAGTCGATGGACTATCTGCTGGGCCGCAACGCCCTGGGCCGGTCGTACGTGACCGGATACGGGGAGCGGTACTCCGACAACCAGCACCACCGCTTCTGGGCGCATCAGTACGACCCCTCGCTGCCGCACCCGCCGGCGGGCTCCCTCGCGGGCGGGCCCAACAGCGGGCTGCAGGACCCGGTCGCACAGGAGCACCTGCCCGGCTGCGCGCCCCAGGCCTGCTACATCGACGACATCGGCTCGTACTCGACGAACGAGGTGGCCATCAACTGGAACGCGCCGCTGGCATGGCTTGCCGCCTACGCCGCCGAGGACGACTGCGCGGGCGGCCTCCCGGAACGCCGCAGCTGAGCGCGCTCGCCGCCCGCCGCACCGCGCGTCAGTGCCCGCTGATCGCGCGCGGCGTGTACGGCTCCTCCAGCTGCTCGATCTCCTTCTCCGAGAGCTCCACGTCGAGGGCGGCCACCGCGTCGTCGACGTGCCCCACCTTGGTGGCACCGATGACGGGCGCGGTCACGGTGCTCTGGCGCAGCAGCCAGGCGAGGGCGATCCGGGCCCGCGGGATGTCACGCTCGGCGGCGATCCGGGCGACGGCGTCGACGATCTCGCGGTCGCCCGGCTGATAGAGCTTCTTGCCGTACTCGTCGGTGCGGCTGCGCTCGGTGCTGACGTCCCAGTCACGGGTGAGCCGACCGCGGGCGAGCGGGCTCCAGGGCAGTACGCCGACGCCCTGGTCCGCGCAGAGCGGCAGCATCTCGCGCTCCTCCTCGCGATAGAGGAGGTTGTAGTGGTTCTGCATGGACACGAACCGCGTCCAGCCGTTCAGCCGGGCCGTGTACTGGGCCTTGGAGAACTGCCACGCGTACATCGAACTCGCCCCGATGTAACGGGCCTTGCCCGCCTTCACCACGTCGTGGAGGGCCTCCATCGTCTCCTCGACGGGAGTGGCGGGGTCGAAGCGGTGGATCTGGTACAGGTCCACGTAGTCGGTGCCCAGGCGGCGCAGGCTGTTGTCGATCTCCGTCATGACGGCCTTGCGGGACAGACCACGCCCGTTGGGGCCGTCGTGCATCGCGCCGTTCACCTTGGTGGCGATGACGATCTCGTCGCGCCGCGCGAACTCCGCCAGCGCGCGGCCGACGATCTCCTCGCTCGTGCCGTCGGAGTAGACGTTCGCCGTGTCGAAGAAGGTGATCCCGGCGTCCAGCGCGCGGCGGATCAGGGGGCGGGCACCCTCGTCGTCGAGCGTCCACTCGTGGGGCCCTCGGTCGGGCAGCCCGAAACTCATGCAGCCCAGACAGATCCGGGACACGTCCAGGCCCGTCGAACCGAGCTTCACGTACTGCATGTTCACTCCTGCTTTCCGTGGGGTGGAAGGGCTCCCGCTGACCCGGCCGCGGCGAGCCGCCGACAAGAGCTCCGGGAAAGCCATTCCCGATCGCCGTTCGCTTAGTCGCGGGGGCGCGGCGCAGTACTTGCCGCCGAGGAGTTCGTACGACGGCCGGCGGGCACGGGCGGACTGCGCGGCGGCATGGGCGTGTGCCACGGTCCGAGCTGTGGTGATGCCTCGTACGTATCGCCGGCTGCGAAACAGGTCTTGGACCCGGAGCACCTCCCGCGCGCAGGGGGGAATCACCGCTCCGGTGCCGCACCGGGGCGGACCCTGTTATTCGTCACCGGCGCGACCGGATTCATCGGTTCCGCCTTCGTCCGTGAGGATCGCACCGGAGAGCGCGGCCATGGCGCTGGCCGCGCGCGGGGTGCGCGCTTCGGTCGTGCGGCTTGCACCGACCGTGCACGGCGAGGGCGACAAGGGCTTTGTCCCGAGCCTGATCGGCATCGCCCGCGAAAGCGGCGTGTCGGCCTTCGTCGGCGACGGATCGAACCGCTGGCCCGCCGTGCACCGGCTCGATGCGGCGCACCTGATCCGGCCGGCGGTGGACGCCGCCCCGGCCGGCTCGATCCTGCACGGGGCCGCCGAGGAGGGCGTGCCCTTGCGTGACATCGCCGAGCTCATCGGCCGCCGGTTGAAGCTGCCGGTCGCCGGGATCACCACCGAGGACGCGAGCCGGCACTTCGGCTTTCTCGCCGCCGCCGTGCCCCTCGACAACCCGGCCTCGAGCGTCCTGACCCAGAAGCCGCTCGGATGGCGTCCCGATCACCCCGCACTCGTCCCGGACCTCGAAGCAGGCCACTGCTTCGACGACTGAGCGAGCCGCGGGAACGGTTCGAACCCGGCGACCTCATCACCCCTGCGTGCCGGGCCGGGATGCGCCGGCCGGGACCGTCGTGTCCCATGAAGTCAGGATCTTCCCACCGGTGGAACCCCGTCCCCGGCCATTCCCTCTAGCAGGGCGACGAGGAGGTCGGCATGGAAGACGGCCCCCAGACGGTGAGCGGCAGACCCACGCGGCGGTTCGTGCCCGCGTCGCCTGCCGCCTCGCCCGAGGTGTGGCGATGGCGGGGCGAACTGAAGCGGGCGCTGCCGGCACTGTGGCTGTTCGCCGCCGCGCGGCTGACGGGCGTGATCATGGTGACCGCCTGGTCACTGCACCTGGGCCGGCACCCGCGCAACGTGCTCGGTCTGGAATGGGACGGCGGCTGGTACTGGCACATCGCCCGGTACGGCTACGGCACGATCGTCGTCGCCAAGTCCGGCCACGGGGTCGTCTACAACGACCTGGCGTTCTTCCCGCTCTTCCCCGCACTGATCCACGGCCTGAACACGGTCCTGCCGATCGGCCCGGTCAACGCCGCGCTCGTCATCTCCTGGATCGCCGCCGCCGTGGCCGCCTGGGGCGTGTACGCGGTCGGCGAGCTGCTGCACGGACGGCGGGTCGGACTGGCGCTCGCGGCACTGTGGGCGCTGCTGCCGCACGCCGTGGTGCTGACCATGGCGTACACCGAGTCCCTCATGACGGCCTTCGCCGCCTGGGCGCTCTACGCGACGCTGACCCACCGCTGGCTGACCGCCGGGGCACTGGCCGCGCTGGCCGGGCTGTGCCGCCCCAACGGATTCACCGTGGCCGCCGCCGTCGTCACGGCCGCCGCCGCCCACCTCTGGCAGCGCCGCCGCGACGGGAGACCCACCGTCCCGCGCGCCTGGGTGGCCCTGCTCCTGGCGCCCGTCGGGTGGCTCGGGTACGTCGCCTGGGTGGGGCTGCGCACACACGACCCGACCGGCTACTTCCGGGTGCAGAGTCTGTGGGGCTCACGGTTCGACTTCGGTCACTACACCGCGCACATGTTCAAACACCTGATCGTCGGGCACGACACCCTGGCCGTCTATCTCTCCGCCGGAATCGTCCTCGGCTGCGTCCTGCTGTTCGTCCTCGGCGTCCTGGACCGACAGCCGCTGCCGCTTCTCGTGTACTCGGGGATTCTCCTCGTCATCGCCCTCGGCGACGCCCACTTCTTCACGAGCAGACCCCGGCTGCTGCTGCCCGCCTTCCCCCTGTTGCTGCCGTTCGCCCTCTCCCTGGCCCGCGCCCAGCGGCGCACCGTCGTCGTCCTGCTCATCGGCCTGGCCGGTTTCTCCCTCTTCTACGGCACCTATCTGCTGACCATTTCCCACGCGGCCCTGTGACGGCCGGTGCGGCGAGGTCCGTATCATCCGAAGAGTCATGCCGAGCCCACACGATCACGCCGGTCCACCGGGACGGGACTCCCGCCTCGCGGCGACGCGCTTCTCCGTCCTCGACCGCTCACGCACCCGCGAGGGGCACGACGCCGCCGAGGCGCTGCGGGACACCGTGCGTCTGGCCCAGGAGCTGGAAGGGCTCGGATACCACCGGATCTGGGTCTCGGAGCACCACGGTGTGCCCGGGGTCGCCGGGTCCGCGCCCACCGTGCTGGCCGCCGCGGTCGCCGCCGCCACCCGGACGATCCGGGTCGGTACCGGCGGGGTGATGCTGCCCAACCACCAGCCCCTGGTCGTGGCCGAGCAGTTCGGTGTGCTCGAGTCCCTGTTCCCCGGGCGGATCGACATGGGGCTCGGGCGTTCGGTCGGCTTCACGGACGGGGTGCGCAGGGCGCTGGGGCGCGACAAGGACGTCGCCGACGACTTCGCGGGGCAGCTCGACGAGCTGCTCGGCTGGTTCCACGGCCCGTCGTCGGCGGGAGTGCACGCGCGCCCCTCGGAGGGGCTGACCGTGCCGCCCTTCGTGCTCGCCCTGAACGAGGGCGCCACGATCGCGGCGCGCGCGGGCCTGCCCCTGGTCATCGGGGACATCCGGAACCGGGAGAAGATGCGGCGCGGGATCGACCACTACCGCGCGACGTTCCGCCCCTCCGTGTGGGCGGCGGAGCCGTACGTCGTCGTCTCCGGCGCCGTCGCGGTCGCCGGGACCCCGGACGAGGCGATGCGGCTGCTCCTCCCCGAGGCGTGGTCAATGGCGTACGCCCGCACGCACGGCACCTTCCCGCCGCTGCCGCCCGCCGAGCGGGTCGAGGATCTCCCGATGAACGGCAAGGAGCGGCATTTCTACGAGTCGGCGCTCGCGGGGCAGATCTCGGGCACCGAGAAACAGGTCGAGCACGAGCTGGAGACGCTGATCGAGGAGACCGGCGCGCAGGAGGTGCTGGTCACGACCAGTACGTACGACCGCGGGGCCCTGCTGGACTCCTTCCGGAGGCTCGCTCGGGTCGCGGGACTGACCGCGGCCTAGAATCGTGGGGTTTGCCCCGAGCCCCCCGCCAGGAGTCCCGTCGATGTCCGACCCGCACCGCCGCCACGACGCGTACGTCCGTGTGCGGGGCGCCCGCGAGCACAATCTCCAGGGTGTGGACGTCGACATCCCGCGCGATGTCCTCGTGGTCTTCACCGGGGTCTCGGGCTCGGGCAAGTCCTCGCTGGCGTTCGGCACGATCTACGCGGAGGCCCAGCGCCGCTACTTCGAGTCGGTGGCGCCGTACGCGCGACGGCTGATCCACCAGGTCGGGGCGCCGAAGGTGGGGGACATCACCGGGCTGCCGCCCGCGGTCTCGCTCCAGCAGCGCCGCTCGGCGCCCACCTCACGCTCGTCCGTGGGCACGGTCACCAACCTCTCCAACTCCCTGCGGATGCTGTTCTCACGTGCGGGCGACTATCCGCGGGGCGCCGAACGCCTCGACTCGGACGCCTTCTCGCCGAACACCGCCACCGGGGCCTGCCCGGAGTGTCACGGTCTCGGCCGGGTCCACCGTACGACCGAGGAGTCGCTGGTCCCGGACCCGTCGCTGTCGATCCGCGCGGGGGCGATCGCCGCGTGGCCCGGCGCCTGGCAGGGCAAGAACCTGCGCGACGTGCTCGACACGCTGGGGTACGACGTGGACCGGCCGTGGCGCGAGCTGCCGGCCGAGCAGCGGGAGTGGATCCTGTTCACGGACGAGCAGCCGGTCGTCACCGTGCATCCGGTACGGGACGCGGACCGGATCCAACGCCCCTACCAGGGCACGTACATGAGCGCCCGGCGCTATGTCATGAAGACGTTCTCCGCTTCGAAGAGCCCGACGCTGCGGGCCAGGGCCGAGCGGTTCCTGACCAGCGCCCCGTGCCCGGTGTGCGGCGGCAGCCGGCTGCGCCCCGAGGCGCTGGCGGTGACCTTCGCGGGCCGCACGATCGCCGAACTGGCGGCGCTGCCGCTGTCCGAGCTGGCCGGGACCCTGGAGCCCCGCGGAGAGGCGGCCCGCGTCCTCACCGATGACCTGAGGGCACGGATCGCCCCTGTCGCCGAACTCGGCCTCGGTTACCTCAGCCTCGACCGGGCCACTCCGACCCTCTCCGCGGGGGAGTTGCAACGACTGCGACTGGCCACACAGTTGCGCTCCGGTCTTTTCGGTGTCGTGTACGTCCTCGACGAACCGTCCGCGGGTCTGCACCCGGCGGACACGGAGGCCCTGCTCACGGTCCTGGACCGGCTGAAGGCGGCGGGCAACTCGGTGTTCGTGGTAGAGCACCATCTGGATGTCGTACGGGGTGCCGACTGGCTCGTCGACGTCGGTCCGCGGGCGGGTGAGCACGGCGGGCGGGTGCTGCACAGCGGTCCGGTGGCGGAGCTGGCCGGGGTGGCGGAGTCGGCCACGGCCCGCTTCCTCTTCGACCGCTCCCCCGCGCCGCATCGTGAAGTCCGTTCCGCGCAAGGGCAGTTGCAGGTGGGGCCGGTGAGCCGCCACAACCTGCGCGGGGTGAGCGCCGCGTTCCCGCTCGGTGCGCTCACCGCCGTCACGGGTGTCTCCGGCTCGGGCAAGTCCACCCTCATCGGCGAGGTGACCGAGGAGCTGGAGGGGGTGGGACGGCTCGTCTCCGTCGACCAGAGGCCCATCGGCCGTACCCCACGCTCGAATCTCGCCACGTACACGGGCCTCTTCGACGTCGTGCGCAAGGTCTTCGCCGGGGCCCAGGAGGCACGAAGGCGCGACTACGGGGTGGGGCGCTTCTCCTTCAACGTCGCGGGCGGGCGCTGCGAGACCTGCCAGGGCGAGGGGTTAGCAACTGTTCGCCGAGGAGTGCACACAGGGCCGCTTTAACTCGATCGTGTAATGGTCGGCTCGCGGGCTTGCGGTGCCCTGGGCCGTCCGGGTTAGCGTTGCCGTGCGATCTGGGACGCCGGGTGTGGTGCCAGCGTGCGGGGCCCCCGCTCCACCGGAGTGATGGTTCGGGGCCTCCCCGCCGCCTCTGGCCGTGCCCACATGGCCAGGTCGCACAGGGAACCGGCCTCCCGGGATCGGACCACGCACAGGATGCGTGTCGCCGCCCCGGGGCTGAGTACGCCGGGGACCAGTGCGCCCAAGACCGTTCGGGGCGTGCGGCTGATCGGGCTCAATCCCGCTCAGTCCACAGGAACGGTTCGTGAGCGTGGAGCTGCTGCCCCTGCTGAGCACCTACGCTCCCTGTTCCGTGGTCGGGGGCGCGGACTGGGTCCTGGCGGCGGGGACGCGGGCGGCCGGATCGTGGCCGCGGGCCCCCCGGCCGAGGTGGCACGGACGGAGGGCAGCGTGACGGCTCCGTACCTCACCCGGGCACTCGCTCGGGGCCGATAACCCTACCGCCGGCCACCGGCCCCGTACCTTCAGGTCGCCGCGCCCTGATACGTCAGCGATGGGTGAGAGCCGACGCGCGTGCGCCCTGGGAATGCAACCCCCCTTGCGCCGCGCGGGCCAGCTCCCGGCGATCCGGGTGGCTGCCCGGGACGAGCGTGGGCCGTACCTCGACCTCCGCCACCAGCCCGCGTGCCGAGGCCACCCGCCACAGGGAGGCGAGCAGCGAGTCGTTCCCGACGAAGGCGGGCGCGGTGCTCGCCACTCCCCCGGCGAGCCGGTAGTGGATGTGCACCGGCTGGACCGGCACCCCCGCGTCGAGCGCGGCCTGGAAGACGGCCCGCCGGAAGTGTCCCTGCGCCCTGCCGCACCAGGTGCTGCCCTCCGGGAAGGCCACGACGGCCGCCCCGTCGCGCAGCAGCCCGGCGATCCGCGCCACCGTGTCCGGCAGCGCGCGCAGCCGGTCGCGTTCGATGAACAGGACGCCGCCGCGCGCGGCCAGCGGTCCCGCCACCGGCCACTGCCGGATCTCGGACTTGGCGAGCATCCTGGCCGGCCGGACGGCGGCGAGGAGCGGGATGTCCAGCCAGGAGATGTGGTTGGCGACGATCAGCAGCCCGCCGGTGGGGACGGCGGGGCCGGTGATCCGGACGCGGACACCCGCGGCCCGCACGATCGCCCGGCACCAGCGCCGTACCGGCTCGGCGGGGATCCGCCCGCCGAGCGGCAACAGCACGACCCCGGTGGCGACCACGACCAGGACCGCCGCGAGCCGCAGCACGGCACGCGGTACGGCCGTGGCGGACCCCGTCGCCTCGACGCACGCCCTGGGGGTGCAGGGCGCGCTGGGCAGCCAGACGCTCATCAGGCCGGGACGAGCGAGAGGAAGTGCCGCAGATAGCGCGGGTTGACCCGGCGCATCGACAGCAGCACGAACAGGTCCGCGACCCCGAAGTCCGGGTCGTGCGCGGGCGCGGCGCAGACCCAGGCACCGAGCCGCAGATAGCCGCGCAGGAGCGGGGGCAGTTCGGTGCGGATCTGGCGGGTGACACCCTCCGCGGTCCACGGCAGCAGCGGTCGTACCCGGTACTCCTCGGGTGCCAGGTGCTTGGCCTGCACCCGGTCCCAGGTTCCGGCCGCGAGCTCGCCGCCGTCGGCGAGCGGGATCGAGCAGCAGCCAGCGAGCCACTCGTGGCCGCCCTCGACCATGTAACGGGCTATCCCGGCCCAGATGAGGCCGATGACGGCGCCGTCGCGGTGGTCGGGGTGCACGCAGGAGCGCCCGACCTCGACGAGTCCCGGGCGGATCGCGTCGAGCGGGGTCACGTCGAACTCGCCCTCCGAGTAGAGCCGGCCGGCGATCGCGGCGCGCTCCGGGGGCAGCAGGCGGTAGGTGCCGACGACCTGGTCGGTCAGCGTGTCACGGACCAGCAGGTGATCGCAGTAGGCGTCGAAGGCGTCGATGTCGAGCCCCGGCTGCGGCGTGGTCAGCAGGGCGCCCATCTCGCCGGCGAAGACGTCGTGCCGCAGCCGCTGCGCGGCCCGGACGTCGGCCTCGGTACGGGCGAGTGAGACGGTGTAGCGGGTGGGGGCCAGGGGCTGCGGGGGGCTGTCGAGGGTGGAAACGCCGGTCATGGCACTCTCCTGGTCACGGGCCGGTTCGGCACAGCGGCGGCAGACCGGTTCGGTACGGCCCGCGCGCTCCTGTTCTTCCGATGCCGGTTGGCCTGCACGTGACCTGTGCCAGGAGCCAGGATGTGGGGATGTTGAATGCCAGGCGATTGCCCCGAATGCGAGACGGGACCGGGAATGAGCACCACTCCCGGCCCCGCCCGTCCGCACCTTCCCGGCGAACGTTTCCTTAACAACGGGCCCCCGACAGACCCGCGGTCGGACCACCGCCTCAGCGACGCCCTGACTTACGAGCGGCTCGCAGCCACTCCTTGTTCATCCCGGTGATGGAAACCAGCGGAATCCCCTTCGGGCAGGCGGTCGCGCACTCCCCGGCCAGCGTGCATCCTCCGAACCCCTCCTCGTCCATCTGCGCCACCATGTCCAGCACCCGCGTCTCCCGCTCGGGCGCCCCCTGTGGCAGCACGTTCAGATGGTTGATCTTGGCCGAGGTGAAGAGCATCGCGGCCCCGTTGGGGCAGGCGGCCACGCACGCACCGCAGCCGATGCACTCGGCGTGCTCGAACGCGAAGTCGGCGTCCGGTTTCGGTACGGGCGCCGCGTGGGCCTCGGGCGCGGCGCCGGTGGGGGCGGTGATGTACCCGCCGGCCTGGATGATCCGGTCGAAGGCCGAGCGGTCCACCACGAGGTCCTTCACGACCGGGAAGGCGGAGGCGCGCCAGGGCTCGACGTCGATGGTGTCGCCGTCCTGGAAGGACCGCATGTGCAGCTGGCAGGTGGTCGTGCGCTCGGGTCCGTGGGCGTCGCCGTTGATGACCAGGCTGCACGCGCCGCAGATGCCCTCGCGGCAGTCGTGGTCGAAGGCGACGGGGTCCTCGCCCTTGAGGATGAGTTCCTCGTTGAGGGTGTCGAGCATCTCCAGGAAGGACATGTCGGCCGAGATGTCGTCCACCTCGTACGTGGACATCGCTCCGTCGGCGTCGGCGTTCTTCTGGCGCCAGACGCGCAGGGTGAGCTTCATGCGTAGCTCCGCTGGGTGGGGTGGACGTACTCGAAGACCAGGTCTTCCTTGTGCAGGACGGGTGCGGCGCCGGTGTCGGTGAACTCCCACGCGGCGGCGTACGAGAACTCCTCGTCCTTGCGGGCGGCCTCGCCGTCCGGGGTCTGGGACTCCTCGCGGAAGTGGCCGCCGCAGGACTCGGACCGGTGCAGCGCGTCGAGGCACATCAGCTCGGCGAGCTCGATGTAGTCGACGACGCGGTTGGCCTTTTCCAGGGACTGGTTGAACTCCTCGCCGGTGCCGGGGACCTTGATGCGCCGCCAGAACTCCTCGCGGATCTGCGGGATGCGCTCCAGGGCCTTGCGCAGACCCGTCTCGGTGCGAGCCATGCCGCAGAACTCCCACATGAGTTCGCCGAGTTCGCGGTGGAAGGAGTCGGGGGTGCGGTCGCCGTCGACGGCCAGGAGCAGCCGCAGCCGGTCCTCGGTCTCGGCCAGCACCTCCTGGACGGCGGGGTGTTCGTCCGTCACCTCAGCGTGGTGCGGGTTGCGGGCGAGGTAGTCGTTGATGGTCGACGGCAGCACGAAGTAGCCGTCGGCGAGGCCCTGCATCAGGGCCGAGGCGCCGAGGCGGTTGGCGCCGTGGTCGGAGAAGTTGGCCTCGCCGATCGCGAACAGGCCCGGGATGGTGGTCTGGAGGTCGTAGTCGACCCACAGTCCGCCCATCGTGTAGTGCACGGCCGGGTAGATCCGCATGGGCACGGTGTACGGGTCCTCGGCGGTGATCCGGGCGTACATGTCGAAGAGGTTGCCGTACTTCTCCTCGACCTTCGCCCTGCCCATCCGCCCGATCGCGTCGGCGAAGTCCAGGTAGACGCCCTGTCCGCCGGGACCGACTCCGCGGCCCTCGTCGCAGACGTTCTTCGCGGCGCGGGAGGCGATGTCGCGCGGGACCAGGTTGCCGAAGGAGGGGTAGATCCGCTCCAGGTAGTAGTCGCGCTCGTCCTCGGGGATCTCGTTCGGCGGGCGGGTGTCGCCCTGGGCCTTGGGGACCCAGATACGGCCGTCGTTGCGCAGCGACTCGCTCATCAGGGTGAGCTTGGCCTGGTGGTCGCCGGTGCGCGGGATGCAGGTGGGGTGGATCTGGGTGAAGCAGGGGTTGGCGAAGTAGGCGCCGCGCCGGTGCGCCCGCCAGACCGCGGTGGCGTTGGAGTTCATGGCGTTCGTCGACAGGTAGAAGACGTTGCCGTAGCCACCGCTGGCCAGGACGACGGCGTCCGCGTAGTACGTGTCGATCCGGCCGGTGATGAGATCCCGCGCCACGATGCCGCGCGCCCGTCCGTCGACCACGATCAGGTCGAGCATCTCGGTGCGCGGATGCATCTCGATGTTGCCGGCCGCGATCTGCCGCGACAGGGCCTGGTAGGCGCCGAGCAGGAGCTGCTGGCCGGTCTGGCCGCGGGCGTAGAAGGTGCGGGACACCTGGACGCCGCCGAAGGAACGGGTGTCGAGCAGACCCCCGTACTCCCGCGCGAAGGGCACGCCCTGGGCGACGCACTGGTCGATGATCTCGACCGAGATCTGCGCGAGACGGTGGACGTTGGACTCGCGGGCCCGGAAGTCTCCGCCCTTGACGGTGTCGTAGAACAGCCGGTGGACGGAGTCCCCGTCGTTGCGGTAGTTCTTCGCCGCGTTGATGCCGCCCTGGGCGGCGATCGAGTGGGCGCGGCGGGGCGAGTCCTGGTAGCAGAACTGGACGACGTGGTAGCCCTGCTCGGCGAGCGTGGCGCCCGCCGAGCCGCCCGCGAGGCCGGTACCGACCACGATCACCGTGTGCTTGCGGCGGTTGGCGGGGTTGACGAGCTTGGCCTCGAAGCGACGGGTGTCCCAGCGCTCGTTGACCGGGCCCTCGGGGGCCTTGCTGTCGACGACGGGCGCACCGGTCGAGTACGCGGCGTATTCAGAGGCTGCGGTCATGTCAGCTCACCAATCCGGTCATGACACCGACGGGTACGGAGATGAAGCCCACCGTCAGCACCAGCGCGAGGACGTCGGCGATGGCCTTGAGGGCGCGGTCGCGGGTGCGGTTGCCGGCACCCAGGGTCTGTGCGGCGCTCCAGAAGCCGTGCCGGATGTGCAGGCCGAGCGCGAGCATCGCGACGATGTAGATCACGTCGCCGTACCAGGTCGAGAAGGTGTCGATCACGTTCTGGTACGGGTGTCCGGGCTGGAAGCCGCCGGGGTGCGCGGTGCCGGTCGTCAGGTCGAGGATGTGCCAGACGATGAACAGGCCGAGGATGATCCCGCCCCAGCGCATCGTGCGGGTCGCGTAGCTGGACCTGGGCTTCTTGTGGACGTACTTGTTCGGGCGCGCCCTGATGTCGCGGCGGCTGAGCTGGTACGCGGCGGTGACGTGGGCGACGACGGCGACGACCAGGACCACGCGGATGATCCACAGGGCCCACTCGTAGTGCAGGAAGGGCTCACCGAGGGTGCGCAGCCAGTGGGCGTAGTGGTTGAAGTCGCCCGCGCCGAAGAAGATCTTCAGGTTGCCGAACATGTGTACGACCAGGTACATCAGCATGATCAGGCCGCTGACCGCCATCACGGTCTTCTTCCCGACGGAGCTGTCCCACACGGTGCGCGTCATCGACGGTCGTCGGTCCGTCCGCGTTGCCAGAGCCATGCCTCAGAAGCTAGGGCCACGGGAGCCGATCGGTCCAAGACATGGTCCGGCTCGTTTCGATAGCCGGAGCCTATGATGGAGGGATGCAGTTCCAGCAGCTCCAGTACTTCGTGGCGGTCGCCGAGACCCGGCACTTCACCCGGGCCGCCGATCTGGTCCATGTCGCCCAGCCGTCCCTGTCCCAGCAGATCAAGGCGCTGGAACGGGAGTTGGGGGCGGACCTCTTTCTCCGCGCGCGGGGCAACATCACGCTGACGGACGCGGGCGAGGCGCTGCTGCCACTGGCCCGGCGCATCCTCGCCGACGCGGACACGGCCCGGCACGAGGTGCAGGAACTGGCCCAGCTGCGCAGCGGCCGGGTCCGCCTGGGCGCGACGCCGAGCCTGTGCACCGGCCTGCTTCCGGATGTCCTGCGCGCCTTCCACGACCGCTATCCCGGCATCCGGCTGCTGATCGAGGAGGGCGGCTCCCACGATCTCGTACGGGAACTCGCGCGCGGCGCGTTGGACCTCGCCCTGGTCGTCCTCCCGCTGCCCACCCCTTCCCCGGCGCTGACGACGGTGGAGCTGCTGCGTGAGGACCTGGTCGTGGTGTCGTCACCGGACGCGCCCGCGCCGGGGACCGGACGCACCGTGCGCATCCCCGACCTGGAGGGCGAACGCCTTGTGATGTTCCGGCACGGCTACGACCTGCGGGAACTGACCGTCGCCGCCTGCCGCGCCGAGGGCTTCGAGCCGGACTTCGCCGTCGAGGGCGGCGAGATGGACGCGGTGCTGGGTTTCGTCAGGGCGGGGCTCGGCGTGGCCGTCGTCCCGCGCATGGTCGCGACGCGCTCGGGACGCGGCCTGCGGGTGACACCGCTCGCACGCCCCGGACTCCACCGCGTCATCGCCCTGGCCCACCGCAGCGATGTGGCTCCGCCGCGCGCGGCCCGCGAACTCCAGCGGATGCTGCTGGAACGCTGACCGGCGCGGAGGGCTCAAAAGGCCGGTCGGTACGTCACCAGGTCGGGATGAAGCCGCCGTCGATGACGAAGTCGCTGCCCGTGATGTTGCGGGACTGGTCGCCGGCGAGGAAGAGGACCAGGTCGGCGACCTCGGACGGCTGGGAGAAGCGGCCGGTGACCGTGGCACCGGACGCCTGGGCGACCACGTCGTCCGGGGTGATCCCGGCGGCTGCCGAGACCGTGGCCGCCACCCCGTCGCCGCCGAGCCACAGCTCGGTCTCCACCGGGCCCGGGCTGACGGTGTTGACCCGGATGCCCTGGGGGCCGACCTCCTTGGACAGCGCCTTGGAGAAGGCGACCAGCGCGGCCTTGCCCGCGCTGTAGTCGATCACCATCGGGTCGGGCAGGGTGGCGTTGACCGAGGCGACCGTCACGACCGAGCCCTGCCCCGCGGACAGCATCAGGGGCAGGGCGGCGCGGGTGACCCGTACGGCCGTGAGGAGGTTCAGATCGACCGTGCGCTGCCAGTCCTCGTCGGTCACCGACAGGAATCCGCCCATGCGGGCGGGGGCCGCGCCGACGTTGTTGACCAGGATGTCCAGCCGGCCGGCCGCCGCCGCCACGAGGCGCTCGGCCGCACCGGGTTCGGCCAGGTCCACCGGCACCCAGGACACACCGCCCTGCTTGACCAGCGCGTCGAGACCCGGCGTCGTGGTGCGCGACCCGGCGATCACCGTCGCCCCCGCCCCGGCCAGCGCCTCGGCGACGGCCAGTCCGATGCCCTTGCTCGCGCCGGTGACGACGGCGGTTCTGCCCTGGAGTTGCGTGCCCATCCTTCTCAGCTCCTTCGGTTGCTCCACGGCGGCGATACCCAGGGCCCTCACGGAGGGCGTCGTCCGACGGTCGGCGTGGAGGCCGAGACGCAGCTGACGTTCGCGGGCCTGCACCGGCCGCTGCGCCGGTCACGGCTGCGCGGACAGCGGCACGGCCTCCGCTCCAGGAGACCACGCCGCGCCCGAAGCCTCAGCCTGTGGCGTCCACCAGGGCCAGTTCGTGCAGCCGCTCCGGTGGGCCCGGGCGGGCGTAGTACCAGCCCTGGGCCGTGTCGCAGCCCAGTATCCGCAACTGCTCGGCCTGTGCGCCCGTTTCGACGCCCTCCACGGTGACCGCGAGGTCGAGACTGTGGGCGAGCGAAACGATCCCCTCGACGATCTTGAGGTCGACGGGGTCCGCCGGGAACTGCTGCATGCCCTGGGTGAAGGAGCGGTCCAGCTTGAGGATGCTCACAGGCAGACGGCGGAGATTGGCGAGATTGGAGTAGCCGGTGCCGAAGTCGTCGAGGGCGATGTCGACGCCCATCTCGGCCAGGCGCCGCAGCGGCTTCAGCAGATCGTCGTCGGCGCCGATCAGCGCGGACTCCGTGACCTCCAGACACAGCGCCTCGGCGTCGAGCCCTTCACGCTCCAGGATGTCGACCGTGTCCTGGACCAGACCCGGGTGGGTCAGCTGGCAGGGCGACAGGTTGACGTTGATCCGCAGAGGGCCCGAGTCGGCGTGTCGTTCCTGCCACTGGCGGGCCTGGCGGACCGACTGCTCCAGGACCCACCGCCCCAGCGGCACGATCAGCCCGGTGTGCTCGGCGAGCGGGATGAACCGGTCGGGGCCGAGAACGCCGTGCTGCGGGTGCAGCCAGCGCACCAGCGCCTCCGCCCCGTGCACGCTGCCGTCACCGAGGTGCACCAGCGGCTGGTACTCGATGAAGAACTCGCCCCGGTCCAGGGCCGCGGGCAGCGCCGTGGTGAGCCCGTGCCGGGTGATGGCGCGGGCGTCGGCCTCGGGATCGGCGAGCTCGAAGCGGTTGCCGCCCGCGGACTTGGCGCGGTACATCGTGATGTCGGCGCTGCGCAGCACCTCCGCCGAGCCGCGCTCACCCGCCGGGCCCTCGACGATGCCGATGCTGCCGCGGACCGTCAGTTCCCGGCCGTCGATGCGGACCGGGGTGACGAGGGCGTTCATGATGCGGTCGGCGAGCGCGTCCACCTCGCGCT
Source organism: Streptomyces sp. NPDC107454 (assembly GCF_055582885.1). Lineage (NCBI taxonomy): Bacteria > Bacillati > Actinomycetota > Actinomycetes > Kitasatosporales > Streptomycetaceae > Streptomyces > Streptomyces sp. NPDC107454. The sequence goes on along the minus strand of NZ_JBVJPA010000029.1, from coordinate 72,042 downwards.
CGGTGTCGGGCCCGGTGGTGAGGGCCACGAACTCGTCGCCGCCGAGCCGGGCGACCATCTCGCCGGGTGCGGTCGCGCAGGACTGCAACCGGTCGGCGACCTCGACGAGCAGCCGGTCGCCCGCCGCGTGCCCGAGGCTGTCGTTGATGGTCTTGAAGCCGTCGAGGTCGAGGTAGCACAGGCCGAAGCGCTGCTCGTTGCCCGCGGACACCGCCTTCTCCAGGCGTTCGAAGAAGAGGGTCCGGTTGGGCAGACCGGTGAGCGCGTCGTGGGTGGCCTCGTAGCGCAGCCGCAGATTGAGCAGCCGCCGCTCGGTGGTGTCCTCCATCAGCGCGAGCTGGTACTGCGGCCGGCCGTCCGCGTCGCGCAGCAGGGACACCGTCAGGTTGGTCCACAGGGCGGTGCCGTCGGGCCGGTAGAAGGCCTTTTCGACGTGGTAGTGCTCGCGCTCGCCGCGTACCAACTCCTCGTACAGGCGCCAGACTTGGGGGGCGTCCTCGGGATGCGTCCACTCGGAGACCTTGCGGCCGCGCACGCCCTGCTCGGAACCGCCGAACATACGCAGCAGGGCTCCATTGACCTGCAGTATGTTGCCTTCGAGGTCGGCGATGCCGATTCCTATGGCCGCGCCCTCGAAGACCGCGCGGAACCGGGCCTCGCTCGCGTGCAGCGCCTCGGCCACCGTGCTGCGCGCGTTCAACGCCGCCTGGGAGATGGCCTCCTGCTCGGCGAGCGTCCGCTCCCGCAGTGCCCCCGCGAAGCCTGCCGCCATGGCGTGCTGCAGACGCGCCGAGCGGGTCCGCAGGGCCTCCTGGGGGCCGTCCTCGCCGCAGTAGAGCACCAGATAGGCGTCGACGCAGTCGAGGCTGCGGCTGAGCGCCTCGGGGTCGGTGCAGTGCGCGGCGACCAGTGCGGCGCCGACCGCCTGACCCGCGGCCGCGTCGAAGGTCCTCGCCTTCAGCGCGTCACTCAACAGCCTGGCGAGCGGTACGAGTTGCTGCTCGAGCTCCGGCCGGGTCAGCGACGTGGAGGTGACCGGAAAGACCGCCCGGCTCCAGATCGTCGCGAACCTGCGCAGTCTGTCCTCCGGCCCGTCCGGTTCGCCGCTCACGCCGTGCGCCCCACGCCCGCGAACCCCGAGAAGGAATAAGGATCCTCGTCCTCGGGTGCCGTGTCGGGCCGCCAGCTCGGCATCGGCACCAGGCCGGGTTCCACCATGTCGTACCCCTCGAAGAACCGCGCGATCTCCTCGCGCGAGCGCATGATCAGCGGGTTGCGGATGTCCTTGTACACGTCGACCGCGCCCTCGGCCCGCTCCGGCGGGAGCGGGATTCCCTCGTACGACGCATGCGTGAGCACGAGCAGGCTGCCCGGCGCCAGCGCGTCGCGCAGCTCGGCCACCGCACCGTACGGGTCGTCCGCGTCCTCCACGAAGTGCAGTATGGCAACGAGGAGGAGGGCCACCGGACGGTTCAGGTCGATCAACCGCTGCACCTGGGGAGTCGCCAGGATTTCCTGGGGCTTGAGCAGATCGGCCGCGACCACGTCCGCGTCCTCGTTGTCCCGCAGGACGGCCTGGCTGTGCGCGACGGCCACCGGGTCGTGGTCCACGTACACGACGTGCGCGCCGGGCCTGGCCGTCTGGGCGATCTCGTGGACGTTGCCGAAGGTCGGGATGCCGGAGCCGATGTCGAGGAACTGGTCGATGCCCTCGTCGGCCGCGAAACGCACGGCACGGCGCATGAACGCCCTGTTCGCCTGCATGACCTTGGGCAGTCCCGGCATGAACTCCATCGCCTTGCGCGCGGCTTCCCGGTCGACCTCGAAGTTGTGCGAACCGCCCAGGTAGTAGTCATAGATACGGGACACGCTCGGCACCGAGATGTCAATGCTGCGGGGGGCCCAGGCGGGACGCTCCATCTATCTCTCCAAGGCGTAGTCGACGACGTAGGCGATCCAGTGTTCGAGCTGAGGCTACTGATCGTCCGCCAAAGGAGCGAGTCAAAACGGAAATTGACCGTCCGTTCACCGTCACTGCCTCGGGCATGTGCCGAATTGGCGCCCGGTGCAGGTCGGTCGAACACGCCGTTCCCTGTCACCGCGAAATCGATGCGAAGCATTCCAAAAAGTTCGCGGGAGTTACGAAGCGTCGCGACGGTATCCGGGGGTCGGGTATCCCCGGTGTGGAAAACTCCCGGGCGTTCGTTCGGCAAGTGAACCGCGCCGTGATCCGTGCGCCCTTCGCGTTCCGGGTACGCCAAGAGGTCCGCCCCCTCCGTGCGGTGCGGAGGGGGCGGACCCGGGTCGTACGCGTTGTTCCGGGCGAGATCGATCAACCCTGGGGAGGTGATCCTCTACTTCGGCGCGCCGACCGGCTTTCCGTCGGGGGCGACGGCGTACCAAGTACCGCCCACGCCCTGACCGTTGGTGTCCCCGGCCGCCTTGTCACCGGAGAAGGTGTAGATGGGCCAGCAGTTGACGGTCATCTGCTTGGCACCGTCCGGGCGGGTGAAGCCCATCAGGCCCTTCTTCTGCACGCCCTTGGTGTCACTGGCGGAGACCGGGGCCACGACGGGCCACTTCTCCAGGCAGGCACCGGTGCAGGCGGACTTCGGGACGGGCCAGGCCTGGTCCTTCAGGAAGCGGTAGACCGTCCGGCCGTTCTTGTCGACGATGATCTCGCCGAGCTTGGGGTCGTTGCGGGTCGACAGGCCCGGCAGGGAGGCCAGGGTCGCCTTCTTGCCATCGGGGGCGGAGGCGTACCAAGTGCCGCCGACGCCCTGGCCGTTGGTGTCGCCGGCCTTGGTGTCCTTGGCGTACCGGTACATCGGCCAGCCGCCGATCGTCAGCTGCTTGGTGCCGTCCGAGCGGGTGACCTCGCCGAGCAGGGCCTTGTCCACACCGGTGGCGGCCACGGCGCCGTCGGCGGGAACGGGCGGCCAAGCGGTCGCGCAGTCGCCGTCACAGTTCGACTTCGGCGGCTCGGCGGTGTCCTTCTCGAAGCGGTACAGGGTGAATCCGGCGCTGTCGGTCAGCACCTTGCCGAGCGTCGTGCTTTCCGCGACGGCCAGCTGACCTGCGGATTCCGCCTTGGGGGCGGCACTCTGCTGGTCGGCGCCGTAGCCGTTGGGCGAAGTGGTGCTGCTACTGGTGGCCTGACCGTAACCGTTGGCAGCCGCGGCGGCGCCCACGTTCTGGCTCCCCGTCGACTGGGTGCCCGATTCCTGACCGCACGCCGTCGTGAGCGCCAGCACGGCCGCAGCTGTCGCTACGAGTGAGGCGCTCCGCCAGGAGGTCTTCATTGGGTAACTCCCACTGTTCGCGTTAAGGGTTGCAGCGCCCTGCTGCGCCGCGCATGGCCCTAGGTACGGGCGGGAGTGGCGGATGTGTTCAACGGCCGCACAAAAAACTTTCGGAACGCTGTGACACACCCCACGCCACCATGCTTCTCGGGCATCTGTTCCCACCCCGGTGGCCAGGTCCCGAGGGTGCGTCAAACCGGTCCGAGCCGGACGTCCTTCGTTCGGGGGCAATACCCGTCGGCTCCGGCGTGCGCAGGCGCGATACGCCTCATGATCTCCGTCGTGCATGGACCACAGCGGACCCGGTCCGCCCTCGTCATACGGGTGTTGGCGCTACTGACGCTGACCTGGATCATCGGCGGCGCGCCGGCCTCGGCGGCGGTCGCCGACTCCTGCGCGTACGCCTCCATCGGCCCGGACGGCACGGACGCGGTGGCGGTGGCCGGCGGCGACCTCTGCACCATCAGCCCGCCGCCCCCGTCACCCACGCCCCCACCCACTCCGAAACCGCCACCCCCACCACCCCCGGCGCCTCCGCCCAAGCCCAGGCCGAAGCCCCCGCCGCCGGCTCCCCCGCCACCGCCTCCACCCGCCTCGCCGACCCCGCGGCCCCCCGCCGTGGCGCCACCGCCGAGGCCGGCACCTCCGCCGACGCCGAAGCCCACACCGACACCGACGCCCTCGCCCACGCACAAGGCGCGGCCCAAACCGTCGGCCACCCCCGTGAGTTATCCGGCCTACCGCGCCCCGACGCGCAAGCACTCGCCCCGCAGCGGACCGTCCCTGGTCTCGCTCACCCTGCTCGTCACCGTGCCCGCGTTGCTCGCCGTCGCGGCGCTGCGTCCGCGCTGACCCCTGGAGGCATCCTTGTCGGAATGGCTTGTTCTCGTCCTCGCGATGGCGGCGGCGTGTGTCGTCGTCCTCGTCGTGTCCCTCGTACGCACCCGCCGGGCCCCCGACGACGAGGATCCGTCCGAGACCCCGGACGTGATCGAATACATGACCATGATGATCGGCGTGGTCTACGCCATCGTCCTGGGACTGGCCATCGCCGGAGTCTGGGAGGCCCGCAGCGCCGCCCAGGACCATGTGCAGGCGGAGGCCCAGGCCCTGCACGAGATCTCGGAGCGGGTCCGCGTCTACCCGCCGGACGTGCGCGACCGCATTCGCGGCGATGTCGACGCGTACGTCGGATACGTCGTCAAAACCGAGTGGAAGACCATGGCCGACCACGACCGTGTCACCGTCAAGGGCGGACGGCTCTTCGAGGTCGTCCGCCAGGACGTCAGCGACTACCACCCGAGGTCGGACTTCGAGGCCCAGGCCTACCAGCCGCTGGTCGACCAGGTGACCGCGGCCGACGCGGCACGCAACGCCCGCGCCGACTCGACGGACGCGACCATGCCGGGCGTGGTGTGGTTCGGGCTGATCACCGGAGCCGTGGTCACCATCGGGATGGTGTTCGCGCTCCAGATCCGGCGCACCAAGCGGGAACTGATCCTCGCCGGGCTCTTCTCCGCCCTGATCGCGTTCCTGCTTTTCCTGATCTGGGACTTCGACGCGCCCTACAGCCGGGGGATCACAGCCTCGGCGGAACCGTTCACGGCACTGTTCCCGCACCTTCCGAAGTGACCGGCCTCCTTTAGAGGCCAAAGGACCGGGGGACGGACGCCACACGGGGTCCGTCCCCCGGTCGCGCACCCACATTCCCCCGTACGGCCCACCCGGTTACCCCATTCGCGCTACTGCGATCGCGCCCACGCGCACGCCTTCCTAGCGTTTCGAACATCGAGGCGCGTTTCAGACGCAGGCGGAAGGTCCGCAGCAAGGCTCCTCGGGGACCCGGAGGCTCACCATGCACCCGATACGCGTCGCTTCGGCCGCAGTGCTGGGCGTGACCGCGCTCACCCTTTCCGCAACTGCCGCTCTCGCCGGAAACGGCGACGGAAACAGTGACAGTGGCCGTGACAGCGGTCGGGGCAACAACAACATCACCTCGTTCGGCTTCGACGTGCAGCCGCAGAGCATCGCGGCGGGCGGCCGGCTCCGGCTGACCGCGAAGAGCTGCGACTCCGTCGCCAGGGTCTCCTCGGAAGTCTTCGACACGGTCACCATCCCCAAGGGCCAGTCCTCGGCGACGGCCCTGATCGACGGAGACGCCAGAGCGGGCTCGGTGCACCAGGTGACCTTCCAGTGCGGCAACGAGAGCGGCCACACCGAGCTGACCATCGCCCCCGGCCGCTCCGGCACCGGCTACTCCGACCCGACCCAGGTCCAGGTCCCGGCCACCGTGCGAGGCGTCAAGGCCGGTGTCGGCGGGAGCTCCGGCGGCGGCTTCGACCTCAAGGAGATCGGACTGGGAACCGCGCTCGTCGCCGGCTGTGTCGGCACCGCGTGGTCCATGACGCGCCGCGTCACGGACGATGAGTCCTGACCGCTCGCCGCTCGGGGCCCTTCTCGCCCCGGATCTCGGCGAGAAGGTCCGGGGCGAAGGCCTGTCACACACGCGCTCCGCGGGGCAGTGCCAAGGGTGCCGGCACCGATCAGATCCGCCGTTCGGACCTGCGGCGCAGCCAGAACAGCCCACCGCCGACGACGCCGGCGGTCAGCAGTCCGCCGCCGATCGCGACGTCGGCGGGCGCCGCTCCGCGGACGCTGCCACCGAGACCACCGCTGACACCGCCGATGACGGTGAAGGCGGCGGGCCGGGTCAGCCTTCGGTCGTCACAGCGGGCCGTGACGTCGTACGACCCGGGGTGCGCGTCACGGTCGACGGTGACCGTCGCGATGGACGTGTCGCCGCCCACCCGGCGCAGCAGGGTGGTGCGGAAGACCCGCGAGGACACCGTGCTGCCGGGCCGCTGGCACGCTTCGCCGTTCACGGTGATCGACAGCTGGCCGCCCCGCGCGATGACACTGGGCCGGACGAGGATGTTCCGCACCTCGTGACGGCCGCGGTCATCGAAACGGTCGTCGAAGCGGTCGTCGAAACGGTCATCGAAGCGGCCGTTGTCGTTGAACCGGCCGTTGTCGTTGAAGTGGCCATTGTCGTTGAACCGACCGTTGCCGTTGAACCGACCGTCGTTGCCCAGGCGGCCGCCCCCGACCACACCACCGCCACCGATCACCACGCCACCGCCGCCGACCACACCGCCGCCGCCGACCACCCCACCGCCCACCACGCCACCGCCACCGACGACCCCGCCACCGCCGACGACCCCGCCACCGCCAACCACCCCACCGCCGCTCTCCAGCCCGGTGCCATTGCCCGGTCCTCCGGGGTTGCCCAGTCGCTCGTTGCCGCTCGACTCGCTGTTGCTCGGCTCGTTGTTGCCCGACTCATTGCTGCCCGGTTCATTCGATGCCGTCGCCATCGGGGCGGCGAGCCCCACCGCGGCGACCACGGCGGCAGAGACCGCCAGGGCACGAGTTGTACGCATGTGATCCTCCGCGGAAGACGCCCCGGGAACCGTCCCCGGTCGATCGGCGAGAAAGCGCCTCCCATACAGACCCTCAGATGCGGTGCACAGGGACGCATTTCGAGAATGGTCCGTCCTGGTGAGAAGACACGCCGAAGGATTTCCACACAATCGGATATTGCCGCAGGTCACGGACCGTCAGAAAATTCCTGCCCTTGGCAACTCGGATGGCTCACCACGCGGATGCCCCGACACCCGTTCGCCCGCGCCCCGTCGCCTGCCGGGCATGCTGCACTTAGCGTTCTGGTATGCGCGACGGACGCGGCGACGGCCGTGTCGAGAGGGGATTGCGAATGTTTGCGTCCGAGGTGGCCGAAGAGGAGGAGCGGCAGAAGAAGCGCGCCCCGTGGGGCGTAATAGCGCTTGTTCTGCTGACCGGCCTCGCGCTCATTCGGAATGGTTCCGGTGAGTTCGACGTGGGCCCTCCGCAGCCCGCGACGGCGGCGGCAGTGGACAGCAGGACGCCCGTCGCCACCTTCTCCAACGGGCCCGCCGCGTTGCCGTACTCCGTGGTGGACCGGGTCAGGATCCCGGCGATCCAGGTGGATGCCCCGGTCGTACCGGTGGGTCTCGACTCGGCCGGCTGGGTCGCCGCGCCGCCCCCCGACAATGCCAATCTCGCGGGCTGGTTCACCGGTGCGGTGTCGCCCGGCGAGAAGGGCACGTCCGTGATCGTGGGCCATGTGGACAACATGCGGGGACCGGCCGTCTTCTACGGCCTCGGTTCCCTCAAGAAGGGAAACCGGGTCGAGGTTCAGCGAAAGGACGGGAAGACGGCCACATTCGAGATCTACGGCGTCGACGTATTCGCGAAGAACAACTTCCCCGGTGACCGGGTGTACGGCAGCAAGGGCACCCCGGAATTGCGGGTCATCACCTGCGGAGGCGGTTTCTCCAAGCAGCACGGCTACGACGGGAACGTCGTCGTGTTCGCCCGCCTGGTCGAGGTCCGCTGAGACTCCCCGCCGACGGGCCCGGGCGGTGTTCCGGGGCCCGTCGGCGGAGTCGGGGACGACCGCGCCCGCTCCCCGCTCAGAAGTCCTCGCGGTGCGGCACCGTGAGGTGGTAGTCGGAGTCGAGGAGCTTGGGCAGGTATTCGCGCAGGGCGCGGACGGTCTGGGAGCGGTCGCCGCCCGCGTCGTGGGAGAGGACGACGACGCCGGGGGCGGCGCCCTCTTCCACCCGGTCGACGATGGTGGCGGTGCCCGGGGTGGTCCAGTCGAGGCTGTCGACCGTCCAGGCCAACGGTTCCATGCCGAGGTCGGCGCCGATCTGGAAGGTCGCCCGGTTCCAGGCCCCGTAGGGCGCGCGGAACCAGACGGGCCGTTCGCCGTAGGCGTCCTCGATGACGTCGCTGGTGCGTGCGATCTCGGAGCGGATCTCGGAGCGGCTGAGCTCGGTCAGCAACGGGTGCGTCCAGGTGTGGTTGCCGACGACGTGCCCGTCGTCGGCCATCTCGGCCAGCAGGTCCTTGTTGTCGACGGCCATCTCCCCGCAGACGAAGAACGTCGCCCGTACGTCGTGCTTGCGCAGGGTGCGCAGAATGCTCGGGGTGTAGCGCGGATCGGGTCCGTCGTCGAAGGTCAGCACCATCGTGCGGCCGCGCCCGCTCACCTGCATGATCGGCTCACGCCGGACGGCGGGCTTGCCGGGCGTCCGGCGCGGCGGAGCGAATCCGGTCATGGGCTCGAGGCGGTACGCGGAGGGCTTGAGCGCCTGACGTGCCTGCGGGCCCCCGGCCACAGGTGCGCCCCGTACCGGGCTTCCGGCCGGATCCGCGGTGAGGACGCGGGCCGTGCCCGCCGCCCCCGCCGCCCCGAGAACGGCGGCACCGGCGATCAACGCCCGGCGCCGCGTGAGCAGCTGATCCTTTTGCATGACCCATCAGTCGCCCAACGGAGGCGCGGCGCGGCTGAGCAACACCGGTGTGGACTCAGGAAAGCACCCGTTGGGACCAGCTCAGCGCCGACGCACCAGGGGGAACGGCAATGTCTCCCGAATCGTCAGCCCCGTGAGGAACATGACCAGCCGGTCCACGCCGAGGCCGAGCCCGCCGGTCGGCGGCATCGCGTACTCCAGCGCGTCGAGGAAGTCCTCGTCGAGCTCCATCGCCTCGGGATCTCCCCCGGCGGCCCGCAGCGACTGCGCGGTCAGCCGCCGCCGCTGCTCCACGGGGTCCGTCAACTCCGAGTAGGCGGTGCCCAGTTCGATGCCGAAGGCGACGAGGTCCCAACGCTCGGCGAGGCGCGGGTCGGTGCGGTGCTGCCGGGTGAGCGGGGAGACGTCGGTCGGGAAGTCCTTGTAGAACGTGGGCAGCAGGGTCTTCTCCTCGACCAGCCGTTCGTACATCTCCAGTACGACGTCACCCTGTCCGTCCTCCGGCCGATACGGCACTCCCGCACCGTCGCACAGCCGGTGCAGGTCCGGCACGGACGCGCCGGGGTCCACCTCCTCCCCCAGAGCCTCCGAGATCGCGCCGTACACCGTCTTGACCGGCCACGGACCGGAGATGTCGTACTCGGTGCCGTCCTTGCGGGCGACGGGCGCACCGAAGGCGGCGGTCGCGGCGCCCTGGATCAGTTCGCGGGTGAGGTCGAGCATCACGTCGTAGTCGGCGAACGCCTGGTAGGCCTCCAGCATGGTGAACTCGGGGTTGTGCTTGTGGGAGACGCCCTCGTTGCGGAAGGTGCGTCCCAGCTCGAAGACCTTCTCCAGGCCGCCCACGCACAGCCGCTTGAGGTAGAGCTCGGGGGCGATGCGCAGGTACATGTTCAGGTCGTAGGCGTTGATGTGAGTGGTGAACGGGCGGGCGTTGGCGCCGCCGTGGACCTGCTGGAGCATCGGCGTCTCGACCTCGAGATAGCCGCGGTCCAGGAGGCCCTGGCGCAGCGCCTGTACGGCGGTGGAGCGGGCGCGCAGGACCTCGCGGGCGTCGGGGCTGGACACCAGGTCGAGATAGCGGCGGCGCACCTTCGCCTCGGGGTCGGCGAGGCCCCGGCGCTTGTCGGGCAGCGGGCGCAGGCATTTGCCGGTGAGCTGCCAGGAGGAGCCGAAGACGGTCGGTTCGCCCAGGTCGCTGACGCCGACGAGGCCCTCGGCGGTGATGTGGTCGCCGATGTCGACGTCCTGGCGGAAGCGCCGGAGCTCGGGGCCGGACTCCAGCCGGGTGAGGGCGAGCTGGAGATCGCCGGACCAGTCGCGCAGGACGGCGAACACGATCCCGCCGAAGTCCCGTACGAGGACGACGCGCCCGGCGACGCTCACGTGCTGTCCCGCCGGTCCCGCGCGGACCTCGGCGAGGGTGTGGGTGCGGGACGGGGCGCCCACCGGGTAGGGGTCGACTCCGTCGGCGCGCAGCCGGTCGAGTGTGCGGTGCCGGAGACGGATCTGTTCGGGCAGGCCCGCGGCCGGATCGGTGGCCGCCGCCTGCTCGCCCTCGTCGAGGCCGAGGGCCGACAGCGAGGGCAGGCCCGCGGTGCTCGCGGGCTGGGCTCCGCTCCTCGGGTGCCCCTTGCCCCAGAGCTTGCGCAGCGAGGGCACGGAGACGAAGCCCTCGGCGATGCCGGACGCCAGCCCGATGCGGGCGAGGGAGCCGGTGTCGCCGTAGCAGATGAAGCGGGGGTACCACTCGGGCTGGAACTTGGCGTTGGACCGGTAGAGGGCCTCCAGCTGCCACCACCGGGAGAAGAACAGCAGCAGACCGCGCCAGAGCCGGAGCACCGGCCCCGCACCGATCCGGGCGCCCTCCTCGAAGACCGACCGGAACACCGCGAAGTTGAGGGAGATGCGCCGTACGCCGAACGTCCCGGCCGCCGCGCACACCTCGGCGACCATGAACTCCATGACGCCGTTCGGGGCGCTGCGGTCGCGGCGCATGAGGTCGAGCGAGATGCCGTCCTTGCCCCAGGGCACGAAGGACAGCAGCGCGAGGAGCTTGCCCTCGGGCGTCAGCGCCTCGACGAGCAGACAGTCGCCGTCCGTGGGGTCCCCGAGCCGGTCCAGCGCCATGGAGAAGCCGCGCTCGGTCTCGGTGTCGCGCCAGGCGTCGGCCCTGTCGATGAGCTCCTCCATCTCCTCGTCGGTGAGGCCGGAGTGGCGGCGCACCCGGCAGGTGGCGCCGGTGCGCCGTACGCGGTGCACCGCCTGGCGGGTGACACGCATGTCGTGGCCGTCCAGGTCGAAGCCGGCCACGTGCAGGATCGCCTCGTCGCCGAGTTCGAGCGCCCCGAGCCCGGCGCGCGCGAAGGCCTTGGCGCCGTCCTCCGAGGCGCCCATGACGGCGGGCGCCCAGGCGTAGCGGCGGGCCAGGTCGAGCCAGGCCTGGATGGCGTGCGGCCAGGCCTCGCGGTCGCCGACGGGGTCGCCGCTGGCCAGGCAGACGCCGGCCTCGACGCGGTAGGTGACGGCGGCCTTGCCGCTGGGTGAGAAGACGACGGCCTTGTCGCGGCGGGTGGCGAAGTAACCGAGGGAGTCGTCGGCGCCGTACGCCCGCAGGAGGGCGCGGATGCGGGCCTCCTCGTCGCCGCGCAGGGCCGCCTCCAGGCGCTGGGAGCGGAAGAGGGTGGCGACGGCGTTGAGCTGGGCGAGGGCGCCGAGGAGGCCGAGGACGAAGAAGAGCTTGCGGGGCGGGCGCCCGCTGAACGAGCTGCTGGGGACCAGTCCGCCGCACACCCGGTTGGCCGCCCACAGCAGCCGTTCTCCCGAGGCCAGTGTGCCGGGGAACCACTCGACCAGGCCCCAGCCGACCAGGATCGCCACGGCGAGTCCGACGAGCAGTACGGCCAGGGCGCGCCATACGGCGCCGCGCCGGGAGTCGGCGTAGAACTCGCGGCGCGCCACGATCAGGAGCACCAGCAGCAGTCCGCAGGCGACGAAGGACGGCAGTGACTCGGCGTACAGGCCCATCGCCAGGCCCACGATGTCGAAGAAGACCAGCAGGCCGAGGTAGACGACGACCAGCCACCAGGCGACCTTCTTGCGGGCGGCGGTCGCGGCGGCGAGGAGGAAGAGGAAGACGGCGTACGCGAGGTTGGCGCTGACCGGGACGATCAACAGGTCGAGGAAGGCCACGACGGGGTGCAGCAGCCGGCGCACGGGGGCGAAGAAGGCCAGCAGGACGCACAGCAGCGAGAGGGCGCCGAAGAAGGCCGCGAAGCCTTCGGGCACCTTGCTCAGGAAGCCGATCCGGGACTGCGGTACGGGACCCGTGGCGTCCCTCGGTCCGCGGGCCTCCACGGTGGTGCTCATGGTGTCGACTCTAGGAAGCCCCGGCCGCGGGCGCCCGTCGAGCGTCATGCCACTCGTCGCCGGCGCGGACGGCGGTCGTGGCGGGTCCCGGCGGGCCGTGGGGAGCCGTGGGGGCGGACACTTCACCCGTTCCGTCCCATGCGGGACGCGGCGGGCCCGCCCTGCCCCCGACCTGCGGCTTCCGATAGCCTCGGTGGTGTGGCGGAACAGCAACCCTCGCACCGGTTCGAGCGTGGCACGGACGGTCCCAAGGTCATCGTCGTCGGCGTGGACGGCTCGGACTCGTCGCTGCGCGCGGCGGCCTACGCCGCCGGGCTGGCCAGGCGCCAGCACGCGCTGCTCGCCCTCGTGTACGTGCAGCCCGTCATGGCCGCGGGAGCGGCGCTCGGGGCGCCGGTCGGCGAGACGACCGACCGGATCGCCGAGGACCTCATCGCACAGATCCGGGAGGCCACCGAGCAGGTCAAGGACATATTCGCGGTGCGCTGGGAGTTCCACACCTTCCGCGGCGATCCCTACAACGGTCTGGTGACGGCGGCGGACGAGCTGAAGGCGGACGCCGTGGTGGTCGGCGCCTCCGAGCAGGCGGGGCACCGGATCATCGGGTCGGTGGCGATCCGGATGGTGAAGGCGGGCCGCTGGCCGGTCACGGTCGTCCCATAGACCCGTCGGGTCCCATAGGCCGCGTGGGTCCCATAGACCCCATGGACTCCGTGAACTCCGTGGGTCCTACTGCGCCATCATCAGGCCGTCGTGGGCCGCGCCGCGGCTGAGCACCACGTCACGGATGCGGTCGCGTACACCGGCCAGGTCGGCGCCCTGGGCCAGAGCCGCGTTGATGTCGACGACCCGCCCGGCGTCGATGTCGAACAGCTGCGGTACGAACTCCGCCTTCGTGACCTCCCAGCGGTCTCCCTTGCGCGCGGGCGGGGCGAAGGTGAAGCGGGCGAGGGTGCTCTCGTTGCCCCGGGAGTCCTGGAGGCCTTGGCGGTTGAACATCTCGCCCGCGATCTGGTCGCCCATCCCGTAGACGACCCATGTGCCGTTGACCTTCTCGTAGGCCTGCGGGACACGCGCGTGTGTGCCGAGGATCAGGTCGATGTCGGGCCGCCCGCCCGTGCGCGAGGCGGTGAGCTCCCGGCTCAGCGTCATCTGCTGGGTGTTGGGCTGTTCCTGCCATTCGGTGCCCCAGTGCAGGGACACGACGACCACGTCGGCGCCCGCCTTCCTGGCGGCCCGGGCGTCCGCGAGGATCCGGTCGCGGTCGATGAGGTTGACGCTCCACGGCTGCCCCTGGGGCATCAGGAAGCCGTCCGTGCCGTAGGTGTAGGCGAGGTGGGCGACCACCGCGTTGCCCGCGCGCATGAGGGTGGGCACATACGCCTCCTGCGCCGTGCGCGCCGATCCCGTGTGCCGTACGCCGACGAGGTCGAGGGCGTCCAGAGTGCGCCGTACGCCCGCGGCGCCGTCGTCCAGGGAGTGGTCGGAGGCGGTGGAGCAGGCGTCGTACCCGGTCGCCGCGAGCCCGTCGGCGACCTGCGGTGGAATCTTGAAGGCCTGGTTGCCGGTGCGGTCGCCGTCGGATCCGTACACGGTCTCCATGTGACAGATCGCCAGGTCGGCGCCGGAGACCAGGGGTTTCACCCCTTCGAACATCGGCAGGAAGTCGTACCCTCTGCCGCCCGCGTCGGCGTTCGCCCGCTCGGTGACCGAGGTGTGCGCCAGCACGTCGCCGGAGGCGACGAGGGTGAAGCCGTGGGGGGTGAGGGGCGCGCCGGGGTGCCCGGTGCTCCGGGCCGACGGCTCCTGGTCGGCCCGGCAGCCGGCGCCCACGACAAGTACGGCCGCGAGAGCGATGGCGGCCAGTCGACTACGTGTGATCATGCCCAGCCCCGATGCAGTCATATTTAAGTAGGAAGTGAGGCAAATCCACCCAATCGAAGGGGTGGAGTCAAGAAGCGACGCGCATCCGTAGCCCGTCCGGCCCCCGGGGAACCGCCCGTCGGGGCGCCACCGGGCCCCGCTGAACCGTTCACCGCGCCGTTCACCGACGGCATCGACCGCCCACCGCAGACCCGTGCCCCGGGCCTGTCCCAGCGGAGCGGCACCCGCTGGCATACACGCCATGACGGCCGGAACCACCACCAAGACGACCGCCGAACACGAGTTGGCCGCGCTGCAGCGCGAGCACGGCCGGCCCCTCTTCGCCCTGCTCCTGCGACTCTCCGACGGCGACCGCCAACGCGCCGAGGATCTGCTGCAGGAGACGCTCGTCCGCGCCTGGCAGCACCCCGAGGCGCTGCGCGCCGACGACTTCGACTCCGTACGCCCCTGGCTGCTCACCGTGGGACGCCGGCTCGCGATCGATGCGCGGCGGGCCCGCCAGGCGCGTCCGCCGGAGGTCGGGGACGCGGTGCTGGAAAGCGCGCGGGTCTGCGCGGATCACGCCGAAAGGTCGGCGGCGACGCTCGATGTGCGGGAGGCTGTGAAGACACTCACTCCCGAGCATCGTGAAGTCCTGGTGCTCGTGTACTTCCAGGGGGCGAGTGTGGCGGAGGCCGCCGCGGCGCTCGGGATTCCGCCCGGTACCGTGAAGTCTCGTGCGTACTACGCGCTGCGCGCCCTGCGCCGGGTTCTTCCGGGATACGCGGCCGACCTGCGGTGAAACCGAAGGCCGAGTCAAACCTCCGTAAAGCGCCTTGCTGAGGACCATGGTTGAGCAATCAGCTGTCCTCATCCGTGTTCCGGATTGGGGGGAAACCCCCAAGGGCTCGGGATCGGGCGACGCGCACGCAAACCGGAGGAAGGCAGGAAGGGATGCTGCACAGAGGCCAAGAGAGCACGGACGGCACCGGCGGTGGGGAACTCACCGTCCCCATGGCGTGGTTGTACGCCGAGTACATCGCCGACGAGCTGCTGCGGACCGGCGACCTGATGCCGCCCACGTCCTTCGAGTTCCGCGCCGGGCGTGACGCCCTGGCACTGACCATCTTCCTCTCCGACACCGAAGGCGAGCTCTCGGGCATCCGGGTCGTCTCGCAGTTGGAGACCTGGCTCTCGCTGACGGCGTACGACCAGCCGTGGCAGGACTGGGTGCGCGAGCACATGGCGCGGCGCTCGGCCGAGGCCGTCGAGTCCGGCGGCCCCGCCCCGGACCTGGAGCTGGCGACGGCGGCCTGGCGCTGGCTGGAGGAGACCGAACTGCTCGCCCCGGACCTGGACGCCGTGCCCGGCGGCGGCCCGATCCCGGGCGAGGACGACGGTCCGAAGGTGTGGACACCGGCCTGGCGGCTGGGTCTGCCCCTGGGACATCTGGCGATCCATCTCTTCTGATCGTCACGACCGGGTGGACCGCCGGTAACCCCTGTTCAGGGCTCCGCACTCCGCCAAACAAGTTTTCCGCACAACTTTTTTCGGGCTCGCACCAATCCGCGAGCCCGCCCGCTCCGAATGTCTTGGCCGCGATTCCGAACGAGTCTTGAGTGATTCGACGGTCTGGTGCGTACCCGTGGGCAACAGCAACACCACTCCCACCCCCGCACCATCGCCACGAGGATTCGGTATTCGGTATGAGGTCCCTGGAACGGCATCGCGACGTCGGCGCCTATGCGCTCGGCGTGCTGGACGAGGCGGAGGCGTTCCGCTTCGAGGATCACCTCATGGAGTGCCCCCAGTGCGCGGCGCACGTGAGTGAGTTCAGGCCCGCCACGCGGCAGCTGATGCTGTACCGGCACGCCACCCCGCGCTCCGTGCACCCCTTCGCCGCCCCCGGGCCGCGCCTGATGGACAAACTCCTCAGTGAGGTGGCGACCCGGCACCGGGCCGGGCGCAGGCGCTGGTTGTACGCGGTGGCCGCCGCCGTGGTGCTCGCGGTGGGCGGTCCGTCGATCGCGATGGTCACGTCGCACGGTTCCGGGTCCGAGACGGCGGCGGTCGCGTCGACGGACGCGCAGACCGGCGTATGGGCCAAGGTCACCACCGCGGACCGTATCTGGGGCAGCCAGGTCCAGGTCGAGGTCAAGGACGCCGGGGGCCCGCGCCCCTGTCAGCTCGTCGCCATCGGCAAGGACGGTTCTCAGCAGACGGTGACGAGTTGGATGGTGCCCGCGCACAACGGCGAGTCGACCACCCTGCAGGGCGGCGCCGCGCTCAAGTCCGACGAGATCAGCCGGTTCGAGGTGCGTACGACCGACGGCAAGCACCTGGTGACCGTCACGCCCCACTGATCCCGGGCTGTTCCCCGCTGCTCCCGGACTATTTGAGCAGCCGGGACAACCGGCGGTCCGCGAGTGGCTTGCCTCCCGTCTGGCAGGTCGGGCAGTACTGCAGCGAGGAGTCGCTGAAGGAGACCTCGCGGATGGTGTCGCCGCACACCGGGCAGGGCTCACCCGTTCTGCCGTGCACCCGCAGCCCGCTCTTCTTCTCCGCCTTGAGGCGCCCCGCGGCCAGCCCGTGGGAGCGCTCCACCGCGTCGCTCAGCGTGGAGCGCAGCGCCTCGTAGAGACGGGTCGTCTCCTCGGGGGTCAGTGAGGCGGCCAGCTTGAAGGGGGACATCCCGGCGGCGTGCAGGATCTCGTCGCTGTACGCGTTCCCCACGCCGGCGATCAGGCTCTGGTCCCGGAGTGCGCCCTTGAGCTGGCGGCGCTCATCCGCGAGCAGCCGGGCGAACCGTGCCTCGTCGAAGTCGGCGGCGAGCGGGTCCGGGCCGAGGCGGGCCACGCCGGGGATCTCCGCCGGGTCCCGGACGACGTACACCGCGAGTCTCTTCTGTGTGCCGGCCTCGGTGAGGTCGAAGCCCTCACCGGTCTCCAGGGCGACACGCAGCGCGAGCGGGCCCTTCCCGGGGCGGGGCGGGCCGTCGGGCAGCGTGTCCCTCCAGTGCAGCCAGCCCGCGCGGGCCAGGTGCGTCACGAAGTGGAGTCCGTCGGCCTCGATGTCGAGGAACTTGCCGTGTCGGCGCACGGCGGTCACCTCGCGGCCCTCGAAGGCGGTCACGGGCGGGTCGTAGGTCTTCAGGACGCTGATGGCGACGGGCAGCACGCGCACGACCTCGCGGCCGACGAGATGGTCGGCCAGGAAGTCCTTGAGCGCTTCGACCTCTGGCAGTTCCGGCATGGCTCCAGAGTGCCACCCCCCACCGACAGCACCAGCCGAACCGCCCACCTCCTGAGGCGACGGCGGCCGGGTCCCCCGCGGCACCCGGTCAGTCCCGTTCCGGTACCAGGAACTCGCACCACACGCACTTGCCGCCGCCGCGCGCCTCCACGCCCCAGACGTCGGCGAGGCGGTCGACCAGGAGGAGTCCGCGGCCGGAGACACCGGACACGCCAGCCTCGCGGCGGCGCGGCAGGGCGCTGGAGGAGTCCTCGACCTCCGCGCGCAGCCGGCGGTCCGGGCCGCTGAGGACCCGCAGGTTGACGATCGCGGCGCCTTCGGTGTGCATGAGGGCGTTGGTGATCAGCTCGTCGGCGACCAGTTCGACATCGTCGGCGCGCTCTTCCCCGCCCCAGGCGCGGACCGCGGCCCGGATCATGTGCCGGGCCTCGGTGAGCGCCTCGGGGTCGCCGGGCGCGACATGCTGCTGGAGCCGTCCGCCGGACTGCTGGGGCCCGGGGCCCCGGCGGCGTAGCGCCAGCAGGGCCACGTCGTCGTCGCCGCCGCGTTCCTCGGCCACGTCGATGAGCCGGTCGGCGAGGTCGCGTACGTCGTCCGGGCCCGAGCGGATCAGCTCCATGAGGGTGTGCATGCCCTCGTCGAGGTCGACGCCGGGCTGCTCGACCAGGCCGTCGGTGCACAGCACCAGGGTCTGCCCGGGGTCCAGTTCGACCGTGTCGACGGGGTATTCGAGGCGCCCGAACAGGGCGGACAGGCCGAGCGGCAGGCCCCCTGTGACGGACGGTCGGCGGCAGGTGCCGTCGTTCTGCCGGATCACCGGGTCGATGTGGCCGGCCCGCACCAGCTGGACGACTCCGGTGGACAGGTCGGCCTCCGCGTACAGGCAGGTCGCGAAGCGGTCGGTGTCGAGTTCGTGCAGGAAGACCGAGGCGCGGGCCATCACGGTGGCGGGGGTGTGCCCCTCGGCGGCGTAGGCCCGCAGCACGATCCGCAACTGGCCCATGACGGCGGCGGCGTGGGTGTCGTGGCCCTGGACGTCCCCGATGACGGCGCCGACGCGACCGCCGGGCAGCGGGATCACGTCGTACCAGTCGCCGCCGATGTCCCGGCCGAGGGAGGCGGATCGGTAGCGGACGGCGATGTCGGCGCCGGGCACGCTCGGTATGGAGCGCGGCAGCATGGCCTGCTGAAGGCCCTGCGCGAGGTCCTTCTCCTGCTCGTAGAACATGGCCCGCTGAAGGCTCTGGGCGATGCTGCTGCCGAGCGCGACGAGGACGTTGCGCTCCTCCGAGGAGAAGCCGCGCCGGTCGTTGTAGAGCAGTCCCATCGCGCCGATGGGGCGGGCCTGCGCGATGAGCGGCAGGTAGGCGGCCGAGGTGATCTTGAGGTCGGTGATGTGCGGCCACAGCAGCGGATACGAGTCGGCGAAGTCCTCGGGCGAGTCGATGAAGCGCGGGGCGAGGGTGCGTACGACCTCGCTCATCGGGTACTGCTCGTCGATGCGGGTGACCATGGTGCCGGGGACGAAGCTGCCCTCGGGGCCCTCGGCGACCAGCCGTATGCGTCCGGCCTCGACCAGGCCCATGACCAGGCTCGTCGCGCCGAGATGGGTGAGGCCGTGGGAGTCCTTGAGGACGTCGATGACGTCCTGGACGGTGCGGGCGTGGGCGAGGGCGGCCGTGGTGATCTGCACGACGTTCGTCTGCTGGCGCCGCGCCTCGTCCTGGGCCGCCTGTTCGCGGCGCGCCGCGCTCTCGCCGAGTTCCTGCGTGGCGTCGCGGACGATGCCGATGATCCGGCGCGGCCGGCCCGTCCCGTCGCGGCGGATGTAGCCCTGGGTGTGGGTCCAGCGCAGTGAGCCGTCGCGGCAGCGGATGCGGAAGTAGGCGCCGTAGTTCTCGCTGCCGTCCTTGAGGGCGTGCGAGACCAGCGTGTCGAGACGGATGCCCTCGGTCGCGGGCACCCGCAGGGACAGGCTCTCGGGGCGGCCGTCGTACTCCTCGGGACGCACGTCGAAGACTTCGTGGGCCTGGGCGTCCATCTGCATCAGACCGGAGTCCAGGTCCCAGTCGAAACTGCCCATGCGGTTGAGCGCCAGGATCGGATCCGGGTGGGCGGGCCAGTCGTCCGGGAGTGACAGGGCGCTCGCTCCCCGATCAACCATGCGCCCACCTTGCCAGCATTCGGCCGATTATTCGACTTCAGGGGAGTCCGGTGTGCCGCTTCGGGGGAGTCCGGATTCGGGCTCCCCCGACCGCTCGGCGCTCAGCCGGCGAAGACGTCCGTCGGGGTGTCGAAGACGGTGTCCGCATCGGGCGACTCGTCGGGGATCAGACCGCCGCCGTCGGGCAGGTCGGGGATCTCAGGAACGGTGTCGGGGCCGATCTCGTCCTCCGAGGGGTCCGAGGGATTCAGCGGGGCGAGGGGGTCCTGCGGGGCTCGGGGGCCCTGCGGGGCGGTCGTGGTGGGCGGGAGACAGTTCGACACCGCGGCCACGGGAGCCTCCGTCGGCACGCCGCCGTCCGGCATGCCCGGGGTTCCCTCCGGGGTGACGGTCAGGGTGGGCGCCACACAGTCGGCCGACGGCGCGTCCGCGAAGGGGCCCGTCCGCGGGCTCTGATCCGGGACCGCGCTCGGGCTTGTACCTGAACTCGTACCGGGGCTCGTACCGGGGCTCGTAGTGGGGCTTGCGCCAGGGCCTGTGTCGGGGCGACGGCCGGGGCTCGCGGCCGAGACCGGTGGCCGCAGGACGACGTCCCGGTGACCGTCGTCCCCGGTCCGCCGTTCGATCCACCTGTTGTCGGCGATGTCGATGATCGTGATGTTCCTGATCGCGGCGGACGCCGGGGTCACGACGACAACGTTGCCAGGACGGAAACCGGACCAGGGCTGCCCCTGGGTCCCCGGGGTCGTCCTGGACACGACGGGCGGGTTCAGCGGGTTGCCGCCGGCGCAGCGCACACGCGGCACGCCCCGGTCGTCGACGAGGACCGCGGTGCCCCGCTGGAGCACCGACTGGAAGCTGGTCGCCCGGCCGTCACGGAAGCCGTGGTCGGTGACCTGTGTGTCGGCGCGCAGCACGACCGAGGTCAGACCGCGCAGGAAGTCCGGGACGGCCGCCTGCGCGACGCCCGCCGCCTGCGCGAACGAGCGCGCCTTGCCGGGGTCCGAGGAGAGGAGGCCGATCTGCTTCCCGACGTCACAGCTGCCGACGGCCCGGGTGCCGCCGTAGAGCCCGGGTGTGGAGCCGGGGAAGAAGCGCACGCCCTGCGAGGCGGAGCCACGGTTCGCGGGTGTCGCCGGATACGGCATTCGGGTGATGAACGGCGAGTCGGCGGCGGTGGACGCGGTGAACGGGTCGGGGCCGCCGCCGGCGACCGGCTGCAGGAAGACCTCACCCCCGTCGGCCCCGGACGCCGCGCTCTCGCCGCCTCGGCCGCCACACCCGGCGACGAGGAGCGCCGCCGAGAGCGCGCAGGCCATGACGAAGGCCCGGGTGGGTATGTGCACCACGCTGTTCTCCTGTCGCACCACGTTCTCCCGTTGCACTGCTTCCTCCCGTTGCACCACGACCTCCGGGCCGTTCAGTGGATTTCGTCCACTATTGTCTGCGTCGCTCAGTTGGCTCACGCAAGCGGAGACGGTCACCCAGCGTCACAATGGAAGACAAGGGAAGAGGAGTGGCTCGCGTGGAGTGGTTCGTCGCCCCCGACTACTGGCTGAGCCGGCTGGTCTTCCAGCGGGCCCTGGCCGTGGTGTACGTCGTCGCCTTTCTGGGCGCGGCGCTCCAGTTCCGTGCGCTGATCGGGGAGCGGGGGATGCTTCCGGTGCCGCGGTTCCTGGCGCGGGTCGCGTTCCGCGACGCGCCGAGCGTGTTCCACCTGCGCTACTCGGACCGCTTCTTCGCGGCCTGGGCCTGGGCGGGCTGCGCGGTGTCGGTGGCGCTGGTCGCCGGCCTGGACCAGTGGCTCCCGCTCTGGGGGGCCATGGCGCTGTGGCTGGCGCCCTGGGCGATGTACCTGTCGATCGTCAATGTGGGCCAGACCTGGTACGCGTTCGGCTGGGAGTCCCTGCTCCTGGAGGTCGGTTTCCTCGCCGTGTTCCTCGGCAACGACGAGGTGGCCCCGCCGGTCGTCGTCCTCTTCCTGCTGCGCTGGGTGCTGTTCCGCGTGGAGTTCGGCGCCGGGCTGATCAAGATGCGCGGGGACGCCTGCTGGCGGGAGCTGACCTGCCTCGACTACCACCACGAGACCCAGCCGATGCCGGGACCGCTGAGCTGGTTCTTCCACCATCTCCCCAAGCCCTTCCACCGGGTCGAGGTGGCGGCGAACCACTTCACCCAGCTCGTCGTGCCCGTCCTCCTGTTCACCCCGCAGCCGATCGCGACGGCGGCAGCGTCGCTGATGGTCCTCACCCAGCTCTGGCTGGTCCTGTCCGGCAACTTCTCCTGGCTGAACTGGACCACCATCGTGCTGGCCCTCTCCGCGATCGAGTTCCCCGCCACTCCCCCGCACGTGGCCGGCCCGCCCCTCTGGTACGAGATCGTGGTCCTCGCGGTCGCCGCGGGCCTGGTGGCCCTCAGCTACCGTCCCGCCCGCAACATGATCTCCCGGCGCCAGGTCATGAACCGCTCCTTCGACCCGCTGCACCTGGTCAACACCTACGGCGCGTTCGGCAGCGTCAGCCGGGTACGCCACGAGGTGGTCGTCGAGGGCACGGCGGACCCCGTGCCGCGGGAGGACTCGGAGTGGAAGGAGTACGAGTTCAAGGGCAAACCGGGCGATCTTCGCCACTGGCCGCGCCAGTACGCGCCATACCATCTGCGGCTCGACTGGCTGATGTGGTTCGCGGCGCTCTCCCCCGCGTACGCGGCCTCCTGGTTCACGGGCCTGGTCGAACGGCTCCTGGAGAACGACCGCGACACGCTGCGGCTGTTGCGCCGCTGCCCGTTCCCTGCGGACGCACCGCCCCGGTACGTCCGCGCCCGCCTCTACCGCTACCGCTACACGACGTGGCATGAGCTGCGGGAGACGGGCGCGTGCTGGCACCGGACGTATGTGCGGGAGTTCCTGCCGCCGATGCGCCTGGAATGGGTGGATCAGAGCCGGTAGACCCGGGTGGCGGTGCCACCGAAGACCTCGGCGCGTTCCTCCGTGCCCAGCCCCCCGGTCAACTCCTCGGCCACGTCGACCACTTGGCCGTACGACGCCGCCAGCGTGCACACCGGCCAGTCGGAGCCGAACATCAGCCGGCCGGGTCCGAAGGCGCCCAGGACCGTGTCCGCGTAGGGGCGCAGCCCGTCGACCGTCCACTTCGCGTGGTCCGCCTCGGTGACCATGCCGGAGAGTTTGCACACGGTGTTGGGGAGCGCGGCCAGCGCCCGGACGGCCGTCGCCCACGGTCGCAGCGCGCCCGTGGCGATCGGGGGCTTGCCCAAGTGGTCGAGGACGAAGGTGAGTCCGGGGTGGCCGGCGGCGGCCCGGACGCAGGCCGGCAGTTGGTGCGGCAGCACGACCAGGTCGTAGACGAGGCCCGCCTCGGCGACCGCGGCGAGCCCGTCCCGTACGTCCGGACGCAGCAGCCACTCCGGGTCGGGCTCGCCCTGTACCTGGTGGCGGATGCCCTTGAGGTGGCGGCCGCCCGGCAGCTCCCGCAGCCGGGCCAGCTCGTCGGCGACGTCCGGCCGGGTCAGGTCGGTCCAGCCGACCACACCCGCGATCAGCTCGCCCCGCGCCGCGAGGGCGAGGAACTCCGGGGTCTCCTCGGGCACGGTGATCGTCTGTACGAGGACCGTGCGGTCGACGCCGGCGGCGCGTGCCTGCGGTGCGAGGTCCGCCACGCCGAAATCACGTCGCAGTGGCTGGAGTTCGGGCCCGGTGATCCAGCCCTGGTCGCGGACCGAGAGGTCCCACACATGGTGGTGCGCGTCCACCCTCACGGCAGCTCCCACACGACGGGCAGCCCCGCCTGAGCGCCCTCGCTCGAGTAGTCGTGGACGACATCGAGGAGTTCGGCCATGCGCGCCTGCCAGGCGATGTTGACCGGCAGTTTCTCCAGTTCGGCGAGCAGGTGCCCGTAGTCCTCGCACTCCAGGACGTGGAAGAGGTCGGTGCCGCTGCGCCAGATCGTCCAGGAGGTGGCTCCGGCGGCGCGGATGGCCGTGGTGAGCTCTTCGGGGACCTCCCGGTGGGCGGCCTCGTACGCGGCGACGCCGTCCGCGCGGACCTTGGTGTGCAGGGCGACTCTCATGACGGGTCCTGTGGGGGTACGGGTACGGGGGCGTCCTCGGGCAGCAGCTTCGCCTCGCGCAGTTCCCGCCAGAAGTCCTCCGGCACCGGGGTCGTGAACTGCTCGACGCAGTCGCGGACTTCGTGCGCCGAGCGGGCGCCGGCCAGGACACTCGCGACGGCCGGGTGGGCGGCGGGAAAGGCCAGCGCGGCGGCGCGCAGGGTGGTGCCGTGCCGCTCCGCGATCTCCTTCAGTCGCAGGGCGCGGTCCAGCAACTCCGCCGGTGCGGTCGCGTAGTTGTACGTCGCTCCGGGCCTCGGGTCCGCCAGCAGGCCGGAGTTGAAGGCGCCGCCGATGACCACCGAGGTTCCGCGCTCCTGGGCGGCGGGCAGCAGTTCGGTCAGCGCGGCGTGGTCGAGCAGGGTGTAGCGGCCCGCGCACAGCACCACGTCCACGTCCGTGTCGCGGACGAAGCGGGTGAGAATCTCGGCCTGGTTCATGCCCGCGCCGATCGCGCCGACCAGGCCTTGCGCGCGCATCCGCTCCAGGGCCGGATAGCCCTCGTGGAAGGCCTGCTCGGCGTGGTCGTCCGGGTCGTGGAGGTAGACGATGTCCACGCGGTCGAGACCCAGGCGTTCGAGGCTGGCCTCGATGCCGCGTCGTACGCCCTCGGCGCTGAAGTCCCAGACGCGGCGGTGCGTGGCGGGCACCGCGAAGCCGTCGGCCAGGTCGTCGCCGCCCGCGTCCGCGCCCGCGGGTTCCAGGAGGCGGCCCACCTTGGTGGAGAGGGTGTACTCGGCGCGGGGGCGATCGCGCAGGGCCGCGCCGAGACGGCGTTCGGAGAGGCCGATGCCGTAGTGCGGGGCGGTGTCGAAGTAGCGGATGCCCCCGGACCAGGCGGCGTCCACGGTCTCGTGCGCCTGTTCGTCGCTGACGGCGGTGAACAGGTTGCCGATGCCCGCGGCGCCGAAGGACAGGGCACTGACCTCGACACCGCTGTTCCCGAGCCTGCCCGTTCCGAGCGTGCTCACTGGCCCACCGGCCGCAGTCGCAGTCCCTGCATGCCGCCGTCCACGGCGAGGGCGATGCCGGTGGTGGCGCCGGACAGCGGGCTCGCCAGGTAGGCGATGGCGCCCGCGACCTCGTCCGCCGAGACGAGCCGGCCGGAGGGCTGGCGGGCCTCCAGCGCGGCCCGTTCGGCGGCCGGGTCGGCGGCGGCGTCGAGGAGGCGGCCGACCCAGGGGGTGTCGGCGGTGCCGGGGTTCACACAGTTGACGCGGACGCCCTCGCGGAGGTGGTCGGCGGCCATCGCCAGGGTGAGGGAGAGGACGGCGCCCTTGGTGGCGGAGTACAGGGCGCGCTGCGGGAGCCCGGCGGTGGCGGCGATGGAGCAGGTGTTCACGATCGCCGCGTGCGCGGATTCCCGCAGGTGGGGCAGGGCGGCGCGGGCGGTACGGACCATGCCGACGACATTGACGTCCAGGACCCGGTGCCACTCGTCGTCGGCGTTGTCCTCGACGGTGCCCTGGGCGCCGATCCCGGCGTTGTTGACCAGCACGTCGAGTCCACCGAGGTCCGCGACGGCCGCGGCCACGGCCTCGCGTACGGAGGCGTCGTCGGTGACGTCGGCCCGGAAGCCCAGCAGGGGCTTCTCGACCGTCGAGGTGTCCAGGTCGAGGACGGCGACCCGCGCCCCACGGGCGGCGAGCAGCTCGGCGGTGGCGCGGCCGATGCCGGAGGCGCCACCGGTCACCAGCGCCTTGAGTCCTTCGAAGTCGGCACTCACGCCGCTTCCCCCTTCCGCTTGTCGCTCGGCCGGCTGTCGGATTTCTGGTGTGCGAGGTCGGCGGCCCAGAAGGTCCCGCCGGGGTAGGTGAACTCCGCGATGGACTGCGGCCGCATGGTCGCGGAGAAGCCCGGCGCGGTGGGTGCCGCGTAGTGACCCTGCCTGATCACCACCGGGTCGAGGAAGTGGTCGTGCAGATGGTCGACGTATTCGATGACCCGGTCGTCGGTGGTGCCGGAGAGCGCCACGAAGTCGAACATCGACAGGTGCTGGACGAGTTCGCACAGGCCGACCCCGCCGGCGTGCGGGCAGACGGGCACGCCGAACTTGGCCGCGAGGAGCAGGATGGCGAGGTTCTCGTTGACGCCGGCGACGCGGGCGGCGTCGATCTGCAGGACGTCGATGGCGCCGGCCTGGAGGAGCTGTTTGAAGACGACACGGTTCTGGACGTGTTCGCCGGTGGCGACCTTGACGGGGGCGACGGCCTCGCGGACGGCGGCGTGGCCGAGGACGTCGTCGGGGCTGGTGGGCTCCTCGATCCAGTAGGGCTCGAACTCGGCGAGGGCCTTGGTCCAGGTGATCGCCTCGTCCACGTTCCAGCGCTGGTTGGCGTCGATGGCGATCCGGATGTCGGGGCCGACCACCGAGCGGGCGACCCGGCAGCGGCGTACGTCGTCCGCGAGATCGGCGCCCACCTTCAGCTTGATCTGCCGGAACCCGTCGGCGACGGCCTCGGCGGCGAGGCGGGTGAGCTTCTCGTCGCTGTAGCCGAGCCAGCCGGGCGAGGTGGTGTAGGCGGGGAAGCCTCTCTCCCGGAGGATCGTGGCGCGCTCGGCGGCGCCCTCCCGGCCGCGACGGAGCAGTTCGAGCGCCTCCTCGGGGGTGAGGGCGTCCGTGAGGTAGCGGAAGTCGACCTGGCGGACCAGCCACTCCGGTTCGGCGTCGGCGAGCAGCTGCCACAGGGGCTTGTCGGCACGCTTGGCGGCCAGGTCCCACACGGCGTTGACGACGGCGCCGATCGCCATGTGCATCACGCCCTTCTCGGGCCCGAGCCAGCGCAGCTGGCTGTCCCCGATCAGGTCCCGGGCGAGGGAGCCCGGGTCCGCGCACAGCTCGTCGACCGAGCGTCCGACCACATGCCCGCGCAGCGCCTCGATCGCGGCGACCTGGACGTCGTTGCCCCGCCCGATGGTGAAGGTGAAGCCGTGCCCCTCCGGGCAGTCGGCCGCGTCGCCGCGCAGCACGACGTACGCCGCCGAGTAGTCGGGGTCCGGGTTCATCGCGTCGGAGCCGTCGAGCTCGCGCGAGGTGGGGAAGCGGATGTCGTAGGTGTCGACCGCGGTGATACGGGCGGCAGTTGGGGACACGGGAGGCCTTTCGGTCCGGGACAGGGGCGTACGGAGGGGTTCCGTGGATCCGTGGGTCCTTGGATCCGTACGAAGACGAAGGGAGGTCAGTCCTGGGCGCGGCCGGTGGTCACGCGGGCGATCATCAGGGCGACCAGGATGATTCCGCCGTAGATGGCCTGGATCCAGAAGGACGGCACCTGGGCGAGCGTGAGCAGGTTCTGCACCACGCCGAGGAGGAGTACGCCGGTGAGGGCGCCGAACATGGTGCCCTTGCCGCCGTCCAGGCTGATGCCGCCGATGACCGCCGCCGCCATCACCGTGAAGATCATGTTGTTGCCCTGGTTGGCGCTGATCGCGCCGACGTACCCGGTCTGCATGATCCCGCCGACCGAGGCGAGGACGCCGGCGACGACGGAGACGCCGAGCAGCATCCGGTCGACGCGGATACCGGCGGCGCGGGCCGCCTCCGCGTTGCCGCCGATGGCGTACAGGGCGCGCCCGACGCGGTGGTATTTGAGGATCAGTCCGGCGGCCCCGAAGGCGACCGCGGCCAGCCACACCGACAGCGGGACCCGCAGGAAGGTGGAGGTGGCCAGCTGGAAGAACGCGTCGGGCATGCCGAACAGTGTCTTGCCCTTGGTGGCGCCGACCAACAGGCCACGCAGGACGATCAGCATCGCGAGGGTGACGATGAAGGCGTTGAGTTTGAACTTCACCACGAGGATGCCGTTGAAGGCGCCGATGACTCCGCCCACGACGAGGATCGCGACGAGGGCGAGCGCGGCCGGCCATTCCGTGCCCCAGCCGGACTGCGCGGACGGCAGCACCAGCAGGGCGCCGACGGCGGGCGCGATGCCGACCACCGACTCCAGTGACAGATCGATCTTGCCGGTGATCAGCACCAGCGACTCGGCGAGGACCACCATCGCGAGTGCCGCCGAGGCGCCCAGGATGGAGATCAGGTTCCGTTCGGTGAGGAACGAGTCGTTGACGATCGCGCCGAGCACCAGGAGTACCAACAGGGCTGGCACGAGGGCGAGTTCGCGGGCCCTGCGGAGCAGTACGGTCTTGGCGGCCCGTGCGTCGGGGACGCGCGCGGAGGTGGGCGACGAGGCCGACGGGGCCTTCGTGTCAGCCATGGTCCACTCCTTCGATGGAGGCGATCAGCTCGTGGTCGTGCCAGCCCGCCGGGTGCTCGGCGACGACACGGCCGTGGAAGAGGACGAGGACGCGGTCGCAGCGGCGCAGGTCGTCGAGTTCGTCGGAGACGACGAGCACGGCGGTGCCGTCCTCGCTGGCGCTGTCCATCCGGGACAGCAGTGACTCCTTGGACTTCACGTCGACGCCGGCGGTGGGGTTGATGAGGACGAGGAGGCGGGGGTCGGAGGCGAGGGCGCGGGCCATGACGACCTTCTGCGCGTTGCCGCCGGAGAGGTCGGAGACGGGCTGTTCGGGGCCCTCGGCGTGGATGTCGAGGCGTTCGATCAGCTCGGTGGCGAAGCCCCGCTTGCGGGCGGCGGAGATGAATCCGTAGCGGCCGAGCCGGTTCAGGACGCTCATCGTGGTGTTGTCGCCGATGGTCATGCCGGAGACGAGACCCTGCTCGTGCCGGTCGCGCGGGACACAGGCGACGCCCGCCTTGAGCGCGGCCTGTACGTCACCGAACGGCAGCCGCTCACCGTCGAGTCGAGCCGTTCCGCCGGTCGGCGTGTGCAGTCCGGCGAAGGACTCGGCGAGCTCGATCTTGCCGCTGCCGCTGGAGCCGGCGAGGCCGAGGACCTCGCCGCGGCGGACGGTGAGGTCGATGGCCTCGTACGCGTCCGAGCTGAGCCCCTGGGCGTCGAGCAGCACCGGGGCGTCCGCGGCGACCGTCTGGTGTGTGACGGTCCGCTCGGCGATCGACTCCCCCGCCATGGCCTCCACCAGGGCCGTGCGGGGGAGTTCGGCGACCGGCGCGGTGGTGATCCAGCGGGCGTCGCGCAGCACGGTGACCGTCTGGCACACCTCGTACACCTCCTGGAGGTGGTGCGAGATGAACAGGAAGGTGACACCGGACTCCTGGAGCGCGCGCATCCGGGTGAAGAGCCGTTCGATCTCCCGGTTGTCGAGCTGCGCGGTCGGCTCGTCGAGGACGATGAACCGGGCGCCGAAGCTGAGCGCCCGGGCGATCTCGACCATCTGGCGGTCCTCGACCTTGAGGTCGGCGGTGCGGGCCTCCGGGTCGACGTGCACGTCCCAGGTGTCCAGGACCTGCGCCGCCTCGGCCCGCAGCCTGCGCCAGCTGATGAAGCCGCCGCGCCCGACCGGCTGCCGGTTGATGAAGAGGTTCTCGGCGACCGTCAGCTCCGGTACGACGGTGGGCTTCTGGTAGACGCAGGCCACCTTGCGGCGCCAGGCGTCGCGGTCGGTGAGCGCGGGCGCGGGCTCACCGTCGAAGCGGACCTCGCCCTCGTCGGGGGCCTGGAGGCCGGTGAGGATGGTGACGAGGGTGGACTTGCCCGCGCCGTTGCGCCCGACGAGGGCGTGGGACTCACCGGGGAGAACGGTGAGCCGGCCGTCTTGGAGGGCGACGGTGGGGCCGTACCGCTTGGCCACCCCCCGCGCCTCCACCAGTGGGGTACTCATTTGACCGTGTTGCCCCAGAGCTTGGGGTCGTCGACGTTGTCCTTGGTCACCAGCGGCGCGGGCAGCTGGTCCTCCAGGATGCCGCTGGGCAGCTTGACGATCTCGGAGTCGTGGTCGGTCGGTCCGGTCTTGAACGTCTTCCCCTGCATCGCGGCCTTGATGTAGTACATGCCGTACTTGGCGTACGCGTCGGCCGGCTGGGAGACGGTGGCGTCGATCTCCCCCTTGCGGATGGCGTCGAACTCCTGCGGGATGCCGTCGTTCGAGACGATCGTGATGTGGCCCGCCTGGCCGGTCTTCTTCAGCATGCCCTTGGACTTGAGGGTCTGGAGGGTCGGCGCGAGGTAGACGCCGCCCGCCTGCATGTAGATGCCCTTGATGTCGGGGTTGGCGTTCAGCAGGGTGTCGAGCTTGGAGGCCGCGGTGTCGGACTCCCACTTGGCGGGGATCTCCAGGACCTTCAGCTTCGGGTAGTTCTTCTGCACGCAGGTGCGGAAGGCCTCGGAGCGCTCCCGGCCGTTGACCGAGGCCAGGTCGCCCATGATCTGCACGACCTTGCCGGAGGGGATCTGCTTGCCGAGGTACTCACAGGCCTTCTCGCCGTACGCGACGTTGTTGGCGCGTACGACCATGGCGACCTTGCCCTTCTCGGGCGCCACGTCGACGGCGACCACGGGAACGCCCTTGCGCTCGGCCTGGTCGAGCCCGGCGGCGATCGCGGCGCTGTCCAGGGGGGCCACGACGAGGCCCTTCACGCCCTGGTTGAGCTGGTTGTTGATGTCGGTGATCTGCTGGGACGGGTCGCTGTTGGAGTTGACGGTCTTGAGGGCGTCGACCCCTTCGGACTTCGCCATCTTCGGCACGTAGTCGTTGTAGGACTGCCAGAACGGCGAGGTCAGCAGGGGCAGGATCACCCCGACCTTGCCGGTGCCTCCGCCGCCCGACGACACGGAGTCCTTGGTGCTGCCGCATGCCGCGAGCACGAGGGTCGCGCAGGCGGCCGCAGCCGCCGCACGCACTGCCCGCGACGCAATTCGCGTGTTCCGCACGTTTCTGCCGGCCATCTGACGGCTCCTCGTTGAGCGAGATCGATCGGGGGTGACGGTGCGTGGCCGAGCGTCCCGCTCAACCGGGACGAATATTTATCAGACCACTTCGCCTCCGCAACACCCCCATGCGCCAAAATTTCCGCGTTATCAGCCGTAGTGGTCCGACCACTCTGGTGGTTAGACTGCGGCGCACCCCGGCAACAGGAGGAGACGGCGTGGACGAGTCGGCCCCGCAGAAGGGCACCGTGACGCAGCGCGCCATCGAGCGGATCAAGGCGATGATCGGCGAGGGCCGGCTGGAGCCCGGGCAGCGGCTGCCGACCGAGCGTGATCTCGCCGCCCAGCTGGGCATGTCCCGCAGCTCGATGCGCGAGGCGATCCGCGCGCTCACGGTCCTCGGTGTGCTGGAGGCCCGGCACGGCTCGGGCATCTACGTCACCCAGCTGGAGGCCGGGGACCTGCTGGAGACCTTCGGCGTGGTGGCCGACCTCTCGCGCGGGCCGCGGCTGGTCGAGCTGCTGGAGGTGCGGCGGATCCTGGAGTCGACCGCGACCGCGCTGGCCGCCGCACGGATCACGGCGGACCAGCTGGCCGAGGTCGAGAAACACCTGCTGGCGATGAACGCGACGGACGACCCGGAGGAGATCCTCGCCCACGATCTGGCCTTCCACCGCGAGATCGCGGCCGCCGCGGGCAACGAGACCATGGCGGCCATCCTGGAGGGCCTGTCCTCGCGCACGTTCCGTGCCCGGGTCTGGCGGGGCTATGAGGAGGAGGGCGCCTTCGAGCGGACGCGGCGCGAGCACGCGGCGATCCACCGCGCGCTGGTGGCCCACGACCCGGAGGCGGCCAGGGCCGCCGCCGCCGCGCACGTGGGCGAAGTGGAGCAGTGGCTGCGGACCCAGCTCACGCAGTAGCCGGATCCGCAGCCCGGGAAGGGGTCGAACACGCAACCACTCAGGCGCGTGTCAGCCGCAGGGTGACCAGCTCGAAGGGGCGCAGCGACAGGGTGACCCGGTCGTCGTCGCGCCGCGGCTCCGCGGCGTCCGCGAGGGGCCGCTCCAGCAGGTCGGTCACGGTGACGTCCCCGACCTCGAACCCGGCCGTCAGCGTGGCCCTGGTGCGCCCGCCCCGGGACTCGTGGAAGCGTACGACCACATCCCCGCTGCCGTCGTCGGCGAGCTTGACCGCGGTCACCACGACCGCGTCCTGCGCCACCTCCACCAGGGGCGCGACCTCACGCTCGCCGCTGACCCGCCGCTCGGGCAGATTGATCCGCCATCCCTCGCGCACCGCGTCCCCGATGCCGGCCCCCGGCACCAGCGCGTGCCGGAAGCGGTGCACACCCTGGTCGGTCTCGGGGTCGGGGAAGCGCGGGGCGCGCAGCAGCGAGACACGCACGGTGGTGGTCGTACCGGAGTCGCTGTCGCGGACGGTACGGGTCACGTCATGGCCGTACGTCGAGTCGTTGACGAGCGCGACTCCCCAGCCGGGCTCCTCCATGTGCACGAACCGGTGGTTGCACGCCTCGAACTTGGCTGCCTCCCAGGACGTGTTGGTGTGCGTCGGCCGGTAGAAGTGCCCGAACTGCGTCTCGGAGGCGTAGCGCTCCGCGTGCACGTCGAGCGGGAAGGCGAGTTTCAGGAACTTCTCCGTCTCGTGCCAGTCCACCTCGGTGTCGATGCCGAGCCGCCGCTCCCCCGGCGCGAGCGACAGCACCTGGGTGACCCGCGACGCGCCGAAGGACCGTACGATCCGCACCGACACGCCGTCCTCACCGGGCGCGACCTCGTCGGCGTCGACCAGGTCGGTGACCGTGTTGCGGTAGAACTCGTCGACGTCCCAGGCGTCCCACATGTTCGGGAAGTCGGGGTGGATCTGGAGCAGGTTCGCGGCGCGTCCCGGGGCGATCGTCTCGCGGTCGGCGTCGATGTCGTACGCGGAGACGACCAGGCCCCGGGCGTCGATCTCGACCCTCAGCAGGCCGTTGTCGAGGACGTGGCCGCCGCCTACGCGCGGCGCGAGCGCCACCTCGCTCGCCGCGGCGGCGGGCAGGGCCCCGCCCGCCGGGACCCCGTCCCTGCTGTGCGGGGCGGAGTTGAACACGAGCTCCGTGCCGCCTTCACCCGCCAGCGCCCGCTGCGCCGCGTCGATGATGCCGGTCAGCTCCTCGGCGACCCGCTCATACGTCCTGCGCGCCTCCCGGTGCACCCAGGCGATGGACGAGCCGGGCAGGATGTCGTGGAACTGGTGGAGCAGGACCGTCTTCCAGATGCGGTCCAACTCCTCGTACGGGTAGGGGAATCCGGTCCGCACGGCCGCGGTCGCCGCCCAGAGTTCGGCCTCGCGCAGGAGGTGTTCACTGCGGCGGTTGCCCTGCTTGGTCCTGGCCTGGCTGGTGAGCGTGGCGCGGTGCAGTTCGAGGTACAACTCGCCGACCCAGACAGGGGCGTTCGGGTACTCGGCCTCGGCCTTCTTGAAGAACTCCGTCGGGGTCTCCCACACCACGGTGGCGGAGCCTTCGAGGTCACGGACCCTGGCCGCCTTGGCCACCATCTCGCGGGTGGTGCCGCCGCCTCCGTCACCCCAGCCGGTGGGGGCGAGGGAGTGCCGGGCGACGCCCTTGTCCTTGAAGTTCTTGGCCGCGTGGGCGAGTTCGCTGCCCCGCATGGAGCAGTTGTAGGTGTCGACGGGCGGGAAGTGGGTGAAGATGCGGGTGCCGTCGATGCCCTCCCACTGGAAGGTGTGGTGCGGGAACTTGTTGGTCTGCGACCACGAGATCTTCTGGGTGAGCAGCCACTTGGAACCCGCCGCCTTGATGATCTGCGGGAGTCCTGCGGCGAAGCCGAAGGTGTCCGGCAGCCAGGCCTCGTCGTTCTCGATGCCGAACTCGTCGAGGAAGAACCGCTTGCCGTGCACGAACTGACGGGCCATCGCCTCCGAGCCGGGCATGTTGGTGTCCGACTCGACCCACATACCGCCCGCGGGCACGAACCGGCCCTCCGCGACCGCCTTCTTCACCCGCGCCCACACCTCGGGCCGGTGCTCCTTCACCCAGGCCCACTGCTGGGCCTGGGACATCGCGAAGACGAACTCGGGCTCGTCCTCGATGAGCGCGGTCATGTTGGAGGTGGTCCGCGCCACCTTGCGGACGGTCTCGCGCAGCGGCCACAGCCACGCCGAGTCGATGTGCGCGTGCCCGACGGCGCTGATGCGGTGCGCGGACGGGACGGCGGGCTCGGCCAGCACCCCCGCCAGCCGCTCGCGGGCCGCGGCGGCGCTCGCGCCCACGTCCTGCAGGTCGACCGCGTCGAGCGCCTTCTCCACCGCGCGCAGGATGTCCCAGCGCCGCGCCGACTCCACCGGCAGCTCGGCCATCAGCTCGCCGAGCACCTCCAGGTCGAGCACCAGCTCCCACACGGTCTCGTCGAGGACGGCGAGGTCCATCCGGGTGAGGGTGTACTGCGGCTCGCTGCCCGCGGTCTCCTTGTCGCCCAACTGGGTGGGCAGGAAAGGGTGGTAATCGAGGATCACCGGGTTGGAGGCGGCCTCGACATGCAGCCGGACCTCCTCGCCGCCCTCGACCGGGGCGCCGATGCGCACCCACTGGTTGCGCGGGTTGAGGCCCTTCACGGGAGTGCCGTCGGGCCGGTAGACGAGCCCCTCGCACTGGAAGCCGGGCATGTTCTCGTCGAAGCCGAGGTCGAGCAGTGCCTCGACGGTCTTCCCCGCCCACGCCTCCGGGACGGTCCCGGTGACCCGGAACCAGCTGGTGCCCCACGGAACGCCCCAGCGCGCACCCACCTCGATCGGCTCGGGTGTGGCCGCGAGCCCCTCGGCGACGGGCACCGGCTCACCGGGAGCGTGCCACACCGCGACTTCCAGCGGCACGGACTCGGGGTACACGGCGGGTCGGATGCGCTCGTCGAGGACGCGCTTGAGGCGGGCTTCGACCAGGGTGCGGTCGTCATGCATGGGGTGCTCCGTGGGGTGAAGATGGTGCGGGAAGGTGGTCCTGCTACCAGGTGTGGGTGGTCGTGGCGGCGGCCGAGACGGTGAACAGCTCCCCCACCGCGTGCACTTCGAACCCCCCGGACGACTCGCCCTGCTCGGCGGTGAGACCGTCGACGTAGAACGCGCTCTGGCAGGTGCCGCCGAGGAAGCGGCGCGTGCCGTCGGGGAGCGTCCGGTACAGCTCGTAATGGCGTACTTCGCCGGGGGCGCCCTGCCAGGCGAAGCGCAGGTTGCCTCCGTCGGCGCCGGTGACGCGCAGGTCGGTGGGTGCGGCGGGGGTGAGCACGGCAGCGCGGACCGCGAGCCCGCCGAGACGCCAGCGCACCGGACCACTGCTCGCCGTCAGCCGCACGCCCAGCGCGTGCACGGTCCCGGTCAGTCCGGTCAGCGGCACTGTGGCGGTCTGCCAGCCGTCGCCCGAGGACGTGAGCGCGACGTACGTGTATGGGGGCGCCCCGCCCGCCGCGTTCGGCTCGGCGGTGGCGACGGCCAGCTCCACGGCGGCGGCGCCCGCGTCCGTGCGGTAGGTGAGCTCGACCACCGTGTCCGCGGTGAGCGGCAGCCTCGTCGCGTACAGGTCCAGCGTGGTGGGTGCGTCGAGGGCGCCGTCGACGAGCAGGCTGCTCCCGCCCCGCCAGGCGTCCGCGAAGTCGAAGGTGACGGCGGGGCGCTGTCCGCTCGTCCGCACGACCCAGCGGCGGGAGGGCAGCCGGTCCTGGAGGCCGAGATGGTTCCAGGCCTTGTCCGAGGTGACCTCGCCGTCCTCGTGCCACTTCAGCCCGTGACCGGTGTTGAAGACGGTCGCGAACGGAAGCGAGGCGACCGTCGAGCGGTCGGCGACGGAAACGGCCGGGGCACGCCAGCTCGCGTTCGTGCCGGGCTTGGAGGGGTCGAGGGAGGAGCCGGTCCAGAACAGGTCGTCTGCGGCGTGGAAGTCGCCGGGGGTCCGGCTCGCGGGCAGGTGGTTGCGGGTCCACTCGGGCCGGTAGAAGCCGACGGAGGTGACGTGGGCCTTGCCGCTCGGCACGATGGCGTCCCAATTGACGGACGCGCCGGTGCCGTTGGCCTCGACGTCGACGCCCGCCCACAACTCGTAGGGACTGCGCCCGAGTTGCCGGGCCGTCGTCGCGGAGGAGGCCAGGCTGCTCTGCGACCAGCGGAAGTCGACGAACATGGAGTCGGCGGCCTGGAAGAACGTCTTGTTCTGGTTGTTCAGGGCGCCCTGCCAGCTCACCGAGCCGCTGACGGTCATCGCGTCGTACCAGGTGACGCGCTGCCCCTGAGCCGCTCCGAGCGTCTTCAGTTCGTTCATGAAGCCGAGCATGTCGGTGGCGAGCGCGGTGTTCCCGCCGCTGGTCTCCGCGTTGATGAACCAGCCGTCGAAGCCGTACGCCGCCGCCACCGCGACGAGCCGCGCGGCGAGGGGGTAGTGCCCGGTGGAGTCCTTCTGCACCAGGTCGCGGGTCCACTGGAGCTGTCCGCCGTAGGCGACGGGCGGCAGGAAGACGTTGCCGAGGACGGGCACGCCGTGCCGGTGGGCCGCGTCGACGATCGGGGCGTTCGGCGCGAGGATCAGACCCTCGCCCGCCGAGCCGCCCCAGAAGACGAGTTCGTCCAGGTAGGCCCAGTGGGTGAGAGCGTAGTAGTCGGCGGTGGCGGCACCCTGTGAGGGGTTGTTCGACGTGGGGCCGAAGGAGACGAGGGACTGGATACGGGCCTGGCCGCTGCGGGCTGTGGTGTTGGCCGGCGTCGGTGTGAAGCGCGCGGCGAGCGGCACGGTCGAGGCGTTGAACGCCAGGTCGGCGTCGGTTGCGGCGCTCCATGCCTTGAGACTGCGCCAGGTGATGCCGGTGCCGGGGGTGCCCGAGGGCAGCGAGTCGGGGTACCAGTAGGAGGCGTACGGCGGTGCCGCGGTCGCGGCGGCCCCGGTCGCCGCGACCGCGGGCAGACCGGGCAGGGCGGGCAGCAGCGCGGCGGCCGCGCCGGCGAGCAGGACGGTGCGTCTGGTGGGGTTCACGAGCGGGTTTCTCCTTGTGGGATGGGGAGTACCTGATCGGGACTGACGACTTCGGTGATGCCGCGCGCGGCGAGGTGTTCCTTGTCGTCCGCGCGCGCGTCGAGGACGGTGGTGGGGCGGGCGCCGTCGGCGGTGAGCCGGAAGAACGCCTCGAAGACGGGGCCGCCCGGGGCACAGAGCGAGCGGACGGCGGGGTCGGCGGGGACGATCAGCGCCGTGGTGCGGGGGGCGGGCGTGTGGTGGTGCTCGCGGGCGGCGCGGGCCAGCGTCCGCGCGCTGTCCTTGGGGCGCCGGTCGTTGGTCAACAGGCCGAGCCCGTATTCGAGTTCGGGGAAATCCGCGAGGTCGCGGGAGACGTCGTGGGAGCACCACCAGGTGATGCCCCACAGGTCGGGACAGTCCAGCGCCGCCGCGACGGTGGCCTCGGTGAAGGCAGCGGCGTGCTCGGGCGGGATCAGCGGGGCGGGTGCGCCGACCTCCTGGAGCCAGACGGGCCGGTGCGGGTCGTCGGCCCAGGCCTTGCTCAGCTCGATCAGATACGCGGCGTGGTGTTCGGTGGCCACGGAGGTGCGGCCGTGCCGTTGGGCGGTGCCGTTGAAGACCCAGGAATGTACGGCCGTGACGGCGCCGCGGCGGGCCGCCTGGCCCGGGGTGAACGGCATGTCGTCCTGGTACCAGGTGGCGTCGTACTCGGCGTGCAGATGCAGCCTGCCGGGGGCACCCTCCTCGCAGGCGGCGAGCATCCGCTCCAGCCAGTCGTCGATCTGGGCGCTGCTCGCCCGGTCGGGGTCCGGATGGGGCGGGCCCGCCGAGAACTGGTTGACCTCGTTGCCGAGCGTCATGCCGATGAAGTGCGGGTGGTCGGCGAGGGCCGCGGCGAGCGTGCGCAGATAGGCCGCCTGGCCGTCGAGGACCTCCGGGTCGGTGAACAGGTTGCGCCGGTGCCAGGTCCGCGTCCACGCGGGCAGGAAGTCGAAGCTCGACAGGTGCCCCTGCAGGCCGTCCACGTTGACGTCGAGCCCCCGTTCTCCGGCCGCGTCGACGAGCCGGCGCAGCTGCTCGACGGCGCGCGGGCGGATCAGCGCGCGGTTGGGCTGGAAGTAGGGCCACAGCGGGAAGACCCGGATGTGGTCGAGGCCCAGCGCGGCGATGGAGTCGAGGTCGGCGCGTACGGAGTCGAGGTCGAAGTCGAGCCAGTGGTGGAACCACCCTTCGCTGGGCGTGTAGTTGACGCCGAAGCGCACGGCAGAAGGCATGCGGGATCCTTGCGAAGCGAATCGGGACAGCGGAAGGTCAGCCCTTGACGGCGCCCTCCCCCACCCCGCGGAAGAAGTACCGCTGCAGGCAGGCGAAGAGGGCGATGAGCGGTGCCATGGCGATGATCGTGCCCGCGGCGACGAGCCGTTCGTCGCCTGCGAAGGTGCCGTGCAGATAGTTGAGGCCGATGGTGAGGGTGAACTTCGAGGGATCGCTGAGCACGATGAGCGGCCACAGGAAGTCGTCCCAGGCGCCCATGAAGGCGAAGATCGCGACGACGGCGAGCGTGCCCTTCACCGAGGGCAGCGCGATCCGCAGGAATCGCTGCCAGGTGTTGGCGCCGTCCACGAAGGCCGCCTCCTCGATCTCGTACGGCAGATTGAGGAAGGCGTTGCGCATCAGCAGGACGTTCATCGCGCCGATGCTGCCGGGCAGGACGACCCCGATGAGCGTGTTGTTCAGGCCGAGCTCTCGCATGGTGGTGAACTGGGCGATGATGATGCCCTCGACGGGGACCAGCATGGCGAGGATGAACACGAGGGTCGCCACGCGCCTGCCCCGGTAGCGCAGGCGGGCCAGGGCGTAGCCCGCGAGCGCCGAACCCACGCAGTTGGTGACGACGTTGGCACCCGCGACCTTCAGGGAGTTGAAGGCGTAGTCCCAGACGGGGATGGTGTCGGCCACCCGCTTGTAGTTGTGCAGCGTGGGATCGCCCGGCAGGAACTTCGGCGGTGAGCTGAAGATGTCCTCGGTCGGGCCCTTGAGCGAGGTGGACAGCTGCCACAGGAACGGGCCGACGGTCAGGGCGAGGACGGCGAGCAACAGCAGGTAGCGCAGGGCGAGTTCCCAGCCGCGGACGCGGCGGCCGTGCTCGTCGGTGACACGACGGCGACGGGACCCTCGCTCGGCCGGCGGACGCCGCTCGACGTCGCGCTCCTTCTCCAGCACGCTCACACGTCCGCCGTCCCGCACGCTCACGCGTCCTCCTTCCGGCGTGCTCACACGTCCTCCTTCCGGTCGGCGCGCAGCACGAGCAGCATCAGCGCGACGGTGACGACGAAGACGACGACCGAGATGGCGGAGGCGTAGCCGACCCGGCCGGTCAGTCCGGTGCCGGTGCGCTGGACGAGCATGACGAGGGTGGTGTCCTCGCCCGCCGGGCCGCCGTCGGGGCCCGCCATCAGGTACACCTCGGAGAACACCTTGAAGGCGGCGACCGAGGAGAGCGCGGCGACCAGCACCATGGTGGAGCGGACGGCGGGCACGGTGACCGTGAAGAAGCGGCGGACCGCGCCCGCGCCGTCGACCGAAGCGGCCTCGTGCAGCTCGCGCGGCACATTGGCGAGCGCTGCGAGATAGATGATCATGTAGTAGCCGAGGCCCTTCCAGACCGTGACGGCCATGGCGCTCAGCAGGAGCAGCCACTGGTCGCTGAGGAAGCCGACCCTGCCGACGCCGATCGACTCCAGCAGCGAGTTCACCAGGCCGCGTTCGTCCAGAAGCCACACCCAGATCAGACCGACCACGACGATGGACGCGACCACCGGGGTGTAGAAGGCCGACCGGAAGAAGGTGATGCCGGGGATGTTCTTCTGGACCAGCAGCGCGAGCAGCAACGGCAGCAGGACGAGCGCGGGGACGACCCCGAGGACGTACAGCGTGCTGTTGCGCAGCCCGATCCAGAACATGTCGTCGTGCAGCAGTTCACGGAAGTTGGCGAGGCCCACGAACGTGCCCGGGATCAGGGTGCGGCGGTCGGTGAAGGCGTTGACGACGGTCGAGACGAACGGATAGAGGATGAACACGCTCACGACCAGGAGGCCGGGAGCGGCGAACAGCCAGGGGCTGGTCGGCAGTTGGCGCCGCACCCGGGCGGTGCTGGAGGAACTCGCCATGGCTGCGCTCAGCCCTGCTGCTTGAGCAGCGTGTCACAGGCCTTGACAGCGTTGTCAAGAGCCGCCTTGGGGCTCTCCTTGCCCTGCAGGGCCTTGGCGACCTCGTTGCGCAGCGCGGTCTTCATCTGCTCACTGAAGAGGACCGGCGTGTAGTTGACCGCGTTCTTCAGGGACTTGGCGGCGGCTGTCCGCACGCGGGTCTCGTCGGTGCCGTCCTCCTTGGTGAAGTACGGGTCGTCGAGCGAGCCCGCGGTGCTCGGGAAGATCGCGACCTTCTTCGCGAAGGACATCTGGTTCTGCGCGTCGGTGACGAAGTGCGCGAAGGCGACCGAGGCGGGAGTGTGCTTGGTGCGCGAGTTGACCATGACGCCCATCACGTACATGTTCACCTTGCCGGTGCTGGTGATCTGGTCCGTGATGCCGATGTTCTTGTAGAGGTTCGGGGCCTGCTTCTTGAAGTTGCCGAGGTCCAGGGCGCTGCCCGGGTTCATGGCGACGGCCCCGGTGAGGAACTTCTTGCCCGAGGACTCCGGGGTCGCGGTCAGCGCCTGCGGGTCGAGCGCCTTCGCGTCGTACAACTCCTTGTAGTTGGTGAGGAGTTCGACTCCCTTGGCGTCGTTGAAGGCGAAGGCGGTGCCTTCCTTGTTCATCAGCTCGACGCCGTAGCGGCCGAAGTCCTCGATGGTGGGCACGTTGGCGAGCGTGGCGACCTTGCCGTCGCTCTTCTTCGCCAGCTGCAGGGCGTCGGCGAAGAGTTCGTCGTACGTCGTCGGCGGCTTGGAGGCGTCGAGGCCGGCCGCCTTGAACAGGGACTTGTTGTAGAAGAGCGGGCCGGTGTTGAGGTACCAGGGGAAGGCGTACGTGCCGGTCATGCCCGGTATCTGGTGGCCGGCCCAGGCGCCGTCCAGGTACTCCTTCTTGTACTGCGCGGCGGACTTCTCGAGGTCGAGGGCGAGGCCCGCCTTGGCGAGCGGGGCGACGAGGTCCGGCGAGACGTTGACGACGTCGGGCAGGGTGCCGCCGGCCGCGTCCGCGCTGATCTTGTCGGCGTAGCCCTCGGCGGGCTGGTCGACCCACTTCACATGGGTGCCGGGGTACTTCTTCTCGAAGTCGGCGATCACGCCCTCGAAGTACGACTTGAAGTTGGCCCTCAGGTTCCAGGTCTGGAAGGTGATGTCGCCCTCGACCTTGCCGGAGGCGTCCGCCCGGCCACTACCGTCACTGCCGGAGCCGCAGGCGCTCAGCGGCAGGAGAACGGCGACGGTGGCAGCGGCGGCGAGAGCTCTGCGGGAGATGCGCACGGATGGGGCTCCTCTTGCAGCAGGGGTAACGGTGCCGGGGCAGACCTTGCAGCCAACTCGCCGGGCAAGTCAATGGATTTGGCCCAGCTAAATTCATTAGTGCCACAACATGGCTGGTCACAGACGTTCCTGCAGCCTCTTGCAATCGATCACTAATGCGCTTTAGATTGCCTCAGCTCAAGCGCATTAGTACACCAGCTCAGCAGAACGGGGAACAGGGTTGCCAGCCAAGCGGTCACCCGCGCGCCGACCGACGATGAAGGACATCGCACAGCGCGCCGGGGTCTCCGAGAGCGCGGTCTCCTTCGCGCTCAACGACCGGCCCGGGGTCTCCGAGATCACCCGCGACCGGGTCCGTCGCGTGGCCGAACAGCTGGGCTGGCGGCCGAGTACGGCGGCGCGCCAGCTGTCCGGCGAGGGCGCGGCGACGGTCGGTCTCGTGGTGGCCCGTCCCGCCGACGCCCTGGGCGTGGACTCGTTCTTCCTGCAGCTGATCTCCGGCATCCAGGAGGTGCTGGCCGAGCGTCATCTCGGCCTGCTGTTCCAGGTGGTGGAGGACGTGGCCGACGAGTGCGGGGTCTATCGGCGCTGGTGGGCCGAGCACCGCGTGGACGGAGTCATGGTCGTCGACCCGCGGACCGACGATCCGCGTCCGGACCTCCTCGAGGAGCTGGGTCTGCCCGCCGTGGTGATCGGCGGTGTACCGGACGCGGGGCACCCGGGGATCTCCACCGTCTGGGCGGACGACGCGGGTGCGATGGCCGCGGTGGTGGACGAGCTGTACGCGCTCGGCCACCGCCGGATCGTGCACATCGCGGGCCTGCCGGGGCTCGCCCACACCGAGCGCCGGATCCGCACCCTGCGCGCGGAGGCCGAGCGGCGGGGTCTGACGGAGGTGCGCTCGGTCCCCACGGACTACTCGGACGCGGAGGGCGCCGCCGTCACCCGCCGCGTCCTGGAGAGCGGCACCCCGCCGACCGCGCTGGTCTACGACAACGACGTGATGGCCGTCGCCGGCGTCGCCGCCGCCACGGAACTCGGCTTCCTGGTGGCGCGCGACGTCTCGGTCGTCGCCTGGGAGGACTCGCCCCTGTGCCGCATGGTCAAACCCTGGCTGTCCGCCCTCTCCCGCGACACCGTCCAGTTCGGCCGCACGGCCGCCCAGGAACTCACCGCGCTACTGGACGGCGGTCCGGCCCGGACGGTGCAGGTACCGGTGCCGCGGCTGATCGAACGGGAGAGTACGGGGCCCTGCGGGGCTTGAGAGGGTGAAGGACGGACGCGGAGCCGGAGACGGGGGAGGTGGACGCCGTGCGGGCATCCACCTCCCGTACGCGTCAGATCCGTGAGCGATACAGCGCGAACTCCGCGATCCGCGCGGTCTGCCGTGACCGCGTCACCCGAAGGCGCCAGTGCCGGGCCCGAACGGGCGCC
Source organism: Streptomyces sp. NPDC107454 (assembly GCF_055582885.1). Classification (NCBI taxonomy): domain Bacteria; kingdom Bacillati; phylum Actinomycetota; class Actinomycetes; order Kitasatosporales; family Streptomycetaceae; genus Streptomyces; species Streptomyces sp. NPDC107454. Next base: position 29,944 of record NZ_JBVJPA010000029.1, on the reverse strand, counting down.
GGGAGCAGCAGGATCCGGCTCGCTCCGATCGTGCCCGCCCCGGCGACCCGGCTCCAGGCGCCCGCTCCGTACGCCTCGACCACGAAGCTCTCCACCTGCTGGCCGTGCCGGATGTCCTCGGCGAGCCGGATCCGGTCCACCTCGTGTTCCGTACCGAGGTCGAGGGTGAAGACCCCCGGGGAGGAGCGGACCACGGCCCCGCGCCCCAGGTTCTCCGGCAGCTCCCGGTCCACGCGTTCGCGGAACTCGCGCAGCCGCACCACGTCGGCGGCCGGCAGCAAGCCCTGCGTGTCGGGTGGGATGTTGAGCAGCAGCACCGAGTTGCGGCCGACCGAGCGGAAGTAGATGTCGGTCAACTCGTCCACGCTCTTGGGCTGTTGGCCGGGGTGGTAGAACCAGCCGTCACGGATGGAGACATCGCACTCGGCCGGCCACCACTGCAGGTAGTCGGCCACCGGCCGGGCCGCCACCAGCGCGGCCCTGCTGCCCTCGTCGGGTGCGTCGTAGGCCAGCGCGTAGTCCGTGCGGCCGTTGTCCTTCTCCGTGACCGGTACGACGCTCCACTCGTCCTCGCGGGCGAGCCCGCCCTCGTTGCCGACCCAGCGCACATCGGGCCCGGACACGGCGATCGAGGCGTCTGGGGCGAGCGCCCGGACCAGCGCGTACCAGCTGTCCCAGTCGTACTTCTCGACCTTGTCGGGCGGAATGCGGCCCTGTGCTCCGTCGAACCACACCTCGTCGACGGGTCCGTACTCGGTGAGCACTTCGTAGAGCTGGTTGAGCATATGGGCGCCGTAGTCGGTGGCATCCAGCGTGAACGTCCTGGGGTTCGTACGGTCGTCGCCGTCGACGAGCGTCGGGATGGTGCGCTCCATGCGCGCGCTGCCGTTGGCGTACACGCCGTGCAGGTACTGGTTCTCGTCGGCCGGTGAGATGTAGACGCCGACCTTGATCCCGTGGCGGCGCATCGAGTCGGCGAAGGAGCGCAGCACGTCGCCCCGCCCGTCGCGCCAACTGCTCGACGCCACCGAGTGGTCGGTGTAGCGCGACGGGTGGAGGACGAACCCGTCGTGGTGCTTGACGGTGAGGATGGCGAGCTCGAAGCCGCCGTCGCGCAGGGCGCGGGCCCACTGGTCGGTGTCGAGGCCGACGGGCTGGAAGACGTCCGGGTCCTCGTCGCCGGTGCCCCACTCCAGGCCGGTGAAGGTGTTCACGCCGAAGTGCAGGAAGGCGGTGCGTCCGAGGTTCTGCCAGGCGATCTGCCGTGCGGTGGGCCGGACTTGGGAGGCCTTGCGGACCAGGTCGTCCTCGGTGTCGGAGGGGCTGACGGGGATACGGGAGGCAGCTTCGCCGGGGGCCGCGAGAGCGACGGATGTGCCGGTGGACGCGACGAGGGCGGTGGATGCCAGGACGAAGAGGCGTCTGGAGATGGCCATGGGGGTGGGGTCTCCTCACATCAGTGGATGGTCAACTGCCAGACGGACGGCGGCTCTTGGTCCGGCGGGTACTGGAGGAGCCGCCCCGCGTCCGTCACGTGCACCGCCATCCGTGTGATCGCGTTGACGAGCCGGTATCCGCCGCCGGGCACCGGATCCAGCTCCCAGCGCTGCAAGGTGTCCGCGGCGGCGCAGGGCGACTCGGTCACCTCGACACCGGGGTCCAGGGGCACGTTCAGCGTGAGCTTTCCGCCGCTCACCTCCAGACAGCCGCCGCTCGTCGTGGACCGCAGGGTCACATAGCCGTCCGCGGTCCGCAGGACCTGGAGATCTGCGGTCGCGGCCCCACCGCGGAAGGTGTACGTCCCCTCGGCCACCGGCACGCGGGTCAGGTCCCGCCACCCGGGCGCGTGCCCCACGACCGCACCGCGCGCGGTGAACTCGGCGTACGTCGGGTCGGGGTGCGCCGAGCCCCAGGTGACCTGGGCGATGTGCCGCAGGGCCGGGTCCATGGCCGTAGCGACCTCGTTCTCGGTCTCCCCGCGCCCGTTGTCCGGCCAGAGGCTGATCTTCGCCCCGGTGACTCCCTCGCGCGAGGCGAGCTTCTCGCCCTCGAAACTGCGCGGGTCCCAGCTCTGGTCGTACAGCGCCTTCGTGTCGGTGTGGAAGCCGCCGCGGACGAGGTAGAGGGAGTAGGCGGCGTTCATCAACGGATAGCCCTGGGCGATGAGCCGGCTCGGTTTCGTCGCCACGTTCAGCCAGTGCTCGACCGTCGTACCGGCCGTGACGGGCACGGTGTTGGCGCCGGTGAGACCGTCGTTCCAGATGCGCAGCTTCTTGCCCTTGGCCGCCGCGTAGGCCTGGACGCGGTTGACGAAGTCGATGAACGCGTCCTGCGGAGTGGCGCTCGCGCCGTACCTGGCCCGTGCGTAGGCGAGGATCTGCGGGTACTTGGCGAAGTCGGAGCCGAGCATGTACTCGTCGGCGCCCATGTGCCAGGACCCGGACGTGAACACCTGCGCGTACTCGTCGATCAGGCTCGTGTAGTACGTGAAGGCCCCGTCCTGTGTGATGTCGAGCCGGGCGGGCTGCTTCACGCCGTCGGTGTCGGTGAGCTGGAGGTCCGGGCGGTTCTGGATCCAGGGGTCCATGTGCCCGGGCGAGTTGATCTCCGGGATGATCTCGACGTGGTACTTCTCGCCGAGGGCCACGAGCCGGCGTATCTCGTCCTTCGTGTAGTAGCCCCAGGCGTTGGCCTCGGGATGGGCGTCGCTCTTCACCTTCAGTTCGAGCAGCAGCTGGTTGAGCTTGTGGTACGCCATGTCGCGCACCAGGTTCTCCAGCCAGGCCGTGGAGATGTGGACGTAGCAGGCGCAGACGCCGACACCGCGTTCCTTGTACTGGGGCACGTCGACCGTGCTCCCGGCGGGCACGCGGTCGCTCTGGGCGAGGAGCTGGAGGAGGGTGCGGGTGCCGTAGAAGGCACCGGTCTCGGCGGCGGCGGTCACCAGCAGGCTCTTGCCCGCGCGCAGTTCGTAGCCCTCCGCGCCGAACCGCGACGAGGAGGGGTCGACGCCGATCACGATGTCACCCGCGTGCGCGCCTTGCCGTACGACGGGAACGGTGCCGTGGCCCGCCGCGCGCAGATCGTCGGCGAGCGTGTCCGCGACCCGGCGTGCCGCAGGGTCGCGTGCGACGATGCGCGAGCCGGAACCGAAGGAGTAACTACCTTGCGCCGGTGTCCAGTTGGTGAGGGCGGGGACCGTGACGGGAGGCACCGCGGCCGTCCGTGCCTCCGCTGTGCGCGCCAGCGCCGGGACCGGCGTGGCGAGCATCAGCAGCAGCGCCACCACGCAGCCGACGACCCTCCGGGTCCACCTGCTCCGAGCGGGCCGTGCGGCGCGTCGGTCAGTCATGCCATTCCACCTTGAACACCCACACGTACTGCCCCGCCCTGCGGGCCGCTTCCGGCACGTCGACGACCAGCGACCCGCCGCTCACCTTCCAGGTCAGCGGCCGGTCGTGACCGAGCATCGTCACCTTGTCCCCGCCACGGATCGGCACCGGCGCCTCGACGGTCAGCGTGGCGCCGGGCTCGGTCAGCGAGTGGATGTAGAACGCCTCGTTCTGCCGGACCGTGAACCGCAGGTCCTCGCCGAGCTGCGCCATCCGCGACCAGTACGTGGTGTCGTAGATCGCCTCGCCGTTGGTCCTGAGCCAGCGGCCGGTCTCGCGCAGCCGGGTCTGCATGATCTCCGGGATGGTGCCGTCCGCGCGGGGACCGATGTCCAGCAGGAAGTTGCCGTTCTTCGACACGATGTCGACCAGGCTGTGGACGACCTCCTCGGCGGTCATGTAGGCGGCGTCGGGCGTCGCCTTGTTGTAGCCGTAGCTGAAGGGGTCGAGTCCCCGGCTCGACTCCCACTTCGCGACGACGGTGTTCTCGTACGTCGTGTACTCGGGGGTGGTGAAGTCGTGGAAGCCGATGCCCGAGCGGTTGTTGACGGTCACCTCGTACGGCTTGGCTCTGTTCTTGCCGTGGTTGAAGTACTCGGCGAGGACATGGAGGCTGTCGTTCGCGCCGCCGATGTCGCACCAGATGAGGGACGGGTCGTAGCCGTGGATCAGTTCCAGCATCTGCGGGGCCTGATAGTCCTTCACATAGTCCTTGCCCGCCGTGTATCCGGTGTACGGGAGCGGCTCCAGGGTGTACGGGTTGCGCGGGGCGTGGCCCATCCACGGGTTGTCGGGGTTGAACCACTCGGGCATGGAGAAGTACAGGCCGCGGTGCAGCTCGGGCGTGAACTTCTTTGAGGCGTCGAAGAGTTCGCGGATCAGATCGCGCTTCGGGCCCATCTTCACGGCGTTGCGGTCGGAGACCTTGGTGTCCCACAGGGCGAAGCCCTCGTGGTGCTTGGAGGTGAGCACGTGGTACTGGGCTCCCGCGTCACGGAAGAGTTCCACCCAGGCCCGGGGGTCGAACCTCTCCGCCGTGAACATCGGGATGAAGTCGTCGTAGGCGAAGCTCTCGCCGTATGTGTCCCGGTGGTAGGCGTACACCGCGTTGTCCGGGCTCTGCAGGTGGTTCCAGTACCACTCGGCGTACTGTTTGCCGACCGGAGACCAGGCGGGCACCGAGTAGACACCCCAGTGGATGAAGATGCCGAACTTGGCGCGGTGGAACCAGTACGGGGCCTGGTGCCCGGCGAGAGAGCTCTCGGTGGGCTGGTAGTCGGGCACGCCGAGGGTCAGCTCGCGCCCGGCGGAGGTGACGTGCTGACCGCGTCCGGTGACGGTCACCTTTCCGGGCCGCGCGGTGCCCGGTGCCGTGCCCACGCGGTTGCGGATGCCGACCCGGACGCGCGCCTGCTCGCCGGGGTCGAGGCGGATGACGTGCGCGGGCTCGACGGTGCGGGCGCCCGGCACGTCGACGCCGACCGACACGCGGTCACCGGCGAGGACGGCGACCGTGCCCGCGTTGACGACCGTGGCCTCCACGCTCTGCGCGCCGCTCGACTCCAGCAGGGAGAAGGTGGAGTGCGCGTCCCGCAGGGCCAACGCCCTTCCCTGCGCGGCCGGTTGGAGGGAGAGGGCGAACACGTGGAGGGAAGCCTTGCCGGCCTCGGCGGGGTTGGTGGTCGGCAGGGTGAGGGCGACCGCGTCGCGCTGCGGGTCGATCCAGACCTCGGCCGTGCCGATCCCCACGCCGTGCTCGTCCTTCGTGCCGTCCGGCCGGTAGCGATACGGGGCCGACAGCGACCCGCCGGTCGCGTACCAGTCCGCGCCGCCGAGCCCGGCGGTGGTCGTCGAGCCGTCGGCGTAGTGCACGGTGGCACGGCCCGCGGCGTCGCCGTAGCTGCCCGCGGTGAGGAAGTGGGCCGAGAGATAGCGCCCGCTCGGAAGGTCGATGCGCTGGCCGAGGGCCACCACGTTGTTCCGGGCACCCGCGGCGGCGGAGGGGAAGACGAACGCGATGCCGTCCACCTCGACGGGGCCCGCCGGGAGCTCCTCGCCGGGGAACGTGTACCCCGAGCCGTCGAAGCTGCCGCCGGGGGCGGCCGCCGTGTCGATGCCGTCGTTGTCGGTGTACGCGTCGAGCGGCACGGGGATCGGGTCGGGGACGGGAACCCACGGGCCGTGCTGCTCGACCGCCGGTCGCGCTTCGGCCGTGGCCGCGAGGGGAAGAGTGGCGGCGACGGCCACTCCAGCCGCGGCGCCCAGAACCTGACGTCTTGGATACGTGCTCATAGCGGCTCCAATTCATCGGATGTTTGATGATTGAGGCGCCACCAGATCCTGTCAATGGGGCGGGCAGGTGCGAAAGTTGAGCAAGTGATCGGATGATCGGCGACTCTGCGGAGATACCGGACAAGCCTGAGCGCGAAAGTCCAAGAAGACCGATCCGAATGTCCAAGGGCGACGGCTCTCGACGCGGCACCCCGCCGCCGGGCACAGTGCTCCTCGTACTCACCAGTAATCCCCTGTCCCCGAGGAGCACCCGTGACCAGCTGGGTCGGCCGGACCGCCACCGAGATCGCCGCAGCCGTACGCGAGAAGCGGGCCACGCCCCGCGAGGTGGTGGCCGACCACCTCGCGCGGATCGAGCGGCTCGACGCGCGCGTGGGTGCCTTCCGTGTCGTACGGGCCGAGGCGGCCCTCGCGGCGGCCGACGAGCTGGCCGGCCGCGCGGACCTGGCCGAACTCCCCCTCGCGGGGGTGCCCGTGGCCGTCAAGGACAACCTCGCGGTGCGCGGCGAGTCGAACCGCAACGGCTCCGCCGCGACCGCGGACACCCCCGCCGATCACGACCATCCGACGGTGGCGCGGCTGCGCGCGGCGGGCGCCGTGGTCGTGGGTCTCACCAACGTGCCCGAGCTCTGTGTCTTCGGCACCTCCGAGGGTGTCCACGGCACGGCCCGCAACCCCTGGGACACCTCGCGGACGGCGGGCGGCTCCTCGGGAGGCAGCGCGGCCGCGGTCGCCGCCGGGATGGTGCCGATCGCGCTGGGCAACGACGGGATGGGTTCGCTGCGCATCCCGGCGGCCAACTGCGGCATCGTCGGCCTCAAGCCGGGCCCTGACACGATCCCGGCGGGTATCGGTCACGGCGACTGGTTCGGCATGTCGGAGAACGGGCCGCTCGCGACGACGGTCGAGGACGCCCGCCTGATGTTCGCGGTCCTGTCGGACACCGAGGCGATACGCCCCTCGGGGAACCTCGTCCGCAAGGTGGCCGTCTCCGTCCGCAGTCCGCTGGTCGGCGTGGGTGTCGGCCGCCCGTACGCGAACGCCGCCCGGGAGGCCGGGGAGTTGCTGGCCCGGGCGGGCCACGAGGTGCGGCCCGCCGACCCGCCGTACCCCTACTGGCTGGGCACCGCCGCGCTGATGCACTGGACGGCGGGCACCGCGGTGGACGCCGAGGACCTCGACCCGCGCCGGCTCACCCGGCGGACTCGGGTGCACGCCGCCGTGGGGCGCCGCTTCGTGGCCGGGGTACGCACGGGCGAGCGCCGCGAGCAGCTGCGCGGGCGTCTGGAGCCGTTCTTCGCGGAGCACGACGTGCTGCTCACCCCGGCACTGGCCCGGCGGGGGCCGGCCACCGCACCGTGGCACGAGCGGGGCTGGCTGCGCAATGTGCTGGTCAACACCAACTACTCGCCGCTGACGCCGCCGTGGAACCTCACCGGGTGGCCCGCGATGGCGGTGCCGTTCGGGACCCTGCCGAGCGGGGCACCGGCGGCCGTACAGCTGGTCGGACGCCCCGGATCCGAGCTGGAACTCCTGGAGCTGGCGGGTCAGTTGGAGGAACTGCGGCCGTGGCGGCGGACGGCGCCACTGGACTGAGGAGCGCGGTGCCCCCCGGAGTGCGCGGGAGATTCACAGGGCCTTGTACATGATGTGCAGTCCCACCCGCCCGTGCCGGGGGTGCTCGTAGGCGTCCGGCACGGTGCCGAGGATCGTGAAGCCGAGCGCGGTCCACAGCGTGACGGCGGGATTGGTCTCCACGACAGCGTTGAAGACCATGCCCCGGTAGCCGTCGGCCTTCGCCGCGGCGAGGACGTGCTCGGCGAGCGCGCGCCCGATGCCGAGCCCGGCGTGGTCGGGGTCGACCATGAATCCGGCGTTGGCGACGCGCGCGGCGGGGCCGCCGTAGTTGGGGGTGACGTAGGCCGAGCCGACGACCGCTCCGGTGGCGTCCTCGGCGACGTACACATGCTTGCCCGGTGCCATCCACAGGGCCCGGGCCGCCTCCTCGGAGGTGCCCGGGTCCCAGGTGTAGGTCTCACCCGCGGCGACGATCCGGTGCCAGAAAGGCCAGATCCGCGGCCAGTCGTCGGCCGCGGCTTCTCTGATCAGCATGGACGTGAGTCTGGCACGCCCATGCCGTCAGCGATCGCGATGAGTCCCGCCGCGAGCGGTCAGTCCACGCTGGGCAGGATGTGGGGCTCGGCGAGGTCGTCCTCGTACCCCGCCAGGCGGATCGGGGCGGACCTGGCCCACACGTCGAGGCTGCCGAGCTTCTTCTCGGGCCGGCCTCCGCGCTCCGTGCGGTCCTTGGGGCGCTGATCGAGATTCGTCTTCTCCGGTGTCACCGCGCACTCCTTATGTGTCGGGTCACCCTCGGGACGTACAGGGCCAGTCTGCTTCCGGTCGCCTGACATCCCCTCGGGTCTGAGTCGAAGGCAGTTAAGGACGCGGTGGCGCCGGTAACTCGTGAGAGCAGTCCGTGGTGACCGGCTGTCCCGGGACGGACCTTGGGTGTGGGTGGAACCCCTGCAGGCTGTCCGTCCGGTACAGGGTAACCAAATGAGCGGGTGTCCGCTCGATGGGGCTGATAACACGAGGTAACCGTCTTGCGTCAATCAGCATCCACCGATCCTCGATCTGGGTCTATTTGATGATGTATCCCCCCTCGCGCGCCACCCGTTCAGCGCAGCGCCACACCTCCCGCGACCAGGGCGGGAAGACTCAACCCGGCGTCCAGGCAGGGGTGATGGGCCGACCCGCGGAGCCCCGGCCTCCCTTTGGAGCGGCCCTGCGAAGTCTTTGCGGAACCTTGAACCGGCACGACCCGCCTGCCCACCACACGGCGGCTGATACCCCTAGGGGGTATAGTCCCGCGTAAATCGGGGAAGCCGGACGGGAATGAGTGAGGCCGATGCACGCGATCCTGCACGCACTGTCCATCACCGGGTCGATGACCTGGGAGATCACCTGGGCGCTGATCCTGGGATTCGGCCTCTCCGCCGTCGTCCAGGCCGTGGTGCGCCGCGCGACGATCGTGCGGCTGCTCGGTGACGACCGGCCGCGGACGCTCACGCTGGCCGCGGGGCTCGGCGCGGCGTCCTCGTCCTGTTCGTACGCGGCCGTCGCGCTGGCACGCTCGCTGTTCCGCAAGGGCGCGAACTTCACCGCGGCGATGGCGTTCGAGATCGCCTCCACCAATCTGGTCGTCGAACTCGGCGTGATCCTCGCCCTGTTGATGGGCTGGCAGTTCACGGTCGCCGAGTTCGTCGGCGGCCCGATCATGATCGTCGTGCTGGCCGTGCTCTTCCGGATCTTTCTGCGCGAACGGCTGCTGCGTGAGGCCCGGGAGCAGGCGGAGCGCGGGCTCGCCGGATCGATGGAAGGGCATGCCGCCATGGACATGTCGATCCAGACGGAGGGCTCGTTCGCGCGCCGGCTGCTCTCGCGCGCCGGCTACACCTCTGTCGCACACGTGTTCGTCATGGAGTGGGCGGCGATCCTGCGCGACCTGATGATCGGTCTGCTGATCGCGGGCGCGATCGCGGCCTGGGTGCCCGACGCGTTCTGGCAGTCCCTCTTCCTGGACGGCCATCCGCTCGCCGCGAGGCTGATCGGCCCCCTGATCGGCCCGCTCGTGGCGATCGCCTCGTTCGTCTGCTCCATCGGGAACGTGCCGCTGGCCGTCGTGCTGTGGAAGGGCGGGATCAGCTTCGGCGGTGTGGTCGCGTTCATCTTCGCGGACCTGCTGATCCTGCCGATCCTGAACATCTACCGGAAGTACTACGGACTCCGGATGACCGGCTTCCTCCTTGTCACCTTCTACGTCGCCATGGTGTTCGCCGGATACGTCGTGGAGTTCCTCTTCGGCGGCCTCGGGCTCATCCCCGACCAGGCCGACGCGACGATCCCCATGGAAGGTGTCTCCTGGAACTACACGACCTGGCTCAACATCGTCTTCCTGCTGCTGGCGGCGGCCCTGGTGTGGCGGTTCCTGCGCACGGGCGGCCCGGCGATGCTGCGGATGATGGGCGGGGCACCGGAGCCGGAAGGCCACGGGCACGGGACTGTGGGCGCGGAGGGCCACCACCACCGCGCACCTGCGCCGGGAGCCCACGGGCACGGGACTCCGGGGGCCGAAGGCCACGGGCACCACTGAACACGGCGCGCAGTTCAGATCCCGTTGGCCGATTCGCAAGGCAGCCATGATCTGCTGGCGCCCGGAAACGGCTTTTCCCGCGGGAGGACTCGGGAGGACTGACGCATGGAGCTGCGCAGCGTCGAGGAGCTGATGGATCTGCTGCACGCCTGCCGGGGCGCCCGGGACACCCCGGGCCGCTGTGGCGGCCGAGTGGATCTGCACGACCACGCCCTACAGACCGCCGCGCTCCTGCGCCGAAGTCGTCCCGCGGACAAGGAACTCCAGGTGGCGGGCCTGGTCCACGCCGTAGGGCACCTCCTGCGGCCCGGCGACACGACCGGTCACGCCGACCTGGCGGCGGACCTGGTCCGGCCGCTGCTCGGCGAGCGGGTCTCCCGGCTCGTCGGCCTGCACGCCGGCGGATGGGCCGACGACGCGGACGCCGACGACGTGCTGAGCCTGCGCCACGCGGACGAGTCGGGCAGGGTCCCCGGTCTCGACGCCGGGGTCCTGGAGGACTGGCGCACGGTGCTGGAGCTGGTGGCGGCGCAGCACTCGCGACTCGGGGCTGTTGACTGACGGTCCGTCATGAGACGGTACGCGGATGACGCCGCCGTACGGGCTTGAGGGCAGGAGCGCCATCGTCACCGGGGCCTCGCGCGGGATCGGTCTCGCCGTCGCCGAGGAGCTCTCCCGGGCGGGGGCGCGGGTGTGCGTGACGGCCCGGGACCCGGACGCGGTGGGCCGGGCCGCCGCACGGCTCGGCGGCGTCGGACTCGCGGGCTCGGTGGCCGATCCGGCGCATCTGCGGGAGCTGACCGAGCTGGCGCTGCGGGAGTTCGGGCGCATCGACGTCGTGGTGAACAACGCCGCGACCAACCAGCCGTACGGCCCGCTCATGGACGCCGATCCGGACCGCTGGCGCGAGGCGTTCACGCTCAACGTGGAGGCCCCACTGCGGTTGGTGCAGTGTGTCTGGCGGGCCTGGATGGGCGAGCACGGCGGCGCGGTCGTGAACGTGTGCACGGAGGGCGCCGGGCATGTGGGGCCGAACGTGGGGGCGTACGGCACCAGCAAGGCGGCCCTCCTCCATCTCACCCAGCAGCTCGCCGGCGAACTCGCCCCGAAGGTGCGGGTGAACTCCGTCTCCCCGGGGCTCGTCCGCACCGAGATGGCCCGGTTCGTCTGGGAGAACGCCGAGGACGAGCTCGGCGCGGGGCTCCCGCTGGGCCGGATCGGCCGGCCCGAGGACATCGCGCGGGCGGTGGTCTGGCTGGCCTCGGACGCGGCCGGGTGGATCACGGGCGCCGATCTGCTGGTCGACGGCGGGACCCGGGTCCGGTCCGCGCACTCTCCCGCCGACACCGTCCACGAACGCCTGCGGACGCGTGCGCCCGACGCGTAGCGGCCATGCCGGCTCCCACCGGCTCCCACCCGTTCGGGCCCGGCTGCCGCCCGAGCCCCGCAGGACGCCGTACGTCTCCGCAGGACAAAGCCTGACAGCGCGCGTTCAATGGTGACCATGGGTGTGCGGCGACGGGCGGGACACCACCGATGCGCGGCGCTGATCGCGGCCGCCGCGACCTCCCTGCTCGGCGCGGGCCACACCCCCGCCGCCGTCGCGGCGGCCCCGCCTCCCCAGCCGCCCCCGCAGCTCACCCGGGCCAGGGTGGACGATGCCGTCGGCAGACTCGACGGGATCGTGCGGGACGCCATGAAGAAGACCGGCGTCCCCGGCGTCGCCGTGGCCGTCGTCCACAAGGACCGCGTGGTCTGTCTCAAGGGCTTCGGAGAGCGTCAGGCGGGACGGTCCGGTGCCGTCGACCCGGACACCGTCTTCCAGCTCGCGTCCTCGTCCAAGCCGCTGGCCTCGACCGTCGTCGCGGGGGCCGTCGGCGCCAAGTCGCTCGGCTGGGACGACCCCGTCGCGGCGCAGCTGCCCGGCTTCGCGCTCAAGGACCCCTGGGTCACGGCGCACGTCACCTACGCCGACCTCTTCTCGCACCGCAGCGGACTGCCCGACCACTCCGGTGACCTCCTCGAAGACCTCGGCTACGACCGGACGTACATCCTGGGCCACCTGAAATACGAGCCGCTCGGCCCGTTCCGCGCCAGCTACGCCTACACCAACTACGGGGTCACCGCCGCGGCCCAGGCGGTCGCGAACGCGAAGGACACGACCTGGGACAAGCTCTCCCAGGACACGCTGTACGGCCCCGCCGGCATGAAGAACACCAGCTCCCGCTTCTCCGACTACGACCGGGCCAAGGACAAGGCCGTCACCCATGTGAAGAGCGCGGACGGCACCTGGCAGCCGAAGTACGTCCGGGACGCCGACGCCCAGTCGCCCGCGGGCGGCGCGAGCTCCACGGCCCGTGACATGGCCACCTGGATGCGACTGCAACTGGCGAACGGGAAGCTGGACGGCAGGCAGATCATCCCGGCCGCACCGCTGGAGCGCACCCACCTGCCCGAGATCGTCGCCCAGCCCCCGCAGGCCCCGGCGGGCCGCGCGGGCTTCTACGGCCTCGGCTGGAACGTCGGCTACGACGACCAGGGCCGGCTGCGCCTCAGCCACTCCGGCGCCTTCGAACTCGGCGCCAACACCAATGTGACGATGCTGCCCGGCGAGCAGCTCGGCATCGCCGTCCTGACCAACGGGGCGCCGGTGGGCCTCGCCGACTCGGTCGCGCTGAACTTCTTCGACACCGCCCAGTACGGGAAGCCCACGACGGACTGGCTGCCCCTGGTCGACCGGGTGTACCGGCAGCAGGAGCAGCAGGACCGCTCCCCCACCGACTACTCCAGACCTCCGCGCAACGGGGCCGTGGCCCGCGCCGCCGACAGGTACACGGGCACGTACGACAACGCGTACTACGGGCCGCTGACCGTCACGGCAGCAGGCGGCGGGCTCAGCATGAGCCTGGGCCCGAAGCACACGACCTTCCGGCTCACCCACTACGACGGCGACACCTTCGCTTTCCGGACCGTCGGCGAGAACGCGACCGGGCTCTCGGGGGTGACCTTCAAGGTCGGTACGGGTTCACCGGGGTCCGGCGGCTCCAAGGCGTCGCGGGTGACCGTCGAGGCCTGGGACCACGACGGCCTGGGCACCTTCACCCGCAGCTGAGGGCGCGGTTTCACCCGTGGCCGGGCGCGCGGTCACCACTTGCCGGGCGCGTAGTCCTTCATGAAGACGCCGTACAGGTCCTCGCCCTGCTCGCCGCGCACGATCGGGTCGTACACCCGGGCCGCACCGTCGATCAGGTCGAGCGGGGCGTGGAAGCCCGCGTCGGCGAGACGCATCTTGTCGGGGTGCGGGCGCTCGTCGGTGATCCAGCCGGTGTCGACGGCGGTCATCAGGATGCGGTCCTTCTCGAACATCTCCTGCGCGCTGGTGCGCGTGAGCATGTTCAGGGCGGCCTTGGCCATGTTGGTGTGCGGGTGGCCCGCACCCTTGTAGCCGCGGTTGAAGACGCCCTCCATGGCGGACACGTTCACGATGTACGTGCGGTCGGCCCCGGAGGCCGCCATCGCCGCGCGCAGCCGGCTGATCAGGATGAAGGGGGCCGTCGAGTTGCAGAGCTGCACCTCGAGGAGCTCGACCGGCGTGACCTCCTCGACCGACTGGATCCAGCTGTTGGTGTCGTGCAGGTCGGGCACGAGGCCACCCGCGTCGATGGCCGTACCGGCCGCGATCCGCTCCAGCGAGGCCGAGCCGGACACCAGGGCCAGGTCGGTGACGTCCTGCGCGGTCAGCGCGCCGCCCCCGGCGACCGGGAGCGCGGCCACCGCGCCGGAGCCGAAGGTGCCGATGACCTCGGCGGGCGGCAGCTCACCGGCGGGCAGCGGGCCGGACTCGGCGGCGAGCAACTCGCTGTAGGCGCCCGGGGAACGGCGAACGGTCTGGGCCGCGTTGTTGATCAGGATGTCCAGCGGGCCCTCGGCGGCGACCGAGTCGGCCAGGGCCACGACCTGCGCCGGGTCGCGCAGGTCGATGCCGACGATCTTCAGGCGGCCGATCCACTCGTCGCTGTCGGGCATGGCCTTGAAGCGGCGGATCGCGTCGTTCGGGAAGCGCGTGGTGATGGTGGTGTGCGCTCCGTCGCGCAGCAGCCGCAGCGCGATGTACATGCCGATCTTGGCCCGGCCGCCGGTGAGCAGCGCGCGCTTGCCGGTGAGGTCGGCGCGGGCGTCGCGGCGGGCGCGGTTCTCGGCGGCGCAGTCCTGGCAGAGCTGGTGGTAGAAGTAGTCGACCTCGACGTACCGCTTCTTGCAGATGTAGCAGGAGCGCGGGCGCTGGAGTATCCCCGCGATCTCGCCGGCGTCGGTGACGGACGAGGGCAGGATGCCCTCGGTCTCGTCGTCGATGCGCTGGGCGGAACCGGTCGCGGTGGACTCGGTGACGGCCTTGTCGTGGGCGGTCTTGGCGGCCCTGCGCTCCTGGCGGCGGCGCTGCTTGACCGTGCGGTAGACGCCCGCGGTGGCGCGGCGCACGGCGATGGCGTCCGGGTGGTCGACCTCGATCTTGTCGAGCTCGTCGAGCACGCTGAGGCAGACGGCCAGCCGCTCCGGGTCGATGCCCGGCCCGTAGGAGACCGCCTCCCCGTCCACGGCGGAAGCCGCCCGGTCGTTCTCAGCCGTGTCGACGGCGAGAGTCGCCTGGCCGTCCTCTGTCACCGTCATCGCGTGTGCCGTTCCTCGGGTCTCGCGCCGCGCTCGAACCGCGCTCGCTTTCGAAGGCGGAATTTTACGGAGCAAGGGGGCAAGGCGCCAAACCCGAGATGATCACCGGTCCCCACGGGCCGTTTCAGGGGCCGCAGGCGATGATCAGCGTCTCCACCTCCTCGGTCAGCGCGCGGGCCAGCCGGTTCAGGTCCGGTACGGCCTGTGCGTCGGCGACGAGCCCGTAGTGGACCCGTCCGCGGTACGTCGACACGGCCACCGCCAGCGCCTGGCCGCGGGCCAGCGGGGCGAGCGGATAGACCTCGGTGAGCGGGCAGCCGCCGAGCATCAGACCGAGGCTGGGCAGCGGCACGCTGGTGACCAGGATGTCGAAGAGCAGCCGGGCCGCCTGGCCGACGACGGGACCACCGAGGCGGTGACCGAGCGGCGGCACATGGTCGGCGAGCAGCGCGACGGCGCCCGCTCCCCGATTGGGTCCCGCGTCCTTGTTGGCGTCCATCGCCGTACGCACCGAACGGAGTCGGCCGAGCGGGTCCGGGTCGTCGACGGGAAGCCGTATCAGGTAACCGGAGAGCCGGTTGCCCTGCGGGTGCGCGGTGCGCGGGCGGCGCCTGGAGACGGGGATCAGGGCGCGGGGCGCGACTCCCTCGCTGCTGTCGCCGCGTTCGTCGAGCCAGTTGCGCAGGGCGCCCGCGACGACGGCGATCAGGACGTCGTTGACGGTGCCGCCGACGCTCTTGCGGACGCGGTGCACATCGTCCAGGTCGAGGGCGACGCCCGCGATCCGGCGGGTGCCGGTGGGCTGCGAGGTGAGGGCGGGCGAGGAGCGGGCGCCGAGGGTGGCGCGGGCGACGGAGCTGCCGATGTCGAGGGCGCGGCCCAGGTCGGAAAGGGTTCCGCGCACCAGGTCGGGCAGTTTGCGGACGTCCGGGAGGAGTCCGCGGGGCGGCTCGGCGGGGCGCGGGCGGGGCTCGGGCAGGTCCAGCGGGTCCATGAGGGCGGCGGCGAGCATCAGTGCCCGCAGGCCGTCGGCCAGCGCGTGGTGGAACTTGAAGAACACCGCGAACGAGGTGCCGTCCTCGCCGGGCAGGACATGTGCCTCCCACGGGGGCCGGCCGCGCTGGAGCGGGCGTTCCATGAGCCGGCCCGCGGCGGCGGGGAAGTCCGCGGTCGGTGCGTGCAGCCGGACGTGGTCGAGAGGTTCGAAGTCGGGCGCGGGTTCCCGGGCCGCGCTCCCGAAGTGGGGCGGGAAGGCGAGGGGCTGCCAGACATCGCGGATCCGCATGCGCAGCCCGGGCACCCCGGCCGCGCGGACCGCGAGCAGTTCGGCGGCGTGCGCGCCCGCGGTCGGCGAGTGCGCGGAGAAGACACCGAGGGCGCCGAGGTGCATCGGGTGCTGGGCGGACTCGATGTTCCAGAACGCCAGGTCGAGTGGTGCGAGGAGATCAGGAGTCAACGGCTTGCTCTCGCTTCGACGACAGGGTGAGCAAGCAGTCAAACCCCGGCAGGCGATTACGGTCAAGTACGATCAAGCTACGCTCAGTTAACAGCAGATTAAGTCCCGCCCCCCGCGAAAGGGGCGGGACACAAGGGGCATGTGAGGTCGGATCAGGATAAGCATCCGGACCGCGGCACGCGCGCCGACGCGCGGCCACGCGAAGGACCGGAAGCGCCGGGTCGCCCGAAGGGCCGCGCAGTCCCTCGAAGGACCCGAGGCGTCAGGGTGCCGGGCAGCCCGTGGGGGTCGCCCGGGACGCGTCGGCGATCAGCGCCTCGTGCGCCGCCCTCAACCTCCCCACGTCCGGCTTCACGACCTTGCGGTCGTAGGTGAGGAGCCCGTTCAGCTCCCCTTCCACGTCCGAGATCTGGGTGTAGACGGCGCCGTTGCCGCCCCGGCACGCGAGTGCTCGTACCTCGGCGAGGCGGGCGAGGTAGTCGTCGGTGTACGTCGACGGGTCCACGTCCACGTACGACTGCTGGACCGACCAGGCGTGCCCGGGCACGGCGAGCCCCAGGCCCCCGTACTCGCCGCTGACGAGCGCGCGTCTGCCGTCGGGAGCCGGTGGGAGCGCGGGGCTCGGATAGCCGTGTTCGTCCATGATGTCGCCGGCGCCGCCGTCGGCGCCCAGGTTCAGCCCCGACATGCCGTTGACGAGCCGGGTCGGATCCCAGGCCTTGGCCTGGTCGGCGATGCGCCCCTCGTCGTACTGGCCCCAGCCCTCGTTGAAGGTCACCCACATCACGACCGACGGACTGCTGATGTGCTGGTCGATCATCAGTTTCATCTCGCGCTCGTACTCGGCGCGGGCCGCCGCGCTCGGGTTCACCCCGGCGGTCATGGCGGGCATGTCCTGCCAGACCAGCAGGCCGAGCCGGTCCGCCCAGTAGAACCAGCGGTCGGGCTCCACCTTGATGTGCTTGCGCACCGCGTTGAAGCCCATCTCCTTGTGCATGCGCAGGTCGTACGCGAGGGCCTCGTCCGTCGGTGCCGTGTACAGGCCGTCGGGCCAGAACCCCTGGTCGAGCGTGGCCATCATGAAGACGGGCTTGCCGTTGAGGACGGTGCGCGGGGTGCCGTCGACCTTCTCGACGGAGATCGAGCGCATCCCGAAGTAGCTGCCGACGCGGTCGCGCCCGACGCTCACCCTGAGGTCGTAGAGGAAGGGGTCCTCCGGCGACCAGAGGCGCGGGTGGGCGATCTTCAAGGTCAGCGGCTGTCCGGTGCGGCCGGTGACGGTGGCGACCTTCCGCCCTCCCTCGTACGCCGTCGCCGTGACCGGCAGCCCCTCGCGCACGCCCTTCGGTTCCACGGTGAGCCGGCCGCCGTCGACGTCCGGAGTGAGCTTGAGCGAGTCGACGTGGTCCGGGGCGACCGGCTCCATCCACACCGTCTGCCAGATGCCGGAGGTCGGGGTGTACCAGATTCCGCTGGGGTCGAGGCGCTGCTTGCCGAGCGGCGGGTTCTCGCCGGACGCGGCGTCGGTCGGGTCGTACACGCCGACGATCAGCTCCTGGGTGCGGCCGGGCTTCAGCGCGTCGGTGACGTCGGCGCCGAACTTGTCGTAGCCGCCCCGGTGTTCGGCGACCCTGACCCCGTTGACGTACACCTCGGACTGCCAGTCGACGCCACCGAAGTTCAGCAGGAGCCGTTGGCCCGAGCCGATGTGCCAGTCGGCCGGGACGGTGAAGGTGCGGCGGTACCACATGCGGTCCTCGTGGCGTTCGACGCCGGACAGCTGGGACTCCACGGGGTACGGGACGAGGATGTGCTCGCCGAGCGTCTTCCCGACCGGGGGCTGCTCCCCCGCGGTGGCGGCGGCGAACTGCCAGCGCCCGTTGAGGTTGCGCCAGGCGTCACGCGTGAGCTGGGGGCGGGGGTATTCCGGCAGGGCGTTGTCCGGTCCGACCTGGTCGGCCCACTTCGTGCGCAGCTCGTACGTGGAGCCGTTGTGGCCGCTGCTCCAGAAGGCGCCGATCGCCTTGCCGTCCCCGGCGGCGGCGAGGCCGCCCGTGCCGTCATAGCGCAGGTCGGCGTTGCCGCGTGCGGTGCCGGTCCTGTTGCCGACGACGGGCTCCTTGAGCGTGACGAGGAGGGATCTGGGGTCGGCGGGGTCCAACTCGGCGGCTCCCAGCGGCCACTTGGCGCCGCCGATCACGGCCTGGAGGTGGTCGACGACGGCGGCCGGGGGCGCGGACAGTTCCCGTGCGAAGTCGAGCCTGAGGGTGCGGCCGTCCGGCTGGACGGTGGTCGCGAGGGCGCCGTCGTAGTCGTAGCCGTCGGGCAGCAGGAACGCCGACTGCGGGATCGTCACCTTGGCGCCGCCGGGTTCGGTCCAGCGCAGATGGAGGTTGGAGCCGCCGTAGTGCTCGAAGTACTCGAGCTTGAAGTCGTAGGCGTGACCTGCCGTCAGATCGATGGGCTCGGAGGTCTGTTCGCGATCCCAGTCGTCCACCCAGTGGTCGATGACGGGTCTGCCGTCGATCCAGAGGCGGAAACCGTTGTCGCCGATGATCGAGAAGGTGGTGGCTCCGCTCTTCTCCGGTACGAGTTTGCCGGTCCAGCGGACACTGACATCGTTGTCCTGGCCCGTCGCGAAGCGCAGTCGGGGTTCCAGGTCGTCGAAGTCGAGCCGCGGGTCGAAGCCGGTGGCCTTGAGTTCGTGGAAGTCGAAGGCTCCGGGGGCGGACTGGGTGTAGTAGTCGCCCTTCAGTCCGTGGACCGCGACGGGATCGTCGGCCGCGGCGGGCACGGAGGCGAGTCCCGCGGCGCCGAGGGCCGCGGCGAGCAGTAACGCGAGTCGGTTTCTGAGTCGTCCGAAACGCACGGATCCTCCTCGTTGAGGACGGGTGGGGGGACGGTGGTGAGGACGGTTGCCGGGCGGGCCCGGGATGGGCGTGGGGCGGGTGGCGCGGCTCTTGCTCAGACGGAACAACGTTGTCACCAACGGCAGTTGGCATGACAACACGGGGTTCCGCTCTCTGTCCAGGGACATGACAACGACCCCGATGGGCACGGACGCACCGGGGCCGTTGTCGGTCACCGTCGGCCGCTACGGCACGATCCGACCCTTGCCCAGCGCGATCACCCCGCCCTTGGAGACCGTGTAGAGATCCGCGTCGCGCTCGGGGTTGACTCCGATCGTCGCGCCCGGCGGCACCTCGACGTTCTTGTCGAGAACCGCGCCGCGCACCACCGCGCCCCTCCCTATGTGGACGTTGTCGTGCAGGATCGAGCCCTGGACGACGGCTCCCGGGTCGACCACGACACCCGGCGAGAGCACGGACCGCGTGACCTGGCCCCGGATCAGACTGCCCGCGCTGACGATCGACTCGCTCGCGATGCCTCCGGCGTTGAATCTCGCCGGGGAGAGCTGTCCGGAACTGGTGTAGATGGGCCAGCTGCGGTTGTAGAGGTTGAAGGCGGGGCGTTCGGCGATCAGGTCCATGTGGGCGTCGTAGTAGGCGTCGAGGGTGCCCACGTCACGCCAGTAGCCCTGGTCGCGGGTGGTCTCGCCGGGCACGTGGTTGTCGCTGAAGTCGTAGAGCTGTGCCTCGCCGCGGTCGGTGAGCATGGGCAGAATCGATCCCCCCATGTCGTGCACCGAGTGCACGTCCTCGGCGTCCCGCTGGAGCGCCTCCACCAGAGCCTTGGTGGTGAAGATGTAGTTGCCCATCGAGGCGAAGACGCACTCGGGGTCGTCGGGCAGGCCCGGCGGGTCGGCGGGCTTCTCCAGGAAGCCCTCCACGGTCTGTCCGTCGGAGCCGGGGCTGATGACCCCGAAGGAGGACGACTCGGCGCGCGGCACCCGTATCCCGGCGACGGTCACACCCGCGCCGCCCTCGATGTGCTGGGCGAGCATCTGCCGGGGGTCCATGCGGTAGACGTGGTCGGCGCCGAACACCGCGATGTAGTCGGGCCGTTCGTCGTGCACGAGGTTGAGGGACTGCAGGATCGCGTCCGCGCTGCCCAGGTACCAGCGCGGGCCGAGCCGCTGCTGGGCCGGGACCGGTGTGACGTAGTTGCCGAGCAGGCTCGACATCCGCCAGGTCGTCGTGACATGGCGGTCCAGGGAGTGCGACTTGTACTGCGTCAGGACGCAGATGCGCAGGATGTCGGCGTTGACGAGATTGGAGAGTACGAAGTCCACCAGGCGGTACGTCCCGCCGAAGGTGACCGCGGGTTTCGCGCGGTCCGCGGTGAGAGGCATGAGCCGTTTGCCCTCTCCACCCGCAAGGACGATTCCCAGTACCGAAGGTCCACCGCGCCGCATGCCGCCGCCCCTCTGAGCCCGGTCGAGCCGCGCCCGCTGTGCCGGGCCGGCCCCGCTGCTTGAACTACGCCTGTCAGATGGTTACCCCGGTTTGAGGACTTCCTCGTAAAGCTGGACGGTCCGCCGGGCCACCGCGTCCCATCCGAACTCCCGCACCGCGCGCTCCCGTCCGGCCTCACCCATCCGCCGGGCGGCCCGGGGATCGGCGAGCACGGAGTCGAGGGCGAGCGCCAGACCCGCCTCGAAGTTCTCCTCGACCGGCACCAGGACACCCGTCACGCCGTCCTCGACCACCTCGGGTATCCCCCCGACCCGCGACGCCACCACGGCCGTTCCACACGCCATCGCCTCCAGGTTGACGATGCCGAGCGGCTCGTACACCGAGGGGCACACGAAGACGGCGGCGTGCGTGAGGAGTTGGACGACGTCCGGGCGGGGCAGCATCTGCGGGATCCAGTGCAGGCCCCGGCGTACGGCACTCAGTTCCTGGAAGAGATCACGGAACTCCCGGTCGATCTCGGGGGTGTCGGGGGCGCCCGCGCACAGCACCACCTGCACGGCCGGGTCCAGGTCCCGTACCGCGCGCAGCAGGTGGGGCACGCCCTTCTGGCGGGTGATGCGGCCGACGAACAGTACATAGGGGCGGGCGGTGTCGATGCCGATGCGCTCCAGGACGTCCGTGCCGTGATCCGGGCGGTAGAGGGCGGTGTCGATGCCGTTGTGCACGACACGCACCTTGGCCGGGTCCAGGGCGGGGTAGCAGGTGAGGATGTCCTCGCGCATGGCGCCGGACACGGCGATGACGGCGTCAGCGGCCTCGACGGCGGTGCGCTCGGCCCAGCTGGACAAGGCGTAGCCGCCGCCGAGCTGCTCGGCCTTCCAGGGGCGCAGCGGCTCCAGGGAGTGGGCGGTCATGACGTGCGGGATGCCGTACAGGAGCTTGCCGAAGTGGCCGGCGAGGTTGGCGTACCAGGTGTGCGAGTGGACGAGTTCGCGGCCTTCGAGGGCGGCGGCCATGGCGAGGTCCACGGAGAAGGTGCGCAGCGCGTCGTTGGCGCCGTCGAGCGAGGACCAGGACCGGTGGCGCACGACGCCGCCCGCGGCGCCCTCGCCCCAGCAGTGCACGTCCAGGTCCGTGAGGGTCCGCAACTCCCGGGCGAGGAACTCGACATGGACGCCCGCGCCGCCGTACACGTCCGGCGGGTACTCCCGGGTCAGCAGTCCCACTCGCACGCAGAGCCCCCCGTCGTACCGGATACCGGCTGGTGCCTTTCATGGTCACCCAGAAGGGACGCTTGGGGAAGACCGCGGTGCTCAGCGACGGCCCGGAGCCCCGCCCCGCGTCCGGCCCGGCGGGCTGTCGAAGCAGCAGTCGCCGCACAGGCCGCCGCCGGGGAGCCGGTAGTAGAGGCAGCAGCTGCGGCGGCGCAGGGTACGGAGGTCGACGGTCTCGGCCAGGTCGGGATCCGTGAACAGGTCGGCAGTGAGGGCGCGGGCCCGATCGGCCACGTCGATACGGCCGTTGGCCTCGGCCCAGCGGTGCAGCTGGCGCCAGGCACCCGCGAGCGCCGAGCCCGCGTTCCCCCACAACAGACCCTCCGACATGCGGTGTCGGGTGCGCAGAGCCGCCGCCAGCGGGGCGAGGTGGCCGTCCCGTACGACCTCTCCGATCGCCGCCACCGGCAGGGCGCGCACCTCGGACAGCCACAGGTCGTCCGGAGCGCTGCCGTCCGGATCCCACCGCAGCAGCCCCGGGTCGAGGTCCGGCAGCTGCCCGTACAGCGCGGCGGCACCGAGCGAGACCGACCACAGACGGGCCGCGAGGCCCTGCTGCGTCACCGAGACCGCGATGCGGGGCTCGGGCGCCCGCAGACTCGCCGCGACCTTCCGGACACGAAAATTCAGAGGATCCGACCAGACATCTCTGGGATCATCGTCCCGGGGAGACGCGTACGCCTGTGCGAGCGTCGGCAGCGGGGCGCCCGGCGGTACGCCGGTGCGTAGTACGAAGAAGCCGCCGAGCGAGCCGAGCGCCGCGAGTTCCGGGTCGAGGTCCACGAACAGCAGTAGTACCAAGCCCCCTAGGGGTTCTCACCGGAGGGTCTCCCTCTCATGTCGCCCACCCAGGGGAGGACATGGGGCGAGTCGTACTCCATCGGCAGTACTACTCATTGCCTGCTCAGGTACGACGACGTGAACGGATGCGCGAGGCATCGTAGTGGGTATGAAGGCCGATCGTTCGCCGCGCCGGGCACAGCGCCCCCGCCGCACGCAGAGGAGGGACTCATGAGCGCGCTCGCGCTGTCCGTCCTGCTCTCGTTCGTCTCCGCCGTTGCGTACGCGGGCGGCGCGATCGTCCAGGAGCAGGTCGCGCTGACCTCTCCCGACCAGACGTACGCGCCGTTGCGCCGCCCCGGCTGGTGGGCGGCGGTCGCCCTGAGCGGCGTCGGCGGGGTGCTGCACGTGGTGGCGCTCGCCTACGGCCCGCTGAGCCTGGTGCAGCCGCTGGGCGCGCTGACCATCGTGTTCGCGCTCCCCATGGCGGCCGTCTTCGTCGGCCGCAAGGCCGGGGCGACCGCCTGGCGTGGCGCGATCATGGCCACGGTGGGCCTCGCGGTCCTGCTCGCCCTGGTCGGCTCGGCCGACTCGCAGTCCCTGAGCGACACCCAGATCACGGTCCTCGCCGTGGTGTCGGGCGGTGCGGTGGCGGCCTTCATGGTGGCGGGCCGCGCCGCGCACCGGCACCCGGCCGTGCGCAGCGTGATGCTCGCGGTGGGGTCCGGCATTGCCTTCAGCATGTCCTCGGTGTTCACCAAGACCGTCGCGGTGGACTGGTCGCACCAGGTCTCGCTCGCCGACCTGCCGAGCCTCGTCCTCATAGGTGTCTTCGCGACGGCCGGGATGCTGCTGTCGCAGGCCTCCTACCGGGGCGGCGGTCTCGCGGCGCCGCTGGCCACGCTGACGGTCGTCAACCCCGTCGTGGCGGCCGCCGTCGGCATCACGATGTTCGGCGAGACCTTCCGCTACGGCGAGACGGGCACCGTGCTCGCGCTGGCCTGCGGAGTCGTCGCGGCGGGCGGTCTGATCCTGCTCACGACCGAGCAGATCGGCAGCGCCCGGAACACCGCGGAGGTCGCCCCACTCACCGCCGCGGAGACCGAGCCCGCGCCGGAAGCCGCCACGCCGGACTCCGCGTTGGAGGCACTGCTGCTCGCGGCGCTGCCCGAGCAGTCCACAGGACGGGGCCACGAGGACGAGCCGACCAAGAGCCACGCCAAGGCGTTCGGCGCGGGATTCGAGGAGACGTTCGACGCCGAGCTCGGAGACGGACTCGGCGCGGGGCTCGGAAGCGGACTCGGCGCGGGGCTCGGGGAGGCGTTCGACACCGGGCTCGGCAACGGATTCGACGCGGGCCTCGGCAGCGGACTCGGGGCCGGGCTCGGAGAGGGGTTCGACAGCGGGCTCCGGAACGGAATCGGCACCGGGCTCGGAGCCGGGCTCGGAAACGGCTTCGACAGCGGGCTCGGAAGCGGACTCGGGGCCGGGCTCGGAGAGGGGTTCGACAGCGGGCTCGGAGACGGAATCGGCGCGGGGCTCGTAAACGGACTTGGCGTGGACCGCGGCGGCGAGGACGTCTTCCTACCGGCTGCGGCGATGGTGGGGGCCGCGGAGAGCGCGCCCGACCCGGCCGACTCACCCGAGTCGTCCGAGGAGGACACGCCGCCCGCACTGGCCTATTTCGGCCCCCTGTGCGGGCCCTACGTCGTGGCGACGCCCCTGCTGGACCACCATCACCGCACGCGCGTCAAATCCTGACGCCGCCCGCCCTCAGGTAGGCGACCGGGTCGATGTCCGTGCCGAAACCGGGCCCCGTCCGCACCTCGAAGTGCAGATGCGGGCCCGTGCTGTTGCCCGTGGAACCGGAGCGGCCGAGGCGCTGGCCGCCCACCACGCTCTGCCCGTCCTTCACCGAGATCGCCGACAGATGGGCGTACTGGGTGTAACGGCCGTCGGCGTGCCGGATCACCACCTGGTAGCCGAACGAACCGCCCCAGCCCGCGCTGACGACCTGGCCCGCGGCGACCGCCTTCACGGAGGTGCCGGTGGGCACCGGGAAGTCGACGCCCGTGTGGTAGCCCTTCGACCAGGACGCACCGGCGGCGCGGTAGGGCGTGCCGGTCGCGGCGTGCACGGGGGCGACGAGCGTGTCGGTCTTCTTGGCGGTGTCCGAGGACGTCTTGTGCGAGGAGGTCTGGTGCGGGGACGGTTTGTGCGTGGACGTCTTGTCGGGGGTCTTCTGCTTCTTCGGCGCGGACGAGGGGGTGCTCCCCGTGTGCGCCGGGGTCTGGCCCTTGCCCCGCAGGTTCAGCCGCTGGCCCGGCAGGATCAGGTCCGGGTCGGAGCCGACGGTGCTGCGGTTCGCGTCGTACAACCGCTGCCAACCGCCCTGGACGTGGCGGGATCCCGCGATGCCGGAGAGCGTGTCTCCGTGGACGACGGTGTACATCTCGGCGGTGCCGGCCCGCGACTGGGGTGTGGTCTGCGGCTGGACGTCGCGCACGGAGCGCTTGGTGGTCTGGGGCGAGGTGTCCGACCTGGTGCCGGTCCGCTCGGCGGCCGGGGTGATGTCGGGGGTGTCCCCGCCCCGCGTGAGACCGGCGCGCACCGAGCAGACCGGCCAGGCACCGGGTCCCTGGCCCTTGAGCACCCTCTCGGCGATGGCGATCTGCTGGTCCTTGGTGGCCTGATCCGCGCGCGGGGCGTAGACGTGCCCCCCGTACGCCTCCCAGGTGGACTGCGTGAACTGGAGTCCGCCGTAGTAGCCGTTGCCGGTGTTGATGCTCCAGTTGTCGGTGGACTCGCAGGCGGCGACCTTGTTCCAGGTGTCCACGTCGGCCGCGTGCGCGACGCCGGTGCCGATCAGCGGGAGTGCCATTCCGGCGCCGCCCGCCGTGACGGTGAGTGAGGCGCGGTTGATCCTGTTCGGCTGATACCGGCGGTGCCGGCCGCGTACGGCCATGTGGGAGCCCCCTCGACATGCGTCAGGAGCGGCAAAAGTAAGCGCTGCGAACAGGCCATGACAAGAGCGCAATCGGCCGTGCTGTGCGCCCCGGGCGGCGCTCCCTCGCCCGGAGAGGCAGCGGGTCGTTCTTCTGCGTACACGTCTGCGACACGTCAGGATGGCCGGAGGAGTACTGACGAACGGGAACGGCAGGATCACCGGCAGTACCGATACCGACTGATACCGACTGATACCGATGAATACCAAGTCCTCTTACCGGATCTCTTAGGAGCCAACCGTATGAGCAACTCAGCCCAGATCGGCGTCACGGGTCTCGCGGTCATGGGGCGCAATCTCGCCCGTAACTTCGCCCGCAACGGCTACACGGTCGCCCTGCACAACAGGACCGCGGCCCGGACGCACGCGCTGGTGGAGGAATTCGGCCACGAGGGCGACTTCGTGGCGACGGAGACCGCGAAGGAGTTCGTCGAGGCACTGGAGCGGCCGCGACGCCTGATGATCATGGTGAAGGCCGGTGAGCCGACCGACGCGGTGATCCAGGAGTTCGCCCCGCTCCTTGAGCCCGGCGACATGATCATCGACGGTGGCAACGCGCACTTCGAGGACACCCGGCGCAGGGAGCACGACCTGCGGGCCCAGGGCATCCACTTCGTCGGCACGGGCGTGTCCGGCGGCGAGGAGGGCGCGCTGAACGGGCCGAGCATCATGCCGGGCGGCTCGAAGGAGTCGTACGCGTCGCTCGGTCCGATGCTGGAGAAGATCTCCGCGAAGGCGCCGGACGGCTCTCCCTGCGTGACCCACTGCGGTCCGGACGGCGCCGGGCACTTCGTGAAGATGGTGCACAACGGCATCGAGTACGCCGACATGCAGCTGATCGGCGAGGCCTACCAGCTGCTGCGCGATGTCGCCGGGTACTCCCCCGCGCAGATCGCCGACATCTTCCGCACCTGGAACACCGGCCGGCTCGACTCCTACCTGATCGAGATCACGGCGGAGGTACTGTCGCACGTGGACGCGGCGACGGGCAAGCCGTTCGTGGACGTGGTCCAGGACCGCGCGGAGCAGAAGGGCACGGGCCGCTGGACCGTGCAGATCGCGCTGGACCTGGGCGTTCCGGTGTCCGGCATCGCGGAGGCGGTCTTCGCCCGCTCGCTGTCCGGGCACGCCGACCTGCGCGCCGCCTCCCGCGAGCTCGCGGGCCCCAAGGCGAAGCCGCTCGGGGCGTCCGAGGCGGCGGCCTTCGCGGACCGGGTGGAGCAGGCGCTGTACGCCTCGAAGATCGTGTCGTACACGCAGGGCTTCCACGAGATCAGCGCGGGCAGCGACCAGTACGACTGGGACATCGACCTCGGTGCCGTCTCCGCGATCTGGCGCGGCGGCTGCATCATCCGGGCGGTGTTCCTGGACCGGATCCGCGCCGCGTACGACGCCCGGCCCGATCTGCCGAGCCTGCTGTCCGACGAGACGTTCGCGCAGGAGATCGCGGCGGCGCAGGACGACTGGCGTGAGGTCCTGGTGGCCGCCACGCGCCAGGGCGTGCCCGCACCCGGCTTCTCCGCGGCCCTCGCGTACTACGACGCGCTGCGCGCCGACCGGCTGCCCGCCGCCCTGACGCAGGGGCAGCGGGACTTCTTCGGGGCGCACACCTACCGGCGCGTCGACCGGGAGGGCTCGTTCCACACGCTGTGGGGCGGCGACAGGTCGGAGGTCGAGGCGTAGGCAGACGTAGGGGTAACGGGCATACGGGTACCGGGCGTACGGGTACTCCGCGCCACCGAGGCCGTCACCTCCCTGGAACCCGGGGCGTGACGGCCTCTGCCGTTCACCCGTTCACCAGTCCGCTCGGCTGTTCACGTGAGCGGGGGTCCCGGATCGGGGTTCGGTACCGGCTCGGGGCCCGGCGGCACCGGGCCCGGGCTGGGCGGCACCGGGCCGGGGCTCGGTGGGGTCGGCTCGGGGCCCGGTGGGGTCGGCACCGGGGTCGGTGGAGGGGTGGGCTTCGGTGGGGGGTGAGGGCCCGGATCCGGGGTCGGGTCCGGGAAGGGGTGGGGGTCCGGGAAGGGCTGCGGGCGGTCGGGGCCCGGCCCCGGCGTGGGACCCGGTTGCACCGGATCGGGGTTCGGATGCGTCATGGTGTCCTCCAGCCAGTCGATACGTCGGCCCTGGACTTGTCCCACGCGTACCCGGCCACCGCTCCCCCAGTCACCCCGTCGCGCGGGGCGCGCGGACCAGTTGGACCAGAGGGACCCGGCCGTTGCACCGGTGGCGCGCCCACCCATGGCATATCTACTGGTGGAGCGTCCATCCGTGGCGCACCGCGTCCGCACCGGCCGCGAGCCCGGGGCGGGGGCTGGACAATACCGGGACCGCGGTCGTGGTCAGACGCTGGGCCGGGGTCATGGACGCCTGGGCGAGGACGATCGCGTCGGCGTCGGTGACCGAGTCGGCGGCCGCCGCCACGCTGCGGACGTATCCGTCGGTGTCGCCCGCCTCGAAACGGGCCCAGGCCCCGTCGACCAGCAACGTACGGACCTGTACGGAGCGCCCGGCGGTGCGGGCCTCCTCCTCGACGAGGGCGACCGTCGGCTCCAAGGTGCTCTCCGACGTCGCGACGACCATCACGCGGGGGCCCGCGGCGACCGCGGCGGCGGCCATCGGACGGTCCACCCGGAGCACGGGTACCGCGGCGCCCGCCTCCTCGGCGACGGCGCCGATGGTCGAGCAGGTGCACAGCACGGCACGCGCCCCGTCGACGACGGCCCGGTCGAGGGCAGCCCGCACCTCGCCGGCCACCGCGGCCGGACCCTCGCGCCGGGCCCGGGCCAGCAGTTCCTCGTCCACCATGTGCCGCAGTTCCAGCCCCTGGTGGTCCTCGTCGCGCAGCGCGTCGAAGACGGGGATGTGCAGGGGCGAGGTGTGCAGCAGGGCGAGCGGACCCGATCGGTTCATCAGAAGCGCCCGGGGTGCGCCTCGAGCCACTCCATCGCCGCTCCGAGCAGCTCCGGGTCGGCCGCCGGGGCCTCCTCGGGGTGGCGCGCCGCCCACTTCACGACGTACGGGCACAGGGGCGCGACCACGATGCCCTCGCGCGCGGCGATGCCGTACAGCTCACGGGCGAGGGAGCCCGCGATGCCCTTCCCCTCGTGCGCGGGTTCCACGATGGTGTGCACGGGGACGAGGGCGCGTGCGGGGGCCTCAAGGACGAAGTACTCGATGTGACCGACCACTTCGTCCCCGGCGATCGCCTCGAGGCGGCCGCCCGCTCGGTCGTCGCGGATCTCTATGTCGCTCATGGGCAACTCCTCGCGTCCTCAGGTCATCTGCTTGCTCAGCCGCTGCCCCGGGCCCGGGGTTCAGACGGTGACCGCCTGCGGGCTGCGCTCCTGGTCCGAGCCCGGCACCGGCTCGGACGGATCGGCGCCGAGGGCCACGATCCGGTTGTCGTGGTCCACGTGCACGACCCTCGGCCGCAGTGCCCGCGCCTCGGCGTCGGAGACCTGAGCGTAACTGATGATGATCACCAGATCTCCGGGGTGCACGAGATGGGCCGCCGCCCCGTTGATCCCGACGACCCCGGAACCGCGCTCGCCCTCGATGACGTACGTCTCCAGGCGGGCGCCGTTGGTGATGTCGACGATGTGCACGAGCTCACCCGGCAGCAGATCCGCGGCGTCGAGCAGATCGGCGTCGATCGTGACCGATCCGACGTAGTGCAGGTCGGCCTGGGTGACGGTGGCACGGTGGATCTTGGACTTGAACATGGTACGCATCATCGAGGTACTCCTGGACTTAGGCTCCCTGCCTGCGTTTTTGCAGGTCAAGGGCGGTTTCCCAACCCTACAACGAGTCGCATGCCCGGGCAGCGTTCCCAAGGTTTTCCAGGACTCACGCTGACCACTTGCCGACTTTCCTGACACGTCGTCAGGCGATTGCGGGAGGGCTTCGCCCGCTCTCCCGGGTCCCACCGCGACAACGGCACCAGCCTACGCAGCACCGCCCGGAGGGCGTCCGTGATCACCGTCACTCCGGCGCTCTGGGTGGCAGTCAGGGACGAAGGCGGTCGGCTGCACAGCCCCGGAACACCAGTGGGCAGAACCGGCGATTCTCATGGCTATGGCGATAGCTCGTCCGGTGACTCTTGGCGGTGGCACAGGGCGGGTGCCGGCGACGTCTGAAATCCGACCAGAGCAGAGCGCGAGCCGATGCCGCGATCTGCGGGTCGGCAAGCTCGGGGCCACGGCGGTCCGCTACGGCTAGGGCCTGTCGTTTGGATCAGGTCGTTTCGGGCGACGGGGCTTGATCAGTGCCGGCGTGCCAGACCCCGCGGCCCAGGCCTGATCCAAACGACAGGCCCTAGGGCTGGGCAGGGCGGGTCCGGCGTGCCGTACCGGGCAGAGCGACCTGTCTGGGGCGAAGAGGGCCAACCACCCTTGCCCCGCTCGACGGCGCTGTGTCGGTGCGATGGGTCCGCTCGCAATCGACGAGACATCCACGCGCCGAGCAGGTCTGGAGTCGTATCACCGACCGCAAGTTGATCGGGTTCGCGGCTAAGGGCTGTCCCGTAACTGATCTTGAGATCGATGCAGCTGCGGCTGCGGCCCAAGGCGATGTGCCCCTCCTCCCTATCCGGCAAGGACGAGGT
>NZ_JBVJPA010000028.1:0-102108 GCF_055582885.1 Streptomyces sp. NPDC107454 | reverse complement strand
CGGCAAGATGCTCGACGAGCGCCTCGGAAAGATCACCTTCTGGACGCTGTTCGTGGGCTTCCACGGCACGTTCCTGGTGCAGCACTGGCTGGGTGTCGAGGGCATGCCGCGTCGCTACGCGGACTACCTCGCCGCCGACGGCTTCACCGCGCTGAACACGATCTCGACGATCAGCTCGTTCCTGCTCGGCCTGTCGATCCTGCCGTTCTTCTACAACGTGTGGAAGACCGCCAAGTACGGCAAGAAGGTCGAGGTCGACGACCCGTGGGGCTACGGCCGCTCGCTGGAGTGGGCCACGTCCTGCCCGCCGCCGCGCCACAACTTCCTCACGTTGCCGCGGATCCGTTCCGAATCCCCGGCCTTCGACCTGCACCACCCGGAGATCGCCGCTCTCGACCAGCTCGAGAACGCCGGTCACGGTGAGAAGGCCCTCACTGGTGGCAAGGAGGCCGGCAAGTGAAGGTCCAAGGCAAGATGTTCCTCTGGCTGGCTGCCTTCATCCTCGTCATCGCCATCGTGTATGGCGTGTGGTCGAAGGAGCCGGCCGGCACCACGGCGCTCTTCCTGGCCTTCGGCCTGAGCGTGATGATCGGCTACTACCTGGCCTTCACGGCCCGGCGGGTCGACCAGCTGGCGCAGGACAACGACGAGGCCGATGTCGCGGACGAGGCCGGCGAGGTGGGCTTCTTCAGCCCGCACAGCTGGCAGCCGCTCGCGCTCGGTGTCGGCGGTGCGCTCGCCTTCATGGCCGTCGTCTTCGGCTGGTGGCTGCTGTACTTCGGGTTCCCGATCATCCTGATCGGCCTGTGGGGCTGGGTCTTCGAGTACTACCACGGTGAGAACCGCACCCAGTAGCACGCACGCGGTCCGGTAGCGATCGCTGGACACCCCGGAAGCCCGGATTCTCCTGACGGAGAGTCCGGGCTTCCTCTTTTGCCGCACGTCATGTCCCCCACACGGGTCACTCGCCGCGCCAGGGGTGACGGGTGTTCATAGCGTGAGTCCATGAATCACGCACCGCGAATCCGCACGATCGTCAGCCGCACCACGCTGGTGGTCGCCCTCGGCGCGGCCGCCGCTGCCTGCGGCGGAAGCGGCCACCCGCTCTCCGCCAGGCCGTACGACGCGGCGGGTCAGCTCTCCTTCACCGACGTGGTCGGCGACAGCCGCAAGGTCGACCCGGACAAGCCCCTGGAAATCACCTCCAAGGGCGACGGCGAGCGCATCACCGATGTGACGGCCGTCGACGCGTCGGGGCGCTTTGTGGCGGGCGAACTCGCCGCCGACGGCTCCCGTTGGCACAGCACCTCACCCCTGGCCGCGGGCGCCCACTACACGGTGCACGTGAGCACGGAGGACGAGGGCGGGGCTCCCGGTCGCCAGATCGTCGACTTCGAGACCACCGCGCCCACCACGAACAAGCCCCTGGGCGTGACTCTGGGGCCCGCCTCGGGCGAGTACGGCGTCGGTCAGCCCATCACCGCCGAACTCAGTGCCCCGGTCAAGGACAAGGCCGCTCGCGCGATCGTCGAAGGCGCCCTGAAGGTCGACTCCGTGCCCGCCGCGGAGGGCGCCTGGCACTGGGTGGACGACAAGACCCTGCACTACCGGCCCAAGGAGTACTGGCCCATCCACGCCACCATCCAGGCCCACAGCAACCTCAAGGGCATCAAGGTCGCCGACCGGCTCTGGGGCGGCGACGCGAAGCCCCTGACGCTCACCACCGGGGACCGCTTCGTCGCCGTCACGGACGCCGCCGCGCACTCCATGACGATCTACAAGAACGACCAGGTGATCAACCAGATCCCCGTCACCACCGGCAAGCCGGGCTACGAGACCCGCAACGGCGTCAAGGTCGTACTGAGCAAGGAACCCTACGTACGCATGCGCGGTACCACCGTCGGCATCGCCGAGGGCAGCGCGGACTCCTACGACCTGCCCGTCTACTGGGCGACCCGGGTCACCTGGAGCGGCGAGTACGTGCACGCCGCGCCCTGGTCGGTGGGGGAGCAGGGGTCCGCCAACGTCAGCCACGGCTGCACCGGGATGAGCACCAGCAACGCGGAGTGGTTCTTCAAGAACGTCCGGCCGGGCGACATCGTGAAGGTCCAGAACTCCAACGGCGACCAGATGACCCCGTTCAACAACGGCTTCGGCGACTGGAACGTCGACTGGAAGGACTGGCGCAACGGCAGCGCCCTGACAGCGGGCACCCCGGAGGGCCCGAAGCTGACGGACCGGGCCCGCCTACGGCCTGAGTCCGTGTGACCCAGACCCCCGCCGCCGCGCCCCGAAAGGGGCGCGGGGCTGTGTTCCTCTGCGGCTTGGCCGCGGGGCGCGTTCAGCCACCGCCGACCCGCGGCCGCCGAACCACAGGCCCTTGCGAGCTCTCAGGCGCCCTGCAGAGCCTTACGACGCAGCAGCGAGGCCAGTGCGGAGGCGAACTCGACCGGATCCACCGGAAGGGTCACCGCCGCGTCCGCACGGCTCCACGTGGCCAGCCAGGCGTCCTGAGGCCGCCCGATGAGCACCAGCACGGGCGGGCAGTTGAAGATCTCGTCCTTGATCTGCCGGCAGACGCCCATGCCGCCCATCGGAACCGCCTCGCCGTCCAGCACACAGACGTCGATCCCGCCCTTGTCCAGCTCCGTCAGGACGGCGGCGGGCGTGGCGCACTCGACGAACTCGACCCGGGGGACGTCGGGGGCCGGTCTGCGGCCGGTCGCCAGCCGCACCTGCCCCCGGGTGTTGGAGTCGTCGCTGTAGACCAGCACCGTGGCGGTCGGCTGCATTGTTCCTCCACGCATCTAAGAAGCACGGCATTGCTCGGGAACTCCTGGTACCGATGGCGCGGATGCTACCCCCTCGAACACCCCGTCAACACCGGTTCGGACAGGGCTTCGATGGGCCATACGGGCTGGACACACCCCATCAACACCCCGAACGGCACCCCCGGGCGTGAGGGCGGGATAAGCGACCGACATAATGTCGGTCGTGGCGACAGCAACGACAGTAGAAACCGGGCACGCGCACCCGTCGGTCAATCGACCGAACCTCACCAGCGTCGGAACCATCATCTGGCTGAGTTCCGAGCTGATGTTCTTCGCGGCCCTCTTCGCGATGTACTTCACCCTGCGATCGGTGACCGGGCCGGACCACTGGAAAGAGATGGCGAGCCATCTCAACATCCCGTTCTCGGCCTCCAACACCACGATCCTGGTGCTCTCCTCCCTGACCTGCCAGCTCGGCGTGTTCGCCGCCGAGCGCGGGGACGTGAAGAAGCTCCGGATGTGGTTCAGCGTCACGTTCGTGATGGGTGCCATCTTCATCGGTGGTCAGATCTTCGAGTACACCGAACTGGTCAAGAAGGACGGGCTCTCGCTCTCCTCCGACCCGTACGGCTCGGTGTTCTACCTGACCACCGGCTTCCACGGCCTGCACGTGACGGGTGGCCTCATCGCCTTCCTGTTCGTCCTCGGTCGCACCTACGCGGCCAAGAGGTTCACTCACGAGCAGGCGACCGCCGCCATCGTCGTGTCCTACTACTGGCACTTCGTCGATGTCGTCTGGATCGGCCTCTTCGCCACGATCTACTTGATCAAGTAACCGGGCGGCGTCCGCGGCGAACCGATCGCACGCGACGAACCGATCCATTTCCCGAAGCATCGACGCAGAAGATCCTGACACCGGGGTAATCCGTGAAAAAGCTCTCCGCACGACGACGCCATCCGCTGGCGGCGGTCGTCGTCCTACTCCTCGCGCTGGCGGCCACCGGGGGGCTGTACGCCGCGTTCGCACCCGCGAGCAAGGCGCAGGCCGATACGACCGCCCAGTCCCTTGCCATCGACGAGGGCAAGAAGCTCTACTCCGTGGGCTGCGCCAGCTGCCACGGAACCGGCGGTCAGGGGTCCTCCGACGGGCCGAGCCTGGTGGGTGTGGGCGCCGCGGCGGTCGACTTCCAGGTCGGCACCGGCCGTATGCCGGCCCAGCAGCCGGGCGCGCAGATCCCGAAGAAGAAGGTCATCTACTCGCAGGCCGAGATCGACCAGCTCGCGGCGTACATCGCCTCGCTGGGCGCTGGTCCCACGGTGCCTACGAAGAGCCAGGTCAGCCCCGAGGGCGCGGACATCGCCAAGGGCGGCGAGCTCTTCCGTACGAACTGCGCGCAGTGCCACAACTTCACCGGCAAGGGCGGCGCGCTGACGCACGGCAAGTTCGCGCCGAGCCTTGAGGGTGTCGACCCCAAGCACATCTACGAGGCCATGCAGACCGGCCCGCAGAACATGCCGTCCTTCCCCGACACCACGCTGTCGGAGAAGAACAAGAAGGACATCATCGCGTACCTCAACGCGGTCAACGGTGACGACACCGAGAGCCCCGGCGGTCTGGAGCTGGGTGGCCTCGGGCCGGTCAGTGAAGGCCTCTTCGGCTGGATCTTCGGTCTTGGCGCCCTGGTCGCCGTCGCCGTCTGGGTCGCCGCTCGGACCGCAAAGGCCAAGAAGTCATGAGTAGCCAAGACATTCCAGAAGAGAACCTGCCCGCTGAGCAGGTCGACGAGCACGGTCACGGCGCGGTAGCCCTCGCGGACGAGACCAACCCGTTCGCGGACCCGGGCCTGCCGCCCCACGAGCCCCGCATCCAGGACATCGACGAGCGGGCCGCCAAGCGGTCCGAGCGCGTCGTCGCCATGCTGTTCACGTTGTCGATGCTGGCCACCGTCGGCTTCATCGCCTCGTACGTGGCGATCCCGAGGGACCAGTCGATCTTCGTCTTCCCGCTCGGGCACATCAGCGCGCTGAACTTCGCGCTGGGGATGACCCTCGGTGTGGCGCTGTTCTCGATCGGCGCGGGCGCGGTCCACTGGGCCCGCACCCTGATGTCCGACGTGGAGATCGCCGACCAGCGTCACCCGATCGAGGCGGAGCCCGAGGTCAAGGCCAAGGTCCTGGCCGACTTCAAGCAGGGCGCCAAGGAGTCCGCGCTCGGCCGCCGCAAGCTGATCCGCAACACGATGTTCGGCGCGCTGGCCCTGTTCCCGCTCTCCGGCGTCATGCTGCTGCGCGACCTGGGTCCGCTGCCCGGCACCAAGCTGCGCCACACGCTCTGGTCCAAGGGCAAGCTGCTCGTCAACATGAACACGAACGAGCCGCTGCGCGCCTCCGACGTCGCCGTCGGCTCGCTCACCTTCGCCAAGCCCGAGGGCCTGGAGGAGCACGACGAGGACTTCCAGCTCCAGATCGCCAAGGCGGCCCTGATGATCGTCCGGCTCCAGCCGGAGAACATCAAGGACAAGCGCGAGCTCGCCTGGTCGCACGAGGGCATCGTGGCGTACTCGAAGATCTGCACCCACGTCGGTTGCCCGATCTCCCTGTACGAGCAGCAGACGCACCACGTGCTCTGCCCCTGCCACCAGTCCACCTTCGACCTCTCCGACGGTGCCCGAGTGATCTTCGGCCCGGCCGGTCACGCCCTGCCGCAGCTGCGCATCGGTGTGAACGAACAGGGCTACCTCGAAGCGCTCGGCGACTTCGAAGAGCCCGTCGGTCCTGCCTTCTGGGAGCGCGGATGAGCACTACCACCACTTCCGACTCGCGCCCCTCGCGCGAGAAGGCTCCGGCCGGCGAGAAAGTCGCCGACTGGGCCGATGGACGGCTCGGGATCTACTCCCTGGCCAAGTCCAACATGCGCAAGATCTTCCCCGACCACTGGTCGTTCATGCTGGGTGAGATCTGCCTCTACAGCTTCATCATCATCATCCTCACGGGTGTGTACCTGACGCTGTTCTTCCACCCGTCGATGAACGAGGTCACGTACCACGGCAGCTACGTCCCCCTGCAGGGACAGCTGATGTCCGAGGCGTTCAACTCGACCATGCACATCTCGTTCGAGGTGCGCGGTGGTCTGCTGGTCCGGCAGATCCACCACTGGGCGGCGCTGGTCTTCCTCGCCGGCATGTTCGTGCACATGATGCGCGTGTTCTTCACGGGTGCGTTCCGCAAGCCGCGTGAGGTCAACTGGCTGTTCGGCTTCCTGCTGTTCGTCCTGGGCATGTTCACCGGCTTCACCGGTTACTCGCTCCCGGACGACCTGCTCTCCGGCACCGGTGTCCGCTTCATGGAGGGCGCGGTCCTGTCCGTGCCGGTCGTCGGCACGTACCTGGCGTTCTTCCTCTTCGGCGGCCAGTTCCCGGGCGGCGACTTCGTCGCGCGGTTCTACTCGGTCCACATCCTGCTGCTGCCGGGCATCATGCTCGGCCTGGTGGTCGGCCACCTGATCCTGGTCTTCTACCACAAGCACACACAGTTCGCGGGCCCCGGAAAGACGAACAACAACGTCGTCGGCATGCCGCTGCTGCCGGTCTACATGGCCAAGGCCGGAGGCTTCTTCTTCCTGGTCTTCGGTGTCATCGCGGCCATCGCGGCGATCGCCTCGATCAACCCGATCTGGTCCATGGGCCCCTACCGTCCGGACATGGTGTCCACGGGCGCCCAGCCCGACTGGTACATGGGCTTCTCCGAGGGTCTGATCCGTGTCATGCCGGGCTGGGAGATCAACCTCTGGGGTCACACGCTCGTGCTGGGCGTGTTCATCCCGCTGGTGATCTTCCCGCTGGTCCTGGTCGCGATCGCGGTCTACCCGTTCATCGAGTCCTGGGTCACCGGCGACAAGCGTGAGCACCACATCCTGGACCGCCCGCGCAACGTCCCGACCCGGACCGCGTTCGGTGCCGCCTGGATCAGCTGGTACTTCGTCCTGCTCGTCGGTGGTGGCAACGACATCTGGGCCACGCACTTCCACCTGTCGATCAACTCGATCACCTGGTTCGTGCGCGTCGGCTTCTTCGTCGTGCCGGTGATCGTGTTCATCATCACCAAGCGGGTCTGCCTCGGCCTCCAGCGCCGCGACAAGGACAAGGTGCTGCACGGCCGCGAGTCGGGCATCATCAAGCGCCTGCCGCACGGTGAGTTCATCGAGGTGCACGAGCCGCTCAGCCAGGAGGCCCTGCACACGCTCACCGCTCACGAGCAGTACCAGCCCGCCGAGATCGGCGCGACGGTCGACGAGAACGGTGTCGAGCGCAAGGTGAAGGGCTCGGAGAGGCTGCGCTCCAAGCTCAGCGAGGGCTTCTACGGGGAGGACAGCCAGATCCCCAAGCCCACGGTCGAGGAGTACAAGGAGATCACGAGCGGCCACGGCCACCACTGATCCTCCGACCGGTTGACCGGTCTTCACTGATCGCCACGGCGAGAGCCTCCGTCCATTGCCTGGACGGGGGCTCTTTGCCGTCTCCGGGCCTGGATAGGGTGTTCCCATCTACACAAGACGTCCCTTTGCCGGGACGACGGACCCAGGAGCGGCTTATGAGCGCTGTGAACCCCGCTGGAGGCAACACCGCGGCGGGCCGTTCCTGGCCCGTGGTGCTGAACGGCCTGCTCGAGGGCCGCGACCAGAGCGCGGACGACACGGCCTGGGCGATGGACCGGATCATGAGCGGCGAGGCGACGGACGCGCAGATCGCCGGGTTCGCGGTGGCGCTGCGGGCCAAGGGCGAGACGGTCGAGGAGATCTCCGGTCTCGTCCGGACGATGTACGAGCACGCCAATGTGATCGAGGTGCCGGGGGACACCGTCGACATCGTCGGTACGGGCGGTGACGGCGCGAAGACGGTGAACATCTCCACGATGTCGTCGATCGTCGTGGCCGGGACCGGCGCCAAGGTCGTCAAGCACGGCAACCGGGCCGCGTCCTCCGCGTCCGGTGCCTCGGACGTCCTGGAGAAGCTCGGCGTCAATCTGGACCTGACGACGAAGCGGGTGGCCGAGGTCGCGGAGGAGGCCGGGATCACCTTCTGCTTCGCGGTGAAGTTCCACCCGGCGCTGCGTCATGTCGCGGCGGCACGCGGTCAGTTGGGGATCCGGACCACGTTCAACGTGCTGGGTCCGCTGACGAACCCGGCGCGGGTGAAGGCACAGGCCGTCGGAGTCGCGGACCTGCGCATGGCGCCGATCGTGGCCGGCGTGTTCGCCGAGCGCGGCAACTCCTCGCTCGTCTTCCGCGGCGACGACGGCCTGGACGAGCTGACCACCACCGCGACGTCGCGGGTCTGGATCGTCCGCGGCGGCAAGGTCACCGAGGAGCGCTTCGACCCGCGTGACGTCGGCCTCGAACTCGTCCCCGTGGAGGCCCTGCGCGGCGCCGACGCGTCCTACAACGCGGACGTCGCCCGTCGCCTGCTGGGCGGCGAGACGGGGCCCGTACGGGACGCTGTGCTGCTGAACTCCGCGGCGGCCCTGGTCGCCCTGTCCCCGACCGACGCGCCGCTCGCGGACCAGCTCCGCGCCGGCATGGCGAAGGCGGCGCAGGCGATCGACTCGGGGGCGGCGAAGCGCACGCTGGAACGCTGGGTGGCCGCGAGCCAGTCGTAGTCCGCGGGCCGGTGGGGGGTGCCCGCGCAGTTCCCCGCGCCCCTTCAAGGGCGCGGGGAACTGCGCGATCTTTTGGGGCCCCCACCCGGCGTCCCGGCATACGGACGCCGGGTTGCGAGCGGAAGATCTTGTGGCAGGATGCGATATCAGGTCATGAGCGACAGCCATCAGGCCCCGGCCGGCTGTCCGGCAACCCTCCGTCCGTGGCGGGGTGCCCCGGGTGAAGACCAGGCCGTAGGCAGCGAGGTCTACGGCAAGCGCGGACCCCTCGCCCTCTTCTGAGTGGATACAGCCCAGGGGTCCTGGTCGTTCGAGGGAGCCTTCTGTGAGCAAGCGAATGCGATAGGGCGTAGAGCCCCGCCTCCGCACACCCTTTTGCCTTTCCTCCCTGCGCCGAGCCGTGCAGTCGCACACCCGTACCCATGTGCGCCCGGCCCGCGCAGCGATTCCGCCTGCCTCTCACAGGAGCTCGCCATGTCTGTCTCCACCGCTGCCGCCGACCAGACCGTTTGTGCCCCTCTGCCTGTTCTGGGCCGAGATGTCACCGTCCCGCTCGTGACCGGCGGTGAGGTCACCTACGCCGCGCTCGACTACGCCGCCAGCGCCCCCGCCCTCCAGCGGGTGTGGGACGACGTCGCCGCGTACGCCCCGTACTACGGCAGCGTGCACCGCGGCGCCGGGTACCTCTCCCAGCTGTCCACCGACCTCTTCGAGAACGCCCGCAGGACCGTCGCGGAGTTCCTCGACTGCCGGGGCGACGACCAGGTCGTCTTCACCCGCTCCACCACCGACTCCCTCAATCTGCTCGCCGCCACCCTTCCGGCCGACTGCCAGGTGTTCGTCTTCGAGACGGAACACCACGCCTCACTGCTGCCGTGGAAGGACGCCCGGGTCACCTACCTCAACGCGCCCCGCACCCCGCAGGAGGCCGTCACGGCCCTGGAACGGGCCCTCGCCGCCCGCGACCCCCACGGCCCGGCCCTGGTCTGCGTCACCGGCGCCTCGAACGTCACCGGCGAGCTGTGGCCGGTGCGCGAGCTGGCCGCCGCCGCGCACGCGCACGATGCCCGGATCGTCCTGGACGCCGCCCAGCTCGCCCCGCACCACCCGGTGTCCGTGCGGGACCTCGACGTCGACTGGGTCGCCTTCTCCGGGCACAAGCTGTACGCGCCGTTCGGCTCCGGCGTGCTCGCGGGCCGCGCCGACTGGCTGCGCGAGGCCGAGCCGTACCTGGCGGGCGGCGGCGCCAGCCGCAAGGTCACGCGGCGGGTGGACGGCGGCGTGGACGTGGAGTGGCACGAGAGCGCGGCCCGGCACGAGGCCGGTTCGCCGAACGTGATCGGCGCCTACTCCATCGCCTCCGCCTGCAAGGCGCTGACCGAGGCCGGTTTCGACACGCTCGTCGCCCGCGAGGAGCAGCTGATCGGGGCCGTCCGCGCCGGTCTGGCCGAGGTGCCCGAGGTCCGCGTCCTGTCGCTCTTCGGCGACGACGCCCCGCGCGTCGGCGTCCTCTCGTTCGTCGTCGAGGGCTGGAACAGCTCGCACTTCGCGGCCGCGCTGTCCGCCGAGTACGGGATCGGGGTGCGGGACGGTCTGTTCTGCGCCCACCCGCTGGTGCGGACGCTGCTCGGCAGCGATCCGCAGACGCAGGGGGAGTGCGGAGCGCCCGAGGCGGCGCCCGGGGAGAAGTCCCTCAACGCGATCCGCGTCAGCTTCGGGGCCGGTACGCCCGACGAGCACGTGGAGCGGTTCGTGCGCGCGGTGCGGGAACTGGTGCGGGACGGGGCGAAGTGGAACTACCGCACGGAGGACGGCCGCTGCGTCCCGGCGGTCTGAGGCCGGCCGGGGGTTCGTGGGGGCTCCGCCCCCACATCCCCGAAAGGCCGCGCGGCTGTGCCTAAGGGCTGTCCCGTAATCCCCGGTGGATCAGCGCGCGGCGTCAGATGCGGTGCATCGCAAGGCGGAGGGTCGTCCTCATACTGGGTGTATTCGGGCGATCCGACAACGCGGCGAGGTGCCGTAGCTGTCGTCGTGCGCCCACCGGGGATTACGGGACAGTCCTTAGCTGTCGAGGCCGATGGCGAACGCCGCTTCCAGGTCGTGCTGGGAGTACGTGCGGAACGCGACGTGGGTGTCCGTCCCCTCGACGCCGGGGATCTTGCTGATCTTGCCGGGGATGACGTCCGCCAGGTCGTCGTGGGCCTTCACCCGGACCATGGCGATCAGGTCGTACGTACCGGTGACGGAGAAGACCTCGCTGACACTGTCCAGCGCGGCGATCGACTCGGCGATCTCGGGGATCCGGTCCACGCTGGTCTTGATGAGCACGATCGCGGTGATCACGGCTGGTTTTCTCCCTCGGGTGCTGCTGCTGGGGTTTTCACTCTAGTCGGCCGCCCGAACCGCACCCACGCGTAGACGAACCCCAGCGAGAAGCCCACCAGGTGGGCCAGATAGGCGACCCCGGGGCCCGAGGGGCTGCGCCCCGCCGCCAGCCATTGCAGGGTCACCCAGAAGGGCAGCACGACCCAGGCGGGGAAGCGCAGCGGCAAGAAGAAGAGGAACGGGAAGAGACTGGTCACCCGGGCCCTGGGGAACAGGTACAGGAACGCTCCGAGGACCGCGGAGATCGCCCCCGAGGCGCCGACCAGGGTCTGCTCGGAGCCGGAGTTGGCGATCGCGTAACCCAGCAGAGCGAGGTAGCCGCAGACCACGTAGAAGACGACGAACTGGACGTGGCCCATGCGTTCCTCGGTCATCGCTCCGAAGACGTAGAAGAAGAGCATGTTGCCCAGAAGGTGGAGCCAGCTGCCGTGGATGAACAGGGCCGTGGCCGGGGTGAGCCAGGCGCTCGGGGTCCCGTCGAAGAGCTCGGCGGGGATCACGCCCCAGCGCCGGAAGTACGCCCGCTGGGCGACCACCAGCGC
This sequence comes from Streptomyces sp. NPDC107454, assembly GCF_055582885.1. Classification (NCBI taxonomy): domain Bacteria; kingdom Bacillati; phylum Actinomycetota; class Actinomycetes; order Kitasatosporales; family Streptomycetaceae; genus Streptomyces; species Streptomyces sp. NPDC107454. The sequence continues at coordinate 90,755 of NZ_JBVJPA010000028.1, read as the reverse complement.
GTCCCCGGTGCCGAACGACGGATTGAGTCCCGAGGCGGGACCGATCAGGAAGATCAGGCAGCACAGGAAGATCAGCCCGTACGTCACCGGCGCGGACTGACCGCGCATCGTCCTGCCGACCGCCGTACCCCAGGTGCTGATCATGGGACAGAGCATGACGTAACCGGACCGATGCGCGCAGAGTGCCTCGCCGCCGTGGACGGCCGAGCGTCGAGTACCCGCCAGGCCGTAGGGTAACGAGCCACACGCGCCGGAGACCGGCGTTGGACGGACACTAGAAGGAAAGCGACTGCCACATGACGGTTCCCCTCCCGACCGCCGAGACTCGCTGGCGCTGCACACTCTGCGGCAACCTCACGCGATTCGACGTGACCCGCTCGTCCAAGGTCGTCGAGTATGTGCACCTCGACCTGGCCGGTGAGCCGAACGTCGAGGAGCGCAAGGTGGTCAGTGAGACCATCGAGTCGGTGCGCTGCCGGTGGTGCAACGCGGTGGACCAGGTGGAACTGGTGGACAGGCCGGGCGCCGGCTCCTGAGGGAGCGGGCCCCGCACAGACATTGGGGTGACGGATGGTGGAGACCACAGGCGGGGAGCCGGACGACGGCGCCGCTGAGGTGCTCGACCGTCCGCTGCCCGACGGGGTGCGCCGACGGGTCGTACAGATCGTGTCGGACGGCTTCGGCGGGTTGACCGTCGCCGAACTGCCCGCCCAATTGCGGCAGTATGCGCGGTTCGCCCCCAACCGGCGCGCGAAGTTCGCCGGCAACGCCATGGCGGCCGCGCTGGAGACCGATCCGCTGTTCCGGCAGCGCATCGCCGAGAAGCTCAGAGAGGCGCAGTCGGAGCTGGCCGGCGCCCTCGACTCGGGCGCGCCGCCGCCGGCCGCGGATCCGCTGGACGTGGCGGCCGCGGCCTATGTGCTGCGCCCCACGGGCTGGGTGAAGCTGGTGACCGCCGCGGGCGAGGAGGCCCTGCGGGCGGACGCCGAGCGCGCCGACGACGAGAGCCGGGCGGAGCTGGAGCGACTGCGCGAGGAGCTCGCGCAGGCACGTGGTCAGACCAAGGCCGAAACCGAGCGGTTGCGCACGGAGTTGGAGTCCGCGAAGAGGGAAGCGGAATCGCTTCACCGCAAGTTGCGCGGCGCTCTCAGCGACGTCAAGCGGGGCGAGGCCGCGCTGCGCAAGCTGCAGGGCGAGATGGACACCGCGCGGACGGACGGGCAGGCCCAGGTGTCCGCCGCCGAGAGCGAGACCCGGCGGCTCAAGGCACGGCTCTCCGAGGCCGAGGCGGCCCTGGAGGCCACCCGCAAGGCGGCGCGCGAGGGTCGCAGCGTCGAGGACATGCGCGTACGGCTGTTGCTCGACACCGTGCTGGAGGCGGCCCAGGGGCTGCGCCGGGAGCTCGCGCTGCCGCCCGTGTCCGTGCGGCCGGCGGAGACCGTGGACGCGGTCGAACCGGGGCGCATGACGCCCAAGGACATCGCGACCCGTGCCCTGTCCGAAAATGATCCCGCGATCCTCGACCAGCTGCTCGCGCTGCCACAGGCGCATCTGGTCGTCGACGGCTACAACGTCACCAAGACCGGCTATCCGCAGATGCCGCTGGAGAAGCAGCGCCTCAGGCTGCTGGGGCAGCTCTCGCAGCTCGCCGCGCAGACCGGGGCCGAGGTGACGTGTGTCTTCGACGGGGCCGAGCTGGCGGCGCCCGTGCTGCTCGCACCGCCGCGCGGGGTGCGGGTGCTGTTCTCCAAGGCGGGCGTCACGGCGGACGAGTTGATCCGCCAGCTGGTGCGCGCCGAGCCGCCCGGCCGGCCCGTCATCGTGGTCTCCACCGACCGTGAGGTGGCCGACGGGATCGCCAAGGCCGGCGCTCGCCCGGTGGCCTCCGTGGTGCTTCTCAAGCGCTTCTCGCGCGGCTGAGACAGCCGTCGGCGATCTGCACCGTACGCACCAAAGGGCCCGTACGTCCCATCCGTAACATCCAGGCGTTGTGCCCGAATTGGCGAAACCTTCACGCAACGTAGCGTCAGCCCCACATCACTGCACGTGAGTTGAGTGCAAAGAATGCGCTGGGTGACGAAGAATTTTCAGGTTTGGATTTGAACTGATCACAGGAGGGTCACTAGGGTCTGGGCTCGAACCTCCACTCGGGTGATCACTCATTGGGAGTGACGGTGGGGGGACACCGCCCGTCGGCGTCTCGGCAGGCGGCTGGAGGAAGAAGGAGCTCGCCTTCGTGGCGTCCCACCGTCGACCCAAGCAGCCGAGCCGCACCCGTGTGACCGTGCTCACCACCGCCGCCGCCGCTGCCGTTGTGCTCAGCGCCAACGCCGCCAACGCCGCGCCCAGCGAGAAGCCGAGCAAGGACGAGGTCAAGAGCAAGGTCGACAAGCTTTACGAGGAGACCGAGCAGGCCACCGAGAAGCTCGACGGGGCCAAGGAGAAGCAGGACAAGCTGGAGAAGGAAATCAGCACCCTGCAGGACAACGTGGCCCGCGGCCAGGACGAGCTGAACGCCCTGCGCGACGGGCTCGGTTCGATGGCCAGCGCCCAGTACCGCACCGGCGGCATCGACCCCTCCGTGGCGCTGTTCCTCTCCTCGAACCCGGACGACTACCTGGACAAGGCGTCCGCGATGGACCAGCTGAGCAGTCAGCAGGTCGAGGCGCTGAAGAAGGTCCAGGAGAAGCAGCGTTCGCTCGCGCAGCAGCGGCAGGAAGCCTCCGCGAAGCTCAAGGACCTCGCCGACACCCGCACGGAACTGGCCAAGCAGAAGAAGACGGTCCAGACCAAGCTCGCCGCGGCGCAGAAGCTCCTCAACTCCCTGACGGCCAAGGAGAAGGCGGCTCTGGACGCGCAGCAGTCCCGCGCCACCCGCGCCAGCGAGCGCACCGTTCTCAGCGACCCCGGTACACCCGCCTCCGGGCGCGCCGGTGCCGCGTTCTCCGCCGGACAGACCAAGATCGGCTCGCCGTACGTCTACGGCGCCTCCGGCCCCAGCTCCTTCGACTGCTCGGGCTTCACCTCGTGGGCGTACGCCCAGGCCGGTGTCTCCATCCCGCGCACCTCGGAGTCGCAGGCGACCATAGGCACCCGCATCTACTCGCAGAGCGATCTGCAGGTCGGCGACCTGGTCTTCTTCTTCGGCGACCTGCACCACGTCGGTCTCTACGCGGGCAACGGCCAGGTGCTCCACGCCCCGCGCACCGGAACCGTCGTGCGCTACGAGTCGATGAGCACCATCGGTGGAGCCTTCCAGTTCGGCGTCCGGGTCTGATCCACCGAACAATTGCCCGCAGCTGCATCCTTCGGGGTGGAGGTGCGGGCTTTTCGCTTTGAGTGGCCCGGAGAGGTGCGGAACCAGGGTTAGAGTCGCTGCGTCCTGCGGCGGAGTCGTGGGACCTACCGCCGGACGGGCGGGAAGTGACGCCTGTGGAGGCCCGCGTAAGACCGATCTCCCCGGAGACCGGCAAGGGCCTGTGAAGCAGGAACCCGTGGTGGTGCCGCGTAGCGGTGCGGACCGGAATCTCCAGCCTGCGGGGCTGGCGAGGGCGTCAATGTCTGGCGCGTTTCCCCCGGAACTCGGGGGACCGTCAGCATCCGTCAAAGGAAAGGGAGAGCGGCTACTCGTGGGGTCCCATCGCCGCCGTCCACCGTCCGGGTTCGACCGGGGCGTCAGTGCCGCGGGCGTCTCCGGCATCGCCGTGACCGTGATGTCCGTCGCGGCCGCCGCCCTCGGGGCCGTACCGGCCGCCGCAGCACCGAAGGACGACACCCGGGCCGAGGTGGACCGCCTGTACACCCAGGCGGAGAAGGCAACCGAGGCGTTCAACAAGGCCGACGAGCGCGCGGGAACCCTGCGCGAAGAGGTGAGCACGGCACAGGACCGCATCGCCCGGCAGCAGGAGCGCATCAACACCATGCGGGACGCGCTCGGTTCGCTCGCCGGGGCGCAGTACCGCGCCGGCGGCCTCGACCCCTCCCTGGCACTGCTCTTCTCCGACAACCCCGCCGAGTACCTCGACAAGGCCGCCGCGCTCGACCGGATCAACGCCCACCAGGCGGGCGAACTCAAGGACCTCCAGCTCGCCATGCGCGACCTCGCCCAGGAACGCGAGGAGGCGACCGCCAGACTCGCCGAGCTGGAGAAGAGCACCAAGGCCGTCGCCCGGCACAAGCGGACCGTCGAACAGAAACTCGCCAAGGCGCGCATACTGCTCAACTCGCTGCCGTCCGCCGAGCGCGCCGCCTACGACCGGGCCTCCCGCTCCGGACGCTCCGACCTGCCCGGACCCGGCGGTCTCACACCCGCCTCGGGGCGCGCCGCCGCCGCCCTCGCCGCGGCCCGCTCCGCACTCGGCCGCCCCTACGTGTGGGGCGCCAACGGGCCCGGCGGATTCGACTGCTCGGGCCTCATGCAGTGGTCGTACCGGCACGCGGGCGTCGGTCTGCCGCGCACCTCCCAGGAACAGCGCTACGCCGGGCGGCAGGTGCCGCTCTCCCAGGCGCAGCCCGGTGACCTCGTCACCTACCGCTCCGACGCGAGTCATGTCGCGATGTACGCGGGCAACGGCCAGGTGATCCACGCGCCCTACCCGGGTGCGCCGGTGCGCTACGACCCGGTGGGCATGATGCCCATCTCGTCCGTGACGCGGGTCTGACCCCCGCGCCCGGGCGCCGTACGATCGGGAACGTGGCTGGTCGAAGGCGTGCGTCGCGGGCGGGGTGCTCCCTGGCGCTGCTGCTCGCCGTGCTGGCGGGCTGCGGCGGCGGGCCGTCCCCTGACACCGCGTCCGCCGATGTGCAGCGGGTCCTCGACCGGCGGGCGGCCGCGGTTCTGGACCGGAACGAGTCGGCGTACCGGGCCACCGAGGAACCGTCCGGCTCGACCGCGGAGTTCAGCCGGTTGCGCGCGGTCCCGCTGGCCGCCTGGTCGTACCGCCTGACGGACCTGCACCGCTCCGGCGACCACGCCACCGCGGGCGCCGAGCTGCGCTACCGCATCGAGGGCTATGACAGGGCGCCCGTCACGGCGGCCCGCACGCTGCGTCTGGTCCGCGACGGCGGGACCTGGCGGGTCGCCTCCGACGTGCCCGCCGAGCGGTCCAGCCAGCAGCTGTGGGAGCAGGGGGCGGTGACGGTGGTACGGGGCGCGCACAGCCTCGTCCTGGGGGTCGGGCAGTCCGGTGAGCGGCTGCGGGCGTACGCCGGCCTCGCGGACCGCGCCGTGCCCGCCGTGACGGACGCCTGGGGTGCGGACTGGACGGGGCACGTCGTCGTCCTCGTACCGAAGTCGCTGGAGGGCATGGCGGGGCTGCTGGGGGCGCCCGCGTCCGGGTACCGGGGGATCGCGGCGGTCACCACGGGAGAGGCGGGCGGGACGGCCAGGGCGCCCGCGGACCGGATCATCGTCAACCCCGACGCGTACGGCCTCCTCGGCGACTTCGGCAAGCAGGTCGTGCTCACCCACGAGACGACGCACGTGGCCACCCGCGCCCACACCACCGCCGCCACACCCCTGTGGCTCTCCGAGGGCTTCGCGGACTGGGTCGGCTACCGCGGCAGCGGCCGTACGGCGACGCAGGCGGCGCCGGAGCTGGAGCGGGCGGTGCTGGACGGGCACGTACCGGCCGCGCTGCCGGACGACAAGGACTTCGGGTTCGCCGGGGACGCGGCGCGGCTGGCGCGGGCGTACGAGGGCGGCTGGATGGCCTGCAGGCTGATCGCCGACCACTGGGGCGAGGTCCGGCTGAACGAGTTCTACCGGGCCGTCGGTGACCACGAGAAGCGGGCGGGGGCCGTCGAGGGCGCGCTGCGGGACGTACTGCACACCACGCCGGAGAAGTTCACGCAGCAGTGGCGGGAGTATCTGGAGGCGCAGCTCGGCTGAATCGGCCCCGCTGAATCATCCCGCCGCCGTCAGGAGGAGCTCAGGCGCTCCTTGCTGCGGGTGGCCTGAGCGGGCAGGGCCGGGGTCGGGTCGGACACGGTGCTCCACCACAGTTCGAGGGCGGCGAGCAGGGCCGCGATCACCAGCAGGCCGTTGCGCAGGAAGAGCAGGGTGATGCCCAGCCGGTCGCTGCCCACGACGTGCGAGAACCAGATCGGGAACTCCAGGACGGTCACGAAGCACGCGGCCAGCACCAGCCCGACCGGCAGCGTCATCCGGCTGCCCCGGAAGCACAGGCAGACCGCGCCGATCCCGACCAGCCACACCATGTACTGCGGGCTGATGACCCGGCTGGTGGCCGTGAACATCAGCACCGCCACGAACGCGGCGTCGGCGAGCGTGTGCGGCCGGAAGCGCTGGACGCGCAGCCGCCACAGCAGCAGCCACGCGAAGGCGATCGCGGTGAGCGCCAGGGCCAGCCTGCTCACCACGTCGACATACGGGCCGAGGAACTCCACCGAGCCGTAGTTGAGCAGCACCTGACCGTCCCAGCCGAAGTGCCGGCCCACATGGAAGACGAGGGAGCCCAGCGACTCCACCTCGGTGCCCCGGTCGCGCTGGAAGGTCAGGAAGGAGAAGGCGCCGGGCATCGACAGCCCGAACAGCACCGCGATCCCGCCCGCGGTCACCGCCGCCGCGGCCCACGCGCGCCGCTTCACGGCCCCCAGGAGCAGGAGCGCCGGCCACACCTTCACCAGCGCCCCGAAGCCCACGAGAGCGCCCATCACCCGCGGATGGCGGGCTCCCGCGAGGAGCGCCGCGACCGCCACGGCCGTCACCATCAGGTCGTAGCGGGCGTAGACGGTCGGTCCGAGCAGCGGTACGCCGATCACCCACACCCAGGCGCCGCGCAGCGTCTTGCCGGGGCGCCGGCCGGCGTAGTGGAGCAGCGCGTACACCACCACGTCGGCGACGAAGGCCAGCAGGAAGAAGGCGTGCGCGTAGTCGAGGAAGGGCAGCAGCCCGGGGGAGAGGATCGCGAGCGCGGCGGCCGGCGGGTACTGCCAGGTCACGTCGTCGAGCGGGAAGGTGCCGGTGCGCAGGATCTCGTACCAGCCCTGGTAGATCACCGAGACGTCGCTCGTGACGTCCGGGCCCGGGAAGACGAACACCTTGAAGACGAAGAGCAGGAGCAGAAGCCTGGTCAGGCCCCAGGTTCCCAGCAACGCGTACGGAAAACCCGCCCCCCGTGTGCCCTTCATGCTCACCTGGCCCTCGTTCGTCGGCGGTCTTTGCGGTCGTGCGGTCGTGCGGTGGTGCGGTGGTGCGGTCGTGACATGGTGCGGTGGTGCGGAAACATGATGACGTGCGGGGCTGTGCGGGGCCCATGAAGCGCGGCCGTACGGAGCTGTGACCACCGATGGAATACAGCTTCGCCGCTGTGGACCGCCCGCGTGGGGATTCGAAGGTTTCGGTAGTGTCGAACGCGATGCACAAGACCTTGATCGTGACCAACGACTTCCCGCCCCGCCCCGGCGGCATCCAGGCGTTCCTGCACAACATGGCGCTACGACTGGACCCGGAGCGGTTCGTAGTCTACGCGTCCACGTGGAAGCGGAGCCGGGAAGGCATCGAGGCGACGGCCGCCTTCGACGCCGAGCAGCCCTTCACCGTCGTGCGGGACCGTACGACGATGCTGCTGCCCACACCGGGTGCCACCAGGCGCGCCGTCGGGCTGCTGCGCGAGCACGGCTGTACGTCGGTGTGGTTCGGGGCGGCGGCCCCGCTCGGCCTGATGGCGCCCGCGCTGCGCAGGGCGGGCGCCGAGCGCCTGGTGGCCACCACGCACGGCCACGAGGCGGGCTGGGCCCAGCTGCCCGCCGCACGGCAGCTGCTGCGCCGTATCGGCGAGTCCACGGACACGATCACCTACCTCGGCGAGTACACGCGCTCGCGCATCGCGTCCGCGCTGACACCCGAGGCCGCCTCCCGTATGGTCCAGCTGCCTCCGGGGGTCGACGAGAAGACCTTCCACCCCGGCTCGGGCGGCGACGTGGTCCGCGCCCGCCTCGGCCTCACCGACCGTCCGGTGGTGGTCTGTGTCTCCCGTCTGGTCCCGCGCAAGGGCCAGGACACACTGATCCGCGCCATGCCCCGCATCCTCGCCAAGGAGCCGGAGGCGGTGCTGCTGATCGTCGGCGGCGGGCCGTACGAGCAGGACCTGCGCAAGCTGGCGTACGACATCGGAGTCGCCGCCGCGGTCCGCTTCACCGGCGCGGTCCCCTGGTCGGAGCTGCCGGCCCACTACGGAGCGGGCGACGTCTTCGCGATGCCCTGCCGCACCCGCAGGGGCGGCCTCGACGTCGAGGGCCTGGGCATCGTCTATCTGGAGGCCTCCGCGACGGGCCTGCCGGTCGTCGCGGGCGACTCGGGCGGCGCCCCCGACGCGGTCCTCGACGGCGAAACGGGCTGGGTCGTGCGAGGCGACTGCCCGGACGACTCCGCCGACCGCATCATCACCCTCCTCGCCGACTCCGAACTCCGCCGCCACATGGGCGAACGGGGACGGGAGTGGGTGGAGCGGAGATGGCGCTGGGACCTGCTGGCGGAGAGCCTCAAGGAGTTGCTCTAGGTGCACGGCCGGTCACAAACAACCGGCACTCTCCGCATTCGTCGCGACGCCCCCTGAAATCCCGGCAAAAACCCTAGGCGGAAGCAAATAATCCGCCGATGCTGCGCTCATGACAGAAAAACTGACTCATCATCAGATGAGTAACCGTCAGCTGACAAACCGTCACCTGACGAGACGCCAGATCCTGGGCATGGTCGCCCTCCAGACGGCGGCCGCCGCCGGCCTCACCCGCGTAGGCCTCCAGTCCGCCCACGCGGCGGAGCCCGCCGCGGTCGACACCGCGCCCGCCATCGTCATCGGATCGGGCTACGGCGCCGCCGTGGCCGCCCTCCGCCTCGGCCAGGCCGGCATCCGCACCCTCGTCATAGAGATGGGCAAGCTCTGGAACACCGCCGGCTCCGACGGCAAGGTCTTCTGTTCCACCACCGCCCCCGACGAGCGCTCGATGTGGTTCCGCACCCGCACCGAGGCCCCGCTCGCCACCTTCCTGTGGCTGGACGTCGTCAACAAGGACATCGGCCTCTACCCGGGAGTCCTGGACCGGGTCCACTACGACAACATGTCGGTCTACGTCGGCCGAGGCGTCGGCGGCGGCTCACTGGTCAACGGCGGAATGGCCGTCACGCCCCTCCAGTCCTACTTCTCCGAGCAGTTCCCCACGGTCGACGCCACCGAGATGTACAACACCTACTTCCCGCGCGCCCGCACCATGCTCGGCGTCAACACGGTCGACCCCACCTGGTTCGAGTCCACGGAGTGGTACCAGTTCACCCGCACCTCCCGTAAGGCCGCCACCAACGCCGGCCTGAAGACGACCTTCGTCCCGAACGTCTACGACTTCACCTACATGCAGCGCGAGGCGGCCGGCACCGCCACCAAGTCCGCACTCGCGGCCGAGGTCATCTACGGCAACAACTACGGCAAGAAGAGCCTCGACAAGACCTACCTCGCGGCAGCGCTCGGCACCGGCAACGTCACCATCCACACCCTGGAGAAGGTCCGGGCGATCAGCAGGGCCACGGACGGCACGTACACCCTGACCGCCGACCGGATCGACACCACCGGCGCGGTCGTGGAGACCAAGCAGTACAGCTGCACCTACCTCTTCCTGGGCGGCGGCAGCCTCGGCACCACCGAACTCCTCGTCCGGGCCCGGGAGACGGGCACCCTGCCGGCCCTGGACGCGAGCGTCGGCAGCGGCTGGGGCACGAACGGCAACGTGATGACGGGCCGCGCCAACCACATCTGGGACACGGTCGGGGCGAACCAGTCGACGATGCCGGTCATGGGAATCGACGACTGGGCCAACACCGCCAACCCCGTCTTCGCCGAAATCGCCCCGATACCCACCGGGTTGGAGACCTGGATCAGCCTCTACCTCGCGATCACCAAGAACCCGGAGCGCGCGTCCTTCACGTACGACGCGGCGACGGACTCCGCCAAGCTCGGCTGGACCGCCGCCCAGAGCGCGGTCTCCGTGAGCATGGCCAAGAAGCTCTTCGACCGGATCAACTCGGCCAACGCGACGATCTACCGCTACGACCTCTTCGGCAACAACAAGACCTTCGCCGACGACTTCTGCTACCACCCGCTGGGCGGCTGCGTGCTGGGCAAGGCAACGGACGGCTACGGCCGCGTGAAGGGCTACCCGCACCTGTACATCACCGACGGCTCGCTCGTGCCAGGCTCGATCGGGGTGAACCCGTTCCTGACGATCACCGCGCTCGCGGAACGCGGAATGGCGCGGATCCTCGCAGAGGACACCGCGCCATGAGAACCGCTCGACCGGGCCGTCAGCCCCGGTAGATGGCCTCGATCTCGTCCGCGTAGTCCTTCGCCACCACGTTGCGCTTGAGCTTCAGGGACGGCGTGAGGTGGCCCGACTCCTCCGAGAACTGGGAGGACAGAATGCGGAACTTCCGCACCGATTCCGCCTTCGACACTGCGGCGTTGCCGTCGTCGACCGCGTCCTGGATCGCAGCGATCAGATCCGGGTCCTCGCGCAGCGACGCCGCGGTGGAACCCGCCGGCTTGCCGTGCTCGTCGGCCCAGCGGCCCAGGAACTCCTCGTCGACGGTGACCAGCGCGCCGATGAACGGGCGCCCGTCGCCGACCACCATGCACTCCGCGACCAGCGCGTGCGCGCGGATGCGGTCCTCGATCACGGCCGGGGCGACGTTCTTGCCGCCCGCGGTGACGATGATCTCCTTCTTGCGGCCGGTGATACGGAGGTAGCCGTCCTCGTCGAGGGTGCCGATGTCACCCGTGTGGAACCAGCCGTCCGCGAGCGCCTCGGCGGTCGCGGCCTCGTTGTTCCAGTACCCCTTGAACAGATGCTCGCCGTGCAGCAGCACCTCGCCGTCGTCGGCGATGCGGATCACGGAGCCGGGCAGCGGCTGGCCGACCGTGCCGATCTTCGTACGGTCCCAGGGGTTGAAGGCGGTGGCCGCGCAGGACTCCGTCAGGCCGTAGCCCTCCAGGACCGTGAAGCCGATGCCGCGGAAGAAGTGGCCCAGACGCTCGCCGAGCGGGGCGCCGCCGGAGATCGCGTACTCACCGCGACCGCCCAGCACCGCGCGCAGCTTGCTGTAGACGAGCTTGTCGAACGTCTTGTACTTGATCTTCAGGCCGAGCGACGGGCCGGAGGGCGTGTCCAGGGCGCGGCTGTAGGCGATCGCCGTGTCCGCCGCCTTGTCGAAGATCTTGCCCTTGCCGTCCGCCTGCGCCTTGGCGCGCGCCGAGTTGTAGACCTTCTCGAAGACACGCGGCACACCGAGGATCAGCGTCGGCCGGAACGCGGCCAGCTCGTCGGTGAGGTTCTTGATGTCCGGGACGCAGCCCAGCTTGATCGGCGCCATCATCGGCGCGACCTGCACCAGCCGTCCGAAGACGTGCGCGAGCGGCAGGAAGAGGAGGACGGAGCACTCGCCCGTACGGAACAGGGGGCGCAGCCGCTCCACGATGTTGCCGCACTCCGCGAAGAAGGCGCGGTGGGTGAGGACACAGCCCTTGGGGCGGCCGGTCGTACCGCTCGTGTAGACGATGGTCGCCGGGTCGTCCGCCTTGGCGAGCGAGCTGCGCTCCTCGACGGTGGCGTCGCTGACGTCCCTGCCCGCGCGCCCCAGTTCCTCCACCCCGCCGGCCTCGATCTGCCAGACGTGCTTGAGGGCGGGCAGCCGGTCGCGCACCGACTCCACGCAGGCCGCGTGCGTGTCCAGCTCGACGATGCAGGCGCTCGCGCCCGAGTCGCCGAGTATCCACTGCACCTGCTCGGCCGAGCTGGTCTCGTACACCGGCACGGTGATCGCGCCCGCGCTCCAGATCGCGAAGTCGAGCAGCGTCCACTCGTAGCGGGTACGGGACATCAGGGCGACCCGGTCGCCGGGCTGTACGCCCGAGGCGATCAGGCCCTTGGCCGCGGACCGCACCTCGGTGAGGAAGGTGGTGGCGGTGACGTCCGTCCACGTGCCGCCCACCTTGCGGGCGATGACGGCGACGTCGGGATGCTGCGCGGCGTTTCTGCGGACGATGTCGGTCAGATTTCCGTCCGCAGGGACCTCGTACAAAGCCGGAAGGCTGAACTCGCGCAAGACTGCTGCTCCTCATAGGGCGCCGACGCCACGACGGTGTGTGATGCGACGGAGCGGTCCAAGGCTCGGGCAGGTACCCAGGAACATCATTGTTGAAATCCTGAGTACGACTGGACTGCCCGGACGTTACCCATCGGTACGGCTTTTTCGATAGGGGGTCCTGCCGAGATGTTCCCTGCGTCACACAGGTTGGCGCGTCGCACCCGATGGCGTTCCTTCACGCACAGTAGTCCACGCTCTTCTCGCCATGCCAGTAACCGCAGGTCCGACCGCCTCTATTCACGTTTGCCCCACACGCCTACGCTTGATCGTCATGGCACCCACACCAGGCGGTAACCGCAGAACGCGCATTCATGTGGTCAGTGACGTGCACGGCAACGCGCGCGACCTGGCCCGGGCCGGCGACGGCGCGGACGCTCTGCTGTGCCTCGGTGACCTGGTGCTCTTCCTCGACTACGCCGACCACGCACGCGGCATCTTCCCCGACCTCTTCGGCACCGAGAACGCCGACCGGATCGTCGAGCTGCGCACCGCCCGCCGCTTCGCGGAGGCGCGGGAGTTCGGGCGGCGGCTGTGGGACGAGATCGGGACGGACCATTCCGTGGCCATCGAGAAGGCGGTGCGCAAGCAGTACGCCGAGCTGTTCGCCGCGTTCCCGACACCGACGTACGCGACCTACGGCAATGTCGACATGCCCCCGTTGTGGGCGGAGTACGCCGGACCCGGTACGACGGTCCTCGACGGTGAGCGGGTGGAGATCGGCGGCCGGGTCTTCGGCTTCGTCGGCGGGGGGCTGCGCAGCCCCATGCGCACGCCCTACGAGATCGACGACGAGGAGTACGCGGCGAAGATCGAGGCGGTCGGCGAGGTCGACGTGCTGTGCACGCACATCCCGCCGGACGTACCCGAACTGGTCTACGACACCGTGGCGCGCCGCTTCGAACGCGGCTCCCGTGCCCTTCTGGACGCGATCCGCCGCATCCGCCCCCGTTACGCCCTCTTCGGCCATGTCCACCAGCCGCTCGCGCGCCGGATGCGGATCGGGACGACCGAGTGCGTGAACGTCGGACATTTCGCGGCCTCGGGCCGCCCGTGGGTCCTGGAGTGGTGAACACCAGGTGGGGTGGCGATGGTTCGGCGGGCGCGCGGTAGCCTTCACGCTGCACACACGTGCGTACCACCCTCTCTCACCGGACCGCATCTGGAGGAGCCACCGCGATGGCGGAACACACCAGCTCGAGCATCACGATCGAGGCGGCACCGGCTGATGTCATGGCGGTCATCGCCGACTTCGCCCGCTACCCGGACTGGACGGGAGAGGTGAAGGAGGCGGAGGTACTCGCCACGGACGGGCAGGGCCGCGCCGAGCAGGTACGCCTCGTCATGGACGCCGGTGCGATCAAGGACGACCAGACCCTGGGGTACACCTGGACCGGCGACCACGAGGTCTCCTGGACCCTGGTCAAGTCCCAGATGCTCCGCTCCCTGGACGGCTCGTACATCCTCAAGCCCGCGGGCGCCGGCGCCACCGAGGTCACCTACCGGCTCACGGTCGACGTCAAGATCCCCATGCTGGGCATGATCAAGCGCAAGGCCGAGAAGGTCATCATCGACCGGGCGCTGGCGGGTCTGAAGAAGCGAGTGGAGTCGGGCGAGGCGGGCTGATCCCGCTCCGCCCCGCCCCGGGGAGCCCCCAGGCCGGGGATGGGACGGGGCAGGGGCGGCGGGGGCACCCGACGCAGGTAGCGTTCATGCAATGCGCACCATCCTGATCACAGGCCAGGGCGGCACGGGCCGTACGACGGTCGCGGCGGCCACCGCGCTGAAGGCCGCCCGCGAGGGCACCCACACCCTCCTGCTCACCGCCGACCGCACCGACACCCTCGGTGCCGTCCTCGGCGTACCCACCGGTGCGGAACCCACCGGCACCGCGCCCCGCCTCACGACCTGGCGCCCCGACGCGAACGCCCGCTTCCGTGAGGACCTCACCGCCTTCCAGGACCGCGCGACCACCGCCCTGGACCTGCTCGGCGCCGCCCGCCTGGACGCCGAGGAACTCACCCCCCTGCCCGGGGCCGAGGAACTCGCCCTGCTGCGCGCCCTGCGCGACGCGGCGACCTCGCAGACGTACGACCTGCTGGTCGTGGACCTCCCGCCGGTCCCACAGGCACTCGCCCTCCTCGCCCTCCCGGAGGAGCTGCGCCGCTACCTGCGCCGACTGCTCCCGCCGGAGCGCCAGGCGGCCCGCGCCCTGCGCCCCGTCCTCGGCCGCCTCGCGGGCGTCCCGATGCCCGCCGAGTGGCTGTACGAGACGGCGGCACGCTGGGACATCGAGCTGGCCGCCGTCGCGGCGGTCGTCGAGGACCGCGCCACGACCGTACGGCTGGTCGCCGAGCCGGGCCCGGCCGGCACCGACGCCGTACACGCCGCCACCACCGCCCTCGCGCTGCACGGGCTGCGCGTCGACGCGCTGGTCGCGAACCGGGTACTGCCCGCCGCCAGCGCGGACGCCTGGCTGGGCGCCCTCGCCGCCCAGCAGCGCAAGGCGCTGGACGAGTGGCAGGAGACGTACACCGTCCACGAGGTCCCGCACCTCGGCCGTGACCCGCGCGGCATCGACGACCTCGGTGCGCTCCCCGTGCCCGGCGTCAACCGGACGCCGACCCCGGTCGAGTGGCCCGTTCTCGACCACCTCGCCGACGACGGCGTCCTCGTCTGGCACATCCCGCTGCCCGGCGCGATACGCGAGGAACTGGACCTGATCCGCCGGGGCGACGAACTCGTCGTCACCGTGGGCCAGTTCCGCAGGATCGTGCCGCTGCCGTCCGCGCTGCGCCGCTGCACCGTGGCCGGCGCCGCCCTGCGCGAGGGGGAACTCAGGGTCCGTTTCGCGCCGGACCCGGATCTGTGGCCCCGGACACGGTGAACGGCGTACCCCCGTTCGGGTACCGTCGAAAGGAAGAACCATAGGCAGGAGTCCGCCATGAGCGAAGAGCGCCCCACGTCCGACGCCGCTCAGGAGGCGAACGACGAAGCGCGCGCGAGCGACGCCGACGCCTGGGCGAAGGCGTGCGCCGAGGACCTCGCGGCGGAGAAGGCCCGCCGCCGCGCCCAGTACGGTCCGCCGCCCGGCTCGGCCGCGGAGGAACTGCGCAAGCTGGTCGACGCGGTCGCCGACAAGCTGTCCGGACTGAACTCGCCGCTGTTCGGCGTGGTCGCCTCCGGCACCGCCCAGCAGATGGTCAACCAGGTCGTACAGCAGGCCAAGGCCGCCGTCGAACCGGTCATAGAGCGCAACCCCGATGTCTTCGATCACCTCGCGGCCGCGGGCAGCGAGCTGCTCGCCGCCTACCGCTCGGCCGTCGAGGCCCAGGAACGACGCTGGACCACCCGGGAGCGTGGCCCCCGCGACGAGGGGACCGGTCCGGGGGAGCGGATTGACTTGGACTAAAGGCTGCTCGGGTACGGTTGGCCGTAGCGGGGCTCGACCGAAACTGAGGGATTCATGGGACTCACCATCGGCGTCGATATCGGCGGCACGAAGATCGCGGCCGGTGTGGTCGACGAGGAAGGCAACATCCTCTCGACGCACAAGGTGCCGACCCCCACCACGCCGCAGGCCATCGTGGACGCCATCGCCGCCGCGGTGGAGGGCGCGCGCGCAGGTCACGACATCGTCGGCGTGGGTATCGGTGCCGCCGGATACGTGAACCGCCAGCGCTCGACCGTGTACTTCGCACCCAACATCGACTGGCGGCAGGAGCCGCTCAAGGCCGAGGTCGAGGCGCGCGTGGGGCTGCCGGTCGTCGTCGAGAACGACGCGAACGCGGCGGCGTGGGGCGAGTACAAGTTCGGCGCGGGCAAGGGCCACCGGAACGTCATCTGCATCACCCTGGGCACGGGCCTGGGCGGCGGCATCATCATCGGCAACAAGCTGCGCCGCGGGCACTTCGGTGTGGCCGCCGAGTTCGGCCACATCCGCATGGTGCCGGACGGTCTGCTGTGCGGCTGCGGCTCGCAGGGCTGCTGGGAGCAGTACGCCTCCGGGCGCGCCCTCGTCCGCTACGCCAAGCAGCGGGCCAACGCCACCCCGGAGAACGCGGAGATCCTGCTCGCGCTGGGCAACGGCACCCCCGACGGCATCGAGGGCAAGCACATCTCGGTG
Source organism: Streptomyces sp. NPDC107454 (assembly GCF_055582885.1). NCBI lineage: Bacteria > Bacillati > Actinomycetota > Actinomycetes > Kitasatosporales > Streptomycetaceae > Streptomyces > Streptomyces sp. NPDC107454. The sequence goes on along the minus strand of NZ_JBVJPA010000028.1, from coordinate 74,478 downwards.
GCCGCACGCCAGGGCGACCCGGTGGCGGTGGACTCCTACCGCGAGCTGGCCCGCTGGGCCGGCGCCGGCCTCGCCGACCTGGCCTCGCTCTTCGACCCCTCCGCCTTCATCGTCGGCGGCGGCCTCTCGGACGAGGGCGAGCTGGTCCTCGACCCCATCCGCAAGTCGTACAAGCGCTGGCTCGTAGGCGGCAACTGGCGCCCGGTGGCCGAGGTGATCGCAGCCCAGCTCGGCAACGAGGCGGGCCTGGTCGGAGCCGCGGACCTGGCCAGGGAACCCGACCCGATCATGTAAGACCGCGTGTCCTGTTCGTACGACCCGCCCGCCGCGCCCCTCAGGGGGACGGCGGGCGATGTCGTACCGAATCCCTTTGGGCGGGGGCGCGGATGGCGCCCCCGAAAGGGGCGCGGGGAACTGCGCGACCAGCCACAGCCTGCCGGCAGACGACAGACCACCCGCAGCGTTCCGGCTCCCATCAGCACCGCATCCACGTATGTTGATCCACATGGCGACGACCCCGCTGCCCCGCTCCCACACCGAATCCGACGGCTCCGCCGTCATCCGCGTCCTCAGCTACAACATCCGCTCGATGCGCGACGACACCACCGCCCTCGCCCGTGTCATCCACGCCTGCGCCCCCGACCTGGTCCTCGTCCAGGAAGCCCCCCGCTTCTTCCGCTGGCGCAAGAAGCTGGCCCGGCTCGCGGCCGCGTCCGGGCAGACGATCCTGTCCGGCGGCGCGACCGCCGCGGGCCCCGCGCTCCTCTGCTCGATGCGGGCCACCGTCGAACGCACCGAGGACGTCCTGCTGCCCCTCACCCCCGGCCTGCACCGCCGCGGCCTCGCCACCGCCGTCGTCCGCTTCGGCGGCGCCCGGCTCGGCGTGGTGAGCTGCCATCTCTCGCTCCAGAAGGACGAGCGCTACACGCAGAGCGGCCTGCTCCTCGACCGCCTCGCAGCCCTCGGCACCCCGCACGCCCTCGTCGGCGGCGACCTGAACGAACGCCCCGACGGCCCCACCTTCACCCGTCTCGCCGACGGCCTCCAGGACTGCTGGGCCACCGCACCCTGGGGCACCGAGTACACCTCGACGCCCACCGACCCCCATCAGCGCATCGACGCGGTCTTCGCCACCCGCGGCATCGAGGTCCTCGGCTGCGGGGTCCCGTACGGCCATCCCGGAGTCACGGAGACAGACCTGAGGGCGGCCACGGACCATCTGCCCGTGCTGGCCGCCCTCAGAGTTCCCGCCGCGTAACCGGCCGCGTCAGACCACCGCGCCCCGCCCGGGGTCGTCCTCGTCCTCGTCGTCGGGTTTCATGCGCGCCACGAGGGTGGCGAAGCCGCCCAGGAAGCCGCCGATGCCGACCGTGGCGAGCCACCACGTCATGTCCCAGCCGAGCAGGACGGCCAGCAGGAGCACGATCGGGCCACCGACGACGGCGAGCCAGGCGAACTTAGCCGTGGTGTCCGCGGCGGGCAGCGGGGGCGGCTCCGGGGGGACGAAATGGCCCTCGTCGTCCCCGTCGAAGTCGTCCTCGGAGGGCTCGGGCGCCTGGTAGTCGCGCGGACCGCCGACGCCGGGCGCGAAGGAGACGGAGCCGCCGAGGGGCTTCACCGCGGCGGGCGGCTCCCCGGCCTCGTCGCCGGCCCCGTCCTTCTCGCTCGTCCCGCCGGTCCCGTTCTTCTCGCCCTTCGCGGGCCTCTCGGATGCGTCCTCGCCGCCCGGGGCGTCGTTCGTCACCGGGTCGAGGAGCGCCAGGTCCTCGATCGACTTGAACGGCTTCGCGCCGGGCGGATCCGGCGGTTCCTCGCCGTACCCCGCCACGATCGCCTGCCACGCGGCGTCCTCGTCGAACGGCACCCCCTGCTCGTCACCGAGAGGCTCGCCGACGGGTACGCCCTTCTCGTCGGGCTCGCCGCGCTCCGCGTCGTGCTCAGCCACCAGTGGCCGTCCCTTCCTGCTGACCCACCTGACCCGTGTCGGACCGCTTGCCGACACCGGGCGCGAGCCGGGCGATGAACGCGTAGCTCTCCTCGAAGATCCGGTCCGCGTCATGGTCCAACGTCGCCACGTGGTAGCTCTGTTCCAGCAGGATCTCCGTCACGTCGGTGGACGACACCCGGCTCAGGATCCGGGCCGAGTCGACGGGCGGCACCACATGGTCCTGAGGGCTGTGCAGGAGCAGCATCGGCTGGGTGACCTGGGGCAGTTCACCGTCGACCATCCGGTAGAAGTTCCGCATGGAGTGGGCGGCGTGCAGGGGCACCCGGTCGTATCCCACCTCCGAGACGCCCTCCTTGGCGATGTCGCTGGTGATGCCGCTCACCGTCCGGACGAGGTGGCGGAGCACCGGGAGGGCGTGGGCCGCCGCTCCGTGCACTTTGTTCGCCGGATTGACGACGACGATGCCGCTCACCTCGTCCCCGTGCTTCGCGGCGAGCCGCAGGGTCAGCGCGGCGCCCATGGACAGGCCGAAGACGAACACCTGGGCGCAGCGCTCCCGCAGCGCACGCAGCTCGCGGTCCACCTCCGCGTACCAGTCCTGCCAGCCCGTGAGCTGCATGTCCTCCCAGCGCGTGCCGTGCCCGGGCAGCAGGGGCAGCGCGACGGTCAGACCGCGCTCGGCGAGAAACTCCGCCCAGGGGCGCAGCGACTGCGGGGAACCGGTGAAGCCGTGACAGAGAAGGACACCGACCTCTCCGCCCTCGTGGCGGAACGGCTCGGCTCCAGGAAGGACCGGCACCTTCGGTCTCCTGTTCATCAGACGGGCGGAATGCGAGGCGTACTTCACCGTACGCGACGGCACTGACACCGACCAGGGTCGTCGAGGCCTTTGACAGTGCTCCGGGATAAGGTCTGACCGACGACACAGGAGGCATTCGGTTGATCTACGGCGCCATGAAGTTTTCCATCGGAGGGCCGCTGAAGCTTGCCTTCAGGCCCTGGGTGGAAGGCCTCGAGAACATTCCCGCCGAGGGCCCCGCCATCCTGGCAAGCAATCATCTGTCGTTCTCGGACTCGTTCTTCCTGCCCGCGGTCCTCGACCGCAAGGTGACTTTCATCGCGAAGGCCGAGTACTTCACGACGCCCGGCGTCAAGGGCCGGATGACCGCCGCCTTCTTCAAGGGCGTCGGCCAGCTCCCGGTGGACCGCTCCGGCGCGCGCGGCGCGGGCGAGGCGGCCGTCAAGAGCGGCATCGACGTCATCGAGCGCGGTGAGCTGTTCGGCATCTACCCGGAGGGCACGCGCTCGCCCGACGGACGGCTGTACCGCGGCAAGCCGGGCGGCCTCGCGCGCGTGGCGCTCGCGACCGGCGCCCCGGTCATCCCGGTCGCCATGATCGACACCGAGAAGATCCAGCCGCCGGGCAAGGTGATGCCCAAGCTGATGCGCCCGGGCATCCGCATCGGCAAGCCGCTCGACTTCACCCGCTACAACGGCATGGAGCACGACCGCTTCGTGCTGCGCGCGGTGACCGACGAGGTCATGTACGAGATCATGAAGCTCTCCGGCCAGGAGTACGTCGACATCTACGCGACGGCCGCCAAGCGGCAGATCGCGGACGCGGCGAAGGCCGAGAAGCAGGCGCTCAAGGAAGCCGAACAGGCGCAGAAGGAGGCCGCGAAGGCGGCCGAAGCCGAAACCGAAGAAGGACGGGCCGGCACCTAGACGCTTGCGTCGGGGGACGGTGGGGGTGGGGGACATGGCCAAGCGCGAGAGAGTCATGAGGATGTCGGTCGAGCAGCCGCTGTGGCGTGCGCTCACCGCCTACCGCGTGCTGACGATGCTGTACGCGATCGGGCTCTTCGCCACCGCGTTCCGCAAGTTCGCCCATCCCTGGGTGGCCATCGGGTACTACGCGGTCCTGTTCGTCTGGACGCTCGCCACCCTGCCCAGGGTGGCGAACGCGGCGAGCTGCACCAAGCGCTTCCTCGCCGTCGACCTGACCATCGCGCTCACCGGCATCATGCTCACGCCCGTCGCGGACACCCACCACCGCGTGGTGACCGGCGGCCCCACCCTCCCGTCGATATGGACCGCGGGCTCCGTCCTTGCCTTCGCCATCAAGGGCGGCTGGCGCTGGGCGGCGTTCGCCTCGACGCTCGTGGCGGCCGCCAACCTCGTCGAGCGCGGCGCCCCCACCCGCGACACGGTCCACAACGTGATCCTGGTCTGGGTCGCCTCCATCGCCATCGGATACGTCGTCGAGGTCGCCCGCGCCTCCGAGCTCACCCTCGCCCGCGCACTGGAGATCGAGGCCGCGACCCGCGAGCGCGAGCGCCTCGCCCGTGACATCCACGACGGCGTCCTCCAGGTCCTCGCCATGGTGCAGCGACGGGCCTCCGCGCTCGGCGGCGAGGCCGCGGAGCTGGGCCGGATGGCCGGCGAGCAGGAGGTCGCGCTGCGCACCCTGGTCTCGGGCGGCATGGTGCCCGTCTCGCGGGTGTCCGAGGACGCCGCGCTCGGCGCGGTCGTACGGGCCGTCGAGGAACCGGACGACGACCGGGACTCCCGGGGCCCTGTCGACCTGCGCGCCCTGCTCGCCCCGTACGCGAGCGCGCGCGTGACCTTCTCCGAGCCCGGCGCCCCGGTTCTTCTCCCCCCGGCCGCCGCCCGGGAGTTGGCCGCCGCTGTCGGTGCCGCCCTGGACAATGTCCGCAAGCACGTCGGCGAGGACGCCCGGGCCTGGATCCTCGTCGAGGACGAGCCGGACGAGGTGAGCGTGACCGTACGCGACGAGGGCCCGGGCATCCCGGCGGGGCGGCTCGCCCAGGCCGAGGGGGAGGGGCGGCTCGGTGTGGCCCTGTCGATCCGGGGCCGGCTGCGCGACCTCGGCGGCGCGGCCGAACTGATCTCGGTGCCCGGCCAGGGCACGGAGGTCGAGCTGAAGGTACCGAAGGTTTCCGGGGTTTCACGGGGGAAGGCGGAGCAGCGATGACGGAGGTCACCGACGTGGTGGGGCAGGGTCCGATCAAGGTCATGGTGGTGGACGACCACCCCATGTGGCGCGACGCGGTCGCCCGCGACCTGGACGCGTCCGGTTTCGCCGTGGTCGCCACCGCGGGCGACGGCGAGCAGGCGGTGCGCCGTGCCCGGGCCGCCGCGCCCGACGTCCTGGTGCTCGACCTGAACCTGCCCGCCAAGCCCGGCGTCCAGGTCTGCAAGGAACTGGTCGGCAGCAACCCGGCGCTGCGCGTCCTCGTCCTGTCGGCCAGCGGCGAGCACGCGGACGTCCTGGAGGCGGTGAAGTCCGGCGCCACCGGCTATCTGCTGAAGTCGGCGTCCACGGAGGAGCTGATCGACGCCGTGCGCCGTACGGCCGTCGGCGACCCGGTGTTCACGCCGGGCCTCGCGGGCCTGGTCCTCGGCGAGTACCGCCGGCTGGCCTCCGAGCCCGCCCCCGCCGCGGGCGCCGACGAGCCCAAGGCCCCGCAGCTCACCGACCGCGAGACCGAGGTGTTGCGCCTGGTCGCCAAGGGCCTGAGCTACAAGCAGATCGCCGAGCGCCTGGTCATCTCCCACCGCACGGTCCAGAACCATGTGCAGAACACCCTGGGCAAGCTCCAGCTCCACAACCGGGTCGAGCTGGTGCGCTATGCCATAGAGCGCGGTCTCGACGAGGCATAGACCCCGACGAGCGGGCGGCGTAAACCCTGGTTGACCCACCATCGAGTGAAGGCGAGTGATCAACACCCGCACAATTCACCGGAATTGCCCTTCCGCCCCATGCCGAAGTGACCTGGATCACTATTAGCGTGAGTCCCCTCAGGCAATCGCGGCGAAGGGACTTTTCCATGCGGGTCGGAGTACTGACCGGAGGCGGCGACTGCCCCGGACTCAACGCCGTCATCCGGGGCATCGTCCGCAAGGGCGTGCAGGAGTACGGATACGACTTCGTCGGCTTCCGGGACGGCTGGCGCGGACCTCTCGAGAACGACACCGTCCGGCTGGACATCCCCGCCGTGCGCGGCATCCTGCCACGCGGCGGCACCATCCTCGGCTCCTCGCGGACGAACCCGCTCAAGCAGGAGAACGGCATCCGCCGCATCAAGGAGAACCTCGCCAAGCAGGAGGTGGAGGCACTCATCGCGATCGGCGGCGAGGACACGCTCGGCGTCGCCGCGCGCCTCACCGACGAGTACGGCGTGCCCGTCGTCGGCGTACCGAAGACCATCGACAACGACCTGTCCGCCACCGACTACACCTTCGGCTTCGACACCGCCGTCGGCATCGCCACCGAGGCGATCGACCGCCTGCACACCACCGCCGAGTCGCACATGCGCGTCCTCGTCTGCGAGGTGATGGGCCGTCACGCGGGCTGGATCGCCATCCACTCGGGCCTGGCCGGCGGCGCCAACGTCATCCTCATCCCCGAGCAGCGCTTCGACGTCGACCAGGTGTGCGCCTATGTGACCTCGCGGTTCAAGGCCTCGTACGCGCCGATCGTGGTCGTCGCCGAGGGCGCGATGCCCAAGGACGGCCAGATGGTCGTGAAGGACGAGTCCCTCGACTCCTTCGGCCATGTACGCCTCTCCGGGGTCGGCGAGTGGCTGGCCAAGGAGATCGAGAAGCGCACCGGCAAGGAGGCCCGCACCACGGTCCTCGGGCACATCCAGCGCGGCGGCACCCCCAGCGCCTTCGACCGCTGGCTCGCCACCCGCTTCGGACTGCACGCCATCGAGGCCGTCCGTGACGGCGACTTCGGCAAGATGGTCGCCCTGCGCGGCACGGACATCGTCCGGGTCCCGATCGCGGAGGCCACGGCCAAGCTGAAGACGGTCGACCCGAAGCTGTACGAGGAGGTCGGGGTCTTCTTCGGCTGACGCGCCCCCTCCCCGCGATCCCGCCGGCCGCACGGGCCTCCCGACACCCGTGCGGCCGGCGTCCTCGGCCACCGCTGCCACGACTACACGGAGGGCCGCCGCTCCGAGGGCGTGCCGGCGCCCCGCAGCCGACCGACCAGCTCCCGCACGACGGCCGTCCCGTTCAGCGTCAGTACCGACTCCGGGTGGAACTGCACACCCGCGAACCCGGGCCCGCGCAGCGCGTGCACCTCACCGCCCTCGGTCCGGCTGACCTCGATGCCATGGGCCGACAGCTCGGCCGCCGTCTCCTCGTCGCAGTGCGCCACGAAGCTGTTGTAGAAACCGACGGTCTCGGCCCGCCCGAAGAGATCGATCTCCGTCTGCGCACCCTGGTACGGAACCTCCTTGCGTACGATCCCCAGGCCCAGCTCCGCCGCGATCAGCTCGTGCCCGAGACAGACGCCGAGCACGCCGTGCCCGTGCCCCCCGATCACCTCGGCGGTGAGCTCGCGCAGGAACCGCATCTTGGGATCGTCCAGGTCCAGGGGGTCGCCCGGGCCGGGCCCCAGGACCAACGGCCCCTCGTGCGCCCGCACCGCTTCCCGCAGCCCCGGCTCGTCGTAGCGCCGCACGGTCACCTCGAGTCCCGAGGACCGCAGCACATGCGCGAGCATCGCCGTGAAGGTGTCCTCGGCGTCCACGACCAGCGCATGGCCCTCCAGCTCACGCGCCTGCTCCTGCATCCGCAGCCAGAACGGCGCGAGCGAGGTCCGCCGCCCGTCCAGCGCCGCCCGCACCCGCGGATCGTCGGCCAGCCTCGGCCGTACGCCCTCCACACGGGCCCCGGCCTCCACGACCCCCAGCGCCGCCAGCACCCCCGCGGCCTTCGCGTGTGTCTCGGCGACCTCGCCCGCCGGATCCGATCCCCGCACGAGGGTGGCGCCGACCGGCACCCGCAGCCGCCCGTCCGCGTCGATGTCGGCGGTCCGGATGAGGATGGGCGAGTCGAGGGTCTGGGCACCGCCGGCGTCGCGGCCGATGAGGGCCAGCGCTCCCGCGTAGTAGCCCCGCCCGATGCCGTCCCGCCCGAGGGGCTCGTACCGCTCGATCACCCGGCACGCGTTCTGCACCGGCGACCCGGTGACGGTCGCCGCGAACATGGTCTCCTTCAGGACCTCGCGCACATCCAGCGAGGACCGGCCCCGCAACTCGTACTCGGTGTGCGCGAGGTGGGCCATCTCCTTGAGTCGCGGACCGATCACCACGCCGCCCATGTCACCGACCGTGCACATCATCTTGAGCTCCTCGTCGACGACCATCGAGAGCTCCTCGATCTCCTTGCCGTCGGCGAGGAAGCCGAGCAGGTCGTCCGCGGAGGGCCCCTCGGCCGGATAACGGTACGTGCCGCTGATCGGGTTCATCACGACGGTTCCGCCCGACATCCGCACGTGCACCTCGGGGCTCGCGCCCACCAGCGTGCGCCCACCCGTCTCCCGCCCCCGCCCTTCCGAGGAAGGCCCTTCAGGCCCTCGCTGATTTCCGGTGTGCACGACGAACGTCCAGTACGCGCCCCGCTCGCCGACCAGCAGCCGCCGGAACAGGGCCAGCGCGTCGGCCCGCCCGAACCCCGGGATCGCGCCCTCGTACGTACGCCGGATCACGAAGTTCGCGCCCTCGCCGCGCCCGATCTCCTCCTCCAGCACGCGCCCGACGATCCCCGCGTACTCCTCGTCGGCGACGTCGAAGCCCCCGCCCGTGACACGCACCTCGTGCGTCGGCAGCTCCGCCAGCGCCTGTTCCAGCGGCAGGACGTGCGTCTCCTCGGGGGTCAGCACCGCGAGCGGCGTGCCGTCGTCACGGACGTCGAAGCCACGCTCCCTGATCTGGCGGAAGGGAATGAGCGCGAGTCCCTCGTCGGGGAGGTCGGCGAGGCGGTCGCAGGTGCTGACCGGTCCGAGCAGCAGCTCGACGGTGTCGTGGTCGTGACCGGGGGTGCGGCGCCGCAGCAGGGCGAACGGACGGGGATCGTCCAGCAGGTCGAGCAGGTGCATCGGTCCTGTTCCTTCTCTCGGATTCTCGGATTCTCGGATTCCCGAAAACTCGGAGAGGAACGGCCCGTGTCCGCAAACACCGAAGGCCGCCCCTCGGGCGGCCTTCGCGAAGTCTTGCGTACGCGCAGTCAGTGGGCCGCCGGATGAGCGGTCCACCACCAGTTCTGGGTCGAGTGCGCGAACATGCGCCGCACCTTACCCGACGTCAGGGGCGGGCAACAGCGTGAACCGTCCACGCCCTGCGTTCCTACCGCTCGGTCACCGGCCATGGATGGCATGGCCCAGGAAGCCCGACCGAGGAGACAACCATGTACGCAGCGCGTTCACCCCGGACCCGCCGGGGCGGCGTCCGAACCCTCACCGTGTGTGCCGCCGCCGCGGCCCTCGCCGCCGGCCCGCTCGGCACCGCACGCGCCGCCGGGACCGACGACACCGTCAAGGTCGCCTACCGCGGCCACGAGTTCACCGTCCCCGCCTCCTGGGCGATCGTGGACCTGGAGAAACATCCGGACGTCTGTGTCCGCTTCGACCGGCACGCCGTGTACCTCGGCACGCCCGGCGACCAGCAGCAGTGTCCGGCGGGGGCGAGGGGACGTACCGAGGCGTTCCTGGTCCAGCCGTCCGCCGTCAAGGGCCGCACCGCCGCCGAGAACCGCACGGCCCGCACGTTCCGGGTCACCGCCGACCGGATCGCCGTGACCGCCGCGTACGCGGAGGACCGCACGAGGATCCAGGACATCCTGCGCGACGCCGGCCTGCCGGCCGCAGCCGCGGGGACCGGCGCGACCGCGGGCGCGCCCGCCGAGGCGCCGCTGCCCGCAGACGCGACGTCCTTCCGCGGCGAGGGCTTCGACGCCTGCACCGCGCCGGGCCAGACGGCGATGGACGCTTGGCGGGACGACTCCGACTACCGGGCCGTCGGCGTCTACATCGGCGGGATCAACCGCGCCTGCGTCCAGAGCAGACTCACCGCCGCCTGGCTGCGGACGCAGTACGCCAACGGCTGGCGGTTCATCCCGCTCTACGTCGGCCGCCAGCCCACCTCCGACGGGAGCAGCTGCGCAGGCGGCTGCGAGGCGATCACCGATCCCGTGCGGCAGGGCACCGAGGCCGCCGACGACGCGGTCCAGCAGGCGACCACGCTGGGCTTCCCCAAGGGCACGGTGATCTACAGCGACCTGGAGCACTACACACCCGGCTCCACCGTCACCAGCCGGGTGCTGTCCTACCTCGACGCCTACACCGAGCGCGTGCACACACTGGGCTACCGCTCCGGCGTCTACGGCAACACCTCGTCCCTGGTCACCGACCTCGTGGCCAACAAGAGCCGCGTCATCCTGCCCGACGTGCTCCACTTCGCCCACTGGAACGGCAAGTCGACGACCACCGACTCGACGATCCCCGCGAACCTGTGGGCCGACCACCAGCGCATCCACCAGTACAAGGGCGACACGACCGAGACGCACGGCGGCGTGACGATCTCCATCGACCGCGACCGGCTCGACGTGGACTAGGTCCTGCCCGCCCGCTCCGGGCGGCCGCGGTGATCTGCCGCACGGCCGCCCGGGGCGCGTCCCGATCGAGCGCGGTTCGTCTCAATTGATGGGCATGGGGATGGACGCCCGACACGACCCCGTAATGTTGTCAGGGTGACCGTGAACGCTAAGCCCAGCGCAAGCGCTGGCAACACCTGGCGAAACCTGCCCGCGGCGCAGCAGCCCGAGTACCCCGATGCCGAGGCTCTGCGCGATGTGATCGCGGACCTCGAGTCGTATCCGCCGCTCGTCTTCGCGGGCGAGTGCGACCAGCTGCGCGCCCGGATGGCGTCCGTCGCCAAGGGAGAGGCGTTCCTTCTCCAGGGTGGCGACTGCGCCGAGGCCTTCGACGCGGTGTCGGCCGACCACATCCGCAACAAGCTCAAGACCCTGCTCCAGATGGGCGCCGTGCTCACGTACGCCGCCTCCGTGCCGGTCGTGAAGGTCGGCCGCATCGCCGGCCAGTACTCCAAGCCGCGCTCCAAGGGGACCGAGACCCGCGACGGCGTGACCCTGCCGACGTACCGCGGTGACTCGGTCAACGGCTTCGACTTCGACGAGAAGGCCCGCATCCCGGACCCCGAGCGCCTGAAGCGGATGTACAACGCCTCCGCCTCCACGCTCAATCTGGTGCGCGCCTTCACCACCGGCGGCTACGCCGACCTGCGCCAGGTGCACGCCTGGAACCAGGACTTCGTGAAGTCCTCCCCGTCCGGGCAGCGCTACGAGCAGCTGGCGCGGGAGATCGACAACGCGATGAACTTCATGCGGGCCTGCGGGACCGACCCGGAGGAGTTCAAGACCGTCGAGTTCTACGCCTCCCACGAGGCGCTGCTCCTCGACTACGAGGCGGCGCTGACCAGGGTCGACTCGCGTACGGGCCAGCTGTACGACGTCTCGGGCCACATGGTGTGGATCGGTGAGCGCACCCGGCAGCTGGACGGCGCGCACATCGAGTTCGCCTCGCGGATCCGCAACCCGATCGGCATCAAGCTCGGCCCGACGACGACGGCCGAGGAGGCACTGCAGTACATCGACCGCCTCGACCCGGACCGCGAGCCCGGCCGGCTGACCTTCATCGTGCGGATGGGCGCCGACAAGGTCCGCGACAAGCTCCCCGAGCTGGTCGAGAAGGTCACGGCCTCGGGCGCGGTGGTGGCCTGGGTGACCGACCCGATGCACGGCAACACCTTCGAGGCGGCCTCCGGTCACAAGACCCGCCGCTTCGACGACGTGCTCGACGAGGTCAAGGGCTTCTTCGAGGTCCACAAGGGTCTGGGCACGCACCCGGGTGGCATCCACGTCGAGCTCACCGGTGACGACGTCACCGAGTGCGTGGGCGGCGGCGACGAGATCTTCGTCGACGACCTCCACCAGCGCTACGAGACGGCCTGCGACCCGCGTCTGAACCGCAGCCAGTCCCTCGACCTGGCCTTCCTGGTCGCGGAGATGTACAGGGACCAGTGACGGGTTCGCCTGTTACACCTGAGTGAAGTGGGGCGCGGATCACATACGATCCGCGCCCCCTCCCACTTTTGCGGTTCCTGAGTGATGGGTAAGGTTAGGTTAGCCTCACCGGTTAACGGGACGGCAGCAGACTTCAACCCCGCCGGGAGGTGAACCGCGTGTACGTGTGCAGTTGCTTCGGGGTCACCGAACAGCAGGTCAAGCAGCACGCGGAGAACGGCGCCTGCACGCCCCGCCAGATAGCCTCCGCCTCCAAGGCGGGCACGGACTGCGGCTCCTGCGTCCGTAGCATCCAGGCGATCCTCGGCCGTGGCACCTGCCCCCGCCGTGAGCTGGTCGAACAGGGCAAGCCGGTACTGGCCGCGCTGTCCCCGGCACAGAGCCTGGAAGAAGCCGCCTAACTCTCCGGCTGCTCGATCACCTGGGCGATGTAGAGCGCCTCGCCGAGCTTCTCCACCAGCTCCAGCTGGGTGTCCAGGTAGTCGATGTGCTGCTCCTCGTCCTCGAGGATCGACTCGAAGATGTTGGCGGACGTGATGTCGCCCTTGTTGCGCATCACCTCGATCCCGCGCTTGAGGCGGTCGATCGCCTCGACCTCCACCCGCCGGTCGGCCTGGAACATCTCGGTGACGGTCTGCCCCACCCGGACGTGGAAGAGCCGCTGGTAGTTCGGCAGGCCCTCCAGGAAGAGGATCCGGTCGGTGAGCACCTCCGCGTGCTTCATCTCGTCGAAGGACTCGTGGCGCGTGTACTTCGCGAGCTTCGTCCAGCCGAAGTTCTCCTGCATCTTCGCGTGCAGGAAGTACTGGTTGATCGCGGTCAGCTCACCGGTCAGCTGCTCGTTGAGGAATTCGATGACCTCGGGGTCGCCCTGCATCGCAGAGGCTCCTTCCAAGCGGGGGACTGGGCAGATTGCGCCGCATCCTCGCATCGGCGTCCCGGGTCGTCCAGTAAGTGCATGCTTAGTATGAGTTGCCCGATTCCGTACTGGGCTGGTCATGTGCACTGTCCCTGGTCTGTCAGGATGGAGTCATGGGTCAGCCGGTGGGACGTGGAACGGGAGAAGCAGCACAGTCGGAGCTTCCGCCGGGGCAGCGACTGCAGCGCGGCTGGCCGGTCACGCACTACGGTCCCGTACCCAAGTTCCGTCCCGAACGCTGGGAGTTCAGGGTCTTCGGCGCCACCGCCGACGGTGAGAAGCACTGCTGGACCCATGACGAGTTCACGGCCCTGCCGTACACCTCGGTCGTGGCCGATCTGCACTGCGTCACGAAGTTCAGCATGATCGGGGCCGAATGGGGCGGTATCCCGGCGCGCACGATCCTGGAGATCGCCCCGCCCGCGCCCACCGTCACCCATGTCATGGTCTGGGCGGAGTACGGCTTCAGCTCGAATCTGCGCCTCGACGACTTCGCCTCCGAGCGCACGATCTTCGCCACCCACAAGGACGGCGAACTCCTCACCGCCGAGCATGGCTTCCCGCTCCGCCTCGTCGTCCCCCACCTCTACGCCTGGAAGGGCCCCAAGTGGGTGCGCGGCGTCGAGTACATGACGGCCGACCGCCGCGGCTTCTGGGAGGAGCGCGGCTACCACAACATCGGCGACCCCTGGCGCGAACAGCGCTACTCCTACCAGGAGGAGCCCGGGGACGGCCCCGAGCTCTGAATCGGCCCGCCTTCTGGGGCGGCGTCAGCCGTCCCTGAGTTTCTTCAGGCGCTCCACGTCCGCCGCGTGCCCCTCCTTCCCGCCCGGCGTCTCGATGATCAGGGGTACGCCCTCGGTGGCGGGGTGGGTCATCAGCGCGCGGAACGGGTCCTCGCCGATGTGACCGGAGCCGATGTTCTCGTGGCGGTCCTTGTGGGCGCCGACCACGTCCTTGGAGTCGTTGGCGTGGATCAGCTTGAGCCGGCCCGCGCCGACCGTGTCCACCAGCAGGTCGAGCGTCTGGTGCATGCCGCTCGGCCCGGTCAGGTCGTGCCCCGCCGCGTAGATGTGGCAGGTGTCGAGGCACACGCCCAGCTTCGGATGGGCGTCCAGCGCCTCGAAGTACGGCCCGAAGTCCCAGGTGCGCGAGCAGAGCGAGGCGCCCTGGCCCGCGGTCGACTCCAGGAGCAGATACGGGTCGTCGTCATGCGTCAGCTCGTACAGCAGGGGCAGCAGATGCTCACGTACCTGCCTCAGGGCGACGGACCGCTCCCGGCCCCCGGTGGCGCTCCCCGTGTGCACGACCACGCCGAGCGCCCCGATCTCCCGGCCCCGCCGCAGCGAGTGCCGCAGCGACTCCACCGACTTCTCGACCGTCGCCTCGGTGTGCGAGCCGAAGTTGATCAGATAGGGCGCGTGGACGTACGCGGGTATCGACTCGGCGGCACAGGCCGCCCGGAACTCCTCGTCCTGGCGGGGACTGCCGACGGGCGTCGCCCAGCCGCGCGGGTTGGCGACGAAGACCTGGACGGTCTCGGCGCCCATCTCGCGCGCGTAGGTCAGGCCGACGGAGCTGAGGCCGCCGGCCACGGGGACATGGCCGCCGACGGGGTTGCGGAGCTGCTTGCTGGTCACGCTCTTCAGGGTGTCACGCGCTCCGGGACGGCCCGTCGGCGGACCTCACTGCCGTGGTCCCAGCGTTGCCGTGGTCCCGGCGCAGCTTGTGGTCTCAGCGGATCACGATGGAGATCGTCGATCCCTTGGGCGCGGTCCTGCCGCCCTCCACCGACTGGCTCTTGACGTGGTCTCCGAAGAGCCCGAGCAGTCCGCGGTCCTCGTTGACCTGGAACCCGGCGTCCTCCAGCGTCTGCTTCGCGTCGTCCACGCTGTCGCCCACCACGTCCGGCACCGAGACCATCTCGGGGCCCTTGGAGACGGTCAGCGTGACGGTGTCGCCGCCCGCGACCTGGCTGCCCGCCTTCGGCGACTGCTGGGCGATCTGGCCCTGGTCGAACTCGGAGTTGACCTGCTGGGTGGCGATCTTCACCTTCAGGCCCGCCTGCTCCAGCTCCGAGGTGGCGTCCGCGACGGACGCGCCCGTGACGTCCGCGACCTCCACCGGGCTGCCCTTGCTGACGGTGAGGGCGATGGCCGAACCGGCGTGCCGCTCCGTGCCCGCGCCCGGATCCGAACTGATCACGAAGCCCTTGGGAACGTCCTGGTCGAACTCCCGGGTGACCATGCCCGCGGCGAGCCCGTCCCCCTTCAGGACCTCCCGCGCCTTGAACAGCGCGAGTCCCGTCAGGTCGGGCACCTTCACCGTCTCCGGGCCGTTCGAGATGGTCAGCGTCACGGAGTCGTTGTCCCGGATGCGTGCGCCGGGCGCCGGGTCGCTGCTGATGACGGTGCCGCGCTTCACGGTGTCGCTGTAGGCGTGCTTGACCTGCCCGACGTCGAGACCGGCCTGCTCGATCCGCGCCTTGGCCTGCGCCTCGGTCTTCGCCAGCAGCAGCGGGACCTTCGTGAACTGGCCTGAATTGATGTACCAGACGCCCGCGCCGAGCCCGAGCACCAGCACGACCGCGGCGATGATCGCGAACATTCCGCGCCGGGGCCGTGAGCCGCTCCGCGGGGGAGCGGGCGGTCCGGACTCGAACGGGCTGGTCTGCTCGAACCGACTGGTCCGGTTCACCGGGTCGCCGGCGTCGTCGTCCTCGTTCACCGGCAGCAGGCGGGGCACGGAGAGCGAGCGCGGGATCACGCTCGTACGGTCGCCCGCGTTGTCGTGCCCCACGGCGAGCGCCTGCGGGGGTATGGCGTCGAGCTCCTCGGCGGTGAGGCCGGCCCGCGCCTGGAGGACCTGGCCGAGCAGCGCCACCGCGTCGTGCGGGCGCACCTCGGGGTTGCGGGCGGTCGCCGAGGCGACCAGCTCGTCCAGGGCGTAGGGCATCGAGGGCACGGCGGCCGAGGGCGGCGGCACATCCGCGTGCAGGTGCTGGTAGAGCACCTGGGCGGGGGAGTCCCCGGAGTGCGGCTTGCCGCCGGTGAGCATCTCGTAGAGGACGACCCCGCAGGCGTAGACGTCGACGCGGGTGTCCGCGGTGCCGTTCTCGATCTGCTCGGGGGCGAGGTACGACACGGTGCCAAGAACGGCCCCCGTCGTGTTCGTGACGGTGTCCACGGCCCGGACGAGGCCGAAGTCGGCCACCTTGACCCGGCCGTCGTCCCCTATCAGGACGTTCTCCGGCTTCATGTCGCGGTGCACGAACCCGGCGCGGTGCGCGGCGCCGAGCGCGGCGAGCACCGGCTCCAGGACGTCCAGGGCGGCCCGCGGCTGCAGCGCCCCGCGCTCGCGCAGCACGTCACGCAGGGTGCAGCCGGCGACGTACTCCATGGCCAGATAGACGTACGACCCGTCCGCGCCCTGGTCGAAGACCTGCACCACGTTGGGGTGCGCGAGCCGGGCCACCGACTTGGCCTCCCGGATGAACCGCTCGACGAACGAGCCGTCGGCGGCCAGGGTCGGGTGCATCACCTTGAGCGCGAGCACGCGGTCGAGGCGGGTGTCCAGGGCCCGGTAGACCGTGGCCATCCCGCCGACCGCGATCCGTGCGTCGACGCGGTAGCGGCCGTCGAGCACTTGCCCGACAAGCGGGTCCTGAAGGGTCGTATCCACGCAGGCGAGTCTACGAGCCGCCACTGTCACCCCCACCCTTCCGGCCAATTCCGGAGCGGGACTGCAGCCGACCTGTGACGGATCTCGCACGCCTGATCGATCCGGTCCACATGCCGTGCGCAGGGGATGTAAGGCAGGCTGCCCCTCCAACCCGCAGCCGCCGACGGCGCCCCACCCCCACGGGCGACCCCCGCTTTCCGGCCGACCGGAAACGGGCGGTGCGCGGGCAGGAGAAAGAACACACCGGCGCCGGGTGCCTAGAAAGCAGGACGCTCAGGATCCAACCGCGCCAGCCCCTCCGCGGGAGACGACGCGGAGGCGAAGTGCCGCCGGGGAATCCGTCCCGCACGCCAGGCGAGCCGCCCGGCTTCCACCGCGTGCCTCATGCCCTCGGCCATCAGCACCGGCTCCTGCGCCCGGGTCACGGCCGACGCCAGCATGACTCCCGCACACCCCAGCTCCATCGCGAACGCCGCGTCCGACGCCGTACCGGCCCCCGCGTCCAGGATCACCGGCACACGCGCGTGCTCCACGATCAGCTGGAAGTTGTGCGGGTTGCGGATGCCGAGACCGGACCCGATGGGCGACCCGAGCGGCATGACCGCCGCGCACCCCACGTCCTCCAGCTTCCGCGCGAGCACGGGATCGTCGTTGGTGTACGGCAGCACGGTGAACCCGTCGTCGACCAGCGTCTCGGCGGCGTCCAGCAACTCGATCGGATCCGGCAGCAGGGTCCGCTCGTCGGCGATGACCTCCAGCTTGACCAGCTCCGTACCGAGCGCCTCCCGCGCGAGCCGCGCGGTCAGCACGGCCTCCCCCGCGGTGAAACACCCCGCCGTGTTCGGCAGCACCCGGATGCCCAGCTTGTCGAGCACGGACAGCACCGAGCCGTGCGCCGCGGGATTCACCCGCCGCATCGCGACCGTCGTCAGCTCCGTGCCGGACGCCACGAGCGACCGCTCCAGGACGTCGAGGCTGGGCGCACCCCCCGTACCCATGATCAGCCGGGACGAGAAGGACGTACCTGCGAGGACAAACGGATCGTCGGCCATGGTTCAGCCTCCTTGGACTGCGGTGAGGACTTCGACGCGGTCTCCCTCGGAGAGGGCCGTGGACGACCACTGCGTGCGCGGGACGACGGTTTCGTTGAGCGCGGCGGCGACGCCGGACGGCGCGACGGTGAGGGTGGCGACGAGCGCGTCGAGAGCCGTGTCGGCGGCGACGAGCCGGCGCTCTCCGTTGACGAAGATGTTCATACGGTCTGCTCCGTGAGTGCGGTGCTGAAGCGCCCGGGGGTGAAGGGGCGGGCCTCTTCCGGGAGCTCGCCGGTGGTCAGGACGTGCGCCATGGCGTCCCCGGTGACGGGCGTGAGCAGCACGCCGTTGCGGTAGTGCCCGGTGGCCAGCAGCAGCCCGTCGAGCGCGGTCGGGCCGAGCAGCGGCGCGTTGTCGGGCGACCCCGGCCGCAGGCCCGCGCGCGTCTCGGTGAGCGGCAGCTCGGTGATCCCGGGCACCAGCTCGTGGGCGTCGCGTAGCAGCTCGTAGACCCCGCCCGCGGTCACCGTCGTGTCCCAGCCCAGCTCCTCGCTGGTGGCGCCCACGACGAGCTCACCGTTCTCCCGCGGCACCAGATAGACCTGGCTGCCGCGGACCACGGCCCGCACGGTCCGGCTCAGGAACGGCGCGTACCGCTTCGGCACGGTCAGCCGCAGCACCTGACCCTTCACGGGCCGTACGGGCGGCAGTACGTCGGCGGGCACGCCCGGGAGCTTTCCGCTGAGGCTCCCGGCGGCGAGCACCACCTGTCCCGCCGCCAGCCGTTCACCGCCCGTCGTGACGACCCCGGCGGCCCGGTCCCGTACGACGGTCAAGCGCTCCGCCCACGTCCGGTGGAACTCCACTCCGGCCCGCTCACACGCCGTGACCAGGGCCTTCGCGAGCCGGCGCGGGTCGATCTGATGGTCGCCGTCGACCCGCAGCCCGCCGCGCACCCCCGGCGCGAGCATGGGCTCCAGACGGCGGCACTCCCGGCCGCTGAGCCACTCCGATTCGAGCCCCGAGCGGTGTTGCAGGGCGTGCAGTTCGCGCAGGTGAGCCCGGTCGTCGGCGTCCAGCGCGACGGCCAGCGTGCCGCACCGGCGGTAGCCGAGGTCCTGGCCGCTCGCCTCGGTGAGTTCGGCGGCGAAGTCGGGATAGCGGCGCGCGGAGGCGAGGTTCAGGCCCAGCAGGGTCTGCTCGCCGTAGTGCAGCTCGGTGACGGCGGCGAGCATTCCGGCGGCCACCCGTGCCGCCCCGCCGCCCGGCTCGGGGTCCACGACCGCGACGGTGAACCCGCGCTGCGCGGCCCGCCAGGCGGTCACCAGACCGATGATCCCGCCCCCGATGACGAGGACGTCTGACGCACGCGCGTCCGATGACGGCGCATCCGAGGAACGTGCAGGTGTACGCGTAGGCGACATGGGCGTCCAGCCCCTCCCTTCGCCGGCATGACCCGGATCAGGTTCGTACGGTCGGAGGCCGCCAGCCTCCCTCTCAGCCCGGTGCGTCCGGGCTCCCGCGAGTGCTTTACGTTGGCCACCCTAGCCCGCTGCCGTGTGTCTCAGTAAGGGAGCCTCCGCCCATGACCCGTACGCTCGACGGCCTGGTCCTCGCCCCGGTCGCCGACCAGGCCCCCGGGCAGGTCGGTACGCGCACCCGGTTCACGTACCACGAGAAGGACGGCGAGATCTGGGCCGAGTACGCGGGCGGCGACGTCGTACGCGGTCACCTCGTGGGGACGCGGGAGGGCGACCGCCTCGACTTCCGGTACGTGCAGCTGAAGCACGACGGCAGCACCTCGTCGGGCCACTGCGTGTCCGTGGTCGTGGAGCTGCCCGACGGACGGTTGCGCCTGGAGGAGACCTGGGAGTGGGAGTCCCAGGACGGGAGCGGTACGAGCGTTGTGGAACAGGTCACTGCGCACGTCCCCTGACTGACAGATTGTCAGTTGTCTATGGTGATCAGGTGAGCGAGCAGACGCGGGCACAGGTGCGTACGGCACGGCGGGTCGTCATCGTGGGCGCGGGCATGGCCGGCGTGCAGACGGCGGTCGCCCTGCGGGAACAGGGATTCACCGGGAACGTGACGCTGATCGGCGCCGAGCCGCACCAGCCGTACGACCGGCCGCCCCTGTCCAAGGCGGTGCTGCTCGGCAAGGCCGAGGGCTCCGCCTTCGACATCGACTTCGAGGCGCTGGACATCGAACTGCGGCTCGGCTGCGAGGCGCTGGGCCTGCGCCCCGCGGACCACGAGCTGGACACCGAGGCAGGACCGGTGCCCTACGACGTCCTGGTCCTCGCGACCGGCGCGGAACCGATCCAGCTGCCGGGCGCGGAGGGCGTCCCCGGCGTCCATCTGCTGCGGACCCTGGACGACACCGAGCGGCTGCGCCCCGTGCTCGCCCAGCAGCACGACATCGTGGTCGTCGGGGCGGGCTGGATCGGTGCGGAGTTCGCGACGGCGGCACGTGAGGCCGGGTGCGCGGTCACGGTCGTCGAGGCCGCCGACCGGCCGCTGGCCGGCGCGCTGCCCGCGGAGGTGGCCGCGCCGATGACCGCCTGGTACGCGGACAGCGGCGCGTCGCTGCGCACCCACGCGCGCGTGGAGCGCGTCGAGCCCGGCGCGGTGATCCTCGACGACGGTACGCGGGTGCCGGCGGGCGCCGTGGTCGTCGGCATCGGCGCGCGCCCCGCCACCGCCTGGCTGGCCGGCTCCGGCGTCGAACTCGGCGCCCACCGCGAAGTGGTCGCCGACAACCACCTGCGCACCTCCGTGCCGGACGTCTACGCGGTCGGCGACTGCGCCTCCTTCCCGTCGGGCCGCTACGAGGAGCGCCTCCTCGTCCACCACTGGGACAACGCCCTCCAGGCGCCGCGCACGGTCGCGGCGAACATCATCGGCGAGGCCCCGGCGGCCTACGACCCGGTCCCGTACTTCTGGTCCGAGCAGTTCGGCCGCTTCGTCCAGTACGTCGGCCATCACACCCCCGCCGATACGACCATCTGGCGGGGCGACCCGTCGGGCGCCGCCTGGACGGTGTGCTGGCTCCGCGAGAGCCGCCTCGTCGCCCTGCTGGCCGTGGGGCGTCCCCGTGACCTGGCCCAGGGCCGCCGCCTCATCGAGGCGGGCATGCTCATGAATCCGGACGTCCTGGCCGACCCGTCCCGCCCGCTGAAGGACGCCACGGCATGACCGCCCGGTTTACGTCGCCCGGACGGCGGTCCGGGGGGCGCTCGGGTACCGAGTGTCAGTCCGGGATGGCAGGCTTGTCCCGTGACCGAGATTGACGCAAAGATCGATGCTCTCGTCCCCGCCTGGCTCACCCTCCCCGACATCGCCGAACAGCTCGGCGTCGAGGTGACCCGCGTCCGGCAGCTGGTCAAGGAGGGCCAGCTGATCGCCGTACGCCGTGGTGAGAACCGCGCGCTGCACGTCCCCGCCGCCTTCATCGACGGGAACGAGCAGAAGGTCGTCAAGGGCCTCACCGGCACCTTGACGCTCCTGCGGGACGACGGCTTCTCCGACGAAGAGATGCTCGAGTGGCTCTTCACCCCCGACCCGAGCCTGCCCGGCACCCCCGCGCAGGCTCTGAGCGAGAATCGCGGCACGGAGGTGAAGCGCCGCGCCCAGGCGCTCGCCGTCTGATTCGACCGACCCTCCGGCGTACGGACCACGGCCGGCCCCGGACCACCCCGGCCGCCGCGGTCCGTACGCACCGCACCACGTCCGTAGGGTGCGTACGACATCCGTACGCACCCGCATCACGGGGGATATCCGCATGCCCGAGAACGCCGCCCGCACCCGCCTCGCCGACGCCCGCGTCTACCTCTGCACGGACGCCCGCAAGCGTCAGGGGGACCTCGCCGACTTCCTGGACGCGGTCCTGACCGGCGGCGTCGACATCGTGCAGCTGCGCGACAAGGGCATGGAGGCCGCCGAGGAACTGGAGCACCTCCAGGTCTTCGCGGACGCCTGCGCCCGCCACGGCAAGCACCTCGCGGTCAACGACCGGGCGGACGTCGCCCACGCCATCGGCGCCGACGTACTCCACCTGGGTCAGGGCGACCTCCCGGTCCCCGCCGCCCGCGCAATCCTCGGCGACGAGGTCCTGATCGGCCGCTCCACGCACGCCGAGTCCGAGGCCGCGGCGGCGGCCGTCCAGGACGGCGTGGACTACTTCTGCACCGGCCCCTGCTGGCCCACCCCCACCAAGCCCGGCCGCCACGCCCCGGGCCTCGGCCTCGTCCGTTACACGGCCTCGCTCGTCACCGACCGCCCCTGGTTCGCCATCGGCGGCATCGACCTCGGCAACCTCGACGAGGTCCTGGAGGCGGGCGCCCGCCGCGTCGTCGTCGTACGGGCGATCACCGAGGCGACGGATCCCGGCGCGGCGGCGGGAGAATTCGCGAAGCGGCTGCGTCAGGCGTAGGTGGCGGCCGCGTCAGGCACGGGCCGGGCAGGTGTCCGAGGGGTGGACAAGAAGTCGACAAATCGGACAATTGGCGTCGGTTCGGTTGGGAGACCGCCGCCCCCTGACTAACCTGCGGGTATGGCCCTCGGATCTGCTTCCACCAGGACTGATCGCGCACGCACCGTGCGCGACATGCTCGCCACCGGCAAGGCGACGTACTCGTTCGAGTTCTCCGCGCCGAAAACCCCCAAGGGCGAGCGGAACCTGTGGAACGCGCTGCGCCGCGTCGAGGCCGTCGCCCCCGACTTCGTCTCCGTCACCTACGGTGCCGGCGGCTCCACCCGCGCGGGCACGGTCAAGGAGACCGAGCAGATCGTCGCCGACACGACGCTCACCCCGGTCGCCCACCTCACCGCGGTCAACCACTCCATCGCCGAACTGCGCAACATCATCGGCCAGTACGCAGACGCCGGCATCCGGAACATGCTCGCGGTGCGCGGCGACCCGCCCGGCGACCCGATGGGCGAGTGGGTCGCGCACCCCCGGGGCCTGACCTACGCCGCCGAACTCGTCCGTCTCATCAAGGAGTCCGGCGACTTCTGTGTCGGCGTCGCCGCCTTCCCCGAGATGCACCCCCGCTCCGCGGACTGGGACATGGACGTCTCGCACTTCGTCGACAAGTGCCGGGCCGGCGCGGACTACGCGATCACCCAGATGTTCTTCCAGCCCGAGTCGTATCTTCGCCTGCGTGACCGGGTGGTGGCGGCCGGCTGTACAACACCGGTCATCCCGGAGGTCATGCCGGTCACGAGTGTGAAGATGCTGGAACGACTTCCGAAGCTCAGTAACGCTTCGTTCCCGGACGTCCTGAAAGAGCGGATCCTCACAGCCAAAGACGATCCGGCGGCTGTACGCTCCATTGGGATCGAGTTCGCGACGGAGTTCTGCGCGAGGCTGCTGGACGAGGGAGTCCCCGGACTTCACTTCATCACGCTCAACAACTCCACGGCGACGCTGGAAATCTACGAGAATCTGGGCCTGCACCACCCGCAGCAGGCCTAGACCGGTCGCACCCACGTACGACACACTGCGTAGCGGCCACTGGGAGAGGGGCGTACATGGGCTGGACGGTCCTCTATATCGCTTTCGGCATCGTCGCGCTGTGGCTGCTCGGCGAGGTCCTGCTGCAGTACAAGGCGCGGTTGCGCTGGCGCCTGCTCGCGTTCGTGGGCTTCCTCGGTGTCGTCTTCGGCGTACTGATCCCCTCCGTGATCGTCATCGGGCTCGGCGCGGCGGCCTTCGCGGTCGGCCAGACATACGTCACCCTGTCGTTCCGCCGCGGTTTCGCGGAAGGCTGGGCCGTGGGCAACCGGCAGGCCGACAGCGGCGCCGGCAAGGGCTTCGGCAAGAGCAAGCGACGCCGCGGCGAGGACCACCAGGACCCGGCGCTGGAGGTCTCCGACCTCGAATCGGCCGAGGGAGCCGAGGCCGGGGCCGAAGGACCGGCCCGAGGCGCGGCGTATCCCCAGGGCGACGACTTCACCCGCGAGGACGACGTGTTCACGCCCGCGCACTCCGACCGGTTCATGCCGCCCGGCTCCGGCGACCTGACGGCCGCCGAGGCCACCGCCGTGTACGAGCCCCAGCCCCTGCCCGACGACACCGGCTCCTACGGCGTCTACGGCGCCACCGCCTACGCGGCCGCCAACGACCAGTCCTACGCCGCCGCGGCCCAGTCCCAGGACCAGCAGGCCTACGCGTACGACGGCTACTCGACCGGGTACGACCAGCAGCAGTACGGCTACGACAACAGCCAGCAGCAGTACGCGGCCTACTCCGACCCGTACATCGGCACGCAGACCTACAGCGGCGCCTCGTACGACACGACCTACGGCGGCGGCGACCAGCAGTACACGCAGCAGCACACGCAGCAGCAGGGCTACGACAACGGCCAGCAGCAGTACGCCACCGGCGGCTACGCCGGCGAGACCCCGGCCGGCGGCGTCTGGGTCCCGCAGCAGCGCAACACCGACGACCCCTACGGTGGCGAACTCCCGCCGGAGCAGCCCTACCCGTACCAGGGCAACGGCAACGGCAACGGCGCCGGGTACGACGAGCAGTACCGGTACTGAAGGCCGCCCTCCTCGGGTGGCCTTCGGCGCGCCGGTGCGCTCACTGAGAGCCCCGGAACTGCGGTCCCTCCACGATCAGTCCGGACACCAGGGCGCCCGACATCCCCGCGTGCGGGAGGCCGCCGCCCGGGTGGGCCCAGCCGCCGACCACGAACAGCCCCGGCATACGGGTGGTGTTCGACGCGTGCAGCAGCCGTCCGTCCGCCGCGGCGAGCGCCGGTGCGGGGACGGCGCCGCCGTCAGTGCCGGTCTCCTCCGCGAAGTCGGCAGGAGTGCGGACCTCGTGCCACAGCAGACGGTCGCGCAGACCCGGTATCGCGCGCTCGGCGACACCGAGCACCCCCTCCACGTCCGCCTCGGACACCGACAGGCCCGACGGGACCGTGACGCTCAGCGTGACCGCCTCGTGCTCCGCGTCCGGTGCGAGGGCGGGGTCGTCGGGGCGCGACACCGTCACGGTGGGCGAGGAAGGCAACCCCGGACGCTCACCGAAGAGCCGGTCCAACTCCTCCGCCCGGTCCGCCGCGTGCACCACCGTGCGGTGTGCCACCCCCTCGGGACGCCCTCCGCGCAGCGCCAGCAGCACGGTCAGTCTGCTCGGCGCCCCGCGCTGCGGCGCGATCTCGCCAGCGCCCCGTAGCGCCGACCCGGGGACCAGGGCGTCGAGCGCTCCGGGCGCGACACCGGCGACCACGAAGTCGGCGTCCGCGACCTCGCCGTCGGCCAGCTCCACACCCGTCGCCCGGCCGTCCTTCTCGACGATCCGCGCGACCGGGGCCTCGAAGCGGAACTCCACTCTGCGGGCCACGCACCGCTCGTACACCGCGCGCGCCAACTCCCGTATGCCGCCGCGCACATACCAGGTGCCGAAGGCGTGCTCCATGTACGGCAGTACGGCCGCGCTCGCCGGGGTGACGCGCGGATCGAGCCCGTGGGCGAGGGCGTGGCTCTCCAGCAGGGCCGTGAGGCGCGGGTCGCGCAACTCCCAGGCGGCGACCTCGGCGAGGGTCGTGGCGCGGCGGGTGCGCAGCAGCTTCTTGTGCGGCACCGAGGGGTAGGGCTCGCGCTCGGCGAGCACCGACCAGTTCGGCCACAGCGGCTCCTCCAGGAGCGGCCTGCGGGTGCGGTCCCAGGCCTCGCGTGCGCGCACCAGGAAGTCGCCCCACCGTGCGCCCGCGCCCGCCCCGAGGGCCTCGTCGAGGGCGGTGACGACGCCCGCGCGCGAGGCGTTGGGCAGACCGACCTGCGTGCCCCCGGCGAAGACATGGCGCGAGGACGGGTCCACCTGGACCAGCCCGACGCACGTCTCCAGAGGCTCCTTGCCCGTCTTGACGAACAGATCGCGGTAGACCGCGGGCAGTGGGAGCAGTCCCGGGCCCGTGTCGAACACGAAGCCGTCGCGCTCGAAGCGGCGCACCGCCCCGCCGTACGTCGCCCCGCGCTCGTAAACCACCACCCGGTGGCCCGCGACGGCCAGCCGGGCGGCGGCCGCCATCGCGCCCATCCCAGCGCCGATCACCGCAATCCGTCCCATGCCAGCGACTTTATCGGCCGCCACTGACAACCCGGCCCGCGGTCTCAGTCGGGTGGCTGTCCCACCCGCTCGGCCAGGCGTCTCTCCTCCCGGCGCTGGGCCCTGCGGCGCAGGAACCGGCGGATCCGTGAGATCAGGAAGAAGAGCGCCAGCAGCCCCGCGAGCAGCAGCACGCCCGCGATGATCGCCGCGGCCTCGGGGTGGAACATCGCGAAGGTCAGGATCCCGGCGACCCCGAGATCCTCGGCGGTGCTCATGACCAAGTTGCTGAACGGCTCCGGCGAGGTGTTGATCGCCATCCGTGTCCCGGCCTTGACCGTGTGGCTCGCCAACGCCGTCGACCCGCCGATCGCGCCCGCCGCGAGATCGGAGAGCGAACCGCTCTGCCCGGCGAGCAGGGCCCCGACCCACGCCCCCGCCGCCGGGCGGATCACGGTGTGCACCGAGTCCCACACCGAGTCCACGTACGGGATCTTGTCGGCGACCGCCTCGCACAGGAAGAGAACGCCCGCTGTGATCAGGATCTCAGGGCGCTGAAGGGACTCCGGGACGTCGTCGCTCAGACCGGTCGCTCCGAAGATGCCGAGGAGCAGCACCACCGCGTACGCGTTGATGCCACTGGCCCAGCCGCTGGTGAAGACCAGGGGGAGTACGGACACGGACGCGATCGTAACCAGTTGACGACGGTGCGTCCTGGGCATGAGTGCGTACGGCTGAGTATCCGTACTCAGTGAGTGAGATGAGTACGCGCGCGGATGGGGCCCGACCTGCGCGAAAGGGAGAGTGGAGACACGGAAAGGGGCGCGGCTCCGGTACCGCCGACACGGGGCGGCGGAACGGTCCTCGCGCCCTTGGCCGCTCCTTCCGCCGACTCCGTCGGCGGGAGCGAGGCACGGGGGAACCCGGGGGACGACCGAACGGGGGCCCGACGGGGAGTACGGGGGAGTACGGCGAAGCGCCGGTTCGAGGTGGCCCGCGGGGGACGCGGCCACCTCGGACCGGCGCTTCGCCGTGTCCCGTATCCGTACCGAGCCCTGTCAGCTCACCGATTGCCGCTCACGCGGCCCTGGAGCAGCCGCGACAGCGCCGCGTGCACGTCGTCCAGGGAACGCTCCGGCTGGAAGGCCTGCCAGTCCAGGGCGGCCACCAGGACCATCCCGACCAGCGCGGCGGCCGTCAGCGGAACGTCGATCTCGTCGCTGAGCTCGCCGTTCGCCACCCCTTCGCGCAGCACGCCCTCGACGACCGCGACCGCCTCCTGCCGGACCACCATGAGCGTGGACTGCCAGGCCCGGTTGGTGCGCCACAGCTCGGCCACATAGAGCTGGGTGAAGGCCGGGTAGCGGTTGATGAAGGCGAGCCCGGCCCTGATCATCGCGTCCAGTGCGTCGACCTTGGTGCCGCCGTCCCGCTCGGTGCGCTCCGCGGCCTCCCGCAGGGAGGCGGTGAGGAGTCCCACGCCGTGCCGCAGCAACTCCTCGAAGAGGACGGACTTGCTCGCGAAGTTGTAGTAGACCGTGCCTTTCGCGACCCCGGCCCGCTCGGCGATCTCGTCCACGGTGGTGGCGGAGAACCCCTGTTCCGCGATGAGGGTGACCGCCGCCTCGTAGAGCTTCTGCCGGGTCGCCTCGCGTCGGCCGCCACCTGCCGTGGTGCTGCTGCTTTCCATGGCCCTGATTGTCACAGGCTCAGCTCGGGGTGCAGACGGTCGACGGTCCACACCTGCTTGCGGTGTGCCGACAGGGCGGTGAGCGCGAGCGCGCCCGCGGTGAACGCCGTGAGGACGGCGCACGCCTGCCAGACCGGTCCGAGACCGCCGCCCGTGATGAGCCTGCGGAGGGCCTCGACGACGTAACTCATCGGCAAGAAGGGGTGGATCGCGTTGAAGAAACCCGGACTGGTCTGGACGGGGTACGTGCCGCCCGCCGAGGTCAGCTGGAGCATCAGGAGGGCGAGGACGAGAATCCGGCCCGCCGCTCCGAAGCGTGCGTTCAGCCACTGCACGAGCGCCGCGAAGCACGCCGTCACCAGGCACAGGAAGCCGACCGTCCCGGCCGCCCGCACCATCTCCAGGCCGATCGCCCAGTGCAGTACGGACATCAGGGCCACCGTCTGGAGCACGCCCAGGGCGGCCACCGGCAGCCAGCCCGCCAGCGCGATGCGCCAGGCCGAGGCACCCACCGCGAGCGCGCGCCGGTTCAGCGGCTGGATCAGCATGTACGCCACCATCGCGCCCACCCACAGGGACAGCGGGATGAAGTACGGGGCGAAGCCGGTGCCGTAGTTGGGCGCCTTGTGCAGGTTCTTGGAGGCGAGCTTCACCGGGTCGGCCATGACCTGGGTGCGCAGGTCGCGGTCCTGCCGGTCGTAGTCGGGGATCTGCCCGGCGCCGTCGTGCAGCCCGCCGGCGAGCTGCCCCGAGCCGCCGACGAGCTTGTACATGCCCTCGTCGAGGGTGCTCGCGCCCGTCTTCAGCTCGCCGACCCCCGTGTCGAGGTCCGCCGCGCCGGTCTTGGCGGTGCCGAGCCCCGTGCGCAGCTTCTTGGCCCCCGCGGCGACCTTCTCGGCGCCCTCGTTCAGCTTGTTGACCTTGGAGACGGCGTCGGTGAGGTCTTCGGAGAGGTGCGGCGAGCGGTCGGCCAGGGCCTGGGCCTGCTTCTGCAGGGTGCCCAGGTTCCTGTCGAGCCGGTCGAGATCGCCGTTCTGGTCGCCGATGAGCGTGTTCACGTCGTCGGCGACCTCGGCCACGTCCGCGGCCGCCTGCCGGGCCTTCTTCAGGTCGGGGCACGCGGCGTCGGGCAACGGCAGGGTCTCGCAGCGTGCCTTGTAGACGGCGCTCAGCGCGTCGGACGCCGTATGGGCGCCCTTGGCGGCGGCCGGTGCCGTCTTCACCAGCGTGTCGAGGTTGTGGCGGATCCCCGCGGCGGAGTCGGCGACGAGCCGGGCGGTGTCGCCGATCGACTTCTCGTTGTCCTTCAGGAAGGGGCCCACCTTGTCCGAGACCCCGTTGACCTTGTCGGCCAGCGCCCCCGTGCCGTCGGCGACCTGCCGCGAGCCGTCCGCCAGGTCGCCGGCGCCCTTGTTGAGCTTCCGCAGACCCCCGGAGAGCTTGCCACTGCCCTCCTTGGCGTCCTTCAGGCCGTCGGCGAGGTCCTCGGAGCCCTTCCGGGCCCTGCCGATGCCACCGCTGAGTTTGTCGGCCCCCCTGGCGGCCTTCTCGGTCGCCCCGTGGATGTCCGAGAACGAGATGAAGATCTTGTCCAGGAACGACCGGGAGGCCTTCGTGGACGCCGCCGTGCGCACCTCGCCGAACACCGTCCGTGAGATCTGCCCGACGATGTAGTTGTTCGCGTCGTTCGTACGTACCTGGAGGGCGCCCGTCTCCGGATCCTGTCCGGAGCTGGAGGCGATCCTCCGGCTGAAGTCGGACGGCATGGTCAGCGACAGGTAGTACGTGCCGTCCTCGACCCCCCGGCGGGCCTCGGCCGCGCTCACCTCGTGCCACTCGAAGGTGTCGCTGTCGCGCAGCCCCTTGGTGATGTCCGCGCCCGCCGAGAGCTTCCTGCCCGCGACGCTCGCCCCCTTGTCGTCGTTCACGAGCGCCACGGGAATGCGGTCCAGCCGGCCGTACGGGTCCCAGAACGACCACAGGTAGAGGGCGCCGTACAGCAGTGGCAGCAACAGGAGCGCGGCCAGCGCGGCGCGCGGGAGTTTGCCCCGGCCGAAGCGCCTGAGCTCAAGAACGGCCAGTCTCGGCGAGCGCATCTGCCGTCTCCTTGTCGTCGGTCTCGCTGGTGTGGTCGGCCGGGCGGGTGGACACGCGGACGGCTCCGTCGGGAGCCTCGCCGCACACCGCCACGACCGTGGTGCCCGACTGGGCGATCGACTTCAACAGGGCCCAGACCTCGGCCCGTTCGGCATCCGACAACTTGAGGTCGGTGTCGTCGACGCCGAGCAGCCCCGGGCGGCCGACGAGGGCCAACGCGACGGACAGCCGCAGGGCTTCGAGCCGCTCCAGGTCGCGTACGGCGGTCCGGGAGCCCTTGGGCAGGGCCTCCCGGTCCAGCCCGGCGGCGGCCAGCGCGGAGTCGATCCGCAGCTTCCCCTCGGCCGCCCGCTCCGTTCGCGGACGCAGCGGTCCGTGCAGGGAGTCCTTCAGGGACGCCCCGAACCGCCGCTGCAGCAGCGCCCGTTCGAGCAGGTGCTCCCCGACGGTCAGGGCGGGGTCCAGGTCGGTGACACCCGGGACGTGGGCCAGCGCGCTCGCGCGACGCACCGCGGCCATCTGCCGCGGCAGCGTGGCCCCGCCCACGGTGGCCGTCCCCTCGGTGGACCGCATCCGGCCCGTGAGCGCGAGCAGCAGGCACGTACGGCCCGAGCCGGACGGCCCCGCGACCGCGATCAGCGAGCCGGGCCCCGCATCGACGCCGACCCCGCGGAACACCCAGCCGCGAGGGCCCTCGAGTCCGAAGTCCCTGGCCGTGACACCGAGTCCGCGCGGACCGTCCACAGCGTCCCCATCCCCTGAACATTTTTGAACTGACTGGTCAGTGCAAAAACTAACCCGAACCTTCGATCGAAGCAAAGGCCCAGGTCAGAACGGATTGTCAGTGGCATACCTCACGATGGGCACATACGGCCACAGTGCCGTCACACAGACGACAGGAGGTTCGTCATGGCCACCTCTTCCGCAGCAGCCGCCCACCGGCGCCGCGCCACCGGCCCTGCCCCCTCACTGACCGGCCCGGCGAGCGACGTACACCCCGTGCTCCGCCGGGCCACGGCCCCGCCCGCCGCCCTCGACCTGCTCGCCCAGGCCCGCGCCGGCCTCGACGAGGCGACCGCCCTGGAAACACCCAACGAGCGCTACGCGACGGCGCACTTGGCGGCCCTGCGCACCGCCGCCGCCGTCCTCGCCGCACGGGGCCGCCCGGAGCCCACACCCCGACGCCGCGCCCGCATCCGCAGCGCTTGGGAAGTGCTCCCCGAGATCGCACCCGAACTCACCGAGTGGAGCGCCCTGTTCGCCTCCGGAGCCGACCGGCGCGCCCGCGCCGAGGCAGGTATCCGGGGCGCGGCCGGCACCCGCGACGCCGACGACCTGATACGCGACGTGGCGATGTTCCTGCGCCTCGTCGAGCGGATGCTGGTGCTGCAACCCGTACTGCCCCCTCCCCGTCGCGACGGGGAGGGGGAGGGGGACGGAGACGGGGAGGTCAGGAAGTACGGGGAGGACAGCGAGGTCCCGGACGCGAGCTGACCCCGCGATCCGCAGCGTGATCCGATGCCTGATCCAATGCCTCATCCGACGCGTGATCCAATGCCTGATCCGACGCGTGATCCGCCGGGTGAGACGGAGGGTCGGGTACGACGGCGGAGGCAATAGGGTGGAGGCGCCTGAAGCCTCCTGCCGGGAGGCCCCCCGATCGCTCCGCCGCGCAAGAGGCGGTGCCGCTCCGAGGAGTCAACTGCCGTGCCGGACCCGACGCGCCCTCGCGCTTCTCTCCGTACCGCCGTGGTCTGGGAGGTCCTCAAGGACGCTCTCGACCGCCGGGTCAAGGCCACCGGGCGGGAGTCCCTGGACGTCCTCGACACCGGAGGCGGCAGCGGCAACTTCGCGGTGCCCGTGGCGCGCCTCGGCCACCGTGTCACCGTCGTCGACCCCAGCCCGAACGCGCTGTTCGCGTTGGAGCGCCGGGCCGCCGAGGCCGGGGTCGCCGACCGTGTCAAGGGTGTCCAGGGCGACGCCCACGGTCTCTTCGACGTCGTCGAGCGCGGTGGCTACGACGTCGTGCTGTGCCACGGCGTCCTGGAGTACGTGGACGACCCCGCCGACGGCGTGCGCAACGTGGTGGACGCGCTGCGCCCGGAGGGCGTTCTCAGCCTCCTCGCGGCGGGCCTGGGCGGCGCCGTGCTCGCCCGTGCCCTCGCCGGCCACTTCAAGGAGGCCAGGCAGGCGCTCGACGACCCGGACGGCCGCTGGGGCGCGGGCGATCCCGTACCCCACCGTTTCACCGCCGACCAGCTCACCGCGCTCGTCGAGGGCGCGGGCCTGCGCGTCGGCGCCGTGCACGGCGTACGGGTCTTCGCGGACCTGGTCCCCGGTGTCCTCGTGGACACCGAGCCGGGTGCCGTGGAAGCCCTTCTGAAGCTCGAGGCGGCGGCCGCCGAACTCCCCGCGTTCCACTCCGTGGCCACGCAGCTTCATGTGCTCGGTGAGGCGCAGGGGGCCGACGAGGGTTGAGTCGCCTCTCATGTTGCGCCCCTGATCAGGGGCGGGGCGGCAGATGGAGTACGCCACAGGCCACCCGATCGGGCGCTCGGCGCCGTATGATCGAGGGAGACCGTCCGGCATGACGGGCCGGTTGCTGGGGAATGCACGCCTCAGTGAATCGGGGTGCCATGGCGGGTTCCGGTTGGCGAATTGGCGCAGAGGGGCGGGTTTCACGGGGGCGATTCCCTGCCTATCCTGAAGGGGACCCCCGGTCGCCCCGGCGACTGCACGATGAGGAGGACGCCGTGCCGCTCTCGGAGCACGAGCAGCGAATGCTCGAGCAGATGGAGCGAGCGCTGTACGCCGAAGATCCCAAGTTCGCGACAGCGCTTGAGGGAAGCGGGCTGCGTACGTACACCCGGCGACGGGTCTACCAGGCGGTCGCGGGCTTTCTGGTGGGTATCGCGCTCCTCATGGCCGGAATGGTCTCGAAGCAGATCTGGGTCAGCGTGGTGGGTTTTCTCGTCATGCTGGGCTGCGCGGTGCTCGCCGTCACCGGTTGGCGCAAGGCTCCCAAGCCGGGT
Source organism: Streptomyces sp. NPDC107454 (assembly GCF_055582885.1). NCBI lineage: Bacteria > Bacillati > Actinomycetota > Actinomycetes > Kitasatosporales > Streptomycetaceae > Streptomyces > Streptomyces sp. NPDC107454. The sequence continues at coordinate 42,103 of NZ_JBVJPA010000028.1, read as the reverse complement.
GAGCAGCCGGCCGCGCCCGGCGCACCCGCCGCGCGTCACCAGGGCCGACAGCGCCGCTCCATGATGGACCGCATCGAACAACGCTGGCAGCGACGCCGAGACGAGCAGGGGCAGTAGCCCCGCGGGGTCAGTAGCCCTGCGGTCGCTCGCAGTCGAAGACAACGCGTGAGGGGGTGTCCCACCCGGCCCGGGTGGGACACCCCCTCAGTCGTACCCCGACAGGGCGCCCTGCCCGCCCCGATGTGAAGCGCTGACGTGACACGCCGATGTGCAGCGCCTGCGTGGCGCCGACGAGAACCGAACCTTCGCCCGGGGCACGCCGGCCGCCACCGGCGGCCTCCGTCCTGGTCGCCCACCAACCAGATGTGGCCCGTGCCCCCGGCCGGGGACACGGGCCACATGGTTCGACGCGACGTCAGCTGTTCTGCCCCGAAGGACGTCGCAGCAGGGACTCTCTGCGCGCCGCCAGCCGGGCCGACACCGCCGCCCAGTAGGCCGACGCCGCCCAGGCCACCCGGACGGCTGAGCGGGGCGCGAGCAGGGCGCGCAGGCGGGCCGTGCGGCTCGCCCGGGCGCCGAGGGCGTCCGTGACACGACGGGCGTCCTCCGCGAGCCCTGCCGTCAGCCGGGGGTGCGGGGCGTACAGCACCTGCTCGACCGCCGCGGCCAGCCGGTGCACCGCCTCAGACGCCTCGGCTTCGAGGAGCCCGAGCCGCACGATCCGCGCCGCGGCCTTGCGCGGTGTCTGGGACTCGTCCGGCACGATTCCGTAGTCCCACGCCGTATCGGTCACCTCCAGCCACGTCGCCAGCGTGTACGCGGGCGCGTCCGCCTCGCTGCGGCCGTGCGCACCCAGCCGCACGGACCGCAGCCGCATCCGCCACAGCATCGGCAGCAGCGGTACGACCAGCAGCAGGAGTCCGGCCAACGTGTACCCCAGGATCTGCAACCACGGAGTGCCGTCGTCCTTCGAGCCCACAGGGGCCAGCGCGGACTGGCTCGGGCACGCCTCCAGCTTCTTCTGCTCGGCCAGGCAGTTGCCGCTGGCCGAGGGAGCGGTGGACGGCGCCGCGGACGTCGACGTGGACGGCTTCGGCACCGTCGGCGAGTTCGACCCGGGCGTGTCCGTCTGGGTGTACTCCGGCACCGAGCCCCGGTTCGGGGTCGGCTCGAAGCGGGTCCAGCCCACCCCTTCGAAGTACAGCTCGGGCCAGGCGTGCGCGTCCCGCAGACCCACCGACATCGAACCGTCGGACTGCGGGGAGCCGGGCGTGAATCCCACCGCGACCCGGGCCGGAATCCCCAGCGTGCGGGCCATCGAGGCCATCGCGAAGGAGAAGTGGACGCAGAAGCCCTGCTTGTCCTTCAGGAAGCGCGCGATCGCGGCCGAGCCGCTGCCCACCTGCACCTGGGTGTTGTAGGTGAACCCGCCGTTCACCGCGAAGTAGTCCTGGAGTTTGACCGCCTGCTCGTAGTGGTTCGTCGAGCCCGCGGTGACCTTGCGCGCGGTGTCGGCCACCACCGCGGGCAGCGACGACGGCACCTTGGTGAACTCGCGCTTCAGGGCCTTCGACGGCTCCGGCGCGTTCGCCAGCTGCTCCGCGGTCGGCTGCACGATCAGGCTCGTCACCTCGTACTGCACGCCGCGCGTGTTCTGACCGTGGTCACCGACGAGCGTGCGCCCGACCGGCTCGTAGCGCCAACTGCCGCTGATGTTCACCTTGCTGACCGGGTACGGCATGGGCAGCCAGTCCTGCGCGTACCAGTCGGCCGCCGAGATGCGGGTCTGGATCTCGCTGCGCTGGACGTCGGCCCCGAGGCCGATCGGCGTCGGGAACGTGTCCGGCACGTCCTGGATGTGTCGCTGGGCCGGCTTCCACGCCGTGCCGTCGAAGTCGTCCAGGGACACGATCCGCAGATACATGTCCTGGGTGTCTTCGGTGTTGGTGCGGTAGGACATGACCTGGCGGTCCTCGTCCACGTTCAGGCTGTCGCGGAGCGAGACCAGCGGGTTCACGGCGGAGATCGTGCCGCCTCCGGAACCCGAGCCGACGCCCGCCCCCGCGCCGCCCAGCAGACCGCCGCCGAGGGCGGGCAGGGCGAGCGGCACGGCCAGGGCGACGCCCAGCGCGACCACGCCGATGCGCCGCCCCGTGCGGACCGGTGCGACCGTGCCCGAGGAGGCGTCCAGCCCCTGTGAGCGGGGCGCGCCGCCGAAGACCCGGCCCCACTGGGAGAGCCGGTCGCGGCCCTCCGCCAGGAGCAGCATCAGATAGCCCGTGGCCGCGAGCAGGAACCACAGCCAGGCCCAGCCGCCGCCCGACAGTCCCGCGGCGACCGAGTACAGCGCGAGCAGGGGGAGCCCGGCGGGGGCCGCGCTGCGGAACGTCACCGCGAGCGTGTCCACCGCGAGCCCGATCACCAGGACACCGCCGATCAGCATCAGGCGGATGCCGTCGGACAGCGGCGCCGGAATCGCGTACCGCCCGACGTCGTCCGTGCCCGCCTGGAGCAGATCGCCGAGATGCCGGAACGCCTCGGGGCCCGGGACGAAGCCGAGGAGCGCCTGCTGCTGGGCGAAGACCAGCGTCAGCAGCATCAGCGTCACCAGCGCCTGCGCCGCCACCGTCAGCGGCCGGGCCAGCGGAACCCGCCGGGTCAGCGCGCCCACACCGGACTGCAGGGCCAGCAGGAACACCGCCTGGAGGAACCACGTCGCCGGCTTGACCAGCGGCAGCAGCGCGCACGCCGCCATCAATGTGGCCGTCGCCGAATACAGCGTCAGCCGAGCCCGCCCGCTCATGATCGCCCACCCCCTGCCGTACTCCCCGTCGAGGCGGCACCCGCGCGCTGCTGGTCCGCCTGTCGCCACAGGTCGGCGAGTTCCGCCCCCCGTGGCACCGTCACGGCGGTCCAGCCCGCCTCGCGCAGCATGCGCAGTCGGTCCTCGCTCCTGCCCAACGGGCCGGGGACGTCGGTCGGTTCCCGCACCCAGGTCTCGCTGTCCAGCAGGAAGGCGACGGCCCCGCCGCTGCGCTGGCGCATCTTGGCGAGCACCGTCGCCTGCTCCTCGTCGAGGTCGCCGAGAAAGGCGATCAGCAGCCCTTCGTTGCCCCCACGCAGGACGTCGTAGGCCCGGGAGAGCCCGGCGCCGTCCGAGTGGTCGATGACCGCGAGCGTGTCCATCATCAGTCCGGCCGCGTCCGCCGACTCCTGGCTCGCGCCCGCGAAGCCGTCGGCGCCCTCGCCGGGCACCGAGTTGCCGTCGTCCGTCAGCAGCCGCACCGAGAAGCCCCGCTCGAGCATGTGCACCAGCGTCGACGCCGTGCCGGACACCGCCCACTCGAAGGCGGAGTCCGGGCCGGCGCCTTCGTAGGCGATGCCCCGGGTGTCGAGCAGCACCGTGCAGCGGGAGCGCTGCGGCTGTTCCTCGCGACGGACCATCAGTTCGCCGTAGCGCGCGGTCAGGCGCCAGTGCACCCGGCGCAGGTCGTCGCCGTAGCGGTAGCCGCGCGGGATGATGTCGTCCTCGCCGGCCAGCGCCAGCGAGCGCTGCCGCCCGTCGCCGTACCCCTTCGCCTCACCGCTCAGCCGCACCGGCGGCAGCGGTTCCACGCGCGGGATGACCGTCAGGGTGTCGTACGTCGAGAAGGAGCGGGTCAGTTCGCACATCCCGAACGGGTCCGTCAGACGCAGTTGCAGCGGACCCAGCGGATAGCGGCCGCGCAGGTCGGAGCGGACCCGGTAGGACACCTCGCGCCGCCCGCCCGCCTCCACCCGGTCCAGAACGAACCGGGGCCGCGGGCCGAGCACGTACGGCACCCGGTCCTGGAGCATCAGCAGGCCGGTGGGCAGCCGCGAGACGTTGTCCATCCGCAGATGGACGCGGGCCTCGGAACCGGCAGGCACCCGCCCGGGGGAGAGCCTGCGGCTGCCCGCGACCCGGTAGCGCGTGCGGTACAGCACCGTCGCGCAGACCAGCGGCAGGACCGCGAGGAGCAGGCCGACCCGGAGCAGATCGCTCTGCCCCAGGACGTACGCGCAGATCGCGGCCGCGATGCCGGCGGCCAGGAAGGAGCGCCCGCGGGTGGTGAGACCGGTGAGCGCGGTGCGCAGCCCGCCCTTGTCCTCCTCGGCGTCGCCCGTCCCCCCGGGCGTCATCACAGCCTCCGGGGCGGCTGCTGGCCGTACGCGGGCGCGCCGCGGCCCATCGTGAAGCCCGGCTGCTGCTGGGGTGCCGCGGGAAGGGCGGTCTGCTGAAGGATCTCCTGGACGACCTGCTCGGCCGTACGACGGTTCAACTGCGCCTGGGCCGTGGGGAGCAGACGGTGGGCCAGGACCGCCACGGCGAGTGCCTGGATGTCGTCCGGCAGCGCGTACTCCCGGCCGCTGAGCGCCGCGGAGGCCTTCGCCGCGCGCAGCAGATGCAGCGTGGCACGCGGCGAGGCGCCGAGTCTGAGGTCGGGGTGGGTACGCGTGGCGGCGACCAGATCCACCGCGTACCGCCGGACCGTCTCCGCGACGTGGACCGTGCGGACCGCGTCGATCAGCTTCACGATCTCGTGCGCGTGCGCCACCGGCTGGAGGTCGTCCAGCGGGGAGATCCCGCCGTGGACGTCCAGCATCTGGAGCTCGGCCTCCGCACTGGGGTAGCCGATGGATACGCGGGCCATGAAGCGGTCGCGCTGGGCCTCCGGCAGCGGGTAGGTGCCCTCCATCTCGACCGGGTTCTGCGTGGCCACCACCATGAAGGGGCTGGGCAGTTCGTAGGTCTGCCCGTCGATGGTGACCTGGCGCTCCTCCATCGACTCCAGGAGCGCGGACTGCGTCTTGGGGGAGGCGCGGTTGATCTCGTCGCCGATCACGATCTGCGCGAAGATCGCCCCCGGTTTGAACTCGAAGTCCCGGCGCTGCTGGTCCCAGATGGACACACCCGTGATGTCCGAGGGCAGCAGGTCGGGCGTGAACTGGATACGCCGCACCGAGCAGTCGATGGACCGCGCCAATGCCTTGGCCAGCATGGTCTTGCCGACGCCGGGGACGTCCTCGATCAGAAGATGTCCCTCGGCGAGCAGCACGGTCAGCGAAAGCCGTACGACCTCAGGCTTGCCTTCGATCACTCCTTCCACCGAACTGCGGACACGCTCCACAGTGGCGGTCAGATCTGTAAGGCTCGCTCGATCGTCATAGGTCGTCACCCGGCCCTCCTCGGCCCGTTCTCGGGCCGACGCCCTGTGCGGACCGGCCCACCCCGAATCACGGACACCACGCGCGAGAAGTTCCGCGTGACGCCACAACCGCATTCTTGTTGCCGTTACCGGTTCGTGTCACTCGCCTGTGGATAACTGGCTGCGATATGTCAGGTCTTGCGACCCTTTGGGCGCCGGTGGGTCGGGGCTTTTTCGTGAAGTGAGGGTCCCACGAGGGCCCCAGGAAGTTTTACGAGGGGCCCGGTGGGAGCGTTCAGGCGGGGTCGATCTCGCGCAGCAGGCCCGTCGTCACGTCGAAGACGAAGCCGCGCACGTCGTTCGTGTGCAGGAGGAACGGTGAGGTGCGCACGCGCTGCATCGACTGCCGTACGTCCTGTTCGACGTCCCGGAAGGCTTCGACCGCCCAGGCGGGGCGCTGGCCGACCTCCATCTCCAGGTCGTGCCGGAAGTCCTCGGTGAGGGACTCCAGGCCGCAGCCGGTGTGGTGGATGAGAACGACGCTGCGGGTGCCGAGCGCCCGCTGGCTGATGGTGAGGGAGCGGATCACGTCGTCGGTGACGACGCCGCCCGCGTTGCGGATGGTGTGACAGTCACCCAGCTCAAGGCCGAGCGCGGCGTGCAGGTCGAGCCGGGCGTCCATGCACGCGACCACCGCGACGTGCAGCACGGGGCGTGCGTCCATCCCGGGATCGGTGAACGCGCCGGCGTACTGCTGGTTCGCCTCGACGAGACGGTCGGTCACACCGCCGCCCGCGGTTATGGCGTCTTCGGGCTCTGTGGGTACGGATGCAGAAGTCGTCATAGCTATGACGTTACTGGTCAGGTACGAAGTAGTCCTGCTGTGAGAAGGGACAAAGAACGTCATCGTGTCTTGTTGTGAGGTAACCCACATAGGGGTTTAGAGATCGCCTGGATAGGTGATTTTTGCTGATTCACCGCTTCGATCGGGGGTTCGTGGAGGAGCGGTCCGCGACGCGCATGCCGGTTGATTGACCGCGAGACACCGTGGACTAAAGTGACGCGAAGCGGGAGGCGAGGCTCTCCCTGCTGGACTGCTTTCCCCTGGAGACCCGGCGATTTTCCGGCGTCTCCCCCCGCGTGCGCGGCGCGTACGTACGGCTCGGCCTCCTCCCGCTCCCGGTCGGCTGACGCCACTCACCCGGCGCCAGCAGGCCTCCCCTTCTCGAGCGGGTGGGGACCCGGCGGTGCGTACGGCCGCGCCGGACCTGAGAGGGCCCCTTGAGCCAGAGTCGACACGTCCCGGTGATGCTCCAGCGGTGCCTGGACATGCTGGCCCCGGCCCTCACCGAGCCGGGCGCCGTGGTCGTCGACTGCACCCTGGGCCTCGGCGGCCACAGCGAGGCGCTGCTGACCCGGTTCCCCGAGGCCCGTCTCGTCGCCCTCGACCGCGACAAGGAGGCACTGCGCCTCTCCGGAGAGCGGCTCGCCCCCTTCGGTGACCGTGCCACCCTCGTGCACGCGGTCTACGACGAACTGCCCGAGGTGCTCGACCGCCTCGGCATCTCCCGTGTCCAGGGCGTCCTGTTCGACCTGGGCGTCTCCTCCATGCAACTCGACGAGGCGGACCGCGGCTTCGCCTACGCCCAGGACGCCCCGCTCGACATGCGGATGGACCAGACGACCGGCATCAGCGCGGCCGAGGTGCTCAACACCTACCCGCCGGGCGAACTGGTGCGGATCCTGCGCGCGTACGGCGAGGAGAAGCAGGCCAAGCGGATCGTCTCCGCCGTCGTGCGCGAACGCGAGAAGGAACCCTTCAGCAACAGCGCGCGGCTCGTCGAGCTGATCCGCGACTCCCTGCCGCAGGCTGCCAAGCGCACCGGCGGCAACCCCGCCAAGCGCACCTTCCAGGCGCTGCGCATCGAGGTCAACGGGGAGCTCAGCGTCCTGGAGCGGGCGATTCCCGCGGCCGTGAAGGCGCTCGCCGTCGGCGGCCGGATCGCCGTTCTGTCGTACCACTCGCTGGAGGACCGGCTGGTCAAGCAGGTGTTCGCGGCCGGGGCCGCCACCACCGCGCCGCCCGGTCTGCCGGTCGTGCCCGAGCGCTACCAGCCCCGGCTCAAGCTGCTCACCCGCGGTGCCGAACTTCCCACCGAGGAAGAGGTCGCCGAGAACCGGCGAGCGGCTCCCGCACGACTGCGCGGGGCTCAGCGCATCCGCGAGGACGCCGAGTGAGGCACCAGGAGGGGGAGATCGAGTGAGTAGGAAACCCGAACTCAGAGGGCGGGCCGCCCGGCTCGCCCGGCTTCTCCCCGCCGGCGGGGGACATGCCGCCCGTACCCCCTTCGTCCTGCTCGTCGTGCTCCTTCTCGGCGGCGGCCTGATCGGCCTCCTCGTGCTGAACTCCGCCCTGAGCGAGGGCTCGTTCCACCTGGACGACCTGCAGAGGGACACCAAGAGCCTCACCGACGAGGAGCAGGCGCTGCAGCGGGACGTGGACACCTACTCCGCGCCCGACGCCCTCCAGCGCCGCGCCCGCGAGCTGGGCATGGTGCCCGGCGGCGACCCGGCCTTCCTCAACCCGGACGGCAGCGTCAAGGGCGTTCCCGGAACGGCCGCCCAGCAGTCCTCCGCACGCAACCCGGTGGTCCGCCCGCCCGAGGTCCTCGCCCTCACCCCGGCCCCGGCCCCGGCCACCAGCGCCCCGGCGGCCGCCGTCCGCTCCGTAGGCACCGCCACACCGCAGACCCCCACCCCGCGGATCCCGACCCCGCAGACCCCCGCCCCCACCCCGTCCGCGCAGCCCTCCTCGACCCACGGCAGGTGACGGAAGTGTCCGACAGGGAACCGCCGCGCCGTCGTGTGCCCGGCCCCGCCAGGCCCGTACGCCCCGGCGGCCAGCGGCGTCCGGGCCCCGGCGCCCGCCCCGCACGCCGCCCGGGCGCGCCCCGGCCCGGCGGCCCACAGGCCCTGCGGCTGGGCAGCCCCCGTCCCCGGCTGCGCATGGTCAGCCTCACCCTGACACTGGTGATGATCGCCTTCGTCGTACGCCTGCTCCAGGTGCAGGCCGTGGACGCCAACGCCTATGCCGCGAAGGCCGAGCAGAACCGGTATGTCGGCCGCACCCTGGCCGCCACCCGTGGCGGGATCACGGACCGCAACGGCGTGGAGCTCGCGACGAGCGTGGACGCGTACGACATCACGGCCGACCCCACGATGTTCACGCAGGACACGACGAAGGTGACGGACGCGCCCGAGCAGGCCGCGGCACTGCTCGGGCCGATCCTCGGCCAGGACGTGGACACCGTCGCCAAGAAGCTCCGTACGAAGAACACCCGCTACACCCTGCTCGCGCACCGCCAGACCCCCCAGGTCTGGAAGCAGATCAAGGACCTGAGGAACACGCTCGCGGTCAAGGCGGAGACCGACAAGAGCACCGTCAACTTCCTCGCGGGCGTCGTCGCGGTCCCGGCCAGCAAGCGCGTGTATCCGAACGGCGATCTCGCCGCCGGGATACTGGGCTGGGTCAACGCCGACGGCAAGGGCGGCGGCGGAGTCGAGCAGAAGCTGAACAAGGAACTCGCCGGCAAGGACGGCAAGATCCGCTACGCCCAGTCCGGCGGCCGTCAGGTGCCGACCGCGGGGTCGACGGAGACCCCCGCCGTGGCGGGCTCCGACGTCGAGCTGACCATCAACCGCGACATCCAGTGGGCCGCGCAGAACGCCATCACCCAGCAGGTGAAGGCGTCCCAGGCGGACCGCGGGTACGTGATCGTGCAGGACGCCCGCAGCGGCGAGATCCTCGCCATGGCGAACTCGCCCGGCTTCGACCCCAACGACCTCACCCAGGCCAACGCGGCGGCCCTGGGCAACGCGGCCCTCCAGGACGCGTACGAACCCGGCTCCACCGCCAAGGTCATGTCGATGGCAGCCGTACTGGAGGAGAACGCCGCAACGCCCGAGACGCACGTGGTCGTGCCCAACCGGCTGCACCGCGGCGACCGCCTCTTCCAGGACGACGTCGACCACGCGACCTGGAACCTGACGCTCAACGGCGTGCTCGCCAAGTCCAGCAACATCGGCACCATCCTGGCGACCGGCCAGCTCGGCAAGACGCAGAAGGAGGCGAACCAGGTCCTCTATTCGTATCTGCGCAAGTTCGGCATCGGCAGCTATACCGGGCTCGGCTTCCCCGGCGAGACGAAGGGCATCCTCGCGCCCGCCGACAAGTGGTCGACCTCCCAGCAGTACACGATTCCTTTCGGCCAGGGCATGTCGATCAACGCGATGCAGGCGGCCTCCGTCTACTCGACGATCGCCAACGGCGGTGTACGCGTCGAGCCGACGCTGGTGCGCGGCACGAAGGGGCCCGACGGCCTGTTCGCCCCGGCCGCCCAGCCGAAGAAGACGAGGGTCGTGAGCGAGAAGACGGCGAAGACCCTCGCCCAGATGCTGGAGTCCGTCGTGGACGACGAGCAGGGCACCGGCGCCAAGGCGCGTATCCCCGGCTACCGGGTCGCGGGCAAGACGGGTACGGCCAACCGCGTGGATCCGGCCACCGGCAAGTACCACGGCTACACCTCGTCGTTCGCCGGATTCGCCCCCGCCGACAAGCCCCGGATCACCGTCTACTGCGCGATCCAGAACGCCACCAAGGGCAGCTACTTCGGCGGCCAGATCTGCGGACCCATCTACAAGCAGGTCATGGAGTTCGCGCTCAAGACCCTCCAGGTCCCGCCCACCGGAGCGGGGGCCGCCAATCTGCCCGTGACCTTCACGCCGTGATCGATTCCGGCCATATCCCCTGATCAGGACTTGATCAGGGTCCGGCCAGGACCCGGACAAGACCGCACGCACAACGGACCAGGAACCAGCTCGTGACAACGATCACCCCGGATTCCGGGAACCACGGCTCGCCACGCCCCTCGCTTCGCTCCGGCGGGGGTGCGCCCGGTACGCTCACCGCCGTGCCACACGCTGATCAGTCCCAAACCACCCAGAAGGGCGTTCCTGTGACATATCCGGGGCCGCCGCGACCGGTCCAGAACTCCGTCACACCCCTCGCGGAGCTCGCCGATCAGCTGGGTGTCACCGCCCCGGCGTCGAGTGCGGAGGTCACGGGCATCACCCATGACTCCCGCGCGGTGCGCCCCGGAGACCTCTACGCCGCGCTGCCGGGCGCCCGCCTGCACGGCGCCGACTTCGCGACGCAGGCGGCCGGTCTCGGCGCGGTCGCCGTGCTGACCGACCCGACCGGCGCCGAGCGCGCCGCCGCCACCGGGCTGCCGGTCCTCGTCGTCGACGACCCGCGCGGCCTGATGGGAGAACTCGCGGCCACCATCTACGGCCACCCGGGACGCGATCTGCTCCAGATCGGCATCACCGGCACCTCCGGCAAGACCACCACGGCCTATCTCGTCGAGGGCGGGCTGAAAACGCTCCGCTCCACCGGCCTGATCGGCACCGTGGAGATGCGCATCGGCGAGGAGCGCATCAAGTCGGAGCGCACCACCCCCGAAGCAACCGACCTCCAGGCGCTGTTCGCGGTGATGCGCGAGCGCGGCGTCGACGCGGTCGCGATGGAGGTCTCCAGCCATGCGCTGGTCCTCGGGCGGGTCGACGGCTGTGTCTTCGACATCGCCGTCTTCAACAACCTCAGCCCGGAACACATGGAGTTCCACTCCGACATGGAGGACTACTTCCAGGCCAAGGCGCGGCTGTTCACACCGCAACGGAGCAAACTCGGCGTCGTCAACCTCGACGACGAGTACGGGCGCAGGCTGGCCGAGGAGGCCACCGTCCCCGTCGTCACCTTCTCCGCCGAAGGACACCCGGACGCCGACTGGCGCGCCGAGGAGGTCGAGGTCGGCCCGATGGACTCGGCGTTCGTCGCGGTCGGTCCCAAGGGCGAGCGGATCACCGCCAAGTCGCCGCTCGCGGGCCCCTTCAACGTGGCGAACACCCTCGCCGCGATCGTCGCCCTCGCCGTCGCCGGGATCGACCCGCAGACCGCCGCCGACGGCATCGCCGCCGTCCCGGGCGTGCCGGGCCGCCTGGAGCGCGTGGACGCCGGCCAGCCCTACCTCGCGGTCGTCGACTACGCCCACAAGACGGACGCCGTCGAATCGGTCCTGCGCGCGCTGCGCAAGGTCACCGAGGGCAGGCTGCACATCGTGCTCGGCTGCGGTGGCGACCGTGACAAGACCAAGCGGATGCCGATGGGCGCCGCCGCGGCGCGGCTCGCCGACACCGCCGTACTGACATCGGACAACCCCCGCTCGGAGGACCCCCTCGCGATCCTCGCGACGATGCTCGCGGGCGCCGCCGAGGTGCCGGCGCACGAGCGTGGCGAGGTCCAGGTCTTCGAGGACCGGGCCGCCGCCATCGCCGCCGTCGTCGCCCTGGCGCGGCCCGGCGACACCGTGCTGGTCGCGGGCAAGGGCCACGAGCAGGGCCAGGACATCGCCGGGGTGGTGCGTCCCTTCGACGACCGCCAGGTGCTTCGCGAAGCTATCCAGAAGACCCAGGGATGAACTTGTGATCGCCCTCTCTCTCGCCGAGATCGCAGCAGTCGTCGGCGGGCAGACGTACGACATACCGGATCCGGCGGTACAGGTCACCGGACCGGTCGTCAGAGACTCCCGTGAAGTGGAGCCAGGCAGCCTCTTCGTCGCCTTCGTCGGCGAGCGCGTGGACGGCCACGACTTCGCCGAGGCCGTCGTCGCGGCGGGCGCGGTCGCCGTACTGGCCTCCCGGCCCGTCGGCGTGCCCGCGATCGTCGTCGCGGACGTGCAGGCGGCCCTCGGCGCCCTCGCGCGTCACGTCGTCGAACGCCTCGGCGCGACCCTCGTGGCCCTCACCGGCTCCGCGGGCAAGACCAGCACCAAGGACCTGATCGCCCAGGTCCTGCGGAGCAAGGCGCCGACCGTCTTCACGCCCGGCTCGCTCAACAACGAGATCGGGCTGCCGCTGACCGCGCTGAGCGCCACCGAGGAGACCAGGTTCCTCGTCCTGGAGATGGGCGCCCGCGGCATCGGCCACATCAGCTACCTCGCGGACCTCACGCCACCGAGGATCGGCCTCGTCCTGAACGTCGGGACCGCCCACATCGGTGAGTTCGGCGGCCGCGAACAGATTGCACAGGCGAAGGGCGAGCTCGTCGAGAGCCTTCCGCCGGCGGAAGCGGGCGGTGTCGCCGTCCTCAACGCCGACGACCCCCTCGTACGCGCCATGGCGTCCCGGACGAAAGCGCGCGTGATCCTCTTCGGAGAGTCCGGCGAAGCGGACGTACGTGCCGAGAACGTCCGTCTCACGGACGTTGGACAGCCCGCATTCAGGCTTCACACACCCTCCGGGTGCAGCGATGTGACCATGCGCCTGTACGGTGAGCATCACGTGTCGAACGCGCTCGCCGCGGCCGCCGTCGCCCATGAGCTGGGCATGTCCGCAGACGAGATCGCCCTCGCGCTCTCCGAGGCGGGCTCCCTCTCCCGCTGGCGGATGGAGGTCACCGAGCGCCCGGACGGCGTGACGGTCGTCAACGACGCCTACAACGCGAACCCCGAGTCCATGCGAGCCGCCCTGCGCGCGCTCGCGGCAATGGGCAAAGCCGCACAGGCACAAGGGGGTCGGACGTGGGCGGTGCTCGGTCAGATGGCCGAGCTCGGGGACGAGGCGCTCGCCGAGCACGACGCGGTCGGGCGGCTCGCCGTCCGACTCAACGTCAGCAAGCTCGTCGCGGTCGGGGGCAGGGAAGCTTCCTGGCTCCAACTGGGCGCATATAACGAGGGTTCGTGGGGTGAGGAGTCGGTGCACGTGTCCGACGCACAGGCGGCTGTCGACCTGTTGCGCAGCGAGTTGCGCCCGGGGGACGTCGTGCTCGTGAAGGCGTCCCGGTCGGTCGGGCTCGAACGGGTGGCGCAGGCGCTGCTCGACGACGGTGCCGAGGGTGAGGTCGCGGCCCGATGATGAACCAGATCCTGTTCGCAGGAGTCATTGGTCTGTTCCTGACCCTGATCGGGACCCCGCTGCTGATCAAGCTGCTGGCCCGCAAGGGCTACGGGCAGTACATCCGCGACGACGGCCCGAAGGAGCACCACAGCAAGCGCGGTACTCCGACCATGGGTGGTATCGCCTTCATCCTGGCGACGATCATCGCGTACTTCCTGTCCAAGGTGATCACGGGCAAGCCGCCGACCTTCTCGGGTCTGCTGGTGCTCGGCCTGATGGCCGGTATGGGCCTGGTCGGCTTCCTGGACGACTACATCAAGATCGTCAAGCGGCGTTCGCTCGGTCTGCGGGCCAAGGCGAAGATGGCCGGTCAGCTGATCGTCGGCATTTCCTTCGCGGTCCTCGCGCTGCAGTTCGCGGACAACCACGGCAACACCCCGGCATCCACCAGGCTCTCCTTCGTGGAGGACTTCGGCTGGACCATCGGCCCGGTGCTCTTCGTGGTCTGGGCCCTGTTCATGATTCTCGCCATGTCGAACGGCGTGAACCTGACCGACGGTCTGGACGGTCTCGCCACCGGCGCCGCGACCATGGTCTTCGGCGCGTACACCTTCATCGGTGTCTGGCAGTTCCAGGAGTCCTGCGCCAACGCGCAGACCCTGACCAACCCGGCCGCCTGCTACGAGGTACGAGATCCACTCGACCTCGCGGTCGTCGCCTCCGCCCTCATGGGAGCCTGCTTCGGCTTCCTGTGGTGGAACACCTCGCCCGCCAAGATCTTCATGGGTGACACCGGCTCGCTGGCCCTCGGCGGCGCGCTCGCCGGCCTCGCGATCTGCTCCCGCACGGAGCTGCTGGTCGCGCTCCTGGGCGGCCTCTTCGTCCTGATCACCATGTCGGTCGTCATCCAGGTCGGCTCCTTCCGGCTCACCGGCAGGCGCGTCTTCCGCATGGCACCACTCCAGCACCACTTCGAACTAAAGGGGTGGTCCGAAGTCCTTGTCGTGGTCCGCTTCTGGATCATCCAGGGCATGTGCGTCATTGTGGGACTGGGCCTCTTCTACGCAGGATGGGCAGCCAAGAAGTGACCGACTGGCAGGGCAAGCACGTCACCGTCGCCGGGCTCGGCGTCTCCGGCATCCCGGCGGCCAAGGTGCTGCACGGTCTCGGCGCCGTCGTCACGGTCGTCAACGACGGCGACGACGAGCGCTCCCGGGCGCAGGCCGCGGAGCTGGAGGCGCTCGGGATCACCGTGCGCCTCGGTGACGGCGCCACCCTGCCCGAGGGCACCGAGCTCATCGTCACCGCGCCCGGCTGGAAGCCCGACAAGCCACTGTTCGCCGCGGCCGCCGCGGCGGACGTCCCGGTCTGGGGCGACGTCGAACTGGCCTGGCGGCTGAGAGGTCCCGACGCGGCCCCCTGGCTGGCCGTCACCGGCACCAACGGCAAGACCACGACCGTGCAGATGCTCGCCTCGATCCTGAAGGCGGCCGGGCTGCGCACGGCCGCCGTCGGCAACATCGGGGTCTCGCTCCTGGACGCGGTCCTCGGCGAGGAGCGTTACGACGTCCTGGCGGTGGAGCTGTCGAGCTACCAGCTGCACTGGGCGCCGTCGCTGCGCGCGCACTCGGCCGCCGTGCTGAACCTGGCACCGGATCACCTCGACTGGCACGGCTCCATGGAGGCGTACGCCGCCGACAAGGGCCGTATCTACGAAGGCAATCGGGTCGCCTGCGTCTACAACCTCGCCGACAAGGCCACCGAGGACCTGGTGCGCGAGGCGGACGTCGAGGAGGGCTGCCGGGCGGTCGGCTTCACCCTCGGCACCCCCGGACCGTCCCAACTCGGCGTCGTGGAAGGCATCCTGGTCGACCGCGCCTTCGTCGAGAACCGGCAGAAGAACGCCCAGGAACTCGCCGAGGTCTCCGACGTCAACCCGCCCGCCCCGCACAACATCGCCAACGCCCTTGCGGCGGCGGCCCTGGCACGCGCCTTCGGGGTGCCCGCCGCGGCCGTACGGGACGGGCTGCGGGCCTTCACGCCGGACGCCCACCGCATCGCGCTCGTCGCCGACATGGACGGCGTGGCGTACGTCGACGACTCCAAGGCGACCAACACGCATGCCGCGGAAGCCTCTTTGGCGGCCTACGAGTCGATCGTGTGGATCGCGGGCGGGCTCGCCAAGGGAGCGACCTTCGACGAGCTGGTCGCCAAGTCGGCCAAGCGACTTCGGGGCGTCGTGCTCATCGGCGCGGATCGGGCTCTGATCCGTGAAGCCCTCGTGCGACACGCGCCGGAAGTACCCGTCGTCGACCTCGACCGGACAGACACTGGGGCGATGCTCGCGGCGGTTCGGGAGGCGCGGGGGCTCGCCCGAGAGGGCGACACGGTGTTGCTGGCGCCGGCCTGTGCCTCGATGGACATGTTCGCCAACTACAACAAGCGCGGGGACGCGTTCGCGGAGGCGGTCCGCGAACTCGGCGCGAGCGCCTGACGGCGGGTCTCGGACGGTCCGGGCGCGCCCGGGACCTTTGGGAGGGACGCGTGACGCCATTGTGGGGGCCTCCATCGCCCTGTGGGACGCCCTCCCGGGGCATGGCGGACGGAGCCGGTGATGGTCGGTAGCCCTACTGGCCGTCCCCCCGTCCAGCGTGCCCCACGGCGCCCCGCCGGACGTCCACGTCCCCCGCGCGACAGCGCCCTGCGCCTGCTCGTCCTGCGCGCCCGCAAGGCCTGGGACCGTCCGCTCACCGCGTACTATCTGATCTTCGGCAGCAGCCTGTTGATCACCGTGCTGGGCCTCGTGATGGTCTACTCGGCCTCGATGATCACAGCGCTGCAGCTGTCGCTGCCGGGGTCGTTCTTCTTCCGCAAACAGTTCCTCGCCGCCTCCATCGGCACCGTGCTGCTCCTGATCGCCATGCGGGTACCGGTGAAACTGCACCGGGCGCTGGCGTATCCGATCCTGGCCGGCGCGGTCTTCCTGATGATCCTCGTGCAGGTCCCGGGGATAGGAATGGAGGTCAACGGCAACCAGAACTGGATCTCCCTCGGCGGCTCGTTCCAGATCCAGCCCAGCGAGTTCGGCAAGCTCGCGCTCGTGCTGTGGGGTGCCGACCTGCTCGCCCGCAAGCAGGACAAGGGCATGCTCGCGCAGTGGAAGCACATGCTGGTGCCGCTCGTCCCGGGCACCTTCCTGCTGCTCGGGCTGATCATGCTCGGCGGCGACATGGGCACGGCGATCATCCTCACCGCCATCCTCTTCGGACTGCTGTGGCTGGCCGGGGCGCCCACGAGGCTGTTCGGCGGCGTGCTGGCGGTCGCCGTGACCATCGGTTTCATCCTGATCAAGACGAGCCCCAACCGGATGTCCCGGCTCGCCTGCATCGGCGCCACCGAACCCGGCCCGAACGACACCTGCTGGCAGGCCGTGCACGGTATCTACGCGCTGGCCTCCGGCGGACTGTTCGGTTCCGGCCTCGGCGCCAGTGTGGAAAAATGGGGACAACTCCCGGAAGCACACACCGACTTCATCTTCGCCATCACCGGGGAGGAACTCGGCCTCGCGGGGACGCTGTCGGTGCTCGCCCTCTTCGCGGCTCTAGGCTATGCGGGTATCCGCGTGGCCGGACGCACGGAGGACCCCTTCGTGAGGTATGCCGCGGGAGGCGTGACCACCTGGATCACGGCCCAGGCCGTGATCAACATCGGTGCGGTGCTCGGTCTGCTGCCGATCGCCGGAGTCCCGCTCCCGCTGTTCTCCTACGGAGGGTCCGCCCTGCTGCCGACCATGTCCGCCATCGGACTGCTGATCGCCTTCGCACGCGACGAGCCCGCTGCGCGGGCGGCGCTTGCGATGCGGCAACCCCGCTTTGGTAGAAAGCGTGCTGCGGTGAGAGGCTCCGCGGGGGCCGCGGGGCCTCGGAGATGGAACACGATGCGACGGCGTGCCTCGGCGGCGCGTTCGTCCGGAGAGCGGTGAATTTCGGTGCATGTCGTACTCGCCGGCGGGGGGACCGCCGGCCACATCGAGCCCGCGCTCGCCCTCGCGGACGCCCTGCGCAGGCAGGACCCGACCGTGGGGATCACGGCCCTGGGCACGGAACGCGGACTTGAGACCCGGCTCGTACCGGAGCGGGGCTACGAACTCGCGCTGATCCCCGCCGTTCCGCTGCCCCGCAAGCCCACACCCGAGCTGATCACCGTCCCGGGGCGGCTGCGCGGCACGATCAAGGCGGCCGAGCAGGTCCTGGAGCGCACCAAGGCGGACGCGGTCGTCGGCTTCGGTGGCTATGTGGCGCTGCCCGCCTACCTCGCGGCCAAGCGCCTCGGCGTGCCGATCGTGATCCACGAGGCCAACGCCCGGCCGGGCCTCGCCAACAAGATCGGTTCCCGGTACGCGGCGCAGGTCGCCGTCTCGACCCCGGACAACAAGCTGCGCGGCGCCCGCTACATCGGCATCCCGCTGCGCCGCTCGATCGCCACCCTCGACCGGGCCGCCGTACGCCCCGAGGCGCGCGCCGCGTTCGGTCTCGACCCCTCTCTGCCGACCTTGCTGGTTTCCGGCGGCTCCCAGGGCGCACGGCGCCTCAACGAGGTCGTGCAGCAGGCGGCTCCCTACCTCCAGCAGGCCGGTATCCAGATCCTGCACGCGGTCGGCCCGAAGAACGAACTGCCGCAGGTCCACCAGATGCCGGGAATGCCCCCGTACATCCCGGTACCGTACGTGGACCGGATGGACCTCGCGTACGCGGCGGCCGACATGATGCTCTGCCGCGCGGGTGCGATGACCGTCGCCGAACTCTCCGCCGTCGGGCTGCCGGCCGCCTACGTCCCGCTGCCCATCGGCAACGGCGAACAGCGGCTGAACGCCCAGCCGGTGGTCAAGGCCGGTGGCGGGCTCCTTGTCGACGACGCGGAGCTGACGCCTGCGTGGGTTCAGCAGAACGTGCTGCCCGTGCTCGCCGACCCGCACCGGCTGTACGAGATGTCCCGCGCCGCCAGCGAGTTCGGCCGCCGGGACGCCGACGACCTGCTCGTCGGCATGGTGTACGAGGCGATCGCCTCTCGCCACCGCTAGGACCGCATGAGGGAAGGCAGGGAGCGTGGCCGGACCGACGACCGCCGAGCGCGGTGAACGGCAGAAGTTGGAGTCCGGCTCGCCCCGCCTCAGGCGGTTGCGCCGCCTTCGTATGCTCATCATCCTTTTGGTCGCGGTGGTGTTGGCGACGACGGCCGCGCTCTGGCTGCTCTACGGCTCGCCGTGGCTGCGGGTCGAGAAGGTGTCGGTCTCCGGGGTGCGGGTCCTGACGGACCGGCAAGTGCTCGACGCGGCCGATGTGTCGGTCGGATCGCCGCTGATTTCCATCGATACCGACGCCATTGAGGCGCGATTGCGCCGGAAATTGCCCCGAATTGACTCGGTTGATGTCGTCCGTTCCTGGCCGCACGGAATCGGGCTGAAAGTGACCGAGCGCACCCCGGTACTCATTCTCAAAAACACCGGAAACGGCGGCAAGTACGTCGAAGTGGACGCCAAGGGTGTGCGTTTCGCGACGGTTTCGGCCGCCCCGAGGGGTGTGCCCACGCTGGAATTGGCCGTGCCCGCGAAGTCCAGGGCAGCCGTTCTGCGCCGCTTCCCGGTCGACCGGCTGGTGCGCGAGGCGGTGGGGGTGGCCGGGGACATTCCGCCCGCCGTCCGTCGCGACACCCGGATCGTCAAGGTCCGTTCGTACGACTCGATCTCGCTGGAGTTGAGCGGCGGACGCAGCGTCGAGTGGGGGAGCGTCGAGAAGGGGCGCGCGAAGGCCAGGACGCTCACCGCTCTCATGAAAGCAGCTCCAGGGGCCCGGCACTTCGATGTGAGTGCCCCCATCGCCCCTGCGTCATCGGGTAGTTGACGCACATCAGCGCAGGCCAGCACCCTGGTTGGGCAGCGCTACGGCTGATCACATAGGGTGAAAAGAAAAACGGGAGGTTCGGCGTGTTCGTTGAACGTGCGCCACTTGTCGACTTAGTGTCCTGTTCGGAAGAGTCCAAGGAACAGACACACTGGTAACCCTAAACTTCAGCGTTAGGGTTCGGGTCGGCGTTCGGACCGTCCCATTCGGCATCAGTCGTCGGATCGCGAGCGTGCGAGGCGACGACACGTAACTCGAGGCGAGAGGCCTTCGACGTGGCAGCACCGCAGAACTACCTCGCAGTCATCAAAGTCATCGGTGTCGGCGGCGGTGGTGTCAATGCCATCAACCGGATGATCGAGGTCGGTCTCAAGGGCGTCGAGTTCATCGCCATCAACACGGACGCGCAAGCTCTGTTGATGAGCGACGCCGACGTCAAGCTCGACGTCGGCCGCGAACTCACGCGCGGACTCGGCGCCGGAGCCAACCCGGCCGTCGGCCGCAAGGCGGCCGAGGATCACCGCGAGGAGATCGAGGAGGTCCTCAAGGGGGCCGACATGGTCTTCGTGACGGCCGGCGAAGGCGGCGGCACCGGCACCGGCGGCGCGCCCGTCGTGGCCAACATCGCCCGCTCGCTCGGCGCCCTCACCATCGGCGTGGTCACCCGCCCCTTCACCTTCGAAGGACGGCGTCGCGCCAACCAGGCCGAGGACGGCATCGCGGAACTCCGCGAAGAGGTCGACACCCTCATCGTCATCCCGAACGACCGGCTGCTGTCCATCTCGGACCGCCAGGTCTCCGTCCTCGACGCCTTCAAGTCGGCGGACCAGGTCCTGCTGTCCGGTGTTCAGGGCATCACCGACCTCATCACCACGCCCGGTCTGATCAACCTCGACTTCGCCGACGTCAAGTCCGTGATGTCCGAGGCGGGTTCCGCGCTCATGGGCATCGGCTCGGCCCGCGGCGACGACCGCGCCGTGGCGGCGGCCGAGATGGCGATCTCCTCGCCGCTCCTGGAAGCCTCCATCGACGGCGCACGCGGCGTCCTGCTCTCCATCTCCGGCGGCTCCGACCTCGGCCTGTTCGAGATCAACGAGGCCGCCCAGCTGGTCAGCGAGGCCGCACACCCCGAGGCCAACATCATCTTCGGCGCGGTCATCGACGACGCGCTCGGCGACGAGGTGCGGGTCACCGTGATCGCCGCCGGCTTCGACGGCGGCCAGCCGCCGGCCAAGCGGGACAACATCCTCGGCTCCACCTCCGCCAAGCAGCGCGAGGAGCCCGCGCCGGTACGGGCCGCCGAGAGCCGTCCGTCCTTCGGCTCGCTCGGCAGCGTCACGCCGAAGGAGGCCCCGGAGCCCACCCCGGAGCCGGTCAACGAGGTTCAGGTCGCTCCGCCGGTCCCGCCGTCCCGCGCCTACTCGGACAGCGCGGCCGAGGAGCTGGACGTGCCGGACTTCCTGAAGTGATAGGACATCGCTCCGAAACGAGCACCGTGAGCGGCGCGCACTTCGCCTTCACCGACCGGTGGGGCGGGGTGAGCGCCGTTCCGTACGAGGAGCTCAACCTCGGCGGAGCGGTCGGCGACGACCCCGACGCCGTACGGACCAATCGTGAACTGGCCGCCAAGTCGCTCGGACTGGACCCGGCCCTGGTCGTCTGGATGAACCAGGTGCACGGGCCGGACGTGGCGGTGGTCGACGGACCGTGGCTCTCCGCGGAGATCCCGTCCGTCGACGCGATCGTGACCTCGCGGCGCGGGCTCGCCCTCGCCGTCCTCACCGCCGACTGCACGCCGGTGCTGCTGGCCGACCCGGTCGCCGGGATCGCGGCCGCCGCCCACGCGGGACGGCCCGGCATGGTCGCCGGGGTCGTCCCCGCCGCCGTACGGGCCATGGTGGAACTCGGCGCCGAGCCCGAGCGGATCGTCGCCCGCACCGGACCCGCGGTCTGCGGCCGGTGCTACGAAGTGCCGGACGGGATGCGCGCCGAAGTCGCCGCCATCGAGCCGGCGGCGTACGCCGAGACCAGCTGGGGCACTCCCGCGGTCGATGTGACCGCCGGAGTGCACGCGCAGCTGGAACGGCTCGGGGTGCGCGACCGGGCGCAGTCGCCGGTGTGCACGCTGGAGTCGGACGACCACTTCTCGTACCGACGGGACCGCACCACCGGGCGGCTCGCGGGCTATGTCTGGCTGGACTGATGGGGCATGACGGAACGTAAGGCTCAACTCGCCGGAAATCTGGCGAAAGTGGAAGAGCGCATCACGGCGGCCTGTGTGGCCGCCGGACGCAAGCGCGAAGAGGTGACCCTGATCGTGGTCACCAAGACCTACCCCGCCGCCGATGTGCGGATCCTGTCGGAGCTCGGTGTGCGCAACGTCGCCGAGAACCGGGACCAGGACGCGGCGCCCAAGGCCGCGGCTTGCTCGGATCTGCCCCTCTCGTGGCATTTTGTCGGCCAGTTGCAGACCAACAAGGTCCGTTCTGTGGTCGGTTACGCGGATGTGGTGCAGTCAGTGGACCGTGCCCGGCTTGTCACGGCCCTGTCGAAGGAAGCGGTGCGGGTGGAGCGCGAGGTGGGCTGCCTCATCCAGGTCGCACTGGACGCGCAGGAGAGCGGCCGGGGTGAGCGGGGAGGCGTCGGAGTCGGCGGAATCGAAGAGTTGGCCGACCTCGTCGCCGGGGCGCCCGGGCTCCGGCTCGACGGACTGATGACCGTCGCACCGCTCACCGGGGCGTACGCCGGGCGCCAACAAGCGGCGTTCGAGCGGCTGATGGATTTGTCGACTGCTATGCGCCGCACGCATCCGGCTGCGAACATGGTGTCTGCAGGGATGAGTGCGGACCTCGAGCAGGCCGTGGCGGCCGGAGCGACACATGTACGCGTCGGTACGGCGGTACTCGGAGTCCGACCCGGGCTCGGGTAACGTCGCCAAGAAGTCGGACCACAGCAGAAAATATGGTCATTACCGCCACTGGCGGGCATAACGACCTCGTGGATCGCGGGCACTTGGCAATTCGTCAGCCGATCCACCACAGAGCGGAGGACTCAGAGCATGGCCGGCGCGATGCGCAAGATGGCGGTCTACCTCGGCCTCGTGGAGGACGATGGGTACGACGGCAGGGGTTTCGACCCCGATGACGAGTTCGAGCCCGAGCTCGACCCGGAGCCCGAGCGTGACCGGCGGCGGCACGAGCCGCCCCACCAGTCGCATCAGGCACACCAGTCACATCAGTCCCAAAGGGATGAATCGGTGCGAATGGTGCAGCCTCCGGCGCCTCGCGATCCGGTGCCGCATTCCGCTTCGCTCACTGCGGAATCCAGCCGTCCGGCGCGGATCGCGCCCGTGGCATCCATCACACAAGAACGCGCAAGCCTGGAGAAGAACGCACCGGTGATCATGCCCAAGGTCGTGTCGGAACGAGAGCCGTACCGGATCACCACACTTCACCCGCGGACCTACAACGAGGCCCGTACCATCGGGGAACACTTCCGTGAGGGCACCCCGGTGATCATGAATCTGACTGAGATGGATGACACAGATGCGAAGCGACTTGTCGACTTTGCGGCCGGTTTGGTGTTTGGTCTCCACGGCAGCATCGAGCGGGTGACGCAGAAGGTGTTCCTGTTGTCGCCTGCTAACGTCGATGTCACGGCGGAGGACAAGGCCCGCATCGCAGAGGGCGGGTTCTTCAACCAGAGCTGAGACGCAGGACCGGATCAAGGTACGGAAACAGGGGAGAGGTAAGCACGGATCATGAGCGTGGTCGGGCAGGTTCTCTACATCGCGCTGACGTGTTTCCTCGTCGTGTTGATTTTCCGGTTGGTCATGGACTACGTCTTCCAGTTCGCCCGCTCATGGCAACCCGGCAAGGCGATGGTGGTCGTTCTCGAGGCCACCTACACTGTCACCGATCCACCGCTCAAGCTTCTGCGGCGGTTCATTCCGCCGCTGCGTCTCGGGGGCGTGGCGCTCGACCTGTCCTTCTTCGTACTGATGATCATCGTCTACATCCTGATCTCCGTCGTGAGCCGGCTGTGAACGATACGGTCTTGCCGAATGCCGACGACTACGTTGAGGTGAAGAGATGCCGTTGACCCCCGAGGACGTGCGGAACAAGCAGTTCACGACCGTCCGCCTCCGAGAAGGCTATGACGAGGACGAGGTCGATGCCTTCCTCGACGAGGTCGAAGCCGAACTGACGCGACTGCTCCGCGAGAACGAGGACCTGCGCGCCAAACTGGCGGCGGCCACGCGCGCGGCTGCGCAGAACCAGCAGCAGGGCATGCGCAAGCCGCCCGAGCAGCAGGACCAGCAGGGCCCGCCGCAGGGCATGCGAGGTCCCGGTGCGCCCGTACCCGCCGGCATATCGGGCCCGCCGCAGCAGCAGATGGGTGGCCCCATGGGTGGCCCGCCCCAGCTGCCGAGCGGTGCGCCGCAGCTGCCCGCGGGCCCCAGTGCCCAGGGCGGCCAGCAGGGCCAGGGCCCCATGGGTCAGGGTCCGATGGGCCAGGGCCCCATGGGCCAGGGTCCGATGGGGCAGGGCCCCATGGGTCAGGGTCCGATGGGCCAGGGCCAGATGGGTCAGGGCCCGATGGGCCAGGGCCCCGGTCAGCAGATGCAGCAGCAGATGCCGGGCCAGATGCAGCCTCAGATGCAGCAGCAGATGGGTGGCCCGATGGGCGGCCCCATGGGTGGACCCATGGGCGGTCACGGCCCGCAGATGCCGCAGCAGGGCCCCGGTGGCGACAGCGCCGCGCGTGTCCTCTCGCTGGCTCAGCAGACCGCCGACCAGGCGATCGCCGAGGCCCGCTCCGAGGCCAACAAGATCGTCGGCGAGGCCCGCAGCCGCGCCGAGGGTCTCGAGCGTGACGCCCGTGCCAAGGCCGACGCGCTGGAGCGGGACGCGCAGGAGAAGCACCGTGTCGCGATGGGCTCCCTGGAGTCCGCCCGCGCCACGCTGGAGCGCAAGGTCGAGGACCTGCGTGGCTTCGAGCGCGAGTACCGTACGCGTCTGAAGTCCTACCTGGAGTCGCAGCTGCGCCAGCTGGAGACGCAGGCGGACGACTCGCTCGCCCCGCCGCGCACTCCGGCCACGGCCTCCCTGCCGTCGCCCTCCGCGCCCTCGATGGCTCCGGCCGGCGCGAGTGCGCCGTCGTACGGCGGTCAGGGCATGGGCGGTGCCCCGGCACCGGCGGCGCCCTCCTACGGCGGGCAGCAGCAGATGTCGCCGGCCATGACCCAGCCGATGGCTCCGGTGCGGCCCCAGGGGCCGTCGCCGATGCAGCAGGCCCCCTCGCCGATGCGTGGGTTCCTCATCGACGAGGACGACAACTGACGGCCTTGAGTACGCCTTAGGCGTCGGCAGCGTTCAGGGCGGAGCCCCGGATCTTTCCGGGGCTCCGCCCTTTTGCCGTGCGGTTTCGGGAGGGGAAGTTTCGGGCGCGCGTGCGGTTCCTTGGGGCATCTGTACGGGGTACGCAACGCCGAAGGCCGGGGCCCACCAAGATCTTTGGTGGGCCCCGGCCTTCGTTCTTCGGCTGCGGACCGGTGGGGCTGGGCGCGCTGTTCCCCACGCCCCTGGGGCAGGGGCTACGCCTTGCGGAGGCGGAAGGTGAGGGACAGGCCCTCGTCGGTGAACGGGGCGCCGTAGGTGCCGTCGGCCTCGCCCTGGGCGAAGTCGGTGGCGAGAACCTCGTCGGCGATCAGCGCGGCGTGCCCGTTCAGGGCGGCGATGACGGCCGGGTCGGTGGACGTCCAGCGCAGAGCGATCCGGTCGGCCACGTCGAGGCCGCTGTTCTTGCGGGCCTCCTGGATCAGCCGGATCGCGTCACGGGCGAGACCCGCCTGCCGCAGCTCCTCGGTGATCTCCAGGTCCAGAGCGACCGTGGCACCCGAGTCGGACGCCACCGACCACCCCTCGCGCGGGGTCTCCGTGATGATGACCTCGTCCGCGGCCAGCGTCACCGTCTCGCCGTCGACCTCCACCGAGGCGGTGCCCTCGCGCAGGGCGAGGGAGAGGGCGGCCGCGTCCGTCTCGGCGATCACCTTGGCGACCGCCTGGACGCCCTTGCCGAAGCGCTTGCCCAGCGCGCGGAAGTTCGCCTTGGCCGTGGTGTCGACCAGCGAGCCGCCCACCTCGGAGAGGGAGGCGAGGGAGGTGACATTCAGCTCTTCGGTGATCTGCGCGTGCAGCTCCCCGTCGAGGGACTCGAAGCCGATCGCCCCGACCAGCGCGCGGGACAGCGGCTGGCGCGTCTTGACGCCCGACTCCGCGCGCGTGGCGCGGCCCAGCTCCACCAGACGCCGGACGAGGACCATCTGCCTCGACAGCTCCGGGTCGATGGCGGACAGGTCCGCCTCCGGCCACGAGGACAGGTGGACGGACTCGGGGGCGCCCGGCGTCACGGGGACGATCAGGTCCTGCCAGACCCGCTCGGTGATGAACGGGGTCAGCGGGGCCATCAGCCGCGTGACCGTCTCCACGACCTCGTGCAGGGTGCGCAGCGCGGCCTTGTCGCCCTGCCAGAAGCGGCGGCGCGAGCGGCGCACGTACCAGTTCGAGAGGTCGTCCACGAACGCGGAGAGGAGCTTTCCGGCACGCTGGGTGTCGTACGCCTCCAGTGCCTGGGTGACCTGGTCGGTGAGCGCGTGCAGCTCGGACAGCAGCCAGCGGTCGAGGACCGGGCGGTCGGCCGGGGCCGGATCGGCCTCGGAGGGGGCCCAGTCGGAGGTGCGGGCGTACAGGGCCTGGAAGGCGACCGTGTTCCAGTAGGTCAGAAGCGTCTTGCGCACCACCTCCTGGATGGTGCCGTGGCCGACGCGGCGGGCCGCCCAGGGGGAGCCGCCGGCCGCCATGAACCAGCGCACCGCGTCCGCGCCGTGCTGATCCATCAGCGGGATCGGCTGCAGGATGTTGCCCAGGTGCTTGGACATCTTGCGGCCGTCCTCGGCGAGGATGTGGCCCAGGCACACGACGTTCTCGTACGACGACTTGTCGAAGACGAGCGTGCCGACCGCCATGAGGGTGTAGAACCAGCCGCGGGTCTGGTCGATGGCCTCGGAGATGAACTGCGCCGGGTAGCGGCTCTCGAAGAGCTCCTTGTTCTTGTACGGGTAGCCCCACTGCGCGAACGGCATCGAACCCGAGTCGTACCAGGCGTCGATGACCTCCGGCACACGTGTCGCCGTCCGCCCGCAGCCGTCCTGCGGGCACGCGAAGGTGACCTCGTCGATGAACGGGCGGTGCGGGTCCAGGTTCGACTGGTCGGTGCCCGTCAGCTCGGAGAGCTCGGCGCGGGAGCCGACACAGGTGAGGTGGCCTTCCTCACAGCGCCACAGCGGGAGCGGGGTGCCCCAGTAGCGGCTGCGGGACAGCGCCCAGTCGACGTTGTTGTTCAGCCAGTCGCCGAAGCGGCCGTGCTTGACGGACTCCGGGAACCAGTTGGTCTTCTCGTTCTCCTGGAGGAGACGGTCCTTGATGGCGGTGGTGCGGATGTACCAGGACGGCTGCGCGTAGTAGAGGAGCGCGGTGTGGCAGCGCCAGCAGTGCGGGTAGCTGTGCTCGTAAGGGATGTGCTTGAAGAGCAGACCGCGCTGCTGGAGGTCCTCGGTGAGCTTTTCGTCCGCCTTCTTGAAGAAGACACCGCCGACGAGCGGAACGCTCTCCTCGAAGGTGCCGTTCGGGCGGACGGGGTTCACCACCGGCAGTCCGTATGCCCGGCAGACCTTCAGGTCGTCCTCGCCGAAGGCGGGGGACTGGTGGACCAGACCCGTGCCGTCCTCGGTCGTCACGTACTCGGCGTTGACCACGTAGTGGGCCTCGGCCGGGAACTCGACCAGCTCGAACGGACGTTGATAGGTCCAGCGCTCCATCTCGGCGCCGGTGAAGGTCTCACCGGTGGTCTCCCAGCCCTCGCCGAGCGCCTTCTCGACGAGCGGCGCGGCGACGACGAGCTTCTCCTCACCGTTCGTCGCGACGACGTAGGTGACCTCGGGGTGCGCGGCGACCGCGGTGTTGGAGACCAGCGTCCACGGGGTCGTCGTCCACACCAGGAGCGAGGCCTGGCCGGCCAGCGGACCGGAGGTGAGCGGGAAACGGACGTACACGGACGGGTCGACGACCGTCTCGTAGCCCTGTGCCAGCTCGTGGTCCGACAGACCCGTCTCGTCGCGCGGGCACCAAGGGGCCACGCGGTAGTCCTGGACCAGCAGACCCTTGTTGAAGATCTCCTTGAGCGACCACCACACGGACTCCACGTACTCGGGGTCCATCGTGCGGTACGCGTCGTCCAGGTCGACCCAGTAGCCCATGCGGTTCGTGAGGTCGGTGAACGCGTCGGTGTGACGGGTCACGGACTCGCGGCACTTGGCGTTGAACTCGGCGATGCCGTACGCCTCGATGTCCTGCTTGCCGGTGAACCCGAGCTCCTTCTCCACCGCGAGCTCGACCGGGAGGCCGTGGCAGTCCCAGCCGGCCTTGCGGGCCACGTGATAGCCGCGCATGGTGCGAAAGCGCGGGAAGACGTCCTTGAAGACGCGCGCCTCGATGTGGTGGGCGCCCGGCATGCCGTTCGCGGTGGGCGGGCCCTCGTAGAACACCCACTCAGGGTGGCCCTCGGACTGCTCAAGGCTCTTGGCGAAGATCTTCTGCTCGCGCCAGAAGTCGAGCACGGCGTGCTCGAGCGCGGGCAGGTCGACCTGGGCGGGCACCTGGCGGTACGTCGGCGTTGTCATCAGCGAGCTTCCTCCGGCGGACTTTCTGCCTTCCGTCCGGAGGGACGAGAGCCTGAGCAGCCATCTCCTGGATGCTGCGGACGCCGTGCGCGGCGCGCTCCCGCGGTACCACCCTCCTTGGCTCCCCGGTGCGTGCTGTGCACCAGTGAGCCCCCTCATTGGGGTCGCGATGCCGGTTCTACCGGCCGCTGCTCGCTCGCTGCGGCTTTCTTCCGGCGGCTCCGGGGTGATCTTCGCGTCGCGCTCGCCCCCGGGCTTCCACCGTCCCCGGGTCGCTCCTGGCTGCGTACGCCGCTACTCGTCCCCATCCACGCTTCTCGCTGCGCCCAGTGTACGGCGCCGCGCGGACAGCGGCCGACCGGTTTTCCGGGGTGCGCCGCCGGGGACGCCCGGGGTGGTGCCGCGGCCTGCGCGGTGACCCGAACGGCGAGGTACGGGCGTCCGGATCCTGGGACGCCGGACCTGGCGGATTACCCGGCGGGGAGCTGGGCACAACGCATGCAGGTTCCTCGCGAGGGACCCGCGGGGCGGACGAAACGGTGGTGCGCCCGGTTGCCGCGGACCAGAAGTCGATTTATCGTCCCAGCACGATTTGCGCGCAAAATCACAATATGTGAAGGGGCCGCGGCCATGGTGGCGAAGAAGACCGCCGTACAGCAGTCGGCGTCCAGCAGATCCACGGGTCCGGCGGCCAAGGACGTGGGTGGCAAGAAGAGCGCGTCGGTGGCGCCCGCGGCGCACTCGGCCAATCCGGTGAACACCGCCACGAAGACCGCCACGAAGCCGCCCGCCAAGACGGCCACGAAAGCCGCTGTCGGCAAGAAGGCGGCGGCCACCGGGAAAACGGCCGCTACGAAGGGAGCCACCAAGAAAGCGGTCGCCAAGAAGGCGGTCGCCAAGAAATCCGTGGCCAAGGAAGCGGTGACCAAGGAAACGGTCGCCCGGAAGGCGGTGGCCAAGAAGGCCGACGGCAAGAGCGTGGCCAGGAAGAGCAGCGGCACGGCAAGGAAAAGCACCAGTACGGCGAAGAAGTCGGTCGCTTCCGCGGCCGAAGGCGCGGCCAAGGCCGCGAAGACGACGGGAGCCACGACGGTGGTTGCGAAGAAGACTCCTGGCACGGCCACGGCGGCGCAGAACCCCACCGCTGTCCCCAAGGCGCGGATCGCCGCGGTGGAGCCCGGCGAGCTCGCGGTGCGCCCCGGTGAGGACCCCTGGACCCCGGACGAGGTCGCGGAGGCGCGCGCCGAACTCCAGTCCGAGGCGCTGCGGCTGAGCACCGAGATCTCGTCGTCCGAAGAGGCGATCGCGGGCCTGATGCGCGACTCCGGCGACGGAGCGGGCGACGATCAGGCGGACACCGGCACGAAGAACATCACACGCGAGCACGAGATGGCCCTGGCGGCCAACGCGCGCGAGATGCTGGAGCAGACCGAGCGAGCGCTGGAGCGGCTCGACGCGGGCACCTACGGGCTCTGCGAGAACTGCGGCAATCCCATCGGCAAGGCGCGGATGCAGGCCTTCCCGCGAGCCACCCTGTGCGTCGAGTGCAAGCAGAAGCAGGAACGCCGCTACTGATTCGCGCGGGAGGGCTCCTGCGCACGTGGGCGCCGGGGGGTGTGCCGTACCCTCGTCCTCAGTCAGGCACCTAGGTCGAGGGACTCACTCACGTGGCAGAGGCGGAGCGCATCATCGGTACGCCGGATACCCCAGGAGCGGGGGGCGCCGAGCCGGAGCAGTCCGGCGTGGAAGGGACCGTGGAGGGGACCGGGGCCCCGGCCGAGGGGCCCAGGGGCAGGCGCAGGGTCGCCGTCCTGTTCACGGTCGCCGCCCTGGCGTACGCCCTCGACCTGATCAGCAAGCTGATCGTGGTCGCCAAGCTGGAGCATCACGCGCCGATCCAGATCATCGGGGACTGGCTGAGGTTCGAGGCGATCCGCAACGCGGGTGCGGCCTTCGGCTTCGGCGAGGCGTTCACGATCATCTTCACGGTGATCGCCGCGGCCGTGATCGTGGTGATCGCGCGGCTCGCGCGCAAGCTCTACAGCCTGCCCTGGGCGATCGCGCTCGGTCTGCTGCTGGGCGGTGCGCTCGGCAACCTGACCGACCGGATCTTCCGCGCGCCCGGGATCTTCGAGGGCGCGGTCGTGGACTTCATCGCACCCAAGCACTTCGCGGTCTTCAACCTGGCCGACTCGGCGATCGTCTGCGGCGGCATCCTGATCGTGCTGCTGTCCTTCCGCGGGCTCGACCCGGACGGCACGGTCCACAAGGACTGATCGGCCCGCACGGAGTGGCGTACGGGACGTCTGGAAGGGCGTCTGGAGGCAGGTCCACGGGCACTGCTGTTCGGGCGGTGGTCCGGCGGTGTCCGACCCGTCCGGCATACTCGACGGGTGAGCACCATTCCCGAGATCCGCAACCTGCCCGTGCCCGACGGCCTGGAGGGCGAGCGCGTCGACGCCGCCATCTCCCGTATGTTCGGCTTCTCCCGCACGAAGGCCGCCGAGCTCGCCGCGGCGGGGAAGGTCACGGTCGACGGCTCGGTGGTCGGAAAGTCCGAGCGGGTGCACGGCGGTGCCTGGCTCGAAGTGGAGATGCCGCAGGCTCCCGCCCCCGTGCAGGTCGTCGCCGAGCCCGTCGAGGGCATGGAGATCGTGCACGACGACGACGACATCGTGGTGATCATCAAGCCGGTCGGTGTGGCCGCGCACCCGAGCCCCGGCTGGAGCGGTCCGACAGTGATCGGCGGCCTCGCGGCGGCCGGGTACCGCATCTCGACCTCCGGTGCCGCCGAGCGGCAGGGCATCGTGCACCGGCTGGACGTCGGCACCTCCGGGCTGATGGTCGTGGCCAAGTCGGAGCGCGCGTACACCTCGCTGAAGCGGCAGTTCAAGGAACGCACGGTCGACAAGCGGTACAACGCGCTGGTCCAGGGGCACCCCGACCCGATGAGCGGCACCATCGACGCACCCATCGGCCGGCACCCGAACCACGACTACAAGTGGGCGGTGACGGCCGAGGGCAAGCCGTCCGTCACGCACTACGACCTGATCGAGGCCTTCCGGGCGGCCAGCCTGCTCGACATCAAGCTGGAGACCGGCCGCACCCACCAGATCCGTGTCCACATGGCGGCCCACCGTCACCCCTGCGTGGGGGACCTGACCTACGGCGCGGACCCGACGATCGCCAAGCGGCTCGGTCTGACCCGGCAGTGGCTGCACGCGGTGCGGCTCGGCTTCGAGCACCCCGGGGACGGGCAGTGGGCGGAGTTCGAGAGCGACTACCCCGAGGACCTGCAGAAGGCGCTCGACAAGGTGCGTGAGGAGAGCTACGCGTGAGCGGCTCGGACGGGGCGCGGGACGGCGCCTACGTGGTGCGGGTGGCCGAGGACGTCGCGGACCGCGAGGCGTGCTTCGCGGTGCGCAAGGAGGTCTTCGTCGGCGAACAGGGCGTCCCCGAGGACATCGAGTACGACGCGTACGACGCGGGTGCCCTGCATGTGCTGGCGATCCGCGAGGACGGGGTGCCGCTGGGCACCGGACGGCTTCTGTACGGCCCGGAGGCCGCCGCGAAGACCGACGGCGACCTGACGGTCGGCTCGCTCGGCCGGCTCGCCGTGACGAAGGTGGCGCGTGGGCTCGGCGTCGGCGTGGCCCTCGTACGGGCCATCGAGGACGCGGCACGCGCGCGTGGCCTCGCGGCGGTGGACCTGCACGCGCAGACGCAGGCGATGGGCTTCTACGAGCGGCTCGGGTACGTGGCGTACGGCGAGGAGTTCCTCGACGCCGGGATCGACCACCGGGCGATGCGCAAGGCCGTGTGAGACGGGGTTCGTCGCACGCGGGTTGCCGGGAGGGCATTGTCATAGGCGCGTGGCACGCTTGAGGTCTGGCTCTTCCTTGATCGCCTAGACCTTGCCGGAGCGCTGACCGTGGATCAGTTGGCCCTGTTGTTCGTGCTGCTGCTCGGGGCCGTGGTGAGCGTCCCGGTGGGGGACCGGTTCGGACTGCCGGCGCCTGTCCTGATGACGCTCTTCGGGATCGTGCTGGCCGTGCTGGACTTCGTGCCCAACGTGGACGTCCCGCCGGAGCTGATCCTGCCCCTGCTGCTGCCTCCGCTGCTGTACGCCTCGGTGCGACGCACCTCGTGGAGACAGTTCGCCGCCAACAAACGGCCGATCTTCCTGCTCGCCGTGGCGCTGGTGTTCGTCACCACGGCGGTCGTGGCCTTCGTCGCCGGCGCCATCGTGCCGGGGCTGCCGATCGCCGCCGCCGTCGCCCTGGGCGCGCTGGTGGCGCCGCCCGACCCGGTCGCCGCCACGGCCGTCGCGGGGCAACTCGGGCTGCCCCGCCGACTGGTGTCGATCCTGGAGGGCGAGGGGCTTTTCAACGACGTGACGGCCATCGTGCTCTACCACGTCGCGATCGCCGCCGCCGTGAGCGGCACCTTCTCGCCGTGGCGGGCCGGGCTCGATCTCGTGCTGTCCGCCGTGGTCGCGGTCGCCGTCGGGCTGGCGCTGGGGTGGGCGGCGAACAAGCTGATGTCGCTGCTCGGTGACGCCACGCTGCAGATCGGGATGACGCTGCTGGTGCCCTTCGCGTCGTACGTCCTGGCGGAGGAGCTGCACGGGTCGGGGGTGCTCGCCGTGCTCACCACCGCGCTGTTCCTCGCGGAGTACGCCACCGATGCCGACGACGTCCTGACGCGGCTCGCCGGGTACACGTTCTGGGACGTGGTGGACACGCTGGTCACCGGGGTCGCGTTCGGGCTGATCGGGCTCGAGCTGCACAACGCGATCAGGACGGCGTCGGGGCGGTGGGGCGAGATGCTGGGCTGGGCCGCCGCGATCGTCGCCGTCGTGGTGTTCGTACGGCTGGCGTATCTGATGCCGGCGACGTGGCTCACGAAACGGCTGCACGCGAAACGGGACTACGACGAGGAGATTCCGACCTCGTGGCGGGAGACCGTGATCATGTGGTGGTCGGGGATGCGGGGAGTCGCCTCCGTGGCCCTCGCGCTGGCCATTCCGCTGAAGATGGACGACGGGTCGCCGTTTCCCGACCGGGACGAGATCATCTTCATCGCGTTCGGCGTGATCATGGCCACGCTGGTGCTCCAGGGGCTCACGCTGCCGTGGCTGGTGCGCAGGCTCGGGGTGCGGGCCGACGAGGATGTCGAGAAGGCGTTCGAGAAGGAGCTGGCGGTTCGGGCGGCGAAGGCGGCGAAGCGGAGGCTCAAGGAGATCGAGGAGGTGGAGGAGCTGCCGGAGGAGCTGTCCGAGCAGCTGATTCGGCGGGCCTTCGACATCGGGGCGCGGATCAGTCCGGATCTGGGGGACGAGGAGCGGCGGGAGGCGCATGAGCAGCGGGCTCGCCGGGTGAAGCGGTTGCGGCGGATTCAGGGGGAGATGCTGAGCGCGGCGCGGCATGAGGTGTTGTCGGCGCGGAGTGAGCCGGGGGCGGATCCGGAGATCGTGGACCGGGTGCTGCGGCACCTGGACGTCCGCAGTTTGCGTTGAGAGTGTTCTCCCGCCCGCGCACCGCCCGTTTCCACCCCGCTGACAAGTGACGGTCGCCTGTGGGGGTGATGCGCCGTCGGCGGCCGCGGGGGAGAGGCACACGGATACTCTGCGCGGCCTGCGGCCTGGGGTGGTCAGGCTCGGCCTGGGCCCGTTCGTGGGGGGTCGGGGGTGTGGGGGGTCGTGGGGGCGGTTATCGCGTCGTCGGTGTCGTCGTGGTCCGGGCGGTGGGGGCGGCCGTTGGGCCAGTTCAGGGGCAGGATCGCCTCGGCCGTGTTGACGCGGGGGAGGGCGTAGGGGTGCACGTCGGTGAGCCAGCGGATCATGCGCTCGCGCACCGTGACCCGTACCGTCCAGATGTCGTCCGCGTCCTTCGCGGTCACCAGGGCGCGCACCTGCATGGTGTTGGGGGTGGAGTCGGTCACGGCGAGGCCGTAGTCGCGGCCGTCCCAGGCCGGGCACTCGCGCAGGATGTCGCGGAGCTGCTCGCGCATCGCCTCGACGGGCGCCGAGTGGTCGACGTGGAAGAAGACGATGCCGGTCATCTGGGGGGTGCCACGGGACCAGTTCTCGAAGGGCTTGGATGTGAAGTACGAGACCGGCATCGTGATCCGGCGCTCGTCCCATGTGCGTACCGTCAGGAACGTCAGTGTGATCTCCTCGACGGTGCCCCACTCGCCGTCCACCACGACCGTGTCGCCGAGGCGCACCATGTCGCCGAAGGCGATCTGCAGCCCGGCGAAGAGATTCGCCAGCGTGGACTGGGCGGCGACACCGGCGACGATGCCGAGGATGCCGGCCGAGGCCAGCAGCGAGGCACCGGCCGCGCGCATCGCGGGAAAGGTGAGCAGCATCGAGGCGACGGCCACCACGGCGACGACCGCGGACACCACCCGTTGGATCAGCGTCACTTGCGTGCGCACCCGGCGCACCCGCGCCGGGTCGCGGTGGGCGTTGGCATAGCGGGTGTAGGAGGTCTCGACGATCGCCGTCGCGATGCGGATCACGAGCCACGCGGCGGACCCGATGAGGATGAGGGTCAGGGCGCGGCCGACGCCGACCCGGTGTTCCACGAGCAGCTTCGCCTGGTCGTACGAGCCGCGCAGCAGGGCGGCGAACAGCACGAGCTGGAAGGGGACCCGTGCGCGGCGCAGCAGGCCCCACAGGGAGGTTTCCTGGTGTCGGGCGTCGGCCTTGCGCAGTACGCGGTCCACGGCCCATCCGATGAGCAGCGTGAGCACGACCGAGCCACCGACGACGATCAGGGGACGCAGTACGTTCTCCATGCCTGAGACCGTAACCGGCTTGGGGCCGACCTGAACATGTCGCCCTGGTCCCCGGTCCTCGATCCAGGGCTGTCAGTCCTGGCTGGCACCATGGGGCGCATGAACATCATGCTCTTTCACTCGACCTACGGGCCCCGGCCCGCGGTGCGCGCGGCGGCCGACCGGCTGCGTGCCGCGGGGCACGAGGTGTGGACGCCGGACCTCTTCGAGGGCCGCACCTTCGAGACCGTGGAGGAGGGCATGGCCTTCAACGACGGGATCGGCAAGGAGGAGCTGCTCAGACGCGCCGTCCTGGCCGCCGCCCCCTACTCCGAGCGCGGCCTGGTGTACGCGGGGTTCTCGCTCGGCGCCTCCATCGCGCAGACCCTGGCGCTCGGCGACGAGAAGGCCCTTGGGCTGCTGCTCCTGCACGGCACGTCGGACATCGCCGAGAGCGCGTCGGTGGACGAGCTGCCGGTCCAGCTGCACGTGGCGGAGCCGGACCCGTTCGAGACGGACGACTGGCTGAGCGCCTGGTACCTGCAGATGCAGCGGGCAGGGGCGGACGTGGAGATCTACCGGTACGCGGGTGCCGGGCACCTGTACACCGACCCCGACCTGCCCGACTACGACGAGGAGGCCGCCGAGGCCACCTGGCGGGTGGCGCTCGGCTTCCTCGACTCGCTGTAGCGGTCCGCCGCACCGGGGCGAGGGGCTTTCAACAGACGGGCCCGGGGCATCTGTTGGACGACCCGGGCCCGCCTGTTCAACTTCGGTCAACTGCGACTACCGGCGTTGTGGAACGTCGGAGAACCTAGCCCGGGAAGCACTCCTTGGGCGGGTGCACCAGCGACGGGAAGTGACCGGACCACACCCAGGACGTCGGCTTGGAGTCGTAGATCCTGAACCACCGCTCCCCCGAGGGGGTCTTGGTGGTCGAGCACTGGATCCGCAGGGTCGTGCCCCGCGGCTCCGTGCGGTACCTCGTCGACGAGGAGGTGGGCTGGGCGTATATGGGAGAGCTCTCGGCCGTCGTCAGGTTGACGAACGCCGGTGCCGCTGTCGCCGTGGCTTCCTGCGCCTCGGCGGATGTGGCGGTGAGTCCGGCGAGCGCCAGGGCGGCGCCGAGTACTGCGGTCTTCGTCAGGACACTTTGGGGGGTGGCCATGTGACTCCAATCGTGACAGAACTGACGGACCGTCTGTATGACGATCAGACAATGCGCCCGACGCTATCAAGATCTTCCCGACGCCCGGAATTGT
Organism: Streptomyces sp. NPDC107454; assembly: GCF_055582885.1. NCBI lineage: Bacteria > Bacillati > Actinomycetota > Actinomycetes > Kitasatosporales > Streptomycetaceae > Streptomyces > Streptomyces sp. NPDC107454. The sequence continues at coordinate 6,297 of NZ_JBVJPA010000028.1, read as the reverse complement.
TTTCTATACCGGGTCGTAGGTGCGCTCGACCTTCTGGGTTCCGGTGCGCGTGCGGTACGAACGGGCCCAGGACGAGGTCGCGTTGGCGTTCGTGCGGTCGGACAGGACGTAGTAGTCCATCTGCGCGCGGTCGGCGGTGATGTCCAGGACGCCGTATCCGTGGCGGTCGGTGTCGACCCAGTGGACGTGCCGGTTGGCGATCTGGATGAGCGGGGCGGCGATCGCGGAGACCGTGCCCTCGGGGACCTTCACGATGTCGTCGAGGTTGTCGGAGGTCACCGAGGTGATCACGAACTCGGTGGCGGCCGACGCGGACAGCGGGTACGTCCCGGCGTCCACCGGCACGTCGTTGGCCCAGGACATGTGGATGTCGCCGGTGAGGAACACCGTGTTGCCGATCGCGTTCGAGCGCAGATGCGCGAGGAGTTCACGGCGGTCGTCGGTGTAGCCGTCCCACTGGTCGGTGTTGACGCCGATGCCGTCCTGCGGCAGGTCCAGCAGCTTGGCGAGCGGCTTGAGCAGGTCGGCGGTGAGCGAGCCGATGACGAACGGCGCGATCATCACCGAGTTGCCGACCAGCCGCCAGGTGGTGTCGGACGCCTTCAGCCCGGCCTTCAGCCAGTCGAGTTGGGCCCGGCCCGTGATCGTACGGTCCGGGTCGTCGACCGTGCCGCTGGCCGTGGACGCCTGCTGGGAGCGGAAGGACCGCAGGTCGAGCAGGGAGAGGTCGGCGAGCTTGCCGAAGCGCAGCCGGCGGTAGGTGGTGCCCTCGATCGCCGGGCGTACCGGCATCCACTCGAAGTAGGCCTGCTTCGCCGCGGCCTGACGCGCCGTCCAGGTACCCTCGGCGCCCTCGGTGTGGTTGACCGCGCCGCCGGACCAGGCGTTGTCGGCGAACTCGTGGTCGTCCCAGATCGCCACGACCGGCGCCTTGTGGTGCAGGGCCTGGAGGTCCGGGTCGGTCTTGTACTTGCCGTGCCGGGTGCGGTAGTCGGCGAGGGTGATGATCTCGTTCGCGGGGGAGTGCGGCCGGACGACCGTGCCGCGCGCCGCGTACTCGCCGGACTTGTACTCGTAGATGTAGTCCCCGAGATGCAGCCAGGCATCCAGGTCGCTGCGGGCCGCGAGATGGCGGTACGACGAGAAGTAGCCCGCCTCCCAGTTGGCACAGGTGACGACGCCGAAGCGCAGGCCCGCCACGGCGGCGTTGGCGGCCGGGGCGGTGCGGGTGCGGGCGACGGGCGAGTCGGTGCCGCCCGCGGAGAAGCGGAACCAGTAGTCCGTGGCCGGTTCCAGGCCGCGGATGTCCGCCTTCACGGTGTGGTCGGAGGCGGCCGTCGCGGTGAGGGACCCCTTGGAGACGATCGTGGTGAACGCCTTGTCCTTGGCGACGATCCAGCTGACTTCGGTGTCGGGGCCGACGCCGGAGCCGGGTATCGCCGCGGAGGTGGGCGTCACCCGGGTCCACAGCAGGACGCCGTCCGGGAGCGGGTCGCCGGAGGCGACGCCGTGCAGGAAGGCGGGGGCGTCCGCGGCGGCGCGGGCCGGCAGGGCGGCGACGAGCGGGCCGGCCAGGACAGCGGTCGCCGCCGCGGCCTTGACGACCGTACGGCGGCGGGGCGAGGGAGAGTTGAGGCCCTGGGACGCCTCGGATGATCTGTATCGACTGGTCACGACCGAACAGGTTACTGATCGGTACGCGCGAGAACGGGCGAACCACGAAAGTTCGCCCGCTCTTCACGCGGAGGCCGGATTCCCCGTCGGCGTCAGCCCTTGAGGGCCGCGTCCACCACCTTGTCGAAGTCGGCCACCGTCAGGAGCGGGGTGCCGCCGTTGAGCTGCTTGCCGTCCATGACGAAGCCCGGGGTGCCGGTCACACCCTCCTTGTTGTCGTCGAAGGTCTTCGACATGGCCATCGCCCAGGCGTCGTAGGTGCCCTTCTTCACCGCGTTCTGGAACGCGGTGTTGCCCTTCAGCGCGGGAACGGTGTCGGCGGCCTTGAGGAGGTAGGCGTCGTCCTTGAACTTGTCGGTCGTCTCGTCCGGGTGCCACTTCGCCGAGTACAGCGCGGTCTTGTACTCGAGGAACGCCTCGGAGCTGACGTTCAGCGCGGCGCCGAGGGCGCTCAGCGCGTTCTTGGAGCCCTGGCCGTTGTCCTTGTCGTCGATGAACGTGGCGCCGACGTACTGGAACTTGAACTTGCCGTCGTCGATGTCCTTCTTCACGGTCGAGCCGACGGTCTGCTCGAACTGGGCGCAGACCGGGCAGCGCGGGTCCTCGTAGACCTTGAGGGTCTTCTTGGCGGTGCTCTTGCCGATGACGACGGTGGTGCCCTTGGTGCCGGTGGTGTTGGCCGGGGCGACGACCTTGGCGTCCTTCAGGCCCGCCCAGTAGCTCGGCTTGTTGTTCTGCACGACCGCGTAGCCGACGCCACCGGCTATCGCGAGGACGGCGACGATGGAGCCGGCCACGATGGCCTGGCGCTTGACCTTGTCACGCTTGGCCTGGCGCTCGCGCTCGAGGCGCAGCTTCTCCCGGGCCGCCGTCTTCGCCGCCTGGCTGTTTCGCTTGCTCATGTTGGTGATCTCCATGGGGGACGCGCACACGTCGTACGCGGGATACGTATGGGGGACTGCTGGTGCTCAAGGGCTGTCGCGCGGAAGCGATGTTCAGGCGAAAGCGGCCGAGAGCGGCGGTCCACGCCGTCCCAGGGAGTGCACGAACAGGCGGGTGCGGGCGCCCGCGCTCCGGCGCGCGGGGCGCGGCAGCCGGCGTACCGGGGCGAGCCGTACGGTCACCGCGGCGACCGCGATCAGCAGGGGCCGGAAGGTGGCCGCGGCCACCGCGCGCAGCAGCTGGTCCAGGGCGCGGTCGCCGCGGCGCAGCCAGGCGGCCGCGAGCAGCCCGACGCTGACATGGGCGGCGAGCAGCAGCCAGGCGGCGGCCGGGTCGGTCTGCGCGAGCAGGGTGGCGGCACGGCCGCCGCTGCCGCCGGTCACGTGGGCCAGCGGGGTGCCCACGCTGCCGCCGCCGCACAGCACGTCGAAGCCGACCGAGCGCAGCGGGCCCGCGACGGGGCCGCCCGCCCTGCCGTAACAGACGTGCTGGCCCGTGGTGAACACGGTGTCGGCGGTCAGCTCCAGCGGGATGAGCAGGGCGGCGATCCGGCCGAAGCCGCGCTCGCGGCCCGCCAGCGCGTAGGCGATGACGAAGACGGCCACGGCGATCGCCGCCAGGGTGCCCAGCGGCAGCGGGACCCGGGACAGCAGCACGTGCGACGCGGTGGAGAGCGTCACGACGACAGCCGTGAACAGTGCCGCGCGCACGGCTCTGAGCTGGGTCCCGGGTATGTCCATAGCGGAGCCGAGTGTCCCACGCGCTCCCGTAAGGGCCCCCTAAAGGGTTCCTATGTGTTACGGGAGCGTTGTGGGTCCGTCGTCCGGGGTGCCTACAGGCCCGGGATCCGGCCGTTGCGGAACAGGTCGACGAAGATCTGGTGGTCGGCACGCGCGCGTGCGCCGTAGCTGTGCGCGAAGTCCACCAGGAGGCCCGAGAAGCCGTCCTCGTCGGCGGCGATCGCCGCGTCGATGGCCCGCTCGGTGGAGAACGGGACCAGCTCCGAGTGGCCGCTCTCGTCGTCGGCCGCGGCGTGCATGGTGGCCGTGGCCCGGCCGAGGTCGGCGACGACCGAGGCGATCTCCTCCGGGTCGTCGATGTCGCCCCAGTCCAGGTCCACCGCGTACGGCGAGACCTCGGCGACCAGCTGGCCGGCGCCGTCCAGCTCGGTCCAGCCCAGCCACGGGTCGGCGTGTGCCTGCAGGGCGCGCTGGGAGATCACCGTGCGGTGGCCCTCGTGCTGGAAGTACTCGCGGATCGAGGAGTCCGTGATGTGCCGGGAGACGGCCGGGGTCTGGGCCTGCTTGATGTAGATCACGACATCGTTCTCCAGGGCGTCGCTGTTGCCCTCCAGAAGGATGTTGTACGAAGGCAGTCCGGCGGAGCCGATGCCGATGCCGCGGCGGCCGACGACGTCCTTCACCCGGTAGGAGTCGGGGCGGGCCAGGGAGGACTCGGGGAGCGTCTCCAGGTAGCCGTCGAAGGCCGCGAGCACCTTGTAGCGGGTGGCCGCGTCGAGCTCGATGGAGCCGCCGCCGGGCGCGAAGCGGCGCTCGAAGTCGCGGATCTCGGTCATCGAGTCCAGCAGCCCGAAGCGGGTCAGCGAGCGGGCGTCACGCAGCGCGTCCAGGAGCGGGCCCTCGGCCGTGTCCAGGGTGAAGGGAGGCACCTCGTCGCTCTTGGCGCCGGTGGCCAGGGCGTGGATGCGCTCGCGATAGGCCGCCGCGTACACCTTCACCAGCTCGGTGATCTGGTCGTCACTGAGCGCCTTCGCGTACCCGATGAGGGCCACGGAGGCGGCGAAACGCTTGAGGTCCCAGGTGAAGGGGCCGACGTACGCCTCGTCGAAGTCGTTCACGTTGAAGATCAGGCGGCCGTTGGCGTCCATGTACGTGCCGAAGTTCTCGGCGTGCAGGTCGCCGTGGATCCACACACGGGAGGTGCGCTCGTCCAGGTACGGTCCGCCGCGCCTCGGTCCGAACCCGATCTCCGCGGTGAGGTCGTGGTAGAAGAGGCCCGCCGTGCCCCGGTAGAACGCGAAGGCGGAGGCCGCCATCTTGCGGAACTTGACGCGGAACGCGGCCGGGTCGGCGGCCAGGAGCTCGCCGAAGGCGGTGTCGAAGACGGCGAGGATCTGCTCGCCGCGTTGCTCGGCGCTGAGCTGCGGGACCGACATCGCTGGGTGCCTCCTGGTGCAGGTGGTGCTTGACATGGGGGAAGGACGTGTCCGTCCGCCGGGACGGTTGCTTCCGTCCCCTCCCAACGGACGAAGGTACGCGGGAGTGCCCGCGCGCCGGGGACGAACGGTACGCGCGCGTGCCCCGCGCCCCGGATGAAGGTACGGGTGACGGGCCCGCCCGTCACCCGGCCACCGCCCCTCATTGAGGCGCTTCGCGCCCAGTGTTCGTCTCCAGTGTCAGTGGCGCGTCATAGACTTCGACGCTGTCCCCCCAGACTGTCCGCAGCCTGTCGACGATTGTTCTTCTTGGAGGCCGAAGCCGTGTCAAAGCCGCCGTTCACGCACCTGCACGTCCATACCCAGTACTCGCTGCTGGACGGTGCCGCGCGGCTCAAGGACATGTTCAATGCCTGCAATGAGATGGGCATGACGCACATCGCCATGAGTGACCATGGCAACCTTCACGGGGCCTACGACTTCTTCCACACGGCGAAGAAGGCGGGCGTCACACCGATCATCGGCATCGAGGCGTACGTCGCCCCGGAGTCCCGGCGCAACAAGCGCAAGATCCAGTGGGGCCAGCCGCACCAGAAGCGCGACGACGTGTCCGGTTCGGGTGGTTATACGCACAAGACGATCTGGGCGGCGAACCGGACCGGCCTGCACAACCTCTTCAAGCTCTCCTCGGACGCGTACGCCGAGGGCTGGCTCCAGAAGTGGCCCCGGATGGACAAGGAGACCATCTCCCAGTGGTCCGAGGGGCTCATCGCCTCCACCGGCTGCCCCTCCGGCGAGCTCCAGACCCGCCTGCGCCTCGGCCAGTACGACGAGGCCCTGAAGGCGGCCGCCGAGTACCAGGACATCTTCGGCAAGGACCGCTACTTCCTGGAGCTGATGGACCACGGCATCGAGATCGAGCGCCGGGTCCGCGACGGACTCCTGGAGATCGGCAAGAAGCTCGGCATCCCGCCCCTGGTGACGAACGACTCGCACTACACGTACGCGCACGAGGCGACCGCCCACGACGCCCTGCTGTGCATCCAGACCGGCAAGAACCTCTCCGACCCGGACCGCTTCCGCTTCGACGGCACGGGCTACTACCTCAAGTCCACGGACGAGATGTACGCCGTCGACTCCTCGGACGCCTGGCAGCAGGGCTGCGCCAACACCCTCCTGGTGGCCGAGCAGATCGACACCACCGGCATGTTCGAGGCGAAGAACCTCATGCCGAAGTTCGACATCCCCGAGGGCTACACCGAGGTCACCTGGTTCCAGGAGGAGGTGCGCATCGGCATGGAGCGCCGCTTCCCCGGCGGCGTCCCCGACGACCGCCAGAAGCAGGCCGAGTACGAGATGGACGTCATCATCCAGATGGGGTTCCCGGGGTACTTCCTCGTCGTCGCCGACTTCATCATGTGGGCCAAGAAGCAGGGCATCGCCGTGGGCCCGGGCCGTGGCTCGGCGGCCGGATCGATCGTCGCGTACGCCATGGGCATCACCGA
>NZ_JBVJPA010000027.1:0-126386 GCF_055582885.1 Streptomyces sp. NPDC107454 | reverse complement strand
GCCCGCGACTACGAAACCCACCCCCACCGCTCCGAAGCCATAATCCACGTCGCGATGATCGACCTCATAAGCCGCAGACTCACCCGCGAATCCACCCTGAACTGGCGCGACACCTGAACCTCGAACCAAACAACCTCGCCAGGACAAAACGCTCTTTAACAAAAGCTGTTGATCATGTGACTGCTGGCTTGTCTGTTCGTTGGTCTGGTTGTGAGGAAACGTCAGTCGCGGCCTTGGGTCGTTTCCGATGAACTGTGGTCGCTCGTCGAGTCGTTGCTGCCCAAGCCTGCGCCGAAGCTGGTCGAGGGCAGACCTCGAGTGCCTGACCGGCAGGCGCTGTGCGGGATCCTGTTCGTCCTGCACACGGGGATCCAGTGGGAGTACCTGCCCCAGGAGCTGGGCTTCGGTTCGGGTATGACCTGTTGGCGCCGTCTGGCGGCCTGGAACGAGGCCGGCGTCTGGGACCAGTTGCATGTGCTGCTGCTGGAGAAACTGCGGTCGAAGGGCAAGCTGGACTGGTCCCGGGCGGTGATCGACTCCTCCCACGTCAGGGCTGCCCGGCGGGGCCCAAACGCGGACCCAGCCCGGTCGACCGCGCACGTCCGGGCAGCAAGCACCACGTCATCACCGACGGCCAGGGCATCCCGCTCGCAGTGTCACTGACCGGCGGAAACCGCAATGACGTCACCCAACTTCTGCCTCTGCTCGACAAGATCCCGGCCATCGCGGGCCGGGTCGGCAGACCTCGCCGACGCCCCGATGCGCTGCTGGCCGACCGCGGCTACGACCACGACAAATACCGCCGCCTGCTCTGGGCCCGCGGGATCCGTCCCGTGATCGCGAAGCGAGGCGAGCCTCACGGCACCGGCCTGGGCATCTTCCGCTACGTCGTCGAGCGCACGATCGCCTGGCTCCACGGCTTCCGACGCCTTCGCATCCGCTGGGAACGACGCGACGACATCCACGAAGCATTCCTCGGACTCGCCGTCTGTCTGATCACCCACCGTCACGTACAGCGGCTTTGTCAGGACCAGTTAGCCCACTTGGATGGAGTGACTGCGCCGTTCGCCAGTTCACGCGGTCTCCCATGCTTCCATCGCGACAGGAGGCACAGACATGGCTGACGATCGACAGCAGGACAGCCGCTCCCGACACACCGCGTCCCGGCGCCGTGTGCTGGCCGCGGCCGCCCTTGCGCCCGTACTCACCGGTGCGCCTGCCGGGGCCCGCGCCCTGTCCGCCGGGCCGGAGGACCGCGCCCTGGTCGAACCGGTGATGACCAAGCTGGCGGACTGGGTGGACGTGGGCGAGGCTCTCGGCCGACCTGGTGACATGAGGCGGTTCATGTACCACACGGGCTTGCCGCGCCGGGACCTCACGGTCTTCTCCCGCGGCATCCGGATCGACCCCGCGCTCGCCCTGGGCTCGCACGCGTCCTTCGTCCGGTACGCAGACCACAGCACGCTTTTGATGGGCGACGCGGTGGTCAAAGAGTGCGAACTGCAGCACTTCAGTGACGTCCTGCAGGAGCACGGGATTATGCAGACCGCCATTCACAAGCACCTGCTCGCGCACGAGCCGGATGTCTGGTGGGTTCATCTGCACGCCCACGGCCACGATCCGGTCACCGTCGCACGCGGTCTGCGCGCCGCATTCGACTGCACGGGCACCCCGCCCGCCGAACCCACCGCCCCCTCGCCGCCCGTCGACCTCGACACCGCCGCGATCGATGCCGCCATGGGCGTCAAGGGCGCCGCCGACGGCAAGATCTACAAGTGCACCTACGTCCGCCGCGAGACCGTCACCGACGGCCATGTGATCCTGCCCCCGGGACTGGGCTCCACCACCTCCGTCAACTTCCAGCCACTCGGCGGCGGAAGGGCGGCCCTCAGCGGAGACCTGGTCATGATCGCCAAGGAGGTCCAGCCTGTCCTCGTGGCCCTGCGGCGCGGTGGCGCCGAACTCGTCGAGGTGCACCACCACAGCCTCACCGACGAACCACGCCTGTTCTTCGTCCACTACTGGGCCGTCGGCAATGCCGTCAGGCTCGCCAAAGCCATCCGTCGGGCGGTGGACACCACCAACGTCGTACCCATGCCCGGAGAAGCCGGCTGAGGACCGCGGACAACGAGACAGACATCTGCCCGTTCGACTTCAGCGAAGCCCTGGAGTTCGACCCTGCACTCGCGGACCTGATGCACCGCGATTCCCCCGCACGCATCCGGCTTCCCTACGGCGATGCGGACGTCTGAGCCTCCGCTAACTTGAAGTCGCAGGTCAAAGGGCTGGTATGACCAGTACTCAGCATGCTCACGCTGGTCGTGGGCGGGAGTCTGTCGAGTAGATCACCAGCCAGTGGTTGACTTCGAGGTCCGCCGTTCTCCGCCAGAGGCGCGCAGCCGAGCATGTATTGTCGGGCGGCAACTGGGCCCCGGCTGCTTTCCTCGGACGCTGTTGCCAATTCGGGGTCTGCTTCGCCCCGCTGATCATTGGTCGAGTGGGGGCGCAGGCAGTGCGCGGTATTGAACCGTCCGGACGCTGTGGAGCGGACGGTCGAGGCGTTCACCAACGGCCCGAATGAGTCGACGCCCGAGCAGGCGTAGGAGCTGAACGAGGTGATCCGCACGTGCATCTGTGATCACTAAACCGCACAGGCAGCCCCTGTCAGCCTCTGGGTCGGCGGGGGCATGGTCGTTTTCTACCGGCCCGCTGCCGGCGGATGAGAAGGAACGGTCAATTCCACGACTGGGAACCGGACAAACAGCGGAAAGTTCGCGCCACGGATCTTGTGTGGCGCCTGTGAACCCATGAGGGTGGTCGGCGGTGCGACACGCGTTCGATTCTTCTAGGGGGAAAAATGAAGGCGCGTTTTATCCTTTTACTTCTCACGGCGGGGGCCCTGCTGGTGCCGGCTGCCGCGGCGTCGGCTGCTCCGAGCGGCAGCACGGGAAGGGCCGTCGCGAAGACTGCTGCCTTTCCCGTGTGGTGCACGTTCCAGGGTGAGAAACCGTTCCAGGTCACCCAGGGCGGCCCGCTGTACGCCCAGGGCCATTACACGGGTTGCTCAACTCCGGCACCCGACCAGTGCCGGGTCCAGGTCGATCTTCAGGAGTACGTGCGCGACGGGTACTGGCGCGCGGTGAAGCACAAGGACAGCGGGTGGACGAGGTGCAGCGGGCGCTACACCACTCCAGGGCTCACGTGCGTGCATGATGGAGAAAGGGAGACGTACAACACTCAGGTGACCTTGCAGGTCGAATACAACGGACGCTTCAGCGAACCCGGAATCGCAGACACGCACAACACCGTGATCGACTGCTGAAGTCCGTTCACCCCTAACGGCCTGCCGGACTGATTCGGTAGGCCGTTTTCGGCTTCGGTCGCACAGATGAAAGTGAGACAGCAGCATGCACGTTCATTTTGAAGCAGTAGACCCAGAGAAAATGATCAGGTTCTGGGGCGGCATCCCGGGTTGGGGTGGGTACAGCGTCGGCGAAGCGGAATCTCCGGCTGTGCTACCGGTCGTCACCGTCCTTGTCGGAACGATCGCCGAACAGGTTCAGACGCTGATCGCCAAGGGCGCCTCTCTCGTTGAACCTCACGATTGCATGCACGCCCTGATGACGGATCCGGAAGGCAACAGGTTCATGGTGGTCCTCGACCCCGATCACGAAGCATGACGTTCTCCAGCGTGGATGCGGCCCGGCGTACGGCACTCGCCCTTCAAGGGCGCCGGGTGGACGATCCTGTGTGGGGCGCCTTCACCGTCGTTCCGACGTCGAGGCCGACGGAACCTGCTGGCCAATCCAGGTCGCTTTCTCGGCAGCCGGATGGCTTTGGGAGACGGCCTGCACCACTACGTGAATCGACGGCGACGCGAGGGCGCCGACAGCCAGCGCGGGTGAGGGACGTGCCGGAGGCCGCCGAGTAGGAGCGGGCAGCTCTGCGGTTCCCGCTCGCCGAGGCAGGGTGGCCTTCTACGATCCGGTGCATGGGTCCCGAGCTGCTGGAACGGATCACCGCGCGGCGTGCGGAACTGGACGAACTCGAAGAACAGCTGGCCAAGCAGTTGGCGAAGGTGCGGGCCGAGCGGGACGAACTTGCCGTCGCCGAGCGGGTCCTGGAGCGGGTGAGCGAACAACTCGCCGACGAGCGCGCCTCAGCCGCGCCGATGCCCGGGCAGGTGGGTGGACGGTCGGTAATGCTGATTCCACACCGCGAGCCGGACCTGGAGGAGACCATGCTCCCGCCGGACTACCAGCGCATCCTCGCCGCTGTGCGGCAGGCTGCCGGACCCGTCATGGCCCGGCATGTCGGCGAGATGCTGGGAGTCGACGTCAGCGTGCGGGCCAAGCTGGAACCGCTGCGCGGGAGACTGGTCAGACTCGTTGATCGCGGCTGGCTGCGCAAACTGCCCGACGGCCGGTTCACCACCCGCCTGTGACTGGGGACGCTGTCGCCCGGAGCAGTCCGGGGCGAGCGTAACAACGGTGCCGCCGGCGGCCGTTGGAATTGTGTGACGAAAACCAAAGGTGCGCCGTGAAGCGCGAGTTGTTCGAGTGGCGGTGAAAGGACGCCACCGCCGCCCTGTCGCAGCAGGGCGGTTGAAGCTGGGGGCAGCCCGACCCGGGAGGTGCCGGGAAGGGGTGGCAAGCGGCCCTGACAAAGCCGGGACGTATCAGCACTGCCAGATGGTGCGGGCCCGGCAAGCGAGACGGAAAGGAGTACGCGAGGAACTGAGGCTGATCCTTTGGAGTGGACACCCTGACAATGGATCTTGATGGTTCAGGGAGGGATGTCCAGGTGGGACGCACGTCTCCGTATCCGGAGGAGTTCAGGAAGGTCGCGGTCGCGCTTTACCGCGCCGGGGGCGGCAAGCGCACATACGCGGCGGTGGCGGCGGATGTCGGCATCACCGCCGAGTCGTTGCGAACGTGGGTCCGCAAGGAAACGAGTCCCAGTCAGTGCCCGAGCGCCGCGAGGCCGGCGGGAGTCCGGCTGAGGAACTGGCCCTGTTGCGGGCGGAGAACGCCCGGCTGCTGAAGGCGGAGAAGGAGTGGCAGCTGGAGCGCGAGATCCTGCGCCGGGCAGCCGCCTATTTCGCTCGGGAGGTGAAGTGAGCCCGCGCCGCTGGGGCTTCATCTCCGGGAATCGCGCCGACTTCGGCGTGAAGCGGATCTGCCGGGTCCTGGGCGTCTCCCGCTCGGGCTACTACCAGCACCGGGCCACTGCACACGCCCGCGCCGAACGAGCCGTCGAGGAAGAGCGGACGGTGTCGGAGATCCGGCAGATCCATGCCGACCACCAGGGCGCCTATGGTGCCCCGCGTGTCCATGCCGAACTCCGCTCCCGCGGGAGGAAGATCAACCGCAAGCGCGTGAGCAGGCTGATGAGGATCAACCGCATCGTCGGACGGCACCTGCGGCGCAAGAAGCGCACGACGATTCAGGACAGGACGGCCCCGCCGGTGCCGGACCTGGTGATGCGTGACTTCACGGCGGACATGCTCAACACCAAGTGGTGCGGCGACATCACGTACGTCGCCGTCGGCTCGATCTGGCTGGCTCTCGCCACGGTCATCGACATCTGCTCGCGGCGCGTGATCGGCTGGTCGATCGCGGACCACATGCGTACCTCGCTGGTCATCGACGCGCTCGAGATGGCTGTGGCTGCCCGCGGAGGCCAGGTCCACGGCGTCGTCTTTCACACGGACAAGGGCGTGCAATATGGTTCGGCCGCCTTCGCCGAGGTCTGCCGTCGGCACGGCATCCGCCGCAGCATGGGCCGCGTCGGTTCAAGTTATGACAACGCCCTCGCCGAATCGTTCTTCCAGGGCCTCAAGCGCGAGTTGCTGCACGGAAGGCGTTGGACCTCGAAGGCGCAGACACGGCTGGAGCTGTTCAGGTGGCTGTCGTACTACAACCGGCGCCGCCGCCACTCCGCCCTCGGCTACCTCGCGCCAGCTGAATACGAACAGCAATTGATCACGTCACATACGCTGTCACTCGTCGCGTGAAACCCGGTGTCCACCCCCGGGGACCAACCTCAGTGAGCCGGTGGCCCCGCCGGGCGCACCGGTGCGGTGCTTGCCCGCCGCGGATAACTCGGCGTCGTCGGCGGCAGACGGTGCAGGAGTTCCAGCGGACCAAGTCCCTGTGCTCCGCCGCGACCCGTGGCGCTGTCTCACGGCCACCGCCACGGCCGCGCTGCTCGTCGTCGACGCCTGGTTCGACGTCACGACCTCCCAGCCCGGCCCCGAACTGGCGACCGCGGTTGCGATGGCCGTGTGCGCGGAGCTCCCGATGGCGGCCCTGTGCACCGTACTGGCCGTGTGCGCACTGCCGTCCCGCACTCGCGGCAAGGCACCTGACACCGACGGATCCGACCTACAGGTCAACGCGGCGACCTGATTCTCACCTAAATGACAACTCTTTCGAGGCATCCAGATCGCCGCCGCAGTTATCTAGCACTTCGACAGCGCGTAGAACTTGGGAGGGTTTGTCCATGGCCGGCACCACCGCGGAAACCATCGCCTCGGTCCCGCCGATAGGCGTGCGGCTGCTCAGCCGCAGCTCAGGGGCCGGACGGGGCGCGGCGAGCCGACCCGGCTGGGCGCGGGTCGCGTACTGGGCGATCCTGCTGGCGGCGGTGGTGCTGTTCAGCTGGGACATCCAGAACAGCGGCTATCACGCGTTCTATTCGGAGACCGCGCGCAGCATGACGCAGAGCTGGAAGGGCTTTCTCTTCGGCTCGTTCGACCCGGGCAACACGATCACCATCGACAAGCTGCCGGGCTTCCTGTGGCCGCAGGCCCTGTCCGCGCGGATCTTCGGCTTCCGCCCTTGGGCGCTGACCCTGCCCCAGGTGATCGAGGGCGTGCTCGGCGTCGTTGTACTGCACCGCGCGGTGCGCCGCTGGGCGGGGGAGAGCGCGGCCCTGCTCGCCGCGGGCGCCTTCGTGCTCACCCCGGCGATCGCCGGACTGTTCCGCACCGAGGTCGAGGACCCGCTGTTCACCCTGTGCGTGCTGCTCGCCGCGAACGCCGGCCTGCGGGCGGCCCGTGAGGGCCGGCTGCGCCCGCTGCTCGCGGCCGGGGCCTGGATCGGCCTCAGCTTCCAGGCCAAGATGCTGGAGGCCTGGGCGATCCTCCCGGCGTTCGGCCTGCTCTACGTCGTGTCGGCCCCCGTGACACTGCGCCGCCGCCTCGCGCATCTGGCGGCAGCGGGCGCGACCTGCCTCGCAGTGTCGGCGTCCTGGGTGCTCCTGGTGACCCTGACCCCGGCGCAGGACCGGCCGTTCGTCGACGGTACGACGGACAACTCCGCGTTCAGCCAGGTCGTCGGCTACAACTTCCTCACCCGTTTCTCCAGCCTCGGCGTCAGCGCGAAGTCCACCGGAAGCGTCGCGGCGCAGAGCATGGCCGGAACCGATCCGGTGCCTCACACCGGACAGACTCTCACCGAGTGGGCCAAGATGTTCGGGCCCTCGCTCACCACCCAGATCGGCTGGCTCTATCCGATGGCCGCGCTCGCCGCCGTATGCGGACTGGTGTGGCTGCGCGGCCGGCCGCGCACGGATCCGCTGCGGGCGGGCTTCCTGTTCTGGACGGCGTGGCTGGCCACCTACTTCCTGGTGTTCAGCGCAGGCGCGGTCGGCGCGCACACGTACTACATGGGTGTGGTGGGCGTTCCGATCGCCGCGCTGTTCGGCGGCGGAATGGTGCAGTTCTGGCGGGCCTGGCGGCGTGGCGACCGGGCCCGGCTGTGGGCGCTGCCGACGGCTGTCGCGTGCACGGTCGTGTGGTCGGCGTTCGTCGCCTACCAGTTCCCGGCGTTCCTGCCCTGGCTGGCGCCCACCGCGTTCGTCCTCGGCGTCGGCGCGCTCGCGCTGCTGATCCTCTCCCGCGTCCGCGCCGGGATGCAGGCCCGGGCCGCGGTGCTGGGCGTCGGGCTCGGCATCGCCGCGATGCTGCTGCCGTCCGCCGCCTGGGCGTCCTCGGTCCTCACCACCCAGTACGGCCACTCAGGCATGGGCGCGGCCGGCCCCATCTTCGTACGGCACGGCAGCAAGTACCGCAACAGGGCCACCTGGTCCTCCTCCCAGGGCAAGACCGCCCCGGTCCGCTCGACGTTCAAGGGCACCGGCCACGAGGGGCTCAACCGCGAGGAGCAGCGTCTACTGGAGTACACCCGGGCCCACCAGGGCCGCGCCACCTTCGTCTTCGCGACGACCAGCTGGCGCGCCGCCTCCCCCTACATCCTCTACGCCGGCGCCCCGGTCCTCCCCATGGGCGGCTTCACCGGCGCCGTCCCGACCCCCACCGCTGCCGGCTTCCACCACCTGATCGCCACCGGGAAGGTGCGCTACGTCGTCCTGGGCGGCGCCGCCACCGACCCCGGCACGGTCAACGCCGCCTGGGTACGCGGCCATTGTGCCCGGGTACCCGGCCAGACGTTCCCTCTCTACGACTGCTCGAAGCCGCCCGTCCCGCACAAGGCACAGGCACGGCACCACCGTCACGCGGGGAAGGCGGACCGGGCCAGGGCGCCGAAGTCCAGTACGTGAGTTGTGCCGTTGACACCCCGCGCCAGGTCCGAGGGCCGCCCCTGCTCCGGCTCTGCCTCGCTGCCGGACGCGCTCGCGGGTCGGCTCACCGAGCCGGACGCCGGCGAGGTGCTGCTGGACGGCGTCGCGCTGGCCGGCGTGTCGCCGAACGGGATCCACCACGTCCAGCGGTGGCCACCGAGCTGCGCAGGCGAACATGAATACGATGTGATGAAAATAACCATTCGGCCCTCTGGGCTGTTGCATAGCGACATTCCGAACCTGGCCTGTGGCAGCTCTTTACTGACTTCGGCGTGCTGGTACTGCAGCGCGCTGAGCCGCCTGCGGAGCAGCGTCTCCAACTCGCTGAGGGTGCGGGCGGCCAGGTTGGCCAGGCTCCGTTTGATGTGCGCCCACAGCCCCTCTACCGGGTTGAGGTCGGGCGCATACCCGGGCAGCAGGACCACTGCCAGCCAGTTCCGCTCGGCAACGAGTGCCTTCATCGTCTTGGAGATGTGGGTGCTCAGCCGGTCCCACACCACGATCAGCGGGGCCTTCATGGGGCTGGCCGGTGCCGTTCGCGTCCATGGTCGGGTAGAGGGGACCGGCGTGGAGAAGCTCACTGACCTGCTGACGAAGACGACCCGGCTCGACCTCTTCCAGGCGCCCGGCGTGGAGGAGTACGAAAAGGTCGGGCAAACGCTCACGTTCAGTCTCGGCGACGGAAACGTCGAGCACCCGCTCAACATCACACGCCTGACCGTCCACGGGGACGTGCCGTCGTCGGTCCTCTCGGCTGAGGGCGACGAGATGAGCGCGACCACACTGCCCGACGGCAGCCAACTGCTGACCGCCGTGGGCAAGGAGGGCACCAGGGTCAGCACCCTGTCCAAGGACGGCCTGCTGACGCTGTGGGAGGCGCCGCTCATCGCCGCGCGGAACACCTACAGCACGGAGGACCTGGTGAGTTGGGCCACGGCGGTCGACGAGCAGGGAATCACGGCTTCGCACTCACCGCGTCTCACCGCTGCCCGGGCCGAGCCCCATTGCCGGCTCACCAAGAGCAGGAAGCCTTACCTGCACGGGGGGTACACGCACATCCAGGCCGAGGCCGCGATGCTCTGCGACCAGAGGGGCAAGGGGAACTTTGAGTCTTCGCTGCGTCAGTACCAGGGGCTCGGTATCTGGAAGACCAAGGACGTCGCGGGTTACACCAACGAGCAGGGCCAGAACTTCCCGGTCACCCTGCACTTCGAGTGCTCACGGCTCACCACCAGTGGCTGGGTATACCGGAGCGACATAGGCAACGCGACGCTGCGCAACGCCAACGGCTACTGGGGAGACCACAACGTCCATTCGGAGACGGCTACGATTCACTGCGCGTAGATCGCTGTTCCCTGACGCTGTCCGCTTCCAAACGGTATGCCGGTGACGGACCGCCGTCGCGGTACTGACGCTGATCGAGCGGCGTACAGTTCACAGCAGGGATATCGCGCATGCCGACAGTTCATGTGACGCACCGACCAGGCGCAAGCCGGTGGTTGGGGGACGGGTGGAAAACGAACGACGCCGCCCTGATTCGGCGGACCTCGTCGTGGCCGGGTGCGGCTGGCTTCTGATCGTGGCCGTCATCGCCATGCCCGGACTCATCCTGAACGACGGACCACTGACGGTGTACATGGTCGTTGTGGGCGGGGTGATCGGGTTCCTGTGGGCGCGTAGGAGGCTGTACCGCTGAGCGTGCTGTCCAGCAGAGAGGCACAGCAGGTGGCGCGGCCGTTTGCCGACCGAGCCGCCCTGGGCAAGCCCGGGAACTCCGGCCTGCTCGGGGCGGCTCGCTGTTCCTCCGCACTCTGGGCCAGCGTCGGAACGCTTGAGTGAGAGCTCGCGATTCGACGAAGCCAGCGGCTGAGTGCCGACCGGACAGCGATGCCGAGGGCCGCGAGACGTGGATGGGTGCAGCTCTCTTGAAGTGACTTGTTGACCGGCGAAGTTGTGGGTCGGTCGGGTCTGGTGCAGAGTGTGTCAGGGTGCCGGGGGAGCGGCGACTACCACTGGCACGGCGCCCGAGCTCCCGCAATGACCCGACCTGCGGTGCCCTGTGTCCGAGCTCACCCCACGGCGTACACAACGGCGCTTTGTCAGGGTGCACGACGATTCAGGACAGGACGGCCCCGCCGGTGCCGGACCTGGTGATGCGTGACTTCACGGCGGACATGCTCAACACTAAGTGGTGCGGCGACATCACGTACGTCGCCGTCGGCTCGATCTGGCTGTATCTCGCCACGGTCATCGACATCTGCTCGCGGCGCGTGATCGGCTGGTCGATCGCGGACCACATGCGTACCTCGCTGGTCACCGACGCGCTCGAGATGGCTGTGGCTGCCCGCAGCGGCCAGGTCCACGGCGTCGTCTTCCACACGGACAAGGGCGCGCAATATGGTTCGGCCGCCTTCGCCGAGGTCTGCCGTCGGCACGGCATCCGCCGCAGCATGGGCCGCGTCGGCTCAAGTTATGACAACGCCCTCGCCGAATCGTTCTTCCAGGGCCTCAAGCGCGAGTTGCTGCACGGAAGGCGCTGGACCTCGAAGGCGCAGACACGGCTGGAGCTGTTCAGGTGGCTGTCGTACTACAACCGGCGCCGCCGCCACTCCGCCCTCGGCTACCTCGCGCCAGCTGAATACGAACAGCAATTGATCACGTCACATACGCTGTCACTCGTCGCGTGAAACCCGGTGTCCACCCCCGGGGACCAACCTCAGTTGTGTGCTGCCCTTCCCATGCATGCCTGTGGGAGGGCACGTGCCGGCCGGCAGACGGACAAGACAGTGACGGGACCTTTGGCCGGGCTCCCATGAAGTCACAGACGCCCGACCGGCCACGTGCCAAGCGGTACCGCTCGGCAGGCCGACGATTCCCGAGAGGGACAGCCGAAGCGTCAGTCAGTCGAGGAGTCAGCCCCCCGAGCGATGCCATCGCCAATCCTCACTGTCAGTCGACCAGCGGCTGCGACGTATCCGGCCAGCAGGGCGTGGGCGACGTCGTGGACAGCCTGGTCCGGGGGCAGGAATGTCGGTGAGTGCAGCCGCTCGGTGCCGCCGTGAGTGCCGACGAACATCATCAGTGACGGCATGCGCTCGGAGAAGTAGGAGAAGTCGTCGGAGCCTGCGGACCGCAGGGCCGGCACGACGGTGAGGCCCAGCGAGCTCAGCAACAGTCCGGTGGTCGCCGCCAGTGCGGCGTCGTTGTCCAGCACCGGCTCGCCGCGGATCACCTCGACCTCGGCGGTGCAGCCGTGGGTGCGGGACACCAGGTGCGCCGTGTGCGCGAGCCGCTCCAGGAGGGTGTCGCGGTCCGCCGTACGCATGGCCCGTACGGTGCCGCGGGCGACCGCCTGGCCCGGTACGACGTTGGCGGCCGTGCCGGCTTCGAGCGTGGTGACGCTCAGCACCACCGAGGACATGGGGTCGATGCCGCGGCTGACCACGCTCTGCAGGGCGACCACGACATGGGCCAGGGCCGCCACAGGGTCGTGGGTGAGGTGGGGGTATGCGGCGTGACCGCCGGTGCCCCGGACCGTCACCGTGAACTCGTCCGAGGAGGCGTTGACGACTCCCGGGGTGCAGGCGACCGTCCCCTCGGGCAGCAGTGGCTGCACGTGCGCGCCGACGGCGGCCCGGCACTCCTCGCGCTCCAGCACACCGTCCGTGGTGATGTCCTTGGCGCCCGACGGGTAGGTCTCCTCGCGCGGTTGCAGGACGGCCAGCAGCGGCGCGGGCCCACCGACGTGGTGCACGGCCCGGGCCAGGGCGACGACGGCTGCGAGGTGGACGTCGTGGCCACAGGCGTGCATCACGCCCGGACGGCGGGACGGCCAGGGTGCGCCGGTGCGCTCGGTGACTTCCAGGGCGTCCAGCTCGCCGCGTACGGCGATGGCCGGTCCGGGGCCGCCCACTCGGACGATCGCGCCGGTGTCGGCGACTTCGGTGACCCTGCTGGAGGCCGGCAGCGCGGCCAGCACGAGGTCCCGTGTGGTGCTCTCGTCGCCCGACAGGCGAGGTTCGGCGTGCAGCCGGTGGCGCAGGGTGACGGCGTCCGGGAGCTCGCGCGCCAGCGCGGCCCGCAGGACGTGCTGGATGCCGGTGTCCATGGCGGTGTCGGTGTTCATCGGCCGGCTTCCGTTTCTCCCGCTCCTGGTGTGTCGGCTTGCAGTCGATAGACCCGGCGGGCGTTGTCGCGCCCGATCATATGGGCCACCCGGACGGCGTCGCTGACGGTCCATTCGCCGCTGTCGACCCAACGTTCCAGGGCCCGGAGCATCCCCCGCCGCCACAGGAGGGCACCAAGGTGGTGCAGCTCCGGCGGCCCCCAGGCGTCGGAGGAGAAGAGGATCTTCGCGAACGGTGCCAGCTCCAGCGACTCGGCGACGACCGCGTCGGAGCGCGCGCCGGTGTAGTTCACTCCGAGGCCGACGTCGAAGTAGACGTGCGGGAACACCTGCGCCAGATAGCCGGCATTGCGGTGGAAGGGGTAACAGTGCAGGAGCAGCAGGTCGGTCCCGTGCGGCTCGACGTTCTTGATGAAGCGGGTGAGCAGCAGCGGGTCGCAGCGGTGCAGTTCGACGTCCGGGTCGCCGTAGCCGGCGTGCAGTTGAATGGGCAGGCCGCGGTCGACACCGCACCACAGGGCGAAGCGGAGCAGCACCGGGTCGTCGACGCGGGCCGAGCCTGTCGCGTCATGCCTGCGCAGCCAGCCACCGGCCGCCCGCACCACCTCCTCGTCCGTCGGCCGCTCGGGGTCGAAGTCGAAGCCGTGCCGGTAGGCGACGATGCTCTTGAGGCCGACAGCGTGGGCGGCGCGGGCCGCCAGCGTCCGCCGGAACCGCTCGGGTACGTCGCCTGCGGATACGCCATCGGCGGCGAGCTTTTCCAGGACCGCTTCGAGCCGGACCACCTCGTCGACGCGGCGCTGCGAGACCTCCGCCATCTGTGCGACGTCGAAGATCTCGTCGCCCTTGTAGCCGGTTTCCAGGAGGTAGTGGTCGATTCCGCTGGCCGCAAGCAGCCGACGGGCGACCTCACGGGCGCCCAGTTCCCGGCGCGCGGCCACATAGGCGTCCGGGTCGGCGTGCGGGTGCAGGCCCAGCACGGGGGCGCACCAGCGTCGTACCGCGAAGCCGATCTGGGAGTCGAACTGCGTCATCCACTGCGGTATTGGGCGGTCGGACTCGGTGAGCATCTCCTCCAGGGCCGTCCGGCCGACGTCGTTGCGCAGGGCGCCGTGGACGTGGTGGTCCACCAGGGGGAGCGACCCGATCGCGGTCGCGAGTGGGCCGGCGGGCGCGTCGCCGACGAACGCATCAGTAGACATCGCAGACCTTCCGGATACGTGCCGGTTCGTCGAGAGCGTCGAGTTGCGCCAGTTCGTGGCGCTTGACGGACAGGTGGGTGGCGAGCAGGTTCGGGTCGAACCAGGAGCGGACGACGTCGTCGGACTCCAGTGCGTCCAGCGCCAGCTCCAGGGAGGCGGGCAGAGCAGGTACGTCGGCCAGGTCGGACTCCTTGGTGTCCTCGGGCCACACGGTCGGTTCCGGGTAGTCGCGGGTCAGGCCCTCCAGGCCGGCGCGGACCAGAACGCCCAGGGCCAGCCACGGGTTCGCGGTTGCGTCGGCGGCCCGGTACTCCAGGTTGAACTGCCCGGCGGGATCCGCGCCGCCGAGCCGGGTGGTCGGGCAGATCCGCAGCAGCGCCTCGCGGTTGCGTTCGGCGAGGAAGACCCCGCCCGCGCTCCAGCGGTGCGGTGTCAGGCGCAGGAAGGACACCGCGCTCGGTGCCGTCCAAGCGGTCAGTGCCGCCGCGTGGCGCAGGATGCCCGCGGCGAACTTCGCCCCGAGTGCGGAGAGCCGTCCCGGGCGCTGCGGCGCGTACAGGACGGGCCGGTCGTCGCGGTCGCGCAGGCTGAGGTGGAGGTGGACGCCGTTGCCCACGCCCGCCGGGTCGAGCAGGGGTGCAAAGGTGACAGGCAGCCCCCGGCGGCGGGCCAGATCGCGGACCAGCTCCCTGAGCAGGACCGCCCGGTCGGCCGCGATCAGCGCGGGTGCAGGCCGCAGGGTGATCTCGAACTGGCCGTCTCCGTACTCCGGCAGCCAGTTCTCCGGCTGCAGCCCCGTCTGCTGGAGGAGCTCGACCAGGTCGGAGCCGAACGGCTCGGCGTCGCGGAAGCGTGCCAGGGAGAACGGGCTGCTGTCGGGGAGACCGCCGAGGACGAACTCGTGCTCCACGGATGCCACGACGGTGAGACCGGTCCGCTCCCGCAGTTCCGCCAGAGCATCGCGCAGAAACGTACGCGGGCAGCAGGGCCAGGGGCTCCCGTCCGGGAGGACCTGGTCGGCGAGGTAGAGGCGCAGGCCCGGGTGCGGGCCGTCGGCCGGGATGTCGACGCCGGTCGCGGCGTCGGGGAGCAGCCGTAGGTCTCCCAGGGAACCGAAGACGTTGTCCGGGGCGATCGTGCCGAACGCCGAGATGGCCAGGTCGGCAGGCACCCACCCGGTGCCGGTCCGCAGGACGCTGGCATGGTCTGCGAAGGGCGCGGCCCGGCCCCTCACCTGTCCTGCCAGGTCGCAGGTCGCGACGAAGACCGAGGCGGGATGGTCCATCCGGGACTCCTGGGGGTGAGGGGCGGGGGCGGTGAGGGTGCCGGGGGTGGCCGAGCGAAGGCTCACGACCCTGCTCCGGCGATCTCCCCCGCCGGGGCAGAGGCCGTGGTCTGGCCGAACTCTCCGGCCAACCGGGCGCCGATGCGCCGGGTGAGCGACGGGGCGAAGACCACGACCGCCACTCCGGCCAGGCACCACACCGCCACGATCCACGGGAACCAGCTGTAGGGAGCGGACTGGCCGGTGCACTGTTCGTAGAGGACGAAGGCGAGGTACCCGAGGCCCAGCACTGGCAGCACCAGTTCGTAGCGGGGGATGTGGCCGCGTCCGGAGACGATGAAGGCGATGACCCCGGCTCCGGCGACGGCGTACGCGACGAGGACGCACAGCACACCGATGGTGGCGTACCAGTAGTAGGCGTCGAAGGCGCCGGTGCCGACGGCGTACATGACGGCCGTGATGACCGCGGCCACAGTGCACACCAGCCACAGAGCGGTCGTGGGGGAACCGGTGACCGGGTGCGTGCGGGCCAGGGTCCGAGGGCCGAAGCCGTCCCGGGCGAGGGCGTAGACGATCCGGGACGCGGCGGCCGCGGAGGACAGTGCGGCGGCGAACGCGGAGGCCACCGCGCTGAACGCGACCACGAGCGCGAACCAGGTGCCGATGTACTGCCCCGACAAGGTCGACAGCGCCGACTGGGCCGACCCGAAGGCGGCGATGCCCTTCGCGTCCGTTCCGAAGCCGATCGTCTGGGCGAACATCACCAGGATGTACAGAACCCCGGTCAGCAGGACGCTGCCGGCCAGCGCCCGCGGGATGTTGCGCCGAGGGTTGTCGGTCTCCTCGCCGAGCGACGCACACGCCTCGAATCCGGCCCAGGACAGGAAGGCGAACACGGTGGCGGTCATCGCGGTGTTGACCGTGGTGCCCTGGAGGCTGAACACCGACAGGTCGAAGGTCTGGCCGCGTGGCGCGGAGCCGCTCGCCGTGCGTCCCAGGACGACCGCGGTGAGGACCAGCATCGCCAGGATGCCTATGCCCTCGACGACGAGCAGTGTCCGGGCGGTGACCCGGCCGTCCCGGGAGTTGAGCGCGCCCACTCCCGCGGCCGCGAGCACCGCGGTGATCACCCAGGAAAGGGACAGGGACACACCCAGGGCACCCAGGAACGCCTGTGTGAAGACAGCGGTCGCGGCGAGCGAGCAGGTGAGGAAGGCCGTGTACGAGCCCAGCAGGGCGAAACCGCCGAAGAACCCCGCGCGCGGGCCGATCGTCACCCCGGCCAGCGCGTACACCGATCCGGCGTGGTTGAAGTGCTGGGTGAGCCGCCAGAAGCCGTAACCCACCAGCCCGACACCGATCAGCCCCAGCAGGAAGACCAGTGGGACCGCCTTGCCGACGGTGGCCGCGACACCGGCCCCGTTCAGGCCCATGGCCAGGGTCGGGCCCATCAGGCCCACGGACAGCGCCAGAGCTTCCCACAGGCGCAACTTACGAGGGGCGCGAAGGTAATCCGACATGGAGCGCTCCGAACGGAGACGGGGGCGCGTTGTGCCGCGGCCCGAGTCAGGCAATGAAATATTCATTTCAGACCGACGTCAATAGGTGATCCGATATGAAACATTCATTTCATCGACTGGGTGGCGTCGCGTCGCGCTGATCTCCCGGCTCACTCGGTGGTCAGGTCCCCCGAAGCCTCCTCCGCGGCCTTCATCCGCGCTTCGGCGGATGGCCCAAGTTTCCGGTGGACGGCGGCGACCAGAGCTTCCACCAGGGCAGTCGGCGCCACGATGCTGTCGAACGGACTTGGGGCCTCCACGCGTGTCGGGAGGACGACATCCGCGAACTCGGCGACCGGTGACAACCAAGGATCCGTGACCAGGACGACCTGTGCGCCACGCGCGTGGGCGAACCTGGCCAGCTCGACCGTGCTGCGCTGGTAACGGCGGAAGTCGAACACCACGCACACATCGCGTCGGCCAAGGTCTACCAGGAAGCCCGCATCGGTGCCCGGCGACTGGGTGTGCACCAGCGTGCCCGGCCTCATCAGGCGCAGATGCAGGTCGAAGTACTGAGCCAGGAGCTGCGAGAACCGGCCGCCGAAGCAGGCGATCCGCCGGGCGGGGTCACAGATCAGCTCCACCACCCGGTCGAACTGATGCTCCGGCAGCGACGCGAAGGTCCGCTCCAGTACGGACCGCCCCACCTCGGCCGTCGCAGCCGCCAGTTCGGAGGTGCGCGTGACCTCGTCGACCAGCGCTGCGAGGGTCAGCGGGGACGCGCGCCTCGCCTGCACCTCATCCCGCAAGGACTGCTGGAAGTCCCGGTAGCCCGAGAACCCGAGCCGCACCACGAACCGGACGACCGTGGGCGGGCTCACCCCCGCCCGAGCCGCCAGCTGCGACGTGGACTCCAGGCCCGCTGCGGGATAGTGCGCCAACAACGCTCGGGCGATCTTGTGTTCGGCGGGCGACAGCACGCCCTGGGCCAGCCCTAGCCGCTCGGCCACCGTCCTGTCCTGACTTTCCTCAACCCCGGCTCCCTCTCTCGGCCCCGCCCCGTGGTCCTCGACCCCCGGCTGCGGACCACTCGGCCCAGCCCGCCGCGGTGACGCCTTCGACACCCTCTGCTGCCCGGCCATCCTGCCTTCTCTCCCTCCAGGCCATCTGTCACCGCCGATCGTGGCATGCCGGCCTGAGGGCGCCGTCCATGGCGGCACTTCATCCACGGGCTCGCCGAGGGCGCCGGCACATAGGAGCAGGCGGCGCGACAGCGTACGCAGTTGATCGCGGACAGTTGATGGTGTCACAGGCTGGCGCCCACAGCCGACGTGATGTCGATGCTAGGCAGGGGGGATCCGGCGCCGGGGCTGCCAGTGAGCCGCTCCAGGAGGGCCCGCAGCTCGTCGCGACGGATCTCGGGGTGGGCCGGTTCAGGACCGGGAAGCCGCAGAGCAGGGATGACGGACAGCCAGGGCATGGAGGGCGGCCGGAACGCTGCTTCCTGGCACCAGGCTGCCGCTCCTGTCGGTTCTAGGGTGGCTGCGGCAGTCGGCCCCGCGCGCCGGGGAGAGCATGTTGATGCAGCAGCACCGGTTTCCCTGGCAGCGGCGGGTGCTCATGCTGGACGAGCCGCCCGCTCAGGGCCGTTCTGGATGGCCGCCCAGTGATACCAAGGCCGGTGTGCTGCTGCCGCAGGAGCGGGCCACTGCGGTCATCGTCCTGCGCGGCGAAGGCG
This sequence comes from Streptomyces sp. NPDC107454, assembly GCF_055582885.1. Classification (NCBI taxonomy): domain Bacteria; kingdom Bacillati; phylum Actinomycetota; class Actinomycetes; order Kitasatosporales; family Streptomycetaceae; genus Streptomyces; species Streptomyces sp. NPDC107454. The sequence continues at coordinate 107,950 of NZ_JBVJPA010000027.1, read as the reverse complement.
GCATGGGCAAGACGTACGCTCTGCCAGGTCAGCGAGTGGGCCCGGTCGTCGGACAACAGATGGACCTTGCTGGTCAGTCCGCCCCGCGAGCGCCCCAGCGCCTCCCGCCCATCCGCCTCCACACGCGTACCGCCCCCTTTTGCGGAAAGTTGCGCGGCGGCTGGTGACGAGCCCCGGCCGCATGCTGGTGCGCCAGGCAGGACGTGGAGTCGATGTTCACCGCCCACGCCTGCCCGGGCTGTGCGTTCTGCGTTTCCACCGCCTTGGCAAGTGCCCCGTCGGGATCGCTGGCATCGGCCTCGACCTGTAACCCGCCCAGGATCTGCCGCCTGGTGCCGTCCGCCGCCCATCGGCGGTGCCGCTCGTAGACGGTCTGCCAAGGACCGAACCGTTCGGGCAGGTCCGGCCAGGGCACGCCGGTACGGGCCCGGTACAGCACTCCGTTGATCACTGTGCGGTGATCGGCCCACTGCGCGCCAGGATTGCCGTTGGCGGGCAGTCACGCTCGGTCTTCTGCCACTGCGCGTCAGTCAGCTCATGCCGTCGCACCATGAGGCGCATTTGCCCAGACCATGCACTGATCCACCCATACCAGCAAGAACCATCAGAAACGACCTGACCGTCGGACTCCTCTGATCTACCTCAAGTTCTCCGGGGTGAAAGGCAGCGCTGCATATGGTCGTCATCTCTGACGCCGCACTTGTGAAGTGGCTCGCCACGCGTATGGAGGTACTTGTCCGTGGGACGTCCGGAAAGACCGCTGGATCCGACCGCCGGTCCCGTTCAGTGGCTCGCCCACGAGATGCGGGAGCTGCGCCGGGCCGCCGGAAGCCCTTCATACCGGGGGATGGCCGAGGCGGCGGGTTTCTCGGCGACGACGCTGTCGCAGGCTGCCGCCGGGGAGCGGTTGCCGTCTCTCGCCGTCGTCCTGGGGTATGTGCGCGCCTGCGGGGGCGATGCGGGCGAGTGGGAGGTGCGCTGGAAGGAGGCCGAAGCGCAGACACGCCGGGCTCCTGCCGAGGACGTGCACGACGTGCCCGCGCCGTATCGCGGTCTCGCCCGGTTCGAGCTGGACCACCGGCACCTGTTCTTCGGGCGGGACCGTGTGGTCGACGAGGTCGGCAAGCTGGTGTGCGGGCACCAGTTCGCGGTGCTGTTCGGCCCGTCGGGCAGTGGGAAGTCCTCGCTGCTGCGAGCCGGACTGATCCCGCAGCTGCGGGAGGAGATTGCGGCGCGCGGGCGCCCGGCGAGTCTGCGGATCCTCACCCCGGGACCAACGCCCGCCACGACCTACGGCCGTCTCCTCGCCCCGGCCGACGACGAGCCGGAGAGCTGGGTCGTGGTGGACCAGTTCGAGGAGGTCTTCACCCTCTGCCACAATCCGCAGGAGCGCTCCCGCTTCCTGGACATGCTGCTCGCTGCGCGCGACCCGGCCGTCCGGCTGCGGGTGCTGGTCGCCGTACGCGCCGACTTCTACGTCCGCTGTGCCGAGCACCGAGGCCTGGCGGACGCGCTGAGCGGCGCCGCGCTGCTGCTCGGCCCGATGACCGCGGCCGAGCTGCGCGAGGCGGTGGCCGGACCGGCGCAGGCGGCCGGGTGCCTCGTGGAGCGGACGCTGACCTCCCGCCTGGTGGACGAGGTGCTGGACGAGCCCGGCGGCCTGCCGATGCTCTCGCACGTCCTCCTCGAAACCTGGCGCCGCCGCAGAGGACGGATGCTCACACTCGCCGGATACGAGGCGGCCGGCGGCGTGCGCGGCGCCATCGCGGCGACCGCGGAGGAGGTCTACGGCAGTCTGTCGCCGGCCCAGGCCCGCGCCGCCCGGTATGTGCTGCTGCGGATGGTCGTACCGGGACAGGGCACCCCCGACACCCGCCGTCCCCTCACCCGCGCCGAGCTGGATGAGTGGGCGGACCCAGACGTGCCGGTCGTGGTGGAGCGGCTGACCGGTGCCCGGCTGCTGACCGCCGACGAGGACGGCGTCCAGCTCGCCCACGAGGTGCTCATCACCTGCTGGCCCCGGCTGCACGGCTGGATCGAGGAGGACCGCGAACGGCTGCGCCACCACCAGATGCTCGCGGACGCGGCCCGCACCTGGCTGGAACACGACCGCGACTCCGGCGACCTGTACCGGGGCATTCGCCTGGCCCGCGCCGAGGAGCTCATCCCGGACCACCGGGCCGACCCCGCGCTGACGGTGACGGAGCGGTCCTTCCTCACCGCTGCGCTGGAGGCCCGCGAGGCGGAGCGCCGGGTCGCCGCCCGGATCAGCCGCAGGCACCGGCTGCTGACCGTGTCGCTGTCCGCCGTCCTCGCCATCGCGCTTCTGACGGCCTTCGGCGGCTGGTACGAGTACGACACCAACCAGCGCAAGCTCACCCAGGACGCGGCCCGCCGGGTCGCCGACGTCGCCGACGCGATGCGCACCACCGACCCCCGCACCGCGCTGCTGCTCGGCGCCGCCGCCTGGCGCATGGCCGAGCTGCCTGAGACCCGCCGCGCCCTGCTCGGCTCCCTCGCCCAGCCGGAGACGGACACCTTCACCGACCCCGCGCCTGGCGACGGCCTCCGGCGCGCCCTCGCCCACGGAGGTCACATCCTGCTCAGCTCCAGCGGGAGCACCTGGAGCACCTGGGACGTGACCACCCACCGTCGCACCGGCACAGGCCGGCTGCCGTCGGGCACCGCCACCGACATCGGCGGTGGCGGCCGGGTGCTCGCGGTCGCCGGGAACGACGGCGTGCGGCTGTGGGACACGGCTGCGGGCCGGTGGACCGGCGGCTCCACGCCGCTGCAGACCGACGACCCCCACTTCACCGGCGACGGCCGCGCGCTGCTGGCCGCCGAAGGGGACCAGGTACGGCTCCGCGCGGTCACCGACGGCCGTGTGCTGTTCGAGGCCCAGGCATCGAACGTAGCGGTGACCGCGCTGAGCGAGGACGGACGCCAGGCCGCCGTCTGCCCCACCGGACAGGCCCCGCAGCTGTGGGACATCTCCACCCACCGCGAACTCCCCGGCGCCTGGCAGCAGGACCGGGTCTGCGACGCAGACACCGCGCTCCTCGCCCTTGGCCCCGGCCGCCTCGCCGCCGCCAAGGGCAGCCAGGTGCTCGTCTGGGACACCACGACGGGCAAGCAGATCGCCGATCTGAACGCCTCCACCGCGCAGTACGTGTCCTTCAGCCCGGACGGCGCCTTCGTGGCGTCATGCGACCGCGGGGAGATCCGGGTGTGGCGGCTCACGGCCTCCGGGGAACCCGTCCTGAGGCAATCCCTGAACAACCAGTACCTCTACGGCGGCCTGCACTGGGACCGCAACGGCCGCACCCTTCGCTACCTGGAGGGCGGCACCGTCCACACCCTCGACCTGGGGCCGTCCGTCACCACAGCCTGGAGCTCCGGCGCGATGGACGACGTACGGATCAGCCCCGACGGCCGCACCTACGCCACCGCGCAGCGCACCGGCGACCACTACGTGTTCCGCCTGAAGGCGACCGCGGACAACCACGTCCTGCGCACCCTGCCTCCGATGCCCGTCCCCGTCTCCAGCGACCCCACCCTGCCGGTGGTGCCCGGCGACACTCTGCCCCTTCAGGTGTTCAGCTCCGACGGCACCCGGTTCGTGTACGGGGTCTCGGCACCCGGCCGGGACGCGGTGCACCAGCCGTTCACGGTCTGGGACGTGCCGCACGCACGGGCCGTGACCTCGCTCGACCTGCCGGGCGGCGCGGTGATCGGCACGGTGCTCGGTCCGCAGGGCCACATCCTGTCCGTCGCCCGCACCACCGACGCGGGCGACGTGGTGGACGAGGTGTGGGACACCGGCCGGGGGCGCCGCATGACCCGGCTCACCGGCGTGACCGCCGGACACCTGGCCGTCCGCCCGGACGACTCCCTGCTGGTCGGCGACGGCCGGGTGGCCCGGCTGCCCTCGGGCCGGGCGACCGCGCACGACCTGGTGCAGGGCGACGAGGTCGGTGCGCTGGCGTTCGCCGCCGACGGCTCCCTGTTCGCGGCCGGCGACCAGACGGGCCGGGTCACCCTTTGGGGCGGAAAGCTCGGGCGCCGCCTGGGCATCCTGCAAAACGTCTTCCCCCGCCCCCTCGGCACCGACCCGGAGGGCGTCAGAGCCCTCGCGTTCAGTCCCGACGACCGCACCCTCGCGGTCGCCGGCACCACGGGCGGACTGCAACTGTGGGACGTGGCCACTCAGCAGCGCTTGGGCGGCGAACTGACCACACCAGGCGAGGAGATCGACTCGGTGGCCTTCAGCCCCGACGGCGCGGCCCTGTACGCGGGCAGCGTGCACGTCCCGCTCCAGCGTTACGTCGTCGACCCCGGCCGGGCCCTGACGCAGGTGTGCACGCGGGCCGGCGGCAGCGGGCTGACGCCGGATCAGTGGCGGACCTACGTGCCGGACGCGCCGTACCGGCGGATCTGCGGATGAGAAGAGTTTATCGACCGGCAGGCAGTTTCGCGGTGATGGACCGGGCCACCTGGACCACCTTGTCGTCCGGCGCGGTGGCCGACGTGGCCGAGGTGGCCGCCGTGTGCGCGTAGGTCAGCACCCAGGTCCGGGCTCCCGCGTTCCACACGACGAAGGTGATGTGCTGCCGTGCCTGTGCCTGATAGGCGGTTTCCTGGAAGGCCTGTCGGCCCAAGCCGCTCACCGGGTCGACCCGCACGTCGCGCATCCCCGCCGGGGCCGGGTTCGCCCGCAGGCTGTGGGCGGCGGCCAGTTCGGCGTCGTAGGCGCGGGTGGCCGGGGTGAGAGACAGCGTCGATGTTCCGTCGACGGTGGCGTAGTTGCAGACGTCCGGGGCGTCACCCTTGTCGGGGCTGACCCGGGCCACGGGCCGGGCGTCGGCGATGAGCCGCTGGGCGGCGCTTGCGGACAGGGCGGTGCACAGGTGCGACGGTGGCAGCGTCTTCACCGAGCCAGTGCCGGAGGTGCCGGCATCGGCGACCGGGGCGGTGGAGCCGTCGGCGGCCGAAGGGGTGGAGCGGGCCGGGCCGCTGCAGGCGGTCAGCAGACCGAACACGAGCGCCGCGATCGAACCGGCGGCTACACGGGAAAAGCGACGCACCATCAAGATCGAGTCCTGTTTGTCGGGTGAGTTCGGGAAGTGTGCGAGCCTGAGGAACCCCGCCGGCCGGCGGGGTTCCTCAGCGGACCGGTGTCACTTCCAGACGTTGTACGTCCCGTAGTCGCTGACCTTCAGGTTGGTCGTCCAGTCACCCCAACGCTCGTTGGACCAGGTGAACTCGTACGCATTGTGGTTCGGGTTGCTCGGGCTCGGCAGGCACTGCTTCCCGGTGGAGTGGTAGATGCCCTGGTAGACGCCCTGCGTCCAGCGGCGCTCCACGACCTGGATGGGCTGGGCGAACTGCCCCGGGGACAGGTTGGTCGTGAAGGTGTACGAGGTGGTGGTAGACCCGCTGCGGTTGTATGAGGGGGTGAGGGCGGCGAGCTCGCTCCAGGCCTTGCTGAGGCCGCTCGGGAGCTTGAGGTTGAGGCCGACCTGCCACTGCCAGCCCGTCGTCTTCGACTGCTGCCAGGCATAGGAGCAGCTGGGAACGTTCCAGGGGCACTGGAACGTGGGGCCCCGCCACACCCAGTCCTGCCAGGTGTTAGACGCGTGCTGGACACCGATCGACTGCGTCTTGTTGGGGGTCGACCAGTTCCCGGCGATATCGGTCTGGGAACCGTCCGAGTTCTGCAGGCACACCGTGCTGGCCGCCGAGGCCATGCCAGGGGATGCGATCACCACCAGCGGGGCCAGCGCCATCGCTGACAGCCCCATCCACTTGCTCCCCAGGACACGCTTTGTCTTCACCTTTGTGTCTCCTTCGTTTTCGGCGCCGTTCGACCGAATCGAGTGAACGATTTCGGAGAAGGAGGTCATCAGCAGCGCGCGGGCGCGCGTCGGCCGAGCCACACGCCTGGGATTGCGCTTGAACAGCTTCATGAACGTTCTCCTGATCGTGCGCCGGCAGAGTGCGACCGGCTTCTGGCTACGAGATTCACCGCCGAGGAGTTGTTCGGACAGCCGTCCCCCGGCACCAATCAATTGCCCGACCCGCATCTGTGGCAGCTCGCCCATGCCCGGGCAACCGCCAGATCGCGTGAGAGGGCAGGAACCGGTTCCGGAGCAGCCCTCAGCAGACGCCCGTCAAATCCGCGAGAGCAAGCTCGATAGGCCGACGACCTGAACCGGAGCGCTGACTTGTCATGTAAGAATCAAACGCGGCTTCTTGTGCTGCAACAGTGCTTGCTGTGACTGCTGGCCAGCTCAGGGGCTGTGTCCGCGTCGTTTGTAGTGACTGACGCGAGCTTGGTGCTTGCGTCGGCGACGCCATGCTGACCAGTGCACGATGTGGTCGACCGGGGCGGGGTGGCGGCGGGTGAGGCGGGTGATCAGGCGTCGGATCTCGGCGAGGCTGAGGTGGACGCGCTGGGAGGATCCGTTTCTGCTTTGCCGGTGTCGAGTTCACGGGCGCGCAGGACGGTGAGGCAGGCGTGGGCGGCCATGGCGAGGGTCATGCGGCGGTGCCAGCCGGGGTAGCGGCGGACCTGGTAGTCGTCCGGGACGTACTCCCGCTTCGCGCTCTGGAAGCACTCCTCGACCGCCCACCGGCTTCCGGCGAGGCGGACGAACTCGTCCAGCGTGGTGTCGGCGGGGCAGTAGGCGGTGTAGTAGGAGACCTCTTCGGGCCGACTGACACTGCGGCGGGCGACCACCCAGTGCCGGCGGTCCTCGCGGTGCCAGGGCCGCACCTCGACACGGGCCCAGTCGCAGACCTGCCGTTCATGGGCGCCCTCGTAGCAGGAACAACATTTCCACTTCTGTCGTGGCAGACCGGGGAAAAGATCGTGGACGGGGTGGTCGAGTGCCCAGCGGGTGACGACCGTGTCGTGCCGGGTGGTGGCCATGACGTGGAAGACGTCCACCTGCTCCAGCTCGAACCGCCAGCCCTTGCTGAAACCGTCGGCGGCATCCGCGGTCACCCAGCCGAACGGAGTCCCGTCGGCGACGCCCGGCGGACCATCGTCTTGGCCATGGCCACCTCCGTCTCGAACGCGACCTCGTCACCGGTACCAGCCCGCCGACATCGTTCCCGGTCGTCCGTCCAGGACGTGGGCAGATACAGCCGCCGGTCGATCAGCGTGCGTCCACGGCCGGTGGCGTAGGCGAGGAACACGCCGATCTGGCAGCTCTCGGTGCGGCTGGGGGATCTGCCTCCCGCGCCGTGCGCTCCATCCTCCTGTACGGCATCGGCTCCTTCGCCCAGCGCCCATGCATGGTCACCGGCACCACTCCCAGCACCTCGGAACGCGACGTATCCGCCGGTGCCGAAATCATCGGCCTCGACGACGAGTTGATCACCTGGCAGAAGCTCACCGGCTTCGCCCGTGACCCCAACGCCCACCCCGAATGGGCCGCCGCTCGCGCCGCCCTGCTCACCCAGCGCCACCGCGACGACGACACCTACGCCGAAGCCCTGCACACCCCGCCCGGCACCGTCGTCGCCTTCCGCACCGACGCCCTCTACCTCACCCAGCCGTACAACTGGCCCTACCACCATCAGCCCGGCGGCTACCTCCTCAAAGGCCACCTCACCGGCCCCTTGACCGCCCCCACCACTGAAGAAGAACTTCTCACCCTGAGGGACGCGGGACGCGCCGATCTCACCGCCACCGGTCAGGAGGCCTAATGCCAGCCCGACGCCGTACCCCCCGACAGCAAGGGCAGTTGAACGAGGCAGCCCGTCCCGCAGACCGGCTTCAGCGGGCCGGCTACACCGAACGCGACATCGCCCGCATCATCAACCGCGGCCCCTCCCCAGTCTCGCAGTTCTACACCAAGAACAAGGGGGCGGCCTTCATCCCCGCTCTTCAGCAGGTCCTGGATGCCGTCGAAACCGGCGGTATCACCGAGGTCCCCGAATTGGCCTCCATCGCCGCCCGCCACACCACCGCCTCCGGCACCGGCCGTGTCGCGGCCCAGGCGATCGCCCCCGGCTCCGCCCGCCAGCGCCCCCTGATCGCCGAAGCAGCCCGCCTGGGCCTGCGCCTGGCTCTCACTGTCCGCCTCGCCAGGACCGGCTACGTGCACCCCTCGGGCAGCCGTACCGATTCCCCGGGTATCCGCCGCGAGGTCGTCCAGCGCACCGACCACACAGAGGAACGCTCCTACGGTTCCGCTCAGACCGGCGGTTTCGACGCCGCCGACTTCGCCCGCCGGGTCGACACCGCCGGCGGAGACGTCATCGCCGCCGTCCATCAATGGCTCGTGGAGACCGGACGGATCCACCCCGACGCACAGTTCGTCCACCTGGAAGTCCGCACCTGGCGGCCCGCACCATGTCGCTGAGGCCTCAATGCTGTGCGGTGTGAAATTTCTCCGGTGAGGAACGCGACGCCGTGCCGGCCGGGTCGCGGAGGACCACCGGCCTCGATGGCCTCGCCGACCGGGACACTCGCTGCGGTGGAGGCGGCAACGCAGGACGAGCAGGTGAGGAGCGGGCTGCTCACCGAGCTGCGCAGGATCGTACTGCGCGGCGACGTGGTCGATGGCGCCGGGGACAGGCTGCCCTTCGATCAACTGCTGGAAGATTCCGGGAAGTTGCCACTCACGCGACCGCCGACCGGTTCTTGTCCGAAGGCTTGACGGAGCAGGACGAAGCCCTCAACCTTCCGACAGGGTCGCGCATCCTTCAACAACATTCCATCACAGTTTCCCCCGGGACGGGGCCTCGTAGCCGCGGAGCAGCCATGTCCACTCGCACGTTCACCCGGAAGACGCTCGGCTGTCTCCTCGCGGTGGCAGCCGTGATCTGCGCCTCCCAGTTAGTCGTCGGTCCGGCGCAGCCGGCCGCGGCCGCCACCAACCAGTTCAAGGGCGTCAACTGGGCGGACACCCGGGACAACTACAACACCGGGTGGGTGATCCCGGACGGCCTGGCCGCATCAAACAGCTACGCGCAGGTCTACTCGACCGCCAACAACTACATCAAGGCGTTCCAGTCCAACCTCGGCGCCAACACCGTGCGCCTGCCGATCAATCCGCCCAGCGTCAGCCAGTCCTGGTGGAGCGCCTATCGCGGTGCGATTGACGCGGCGCTCGCCGACGGCATGAAGGTGATCATCAGTGCCTGGACCGAGAAGACCAGCGTCGGTACCGTCACCGACATGACCGCCTGGAAGGCCATGTGGTCCACCGTGGTCGGCGCCTACGGCAGCAACACCAACGTGTACTTCGAGCCGCTGAACGAGCCCTACGGCTACTCACTGAGCCAGTGGGTCTCGGTCTGCTCCTCCTGGCTCTCCCAGTTCTCCAGCGTCCCCAGAAGCCGGGTCGTCATCAGCGGCACGGGCTACAACGACAACGTGACCGGCGTCGGATCCTCCTCCGCCCTCAGCGGCACACTGCTTTCCCTGCACTACTACGGCTACTGGAACAGCTACACCAAGGAATCCTCCTGGGTGTCGGACCTCAACAGCCGTATCGGCAGCTACACCAGCCGGACAATCATCGACGAGTTCGGCGCCCCGATGACTACCGGCACCAACTACCTGACCAACCACGACAACGGCCAGTACCAGTCCTACCTCGCCGCGGTGACCGACACGGCCCGCTCGGACGGGATGGGCAGCTCCTACTGGCCCGCACTGCGCACCGGTGACTCCTACTCGCTGCAAGCCCACAACGGCAGCGGACTGTCGAACACCAACTCCTCCGGCGTCACCCAGGTCCGCTGGGGCTGGGGTTACTGACACCCGCGCGGCTGCCCCTGCCGACACTCCGGCAGGGGCGCTCCATGACCACCAGGTCGCTCATTGCAGGACGCCCGGCTCGGCACCTCGGCACCCGCCAGGTCGCCGATCGGTTCCATTTGCGGCAGGGCCCGGGCCGGGCCGTGCAGAGCTGCGTCACTGCCCGCCGCGAATGCCTGTGCATTTCGGCATGATCGAAGGCGACGAACGTCGACACGCCGCCGAACAACTCAGCGCCGGGCCCCGACGTCCGGCTCAGCTCACGAAGACCGCGCACGCCCTGGTCCACGAGTTGCTCGCCCGAGGCCACTCGCGACGGGCGGTGATCCAGCATCTGGGTTGGGGGCTCAGCACCGGGCTGCCCCGGCGGGCGCCACGCACTGGCAGGACCCCCGCCGGGAGAATCGCCCGGGGACATCTGCCCGGAGAATCGCCCGGGCCGACAGGCTGGACCTCATAGGCTTTACCCGGAGTGACGGTTCGCCGCCGGATGCGAGAGCATCACCCGCCTGCACCGCGAGCTGCTTGCCGAGAGTGCCCCGGTCACCTGCCAGATGGCCCGCGCCGGCATCGCTGCCCTGCGCGCCGCACCGGCAACAGCGCCTCCTCCGCCGACAGCGCGATCGTCCGGTTCCTGGTCGGCGGCGGTGTCCGGGGCCCCTCCCGCGATGCCGGGTCGGCCAGGGCCGCGAACGCGGAGAGGAAGAAGGCCCGTTTGTGCTGCGACCGACGCTTTCCACTAGAACGTCACTCTCAACTCCTCATGTCTGTCCGAGGCGCTCGTTGACCTTCGTGACGATCTGGCACGCCCACCGGCACGTAAGTGCGGTACGGGACTTCCTGCTCCTCACTGCACAGGTACGTGCGCGTCCTTGCACCACGCGTGCGTCGACCATGGTGAACACCGACTCGATGCCGGGCTGGACGAGCCAGGCTTCTACCACAGCGTGCCAGTCAACTTCCGTGAGCGTCTCACCCCACGGCGATCGCGCCGACCTCACGGCCCGCTGCGCCAGCCGGGGACCCTCGCAGGAAGGGAGGCGTCGCCCATCTCGCCGAAGCGTGCATCCTCAAGGGCGCCAACGTGATCACGGACGTGGCCGCCACCGATGCCACCACGAACGCCGCCCAAGTGCTAATCGGCATCCACACACGGCCGAGGCACCCTCGTCTGCTGCGCGTCGAGCATCTGGCCGACTGCGGCTACACCTCGCTGGCCCCTCCCCGGAGGGCGGGACGCCCGCAAACAGCCGGTCACGCTCACGGGCCCGCTGCCGGACAACCCCATTCGTCAGCACCCCGGAACACGTCCAAAGACGCCCAGGCACGTCCTCGGCGGTGTTGCCTGAAGGCTTGCTGGTCCCCGACGTGCCGCATTGCACGAGGGCTGGACGCGGGAGCATGCTGGTAGGGGCTGGTCATCCTCTGTGTGCTCCCGATGGCGGCAGGAAGGCGTGGCCCGGATTGTGAACCGCCATGAACAACGATCCAGTGCCCGTGCTCGTCGACGTCGGTGCCATCGGCGTGGTGGCGCCTTCCGGGGAGACGAAGGCGTGGGCATCCGGTTCCGGCGATCCGCTCGGGTTCGCACCACAGCAGATACTGGGCAGCAGCGTGTGGGAACTGTTCGCCGAGCCCGTCCCTCATGACCTGAGTCGATGCTGGCAAGAGGGCGAGCCGTGGAGCGGAGGGGCGATCCTTCGGCGCGCCGACGGCGGTTCTGTACGGATTTTGCTGCGTCTGCGCCCGGTGCATGATCGTGTGGGCGGTGTTCTTTGGCTCGTGCAGGCTGAGCCGGCCCCGACCGCTCTAGCTGCGAAGGCGAGGCCTCCCGCGGCCGCCGTTCTCAAGCAGTGGGCGCTCGAACAGGTACCGTTGCCCATGGCGCTCTACGACCGCAACGGGGTGCGTGTGGCCGTGAACGCGGCCACGACCGGGGCGCTGAGCAGCTTCGCGCCAGATCTGCTTGGCCTGTCCCTCGGAGTGCTGGGGCCCGGACGGTCCCTGCCGGACCCCGAGGGGATCGGCGTGGCGGCAGACCGTGTGTTGTGTACCGGCGAAACGGTGACCTTCGAGGCGTGCGTCCAGGCTCCAGGCGAAAGAGAGCCTCGCGCCTGGCTGATCTCGCTGTACCCGGTCAGGGCCCCGGCAGGCCGGATCGAGGGTGTCGCGCTCGCCGCTGTCGATACGACTGGGCAAGATCGCGCACGTCGGCGGCTCAGCGTGCTGGTCGAAGGAAGCGAGCGAATCGGCACCACACTCGACCTCACCCGCACGGCGGAGGAGCTGACCGAGGTGGTCACGGACCACTTCGCCGATTTCGCGGTCGTGGATCTGCTGGACCGGGTGCTGGACGGTGACGAAATCCGCAGTACCCAGCAGAGCGAGTCACTGGTCTTCCGCCGGGCCGCCCAGCGCTCCGTCCTTGCGGGCTGCCCGGAGTCCGTGGTGCCCCTCGGTGACCTCCACAGTTATGCCAGCCAGGCACCACACGGGCGGGCGCTGGCCCTCGGCCGACCTTTGCTGGTTCCGACCGACGCCGCGTCGTTGGAGGAGTGGGGCAGAGGCCGACCCGAGCGTGCCGAGTCGATACGCCGGCATGGAATCCACTCGAACATGCTGGTGCCGCTGCGCGCCCGAGGCCTGACCCTGGGCGTGGCCGTTCTCTGTCGTCACCGCACGCCGGACCCGTTCGAGGATGAGGATCTCTTGCTGGCCGAGGAACTGGCGAGCAGGGCTGCGGTGTGCATAGACAACGCACGCCGGTACACCCGTGAGCGGGGCACCGCTCTGGCCCTGCAACGTGCTCTGCTGCCCGAACACGCTCCCCGTGAGGCCGGTGCTGCTGTAGAGGTGGCGTCTCGCTATCTGCCTGCCGAGCCGGAGATAGGGATCGGCGGGGACTGGTTCGACGTCATTCCGTTGTCCGGAACCAGGGTGGCTCTCGTGGTCGGCGATGTAGTGGGGCACGGCATCCAGGCATCTGCGACGATGGGTCGGCTGTGTACGGCGGTGCGTACGCTCGCGGATGTCGACCTGTCTCCTGACGAACTGTTGACGCAGCTGGACGACCTCGTCCTGCGCCTGGACCGGGGGGAGCCGATAAGCGGAGACCGAATGGAACCTGGTCGCGCCGAGGTGGGTGCTACGTGTCTCTACGCTGTGTACGACCCGGTGTCCGGCCGTTGTGTCATGGCCCGGGCAGGCCATCCCGTGCCGGTGATGGTACGGCCGGACGGCACCGCAGAGTTTATGGATGTGCCGGCCGGACCGCCGCTTGGGCTGGGCGGCCTGCCGTTTGAGGTCGCGGAGTTCGAGCTCCAGGAGGGAACCGTGCTCGTCTTCTACACCGACGGCCTGCTGGAGGGCGTGAACGGCGACGACGAGACCGGGTGTCAGGTGTTCCGGGAGGTTCTCGGCGGGCGGGAACGCCCCTTGAAGGCCGCTTGCGACACGCTGTTGAAACGGCTGCTGCCCGAACGCCGGACGGACGACGCGGCGCTTTTGCTCACTCGCACCAAGGTTCTTCGAGGCGATCGTGTGGCCACCTGCGAGCCTGGTGGCAACCCAGCCGCTGTGGGCCACACGCGTAAATGGGTGACTGAGATACTCACGGCCTGGGACTTGCTGGAGTTGCAGTACGTCACGGAACTGGTCGTCAGCGAACTGGTGACCAATGCGATCCGGTATGGCCGTGCCCCAGTGCAGCTCCGGCTGATCAATGACACCGAGCTCATCTGTGAGGTGAGTGACGCCAGCAGCGCTACCCCCCATCTGCGTCGCGCGCGTGCCTTTGACGAAGGCGGCCGGGGCCTGTTCATCGTCGCGCAACTCACCCAACGCTGGGGCAGTCGACAGACCTCCACAGGCAAGACCATCTGGGCTGAGATCCCGAATTCGGTGCTACTCGAGTAGGTATTGTCCCCGACAGCGCACCCGCTCCCTAAAAGCTCGTAACAAGATCTTGTTGAAGTGCCCCGGTCCGGCGTGACCGATGTGACGATTCGGCCGTTCCGGACGGTGTGAGCACTCGGCCGTGGATTGTGGACGACGACTTGTGGGCGCTGATCGAGCCGCTGCTGCCGCCCTGGCCGGAGAGGGCACCGAGCCCGCGGCCGGTGGCGGACCGGCTGTGTCTGCAGGGCATTCTGTACGTGCTCTACAACGACATAACCTGGCAACTCCTGTCCCTGGAGCTGGGGTTCGGCTCCGGGCAGACCTGCTGGCGGCGCCTGGACCGCTGGCAGCAGGCCGGGGTCTTCGGCCGGCTGCACCGCATCCTGCTCGCCGAATTCAACGCGGCCGGGGAGCTCAACTGGTCCCGCGCGTGAGTGGACGGCTCCCACATCCGCGCGAAAAAAGGGGGAGCCGACACCGGTCCGTCGCCGGTCGGCCGACGGAAAACGGACAGCAAGCACCGTTTGATCTGCGACGGACGCGGCACCCCGCTCAAAGTCATCACCACTGCGGCCAACTTCAACGACGTCACCCAGCCCCTCGCCCTCGTCGACGGCATCCCGCCCGTGGCCGGACAGCCCGGTCGCCCGCGCCGCCGCCCCGACTCACTTCTCGGTGACAAGGGCTACGACTCCAACCCCAACCGGCGTGAGCTGCGCAAGCGACGGATTCTGCCGGTCATCTCCCGCAAGGGCGCCCCGAACATCAAGGGTCCGGGCAAGCTCCGCTACGTCGTCGAGCAGACCTCCGCTCTGCTCCACCAGTTCAAGCGCCTCGCCGTCCGCTGGGAACGCCGCACCGAACTCCACGACGCGTTCACTTCGTTGGTCTGCAGCCTCATCTGCTGGAGACGCCTCAAGAAACACCGCTCATGATCCTGTTACGAGCTCTGAAGTGTCGAAAAAGAGAAAGACGGCCATGGATGCCCGGGTGTGGCCGCCGTGGAGCACTGCCGGTCCGCGCTGAGCAGTTCGGTTTGGTGGACCCTCGGCATGAGCGGGGCGATGCCAAGGCCGCCCCCGCACTGAACAGGTGCTTCTCCGGCGGCGCCGGAGGGGAGTGGTTGTCCCATCGGTTCCCGCACAGCGGGCAGTACCGGATCATTCCCTCGGTCAGCACCACATCGATGTGGGAGCCGGGTGTCCGGTCCGGCAGCCGCGCGCCCGCCGGATGTACGAGGGTCGGTGCGGCGACGCCTTCGGTCACGGTTTTCCTGGTGGAGATCTCCAGAGTGCGTGCGTCCGTCGTCTTCAGTGTGGGGGATCGACGGCGTGTGCTCGCAGGGTGAGGAAGATCGCGTCGAGTGCGTCGAGGAGTGGCTCTTCGGTGCGGGTCGTCTTGGTCATCAGCAGCCCGCCTTGCAAGATCGCGAGAATCGAGCGGCCGAGCCGCTGACCGTCGGTGCCGGCCCGGAGCAGACCCCCGGCGATCATGCGCTCGATCCCGGCCTGGAGCAGACGCTGCCATTCGGCCCACACGTTTTGGACCGCCGCGGCGACCTGGTCGTGGCTGCCGACGAGCTCATTGACCATCGAGCCGATGGGGCAGCCCCAGCAGGGCTGCTCCCGGTAGAAGGCCGCGATAGCCTCCCGCCACTTCTGCCACGACTCCCAGGAGCCGAGTTCGTCCAGGTAGGGCCGTTGCGCGTCAAGCACCCGCGCGCCCTGCCATTGCGTCAGCGAGCTGACGAGGTCGGGCTTGCCTTCGGGGAAGTAGTGGAAGAGCTGACTCCTGCTGGTCCTCGTCGCGGTCCGGACGTCCTCGAGCGTCGTCGCGTTGACGCCTCGTTCCAGGACGAGTTCCGCGGCGGCTTCCACGATGCGGGCGCGGGTGGCCAGTCCCTTGCGCGTGAGGCCCTCTGGAGTGCTCATGTGCTCAGTCTACTGATTCTGGACGGTTCCGTCTGTTACTTTGGACATGCGCGTCCAATTGGATGGATGCGTCCAAAATATTGCTGGCTATAGGAGTTCTCCATGGCAGTGCAGGGTCAACCGGCGCCTGTGATCGAGCGGGATCTGTTCATCGACAACGAGTGGCACCCGGGCGCGGACGGCCGCTCGGAGTCGCTGATCAATCCGGCGACCGAAGAGCGGTTCGGCAGGGTCGCATTGGCGTCGAGCGGTGACGTGGATGCCGCGGTGCGGGCCGCGCGGACGGCGTTCGACGTGGGGCCCTGGCCCCACCTCTCCCTGAAGGAACGAGCCGGCTACATGCTCGCGCTCGCCGACGAGATCGAGCGGCACGCGGATGCCATCGCCGAGCTGGTGATGGCCGAGACCGGGCTGGTCATCGGTGCGGCCCGCGGAAACCCGCTGGCCTTTGCCGGCCTGTTGCGCTACTACGCGAGCCTCGCCGACTCCACCGAACTCGACGAGGTCCGCACCGGCCTGAGCGGCGTCACCGCGCGCATCGAGAAGCGGCCCGTCGGTGTCGTGGCCGCGATCGTGCCGTGGAACGCGCCGCTGGGTCTTGCCGCCTTCAAGCTTCCGCCGGCACTCCTGGCCGGCTGCACGGTCATCATGAAGCCGTCCGACTTTTCACCCCTGAGCGCCGGCTACATCGCGGACGCCGCACTCAAGGTCGGCCTGCCGGCCGGTGTGATCAACGTCCTCACCGCCGGTCCTGAGCAGAGTCAGCAGCTCGTCAGTCACCCGGGCGTGGACAAGGTCACGTTCACCGGCTCGACGCCCGTCGGGCGCGCGATCGCCGCGGCCGCAGCGCCGACACTCAAGCAGGTCACACTCGAACTCGGCGGCAAATCGGCGGCATTGATCCTGCCGGACGCGGATCTGGAGCGGGTCGTCTCCACGGTGCCGATCAACGTCTGCAACAACAACGGCGCGCAGTGCGTGACTCCGAGCCGGCTGATCGTTCCGGAGAGCCGCAAGGACGAGATCGTCGGGGCGCTGGCCGAGGCGTTCGCACGTTTCAAGGTCGGCGATCCGGCCGACCCGGACGTGATGGTCGGTCCGATGATCAACAAGGCGCACTACGAAAGGGTCCTCGGCTTCTTCGAGACGGCCCGGCAGGAAGGCGCGACATTCGCCGTCGGCGGTGATCGCGCGCCCGGGTTCGACAAGGGCTACTACGTTTCACCGACCATCATCACCGATGTGTCGCCCGACTCCCGCGTCGCACAGGAGGAGATCTTCGGCCCGGTGACCGCGGTGCTCACCTACCACGACGAGGCCGAGGCGATCCGGCTGGCCAACCACACCGAGTTCGGGCTCAACGGCGCCGTCTACAGCAGTGACGAGCAGCACGCGCTCGAGGTCGCCCGCAAGATCCGCAGCGGCACGGTCTCGATCAACAACGGCATCACCGTCGACCTCGCGGTGCCGTTCGGCGGCGTCAAGCAGTCGGGCTACGGGCGCGAACTCGGCCCCGAAGGTCTCGACGCGTACTTCAACACGCACGCGATCTTCCTCGACGGCGAGCCGGTCCTGACGCTCTAGCCTCCTGCGGACGCCCCGGGTCCGACGACACGAGGACGAACCCCGGCTGACCCACGCCACCACACCGGAGGCTCCTTGCTCCGGAGGCCTCCGGTGTGCCCGGCGAGGGATCGAAAAGACATGACATCGAGCAGGACGAGGAGCCATGCCCAAGGAATACGTCCTCACCCAGTACGGCGGTCCCGAAACACATTCCTTCATCGACCTGCCCAGGCCCGTTCCCGGACCGGGGCAGCTTCTGGTCGCGGTGCACGCGGCCGGGGTGAACGCGGTCGACTGACTGGAAGGTGTGCGCCGGCTACCTGCGGGAGGTCCTTCCTGGCCCTGCCCGCAGTCTGCGGCACAGAGATCTCGGGCGTCGTCGAGGACATCGGCAACGGGGTCGAAGGGTTCACAATCGGCGACGAGGTCTTCGGGCCCTGCCGTTGGCCGGCAGCTACGCCGAATACGCGCTGCTGCCGGCCCGGGCCGCGGCGCACAAGTCGGCCAGCGTGTCGTTCACGGACGCCGCAACCCTGTCGATGGCCTACGCGGCCCAGATGCAGATCGCAGTGCTGTGACCGCATAGCCCAACCGGGTTGGGGCGGGGCCTCGCCTTCATCAAACAGGCTGAGGGACTGAAGCACTCGCGCAGGGGAGACAGCGGCACGCAGGTGTCACCGGAGGCCGGGTGAGACCTCACGTCGGGAGAGTGCCAGCCTGCGTCGTTGTCGGTCGATTTCTGTGACGACGACCGTGACCTCGTCGCCGACCTGAAGGACGTCCTCCGGAGTCTGCACAGGCATCCGGGTGAGCTCTCGTAGATGGACCAGTCCCTCAATGCCGTCGGCGACCTGAACGAAGGCGCCGAACGGGACCACCTTGGTGACCTGTCCGTGCAGCGTCTGGCCCACCGCAGTCCCTTCGACGAACGCCGCGAAAGGGTCCGGCTGCATCGCCTTCAAGGACAGCCTTGCCTCCCCGTTCCAGTCGTCGAACTGAAGGAACTCACATGAGACGTGCTGTCCGACCCGAACGACGTCCGAAACCGCGTCGATGTGGCGCCACGACAGTTCGGGGATGGTGATGAACCCGACGCCAGGGAAGACCGGGTGTTCAGGGCCGTCGTCCAGCGACACGAACACGCCAAACCGCTCGATCGCCGCGACTGTCCCGGAAAGGATCTCTCCGCGGTGACGTGATTTCAGGAACGCCCAAAGTTCCGGATTCTCGGTGGCGGTCATCGCCAGCCGGACCCGGCTCTTATCCAGATCAACGGCCATCACCTCAGCGGTGATCCGCTGGCCGACCGCCACGGCCGCAGCCGTATTCCAGCGCCAGGAGACGTCGGCCGGCCAGACGGTCCCCAGCGGGCGCACGGAGAACCCGTCCAGGGTCACCGCCACCCCCCCCGAGACCGCGTGACCTCTGCGACCGTCCCGCTGCAGAGGTCGCCAACGTGGATCCCTGCCAAGAACTCCTGGGAAGTCTGATCGTCCGGCGCCGCCCCCATGCCGTCCAGCCTCTCATGGGGAGGCGTGCGCCGGGCCCGGAGATGGCGTTTGGCGTCGGGCTCGGGATCGGGGGACTCCTTCCACGTCTTGGTGCGCTGGAAGGTGACGCCACGGTGAGCGAGCAGGCAGCGTAAGGTCTCGCGGCCGATGCGGATGACCCGGCCGTGGACACGGGGCAGGTAGATCAGAAGCCTGCGGATCGACCAGCGAGTGAAAGGCTGGCCGAGCTTGGCCGGGCGGGTGGTGGCCGTCTGGACGACGAAGTCCTCGTCGTCAGGACTGAGCAGGCGGGGACGGCCTCCCGCCCACCTGGGGTCCAGGCAGGCCAGGCCGATCTCGTTGAACCGGGTGGATCACGTCGCGGACGGTGTCCTCGTCGGCCTGCACCAGCTGGGCGATCACCGGCACACGGTTCCCGCCGGCCGAAGCCAGCAGCATCGTCGCGCGCCGAACTCTTGCTGCCCCGACGCGCGATCTGCTGCAGCCGCTGCCCTTCCCGGTCGGTCAGTCTGCGCACACGGACCGGCTCGGCCACCGCACCTCCAGCGGCCGGATCGGACGTCACCGCACATCCAACCGCCACGACCACCAACCCGGTGAACCTATGAGGTCACAGCACTAGCCTCACTGTCGCCCACGCTCCCTCTGGCGCAGTAGACCGGACGGCTATCTGAGGCCGGGGCCACCCCATTACCGACGCAGGGAAGTCATCAGTGAGCGAACCCGGCAGGAAGGTCGCTGATCCGCGTGCCGGGGAAGGGCGGCGCGGCAGTGGTCACTCACCTGGGGCCGACCGGAACCGCTGCCCATGAGTGCGCGCAGAGGCGGCGATCAGTGTGTCGAGGGTGTCTCGGGTGTGGACGAGACCGGCGATGTGCTCGGTGAGCCGGTCGCGTTCCTGTGTCAGTCGCTTCAGCGCGGCGGCGGAGTTTTCGGCGTTGGGGATGTCGACGCAGGGCAGCATCTCGGCGATGGTGCGACTGGACAGACCTGCGGCGTACAGCCACTGGATGAGCTCGACCCGCACGACCTGGTCGTCGGTGTAGTGCCGCTGCCCACTGGTGCTGCGGGTGCTGGTCAGCAGCCCCTGCTGCTCGTAGTAGCGCAGAGACCTGACGCTGACCCCCGCGCGTGACGCCAGTTCACCGATGCGCATGCCGCCCTCGCTCCTATGACCTGTGACACAGGACTTGCCTCTGACATTGGTGTCAGGTTTTAGCGTAACTGATGTGCCTGGCCACCGGGCGTTGTGGGCCCCTGGTGACCGGCTTAGCGGACCAACAGAGAAGGAAATCGATGATGACCGACCTCCAAACCCTCCTGGACGAGCGAGAGATCACCCAGACGCTCTCTCGCATGACGCGGATCCTGGACAAGCGCGACTGGGACTCCCTCGACACCGTGTTCGCCGAGGACCTCACCTTCGACTATGGCCTCGGAGAACGCGCCGGTATCAAGGAGATGCGAGAAGAAGTCAGCGGCTTCCTGGCCAACTGCGGACCGACATTGCATCTCCTTGGAAGCGCTCTCATCGAGGTCGACGGTGACACGGCCTCGACGGAGGTGTACGTACTGGCACGTCACCAAGGGGCCGGGGAGCGCAGTCACTTGTACTTTGACGCCACCGGCCCGTGGATCGACAAGTGGGAGCGCCGTGCTAACGGTTGGCGCATCGTCCGGCGTGACATATCGCTGAATGTCATGCAGGGCGACCCGGCCGCGCTCGGCTCACACGCCCTGCCCCAGGTGATGTCCGAGTAGCAGGAAGTCTCCACCCAGGACGAGGGCCTTTCATGGGCGGGCGGCGTCACCGGGCATTGGATGCGACATGAGTCCAGGCGGGGCCCTCTACGACAGCATGGGGGACATCATTGCAACCCTCGGCCGCCAGCGCCCGCCCGTTCTCGATCCTCGCCTCGGTGGCAAGCCGGGCGGTCGAGGCGGCCTGGGTGAGCTTCTTCTTGTCGGCCCGGGAGAACTCATCGACCTCCTCGCCCTGCCTGCGTGGCGAACGCCAAATCACCAGCCAGCTCACCCTCACCGTGCGGTACGCCGACAGCAGTCCCACCACACGTGCACGCACACTGCTGGAACCCGCTAATTACTCACCCGCCCTCGGACAGCCGCCCTGGGTTTGCTGAACGCCCGCGGGCTGCAGCGGGCGAGGGTTGGCGCCTTCGTGATCCGTGCCTACGCCCTGCTGCCGGCCGGCAGCGCCTACCGCCAACTCTCTATGGATCCTGGCGACGATCGCGCCCCCGCGGCCGAAGCGGCCGGCTGACTGCTGCGCACCGCGCCTGTGCGCACGAGAATGCTGCTCCTTCAGTTCGAAATGGGTGCGGTTCAGCCCGGCAATGGAAGACGGCTCACTCCTGGCCGCCGAAAACGATCTGGTCCCAGTCGACGACCGAGCCGGTCACCACCCTGCTGCGATCGGAGAGCAGGAAGACGACGAGGCCGGCGGTCTCGTCGACCTGTCCGAGCTTGCCCATGGGCAGTGATGCGGCGGCCTTCTCCCGTCAGTCGTCTCCCGCGCCGTGGAAGGCGCGCTGGGTCGCGTCCTCGCCCTCGGTGTCGGTCCAGCCGATGTTGAGGCCGTTGATGCGGATGCGGTCCCAGCGGTGGGCGTGGGCGGCGATGAGGGTGCCCCCGCGCGAGCGAAGTCGAGCGTGGGGGAGGGGCAGTCCGGCCAGACCGGCCTTGGCAGCGGAGTAGGGGGCCAGGTAAAGCGGTCCGCCATGGGCGCAGTTGGAGCCGATGTTGACGATGGTGCCCGGCGCCTGGCGGGCCTTCATGTCGGCCACCGCTGCCTGCATCGAGAAGAACGGCGCTCGCGGGTTGATCGCCATGTGCTGGTCGAACAGCTCCGGCGTGTGTCCAGGAGCGAGCTACGTGACGTCAGCCCGGCCGCGTTGACCAGGCAGTCGACGCGCCCGTGAGCGTCCACGGTCTGTACGACACTGTCGCGTGCCTGTGCCGGATCGGCGAAGTCCGCCTGCACGAAGTGCGTGCCCGTGTCCGCGGCGAGTTTCTCGCCCACCTCGACCCGGCGGCCGGTGAAGATGACGGTTGCGCCCTCCCGTACGGCCGCCCGTACGATGCCATCCCGACGCCCTGGCTGACGCCGTTGACCAGGACGATTTTTTCCTGAAGAAGTGTCATGAGTGCGGTGTCCCTTTCAGCCGCGGCGGCGCTTGGCGCCGGCCTGCAGTTCCTGGCGCAGCCGGTCGGTGGCCCAGCCCTCGGTTACGGCTTGCCAGACGGTGTCCGTCTGGGAGGGCAGTGCGAGACCGTCGACCGGGGGGTCGAGGTCCAGGTTGGTGGGAAAGGGGTAGCCCTCGGCGGTGGCGGCAACGACGCGGCGCAGCCAGTCCTGCGAAACCCCTTCGGTCTTGCGGCGCAGCAGCACCGGGAAGAGCGCGTTGGCCATCGCCTCGCGGTCCACCGTCTCCATCGCGCGTCCGAAGGCGGAGGAGATCTGCAGCAGGTTGGCCATGCGCCGGATGCCGGTCGAGCGGTTGTGCCCGGCAGCGTGGAAGAGCACGGGGTTGAAGAAGGCAGCGTCGCCCTTTTCCAGGGGGAGTTGGACGTGGTGGGCGTCGAAGTACTCGACGAATTGCGGGAGCCGCCAGGCGAGGTAACCGGGCTCGTACTTCTGTGAGTGCGGCAGGTAGAGCGTCGGGCCAGACTCGACGGGCATGTCGCAGTGGGCGACGGCGCCCTGGAGGGTGAGCACGGGGGAGAGGCGGTGGACGTGCGCCGGGTAGACCGCGGCGCGTTCCTGGGTGAGGAAGCCGAGGTGGTAGTCGCGGTGCACGTTCGTGATCCTCAAGGCCCCTGACGTACCGGAGATCGCGGCCGCAGTCGGACGGCTCGTAGCGGGCGGCATCCCCGTCGTCACTTTGGTGACGGATCTGCCCCACAGTGCACGCCTGGCCTACATCGGCATCGACAACCGCGCGGCCGGCGCCACCGCCGCCTACCTCCTTCAGCAGTGGCTCGGCGACCGCCCAGGCAACGTGCTCACCACCATCAGCCGGGGCTCCTTCCGCGGTGAGGAGGAACGCGAGATGGGCTTCCGCAGCGCGATGCGCCTCACCGACCCCGGACGAACTCTGGTCGAGGTTACGGACAGTGACGGTCTGGACGCCACCCAGCGCGATCTCGTGCTGGAGGCTCTCAAACGCGACGAGGACATCGCGGCCGTCTACTCCATGGGCGGCGGCAACCGCGCCACTCTGGACGCCTTCGGTGCCCTGGGCAGGACGTGCGCCGTCTTCATCGCACACGACCTCGACCACGACAACACCCGCCTCCTGTGCGAGCGCCGCCTCTCCGCGGTCCTCCACCACGACCTGCGCCAAGATGTGCGCCGCGCCTGCCAGACCGTCATGCGCGCCAACAAGGCCTTGCCGGACGACGGTCCGATTCGGGCCGCCGTTGCTGAGGCAGCTCATCGATCTGCAAAACAGCACGGTGCCGACAAGAGTCGGAGGATCGCCTCGGCCCTGTTCTGCTCCGGTCAGCCATGCTCCGCCCGCACCAGGTGCTCGGGACGGGCGACAGGGAGTCACGTGACAGGGGGTTGGCCGTCAGAGCCGGACCGGTAGAGGCTGGCCCCTCGTTCTCAGTGCTACTCCCTGGCGAACTCCAGCAGGTACTTCGGGCGCGTCCTGGTGACGCCGCCTGCGGTCGCGTGAAGGGCCTGGGCGGCCTCGCTCGGCCTCACCACTTCGGCGATCAGTTGTGTTGGGTCGACGGCGCCGCTGGCGTAGAGGGCCGCCACCTCTCGGTAATGGCTCAGCCCATGCAGGACCCCGAAGATGCTGAGGTCCTTGAGCGCGATCTTCTCTTGGTCAACATCGCGTGAACCGTTCACCGTCAGGCCGACAAGGCCGATCCGGGCGCCGCTGTCGGCAAGGTCTGTGGCCAGAGCGAACCCGATGGCCGCGCCCGAGGTTTCAATTACCACGTCGTAGGCGTTGCGCGGAGCGTCGTCGACGTGCAGCACGTTGCGGAAACCGAGCGTGCGCGCGAAGTCGAGTTCGGACTCGGCGACGCCCAGCACGTCGACCTGCGGGCTGGACAGCTTGGCGAACTGGCCCGCCAGCAGGCCGAGCGTGCCGGTGCCCAGGATCGCGACGCGGTCGCCGGGGATGATGTTCGTGCGCCGGCAGGCGCGATAGGCAGTGACGCCCGGCTCGATAAGAGGAGCGGCTCGCAGGGACAGGTGCTCGGGCAGCGGTGTCACGGCGGTGTGCGGAACGGTTACGTACTCGGCCGCGGCGCCTTGGATGTGGCGCAGCCCGACCTCGCTCAGGGAGCGGCACTGATTGGCTCGCCCCTGCTGACATCGGTCACAGGCGCCGCACGGCACCATGCAGTGGCCGACCACGCGGTCTCCGACCTTGATCTCCCGCACCTCTGGTCCGACTGCGCTCACGACTCCGCTGTACTCGTGACCGAATGCGAAGGGGTAGGTCAAAAAGCCGTGCTCGATATAGAAACTGTTGCCCTCGTAGAGGTGCGCATCGGTGCCGCACACCCCGACGTATGCGGTGCGGACCTCGACATCGTTTGTACCGAGCGTCGGCCTCGGGATCTCACCGATCTCCAGTGCCCCAGGGCCAGTGATCAATACTGCCTGCATCGGCGTTTTCCCTTCGTGTCCTGATTGTCGCGGGCGAGTGCGGACTTTCCGGCCCGGGGCGCTTTGCCGGCGCCCCGGCCGGCCCCGGATGATCAGGAGCTGGGCGTGAAGAACCGAGCAGTGGTGTCGTGAGCCCGGCGCACCGCCTCACCCACCGGCAGCCGACGGAACTCGGTGGACAGCATCTCCACGCCCCAGGTGCCGGAATAGCCGGTCCTCACGACGGCGTCGATGAAGCCCTTAACGTCCAGCACTCCCTCGCCCGGGAATTTGCGGTTGTTCATGGTGTCTTCGAGCAGGGTGCCGCGGATCTCGGCGTCGGAGTCGTCGAGTTCGACCCCAACGATGTACTGGGCTGGAATCTCGGCCAGGGTGGCGACGTCGACTCCTGCCCGCTCGACGTGCCAGACGTCGAGGAACAGGCCGCCGGCCGCGCGGACCACCGCCAGGCCCTCCTGCGGGGTGCGAATGTCGGCGAAGAGCATCGGTTCGAGACCCACCACCGTCCCGACCGCGTGCGCCTGCTCAGCCAGGACGGCGAACTCCTCGGACACCCGGCCGATGTCCAAGGCGCCTCCGGCCAGATGGCCGCCGACCTTGATGCACCTCGCGCCTAGCTCTCCAGCCGCGCGGAGAAGGTCCTCACGAGCAGCGTCAGACTTGGCGCGCACCTCGCCGTCGGCATACCAGCCCTTGAGAAACTCCAACTCCACATGCCGTAGTCCGTGCGCGTCGAGCAGGCGCCTGAATGCCGCGAACCCAAGCTCCTCCTCCACGACGAGCAGGTCGCTGTGTCGGATACCGAACCCGGCAAAACCTGCCTGTGTCATGGCCTCGATCCGGTCCTGGACCGGCAACGGGCTCCGGTCGTCTGGGCCCAGCGGGTCGCACGCGCCGGCACTCGTCCAACAGGCGATGATCAATTCAGGCTCGGACGTGGGGCTTCTTGAGCCGAACGGTTCTTGTCCGCAACAAGGGCCCTCTCACAAGGTCGCGCAGGGGCCGGGGCGTTCCGTGTGGTCAGGTCTTTCGGCCTGTCATGGGGTTGTGTACCCGCCGTCCACCATGTACTGCGCCCCGGTCACGTAGGACGCCTCGTCGCTGGCCAGGAAGAGGATGACGTTGGCGACCTCCCCGGGTTGCCCGATGCGTCCGAGCGGTGTCACGGCGATCACGGCGTCGGAGACGGCCTGGTCCTGCGCATCGATCATGGGAGTCGCGATGAGCCCGGGGTGTACGGAGTTCACGCGGACCTTCTGTCCCGCGTAGGTGAGTGCCGCGTTCTTCGTCATCTGCGTGACCGCGCCCTTGGACGCGGTGTAGGCGGCGACGCCCGCCGCGCCTACCGCGCCCCATATGGAGGAGACATTGACCACGGACCCGCCGGTCTTGGTCATCTGCGGGATGAACGTCCGCATCCCGTAGAACACCCCGGTCTGGTTGATCGCAATGATGTTGTCCCAGTCCTTGAGGTCGATATCGGTGATACCTGCGTAGGTCCCCACCGTGCCGGCGTTGTTGACCAGGATGTCGGCGCCTCCCGCCGCGGCGACTTCTTCCGCGAGCTCTTCCCACGAGGTGAGGTCTCGCACGTCGAGCGGGCGGTGGTGGATGGTGCCCTCGTCGTAGGGAGAGGTGTAGGCGACGTCTGCGGCATACACCTGCGCGCCCTCGGCGGCGAACCGTTCGGCGGTGGCTCTTCCGATCCCGGCCGCTGCGCCGCTGATCACGGCGATCTTGTGTTCGAGTCTCACTGTCTGCTCCTCGGGAGTCTGGTTCCGGTAGCGGCCCGGCCGTGCGGACCGCTACGGGTGTCGCTCACGCGCCTTTGTCTGCTCCGCTGACCTTGCTGATGAGCAGGGCGATCAGGATGATTGCGCCGGTGGTGGCGCTGATCCAGTACGCGGGGACGTTGGAGAGGACGAGCACGTTCTGGATGAGGACCAGCAGCAGGACGCCGCCGCAGGCCCCGGCCACCGTGCCGCGGCCGCCGTTGAGGCTGACACCGCCGAGGACGGCGGCGGCGAAGGCGTTGAAGATGAGGTTCTGCCCGAGGGAGGACGGGATGGAGGCGATGCGTCCGGCCTGCAGCAGGCCGGCGAGTGCCGCAAGGACGCCGCCGACGATGAAGACGCCCATGATGACGCGTTCCACCCGGATGCCGGCGACCCGGGCCGCCTGCGGGTTTCCGCCGACCGCGTAGAGCATCCGTCCGACGCGGTGCCGGGAGAGGAACAGCGTCAGGGCGATCAGCACCACCAGCGCGATGAGGAAGGAAAGCGGCAGCTGCGCGACGCTGGCCTGCCCGGGGATGGTCATCACCGAAGGCAGCCCGGACAGGGTGGCGCCGTGGGTCAGCCCGAGGCTGACGCCGCGCAGCAGGATCAGGGTGGCGAGGGTGGCGATGAAGGCGTTGAACTTCAGGCGCACGACGAGCATGCCGTTGAACGCTCCGATGATCGCGCCCACGACGAAGACGGCGAGGAAGGCCACGATGGGCGAGTTCATGAGGCCGAGGCTGCCGCCGGCGACCTGCAGGAAACAGTAGGCCGCGACCATCGGTGCCAGCCCGAAGATCGACTCCAGTGACAGGTCGAACTTGCCGGTGATGAGCACCAGCGTGAGCCCCATGGTGAGGACCGCCAGTTCACTGGTCTGCTGCAGGATGCCGTAGATGTTGTTGTAGGAAAGGAAGGTCGGGTTCAGCACGGCGCCGACGACGATGACGACCACGAGGACCGGCAGGACGGCCCATTCGGGCTTGAGGAAGTCGGCGAGCGTGCGGCCCCGGGCGTCGTGTGCGGCGGCAGGTATGCCGCCACGCTTGGGTGGGGCGACGTCGTTGTGGTGGGTGCTGGTGGTCATGATCCCTCGCTGGACAGTTCGGAGCCTTCCATGGCGGCGACGAGTTCGCTCTCGGTCATGCCGCTTCCTTCCGTGGTCTTCCTGCCGCGGACCCAGACCTGGATCCGGTCGCAGAAGGCGAGTTCCTCCGGTTCGTCGCTGACGAGGAGGACGGCCAGTCCTTCTTTGCGTCGTTGCTCGACGATGTCGAGGATCGTGGCCTTGGAGGCGATGTCGACGCCGGCGGTGGGGTGCAGGAGCACGAGCACGGCCGGGTTGGTGCTGAGTGCCGAGCCCAGCAGGACCTTCTGCTGGTTGCCGCCGCTGAGTTCGCCCACGGGCTGGGACACGGAGGAGCACTTCACGCCGAGGTCGGTGCGGTTGGTCTCGGCGAACCGGCGCCGGGCACGGCGGTCCAGGAGCACACGCTTGGTCAGCTTCTTCAGGGCAGGCATGGTCATGTTGTCCTCGATGGACATCTGGCCGACCAGGCCGGTGTTGATGCGGTCCTCGGGCAGCAGGCTGACGCCGGTGCGCACTGCCGTGTAGGGGTCCCATTTGCGGGGCACCGGAGTGCCCTGGACCGTGATCGCGCCCTCCCAGTTCCGGTGGTGCCCGGCCAGGGTCAGGGCCAGGTGGCGTGTGCCCGACCCGAGGTGCCCGGCCAGGCCGACGACCTCGCCGGCCCTCAGCGACAGCTCCATCGAGTCCTGGTAACCGTCGACGCGCACCGCGGCGTCGAGCACGACGGGAGCGTCTTCGGGCAGCGGCGGCCGGACTATCTGCTTCTTGGCGGTGAGGACGGTGCCAGAAGCCTCGTCGCCGACCATCGCCGAGACCATGTCGGAGGTGGTGAGCTTGTGCGCATCACCGCTCAGGACATGTCTGCCGTTGCGCAGCACGGTCACCGCGTCGCACACCTGCGGAACCTCGTCCAGGTGGTGGGAGATGAACAGGAACGTCACTCCACGTTCGCGCAGCTGGTTGACGCGAGTCATGAGGATGTCGATCTCGCTGGCGACGAGCTGGGCAGTCGGTTCGTCGAGGATGACGAAGCGCGAACCGTGGCTGAGGGCCCGCACGATCTCGATCATCTGGGCCTCGCCCACGCCGAGATCCATGACCTTCTTCGTCGGAGAGATGGGGATGTCCCAGTTCTCGAGCTCCTCCGCAGCGGCCTTGTTCAAGGCGCTCCACGAGATCATCTGCTTGTTCTGGTAGGTGCCCAGGTACAGGTTCTCCGCGACGCTGAGGCCGGGCACCAGAGTGCGGTGCTGATAGACGCAGCTGACCGCGGACAGCCATGCCTTGCGGTCCGAGCGCGGTGGCGGCTGCGCCCCACCCAGCAGGAACGTGCCGGAGTCGATCTCGTTCAGTCCGGTCAGGACGGACACCAGAGTGGACTTGCCGGCGCCGTTGCGGCCGACGAGTCCGTGCGACTCGCCCCGTCGCACGGTGAGCGAGAGGCCGTCGAGCGCCGTGGTGGCGCCGAAGCGTTTGACGGCGTCCTTGATCTCCACGAGGGGTTCGCCTGCGCCGAGCAGGTCGTGCGTGTCGGCGGTCTGGCTGGGGATCGTCATGACTTGTTGCCCCACAGGGTGGAGTCGTCGACGTTCTTCTTCGTCACCACAGGGGCGGGCAGTTCGTCGATGAAGTAGGCACCGTTCTTCACGACCGTGCTGTTGTGGTCGCTGGCTCCGGCCTTCATCTTCTTGCCGTCCAGCGCGTCCTGGAGGTAGTCGACGCCGTACTTGGCGTAGTCGAGCACCGGCTGCGAGATGGTGGCGTCCAGATAGCCCTTGCGGATCGCGTTGAGCGATTCCACGCCGCCGTCGATGGCGACTATCGGCAGGTGTCCGGACTGCCCCACGGGTGCCAGACGGCCGCGTGCCTTCAGAGTCGCGGCGACCGGGTCGTAGTAGAGCGTGTCGGTTGCAAGATAGACGCCGCTCAGGCCTGGGGTGCTGCTGAGCACGGCCGACATGACGTTCGCGCTCGTCGGGCCGTCCCACTCGGCGGACTGCTGGATGACCTTGACACCCGGTGCCTTCTTCTTGAACTCCTGGTCGAAGCCGGTCTTGCGGTCCTGTCCGTTGGTGGTGGTCAGGCCGCCCATGATCTCCAGGATCTTGCCGGTCTTGGGCACCTTCGTCGCCAGAACATCCGCGGCCTGGGCTGCCATCGCCTTGTTGTCCGCCTTCACGACGGCATACACATCGCCCGCGGCGGGCGCGTCATCGACGATGACCACCGGGACGTGCTGGCTCTTGGCGTAGTCCAGAGCGGGCTGGATCGCCGACCGGTCGACCACGCCCGCCAGAATGACGTTGGCGCCGGCGGCGATGAGATTGCGGAAGTCGTTCACCTGCTGGCTGGCGTCACGGTTGGCGTTCGTCGTCTGCACGACCTTGCCGCCCTTGACCTTCGCCTCGGCCGTCGCCTCGTTGACCAGGACCGTGAAGAAAGGCGTGTTGAGCGTCGGCATCGACAGGCCGAGCTTCATCTTCGACCCCTTAGCGGCGCCGGAGGCGGTGGGACCAGTGGCGCTGCATGCCGTGGCACCGCCGATCAGGGCCGCGCTCAGGCATATGGCGGCAAGGCGCCGCGGGGTCGTGATGGTTCTGGTCTGGGTGAACGGAGACATCTGGCGACTCTTTTCTGGCGGTGTGCTGAGCGGATTCCAGAACAGGCGATCAAGCGGAGGCTGCGGTCTTGATCAGTGCCTTGATGGTGAATTCAGGCTGACGAAGCGCATCGAACGCCGCCTCGTGTTGATCGAGCGTTACGACCGTCGAGGTCAGTGAGACAACATCGACGGCGTCCCGGCGCAACAGCTCGATGGCCTGGTCGAACTCCTCGACATAGATGAAGTTCGCCGAAATGGTCACTTCCTTGATGAGCGCGTCCATCGCGGAGAATGCGACCGGTGCCGCAGCGACCCCGATCAGCTGGACCCTCCCGCCCGGCGCGGTCAAGGTGATCGCGGTCTGTACCGCGGTCGGGTGCCCGGAACACTCGTAGACCCGGTCGACCGGCCGGAAGTCCCCGGAGGCGACGGCCTCGTCAAGCGACCGCGGGGTGTAGACCGCATCCGCGCCGACCCGCATGGCCACGTCACGGCGGAAACTGGACGGTTCGACGACCTCGACCCGCGCGGCGCCGGCGCGACGCAGCAGCTGCACGGTCAGCAGGCCGATGGGACCGCCCCCGATCACCATGGCGGAGTCACCGAGCCGGATGCCTGACCCGCGTACGGCGCGGCTCGCGACGGCGAGCGGCTCGGTCCACGCACCACGCTTGCTGTCGACAGAGTCGGGCAGCCGGTGCAGGTGGACCGCGGGGATCGTGGCGTACTCGGCCATGCCCCCGTCGCGGCGGACACCGAGGCCGTTGTCGAAGACCGCGGACTTACACAGGTTGGTGCGCCTGGCACGGCACGCCTCGCACACGCCGCAGATGTTCCCGTTGGGGTTCACCGCAACCCGGTCGCCGACATTCCAGCCGGTGACACCATGCCCGATCGCGGCGATCACGCCAGAGAACTCGTGCCCGATGGTGACTGGCGGCGCGAAGAGGTCCAGCTCAGCGGCGTGCAGGTCGGTGCCGCAAATACCGCAGTACTCCGAAGCGACCAGTACTTCGCCCCGGCCGGGTTCCCGGACCGGCCGGTCCTCCAGCGCGAGCTTGCGGTCCGATGAGAGCACGACCGCTTTCACGACGCCACCGCCTGCGCGCGGGATGCTGTGTTCATGGTGATCTCCGTCCATGCACTGGGGAGGGGCGCGGGCCCCAATCGGGCGCCGGTCTGCGCCGACCGGCAGGGCGGGGCAGGTGCCGCGGTCACAGCAGACTCCGAACGCTGCCGCCGTCCACGCCCCAGACCGACCCGGTCACAAAGCGCGGCATCGCTGGCGAGGAAAGTGATGACCCGGGCGACCTCCTCGGGGGTACCAAGGTCGGCGATATGCCGTACGGCACCCGAGCCGACGTTGTTCGCCAGGGTGTCCAGGCCGCCGAGTGCTTCCAGGGCCTGGGCCGCTCCTTCAGAACACCCTGCCGCGCTCGACAGGTCGGCCAGTACGGCGATGACCGAATCGGCAAGTTTCCCGGTGGCCTCTTCGAGGTCGTGCAGCGCCGTCACATCGATGTCGAGTGCGGCAACCATGCAGCCCTCGGCGGCCAGGTGTTCCGCGGTGGCACGGCCGATGCCGGTGGCGGCACCGGTGACGAGGGCCTGGCAGCCGTCCAGTTGCAGATCCATGTGAGTCATCCGTCCAGACGGGTGCGGTTTGGGCAGACTCGATCAGGCCGAGGGGAGTCGGCCTGATCGAGAAGGACGAACATCGGGCCACCGCGATGGGGATTGACCTGGCGCGCTCAGTCGACCGGCCGGTCGAGGAAGCGCAGTGTGGTCGCGTGGGCCGCGTTCACCGCCTCCTCGAGGGGCAGCTTGCGGTACTCCGCACCCAGGATTTCCACGCCCCACGGCCCTTGGTAGCCGGTGCTCTTGATGGCGTCGATGAAGCCAGCCACGTCGAACTCGCCTTCACCGCACAGTCGCCGTCCATTGAAGGTGTCCGCCAGGAGGTCGCCCTCCCAGGTCAGCGGTGCGTCGTCGAGCTCGATGCTGGTCAGGTGTTCGGCCGGCAGATCGCGCAGGGTGGCGAAGTCGACGCCGGCGCGTACCGTGTGCCAGATGTCGATCAGGAGCCCGCCCGCTGGGTGTCCGGCCCGCTGGACCACCTCCAGCCCCGCCTGGGGGGTCTTGACGGCGCCGAAGGGCATCGGCTCGAGCGCGATCCGCGAACCCGCGTTGGCGGCGTCGGCCGCCAGCCCGGCGAAGCTCTCGGCGAGCCGGTCGACGGTGACCGTGGCACCGGTGTGGTCGCCGACCTTGATGTGGCGGGCGCCGACCGCTTCTGCAGCGCGGAGCATGTCAGCGCGGATTTCATCGGAGCGCTTCCTGTCCTCGCCGGTGGTGAACCAGTTCACGAGGAACTCGATCTCGAAGTGCTCGATGCCGTTGTCGGCGAGCATCAGCTTCAGGTCCGGGAAGCCGACGCTGCGTTCCGCCTCGAGCAGGTCGAGGTGGCCGATGCCGAAGCCCTTGAAGCCGGCCCGACCCGCGGCTTCGATGCGCTCACGAACGCCGAGCGGGCTGCGGTCGTCCTCCGCCCCTGCGGGCGCGTCCCCCGCGGTGACCCAGCAGGCTGCGATCAGTTCGTAGGTGCTCAACGGAAGTTCCTTTCGATTGCTGCTTGACGGTCGCCCGGTTGGCGAAGAACGTCCGGCTCATTGAGAGCGAGGCTGTTATCGGCGCGCCTGGAAGGGACAGTGATGACCGTTGATGCAGATGGGGACGCTTTGTGGGCGCCGTCACGGTGTGTGCCGAACGCTGACTGTCGCCAGCGAGGGCGAGGCCCGGCGGCTCGTTTGCCGACGGTCGGCGTCCGATCTCTTGCGACAAGTCGTTGTAGGAACGCCGTAAACTCTGCGTTACATACTTGGGCGCGCTACTGAGACTGTCCAATACTTGTTCTTCGAATGATCTATACGACTGACAAATAGATGGAGCGGGTGTTGGCCGAACCGGCGGTTTGCGCCACCCTGGCGGCGTCGCTCTGCGCTCCGGCGGGCGGCAACCTCGCCAGGCACTTCTCTTAAGGGGCCCGCTCGACAGCGGCGGCGTTACATTGAAGGCGGGGTCGGCGCTGTGCGCCATGCGGACTCGGACGCCGGTGTCCTTGGGGCAGATCCGCTGAGGGAAGTGATCCAGGTGACCGACAGCCTGAACGGTTCGCTCAGGTCCATGGCGCTGTTGCGGGAACGGTACCTGGCCGGTGAAATCGTCGTCAAAGGCCCGCGCAGCGCGATTTTGCAGTCGTGGGACCGCTCCCGGACCCTGGCTGTCGCCCCCGCCCGGTGTGAGCCCGCCTACGACCCGGATCTCGATCTGGACACCCCGTTCGTACGCGCGGCCGCACCAGTCCTCGACTGGCTGGAAGCCAAGATCTCGGGCACCCGGGTGAGCGTTAGCCTCGCCGATGCCCAGGGCCGAAAGGTCCAGCGCCGCGTCGGCGACCCCTTCGTGAGTCGGCGCCTTGACGCCCTCCCGGGTGCCGCACCTGGGTTCTCCTTCGCCGAAGAAGTGGTCGGCACGAACGGCATCGCCCTGGCTTTGGTGGAGCGACGGCCTTGCCGTGTGATCGGGGCCGAGCACTTTGCCGAGTGCTTTCAGCAGTGCGCCTGTGTGGCTGTTCCGGTCCGCGACCCCCTCAGCGGTCACATCCAAGGCGTCGTCGACTTCGCCGGCGAAGCGGCCGATGCCAATCCTCAGGCCGAGGCCCTGATGCGCGCGGCAGGGGCCGCTGTTGAGTGGCGGATGCTGGAGGAGGCCACGCAGCGGGAGCGCCTGTTGCTGGAGGCATACCGCCAGGCCCAGAGCCGAACCCAGGCGTCGGCCGCGTCTGCAGCGTCACGGACCGGAATCAAGGCCCCGTCCGACAGCGCGATCGGACGCGCCGCCTGGCTTGTCCTGCAGGAGAAAGCCGTTGAACTGATCGCACTCGGCCAGCGCGCCGCCATCGAGGTGCCGCTCCCGCACGGTGAGACCGCCACGCTGGTGTGCCGGCCCGTGGAGGCTCACTCGGGGCTGTCCGGCTTCGCCGTCGAGGTCGTTCTCGCGGATGATCCACCCCGCCGCCTCTGACGAGCTCCATCTCGTTCAGGCGGGCAGCCCATCGGGCTCCCACGTACCGCGCACGGCTACCCAGAAGGTCGACGACCGCGTGATCGCCGAGGCGTCCGGCAGAAGCGGCTCCTCATCTGGCCGCCGTCACGCTGCCGGTGAAGCCGGCCAGCACGGGACTGTTGTTCTCCCGCATCCAGATGAGCCCCATTTCGACATTGAGGGGCTCGTTCTGGAGCGCCCGATAGGTGACACCGATCTTCTGGATGCGGCGCACCGACGCGGGAATGAGCGCGACTCCGACCCCGCTGGCCACGAGTCCTGCAATGGTCTGGATCAGCGCCGCCTCCTGAACGATCCGGGGCGCGAATCCGCCCCGACGACACTGCTCCAGAATGATCTCGCGCAAGCCCTGGCCGCAGTGGCCGCTGACCGTCACGAACGGTTCCTCGGCGAGTTCACCGACGTGGATCTTCCGCTGGGCGGCAAGGCGGTGACCGGGCGGAAGCGCCGCCACCAGGGGTTCACGGGAGATGGCTGCGGACTCGAGGTTCCGGTCGCCGAACGGATTCATTTCGGCGAACGGGAGGTAGAAGCAGGCGCAGTCCAGCGATCCGTCGCGCAGTCCAGAGACCTGCCGCTCCGGGGTGAGTTCATGCAGGTCAAGGCGCACATTGCTGAATCTCTCCCGGAAATCGCGAAGGATGGGGGGGAGGGTCTCTATGGTCGCTGATGGAACGAAGCCCAGTGCCAGCTTGCCCCACTCGCCTTTCGCCGCTCTCCTTGCGTCCACGATGTTCGAGTCCAGCTGGCCGAGGAGCTCCTGAGTGCTCTGCTGAAAGTGACGTCCCGCCGTAGTGAGTTTCACCTTGCGCGTGGTCCGCTCGAAGAGGACCACATCCAGCTCTTCCTCGAGCTGGCGGATCTGGGCGCTCAGGGGCGGCTGAGTCATGTTGAGCCGGTCCGCCGCCCTGCTGAAGTTCAGCTCCTCGGCCACGGCCAGGAAGTACTGGAGTTGTCGTAGTTCCACCCTTTCGACCCACCCTCTGTTGCTCGGCGCAGGCAGCGCCGAGGTTGATGTATTCGCCAGCCATATAGATCAAGAGCAAAACGAGTATTGGACAGAATCAATACTGCAATACAACCATGTGACGCGACGTTCACAAGAGCGCGGAAGCGGTCCGTCCCCGGACAGCGGCACAGACGGAAGGAGGCTCGATGGTCACCATCGACCCCCTCGCCGTGCCGATGAGCTCGGGGCAGCCGTGCGGCGCCGAGCGGAAGAAGGTCCTGGTGACGGCGAGATCGATGTCGGAGGTCGTCGCGGGCTTCACCCACGACGTACACGCGGTCAGGGTCGTGTTCGCGGTTGACGCGCACCGTACATCATTGCTGCCGGAGCTCGAACGCCTCGGCGCCAAGGTACCCCTCGTTTTGGCCTCCGCCTCCCAGAAGGCTGTGGCGGGCGCGCTCATGGCGGCGCTGCCGGGTGGCGGTGCACAGCCGGTGGCGTTCACACGGGGCCGATCGGCGGCGGGACAGATCTCCCGCGCGCATGAGGCTGCGGTGCGCGAGCAGGCCGACTGCCTGGTCGCCGTCGGGAGCGGTGCGGTGATCCACGCTGCCCGACAGGCTGCGCTGCGCGCGGAGCTCCCCCTGGTGGCGCTGCCCGCCTCATACGCCGGCGCGGAGTTCGTTTCCCCGCCGGACCCCCCGCCCGGCAGGACCGGACCAGCCGTGTACCTGTCAGCGGCGGCCTCACGGGTGGTGATCTACGATCCGGCCCTCACCGTCGGGCTTCCGGACCACGTCACGGCCCGGTCCGGGATGCGCGCGCTTGCGCACGGCGTAGACGTCCTCTGTACACCGGATGCGAGTCCGGTCGCCGCGATGATGGCCGAGGAGGGAATCTGTCAGATCGCCGACGGCATGCCGGACGCGATGCTGCATCCGCACGGCCTGGTCGGCCGGTCCCGAACCCAGTACGGCGGATACCTCACCGCCGCCTCGCTCGCCGTAACCGCACCGGGAGCTCATCGCATGCTCTGCGAGGCCGTGGAGCGGGCCTGTGGGCTGCGCCACGCCGATGTGCGCCCGGTCGTCCTGCCCCACCTGCTGGCGGCGACCGGTGTGAAGCGGCCGCTGGCTCTCGCCCGCGTCGCCGAGGCTCTCGGCTGCAACGATGCTGTGGAGGGCATTGCCCACCTCGCGCATGAAGTCGGTGCCCCGCAGAGCCTGCGGGAACTGGGGATGGGGCTCGCCGGGCTGGACGCCGCCCTGGAGGCCGTGCGGGGCGACGAGACGACCGCCCAGGACGCCGAGTTGGAGCCGGATGTGCTCGCCGCCGTCGTGGAGAACGCATTCCATGGGCGGACTCCCCTCGGGCCCTGACATGGCTTCGCCGGCCTAAGCCCCACCGGACGCCAGACGCACACGCTACGCATGAAAGGTTGGTGAGGGTCCCATGAGTGCGCCTTCGCTGTTCACCGAGGACAGGTCCGCGGAGATCGTTGTCGAGAGTTTCGGCTCGGACACCGACCCGAGACTGCGGCAGGTTCTGGGCTCCCTCGTCCGGCATCTGCACGCCTTCGTCAAGGACGTGGAGCTCACCAACGAGGAGTGGGAAGCGGCCATTGCTTTCCTCACCGAGACCGGTCAGGCATGCACCGATGTCCGGCAGGAGTTCATCCTTCTCTCGGACGTACTGGGTGTCTCCATGCTGGTCGAGACGATCAACAATCGCTCTCTGGAACTGGCCACAGAGTCCACTGTGCTCGGCCCGTTCCACATGGTCGAGTCACCGCCCAGGAAGCCGGGCGACCTCATCGCCCTGGACGGCAAGGGCGAGCAGTGCCTGGTCACCGGGCGCGTCACCGACGAGAAGGGCGAGCCGATCGCGAACGCCGCAGTCGACGTCTGGCAGGCGAATGCGGAGGGCTTTTATGACGTGCAGCAGCCCGGCATCCAGCCCGAGCGCAATCTCCGTGGCCTGTTCACCACGGACGACAACGGCGAATTCTGGTTCCGCTCCATCGTGCCCCGCTTCTACCCGATCCCGGTCGACGGGCCCGTCGGCGGCCTGCTCAAGGCCACGCACCGTCACCCGAACCGTCCCGCGCACTTGCACTTCCTGGTGACTGCCCAGCACTACCGGCCGCTGACCACCCACCTGTTCGTGAAGGACTGCCCTTACATCGGCTCCGATGTCGTCTTCGGTGTCAAGGAAAGCCTCGTACGCGACTTCGGTCAGGTCGACGACCCCGCCCGGGCGGCCGAACTCGGCTTCGACAACCCGTACCGCGCCGTCCATTTCGACATCTCTCTCCTCAGCGACGACGACCAGGAGGCCAAGCGATGAGCCAGGCCCGAAATTTCACCTACCAGTCGCTGCCCATGCGCGTGGTGATGGGACCTGGTGTGCTCAGCCAACTGGCCGACGAGGTCGACAGGGCCGGGCTCAAGCGCGTCCTCGTTCTGTGTTCGCCGCCGCAGCAGGCGCTCGGCGAGGCCGTAGCTCAGCTGCTTGGCGACCGTGCCGTCGGAGTTCACCCGCACGCCCGCATGCACGTTCCGGTCGAGTCCGCTGCAGCGGCCCGTGACCGGGCGGCCGAGCTGGGGGCGGACGGCTGCGTCGCGGTCGGCGGCGGCTCGGCGATCGGGCTCGGCAAAGCCATCGCCCTGGAAACCGGCCTGCAGATCATCGCTGTACCCACGACATATGCCGGCTCCGAGATGACCTCTGTGTGGGGGCTGACCGAGCACGGCCGCAAGCGCACAGGCAAGGATCCCCGAGTCCTGCCCGTCAGCGTGCTCTACGACCCCGAGCTCACGCTCAGCCTCCCGGCGGCTGTCTCCGTGACCAGCGGCATGAACGCGATTGCGCACGCCGTGGAAGCCCTCTATGCCCCGGACGCCTCTCCGATCATCAACCTGATGGCCGAGGAAGGGGTGCGTTCGCTCGCTGCCGCTCTCCCCGCAGTGGCCGCAAACGGCAAGGATCTCCTGGCGCGCTGCGACGCCCAGTACGGGGCGTGGCTGTGTGGGGCCTGTCTCGGCGCCACCACGATGTCCCTGCACCACAAGCTGTGTCACGCCCTCGGCGGCACGCTGGACCTGCCGCATGCCGAAACGCACACCGTGGTCCTGCCACACGCCCTCGCGTACAACCAGCCCGCTGCCCCCGACGCCGTCGCCGCACTCTGGCGCGCACTGGGCGGAGCCGCCGATCCAGCCACGGCATTGTGGGAGCTCGCCCGGCGTTTGGGCGCCCCTGGCTCGCTACGCGAACTCGGCATGGAGAAGGACGACATCAGCCGGATCGTCGAACAGACGCTGGCCCACCCGTACGCCAACCCGCGGCAGGTCA
Source organism: Streptomyces sp. NPDC107454 (assembly GCF_055582885.1). Classification (NCBI taxonomy): domain Bacteria; kingdom Bacillati; phylum Actinomycetota; class Actinomycetes; order Kitasatosporales; family Streptomycetaceae; genus Streptomyces; species Streptomyces sp. NPDC107454. The sequence goes on along the minus strand of NZ_JBVJPA010000027.1, from coordinate 69,719 downwards.
CCGCAGACGGCCTCACCCGCCTCCTAAGCCGCGCCTGGGCCGGCAAACAGCCGGCCTCGTGACCTTCCTTCTCCAACTCAACCGCACCGAAGGAACCACCCATGAACGCAGACGACGCGGAAACCATCCGTACGCTGGAGAACCGCCGCTTCGACGCCATCGTCACGCGCGACTACGACAAGTTCGCCGAGCTCGCTCACCCAGACCTCGCGTACACCCACTCCAACGGGGCCCTGGACACGCTGAATTCATACCTGGAGAAGTGCAAAACCGGTTACTACGTCTACCACCGGATCGACCACCCCATTGACACGATCACCGTGGTCGGGGACACCGCAGTCGTCATCGGTGAGATGAACGCCGACCTGACCGCCGGAGGCGTTCGCAAGCAGCTGGCGAACCGCTCGCTCGCGGTGTGGACGCGAGCGGACGGCACCTGGAAGTTCCTCGCCTACCAGCCGACCGTCAAGCAGGGCTGACATGGACAAGGTGGTCGCCTCCGCCGCCGAGGCCCTGGCCGATATCTCCGACGGCGCGTCCCTCGCCGTCGGCGGGTTCGGCCTCAGCGGCGTCCCGAACGTACTGATCAACGCACTGTACGAGCTGGGCGTGTCCGGCCTGAAGGTGGTGTCGAACAACTGCGGCGCGATGGACTCAGGACTCGCCGTACTGCTGGCCGCAGGGCGGATCGGCCGGGTGACCGGCTCCTACATCGGAGCGAACAAGGAGTTCGCCCGGCAGTACCTCGCCGGGGAGCTGGAAGTGGAACTCATCCCGCAGGGCACGCTCGCCGAGCGCCTGCGGGCCGGCGGCGCCGGGATCCCCGCCTTCTACACCCCGGCCGGGGTCGGCACCCAGGTCGCCGAGGGCGGACTGCCCTGGCGCTACGACGGTGAGGGTGGGGTCGCGCTCGCCTCGCCGCCCAAGGAGGTGCGGGAGTTCGACGGCGTGGAGTACGTGCTGGAGCACGGGATCCGAACCGACTTCGCCCTCGTGCGGGCCGCGAAGGGCGACAGGTACGGGAACTTGGTCTTCGCCAAGTCTTCGCGGAACTTCAACCCCCTCGCCGCGATGTCAGGGCGGATCACCATCGCGGAGGTCGAGCAGCTGGTCGATCCGGGAGAGCTTGACCCGGATGCAGTGCACCTGCCGGGAATCTTTGTGCAGCGGGTCATCGCCCTGACTCCGGAGCAGGCAGCGGACAAGAAGATCGAGCAGCGGACGGTGAGCAGCTGATGGCCTGGACACGTGAGCAGATGGCCGCCCGGGCTGCGCGTGAGCTGGAGGACGGCCAGTACGCCAACCTTGGCATCGGGCTGCCGACGCTGATCCCCAACTACCTGCCCGAGGGCGTCGAAGTCGTCCTGGAGTCGGAGAACGGCATCCTGGGCACCGGGCCGTATCCGGCCGAGGACGCAGTCGACCCGGATCTGATCAACGCGGGGAAGGAGACGGTGACGGTCCTGCCGGGCGCCGCCTTCTTCGACTCGGCGCTGTCCTTCTCGATGGTCCGGGGCGGGCACATCGACGTCGCCGTGCTGGGCGCGATGCAGGTGTCCGAGAAGGGGGATCTGGCGAACTGGGCCATCCCCGGGAAGCTGATCACGGGGATCGGCGGGGCGATGGACCTCGTCCACGGGGCCCGCACGGTCATCGTGGTGATGACGCACACCGCCAAGGACGGCTCGGCGAAGATCCTCGAGGAGTGCGCGCTGCCGCTCACAGGGAAGGCGTGTGTGGACCGCATCATCACCGATCTCGCTGTTCTCGACGTCACCGACGACGGCCTCGTCCTGGTCGAGACCGCGCCCGGGGTGAGTGTGGAGGAAATCGTCGCCAAGACCGACGCCAAGGTACGTGTCCCCGAGGAGAAGCAGTCATGACCAACGGCCTGAAGGACGTGTACATCGTCGACGCGGTCCGCACGCCGATCGGCCGCTACAACGGCGGCCTCGCGAGCGTGCGCCCCGACGATCTGGCCGCCCACGCGATCCGCGAACTCCTCGGCCGTACGCCCGCCCTGGACCCGTCCCGGATCGAGGACATCTACGTCGGCAACGCCAACGGAGCCGGCGAGGAGAACCGAAACGTCGGCCGGATGGCCGCGCTGCTGGCCGGCCTGCCCACCAGCGTGCCCGGCGTGACCGTCAACCGGCTCTGTGCCTCCGGCCTCGAAGCCGTCATCCAGGCGGCTCGCGCCATTGCGACCGGCGACGCGTCGATCGCCGTGGCTGGTGGCGTGGAGTCGATGACCCGCGCCCCCTACGTCCTGCCGAAGTCGGACAAGCCGTTCCCGGCCGGGCACGCCGAGCTGTACTCCACCACGCTCGGCTGGCGGATGGTGAATCCCAAGATGGACCCGCAGTGGACCGTCCCGCTGGGCGAGTCGGCCGAGCTGATCGCCGAGAAGCACAAGATCAGCCGTGAGCAGCAGGACGAGTTCGCGCTGGCCTCCCACCAGAAGGCGACGGCGGCACAGCAACAGGGCCTGTTCGAGCCCGAGTTGGCGCCGGTGTCGATTCCTCAGCGCAAGGGCGACCCGGTGGTCTTCGCCGCCGACGAGTCGGTCCGGGCGGACGCCTCCCTCGCCGCGATGGCCAAGCTGAAACCGTCCTTCCGCAAGGAGAACGGCACCGTCACCGCGGGCAACGCCTCACCGCTCAACGACGGCGCCGCCGCCCTGCTCCTGACCGACGAGGAGGGACTCAAGGCCACCGGCCGCGAACCGCTGGCCCGCATCACCGCCACCGGTGTCTCCGCCACCGACCCGCACTACTTCGGCCTCGCCCCGGTCGAGGCCGTCAACCGCGCTCTCGCCACGGCAGGCAAGGGATTCGGCGACCTGTCAGTCCTCGAACTGAACGAGGCTTTCGCCGCCCAAGTCCTGGGCTGTGTTGCCGAATGGCCCGAGTTCGACCCGGCGATCCTCAACCCGCAGGGCGGCGCCATCGCGCTGGGCCACCCGCTCGGCGCCTCTGGTGCCCGCCTCGCCGGCACCGTCGCCCACCAGCTCGCACGCAAGGGCAGCGGCACCGGCGTTGTCACCCTCTGCATCGGCGTCGGCCAGGGCCTCGCCCTCGTGCTGGAACGCTGAGCCCGGCCCGAAAGGCAGCGCGGTGGCTGGTGTGAGCCCAGACGCGGGGAATCTCCCGGCGGTCCCCGCCCTTGCCGCGTTCGTGGGCCGACGCGGTGACATCGCCGCGATCCGCGGCCGCCTGGGTACGGCGCGGTTGTTGACTCTGACCGGCGTGGGAGGTGTGGGCAAGACGCGGCTGGCACTGGAGGTGGCCTGTGCGTCCCGGCTGGCCTATCCCGACGGGGTGTGGCTGGTGGATCTGGCCTCGGTGCGGGAAGCGTCGGGGGTGGCGGGTGCGACTGCCCTCGCGCTCGGGGTGCCGGACCGGGGGACCAGGTCGACCATCGACCATCTCGCGGCGCATCTGGCAGAGCGCCGGGCGCTGATCGTGCTGGACAACTGTGAGCACTTGGTCCACGCCAGCGCCGAGCTGGCTTACACGCTGCTCCGCGCGGCTTCTGAGGTACGCATCCTGGCGACCAGCCGCCACCCGCTGGACATCGTCGGCGAGTACCTGTTCAGTGTCCTCCCGCTGCCGGAGGACGAAGCGATGGAACTGCTGCGAGTCCGGGCCGCGGCGATTGACCAGAACGTTCGGTTCAACGGCGCGACCGTGGCTTCACTCGCCCGGCTGTGTGCGGATCTGGACGGGCTGCCTCTGGCCATCGAGCTGGCAGCTTCGCGGCTGCGGATACTCACCGTCGAGCAGTTGGCTGAGCGGCTGGAGGACCGGTTCGCGCTACTCACCTCCGGTAACCGTGTCGGGCCGCCACGGCAGCGGACCCTGCGGGCGGCGATCGACTACAGCTATGAGCTGTGCGGTCCGGCCGAGCAGCTGCTGTGGAGCCGGCTGTCGGTGTTCGCCGGCGGCTTCGGCTTGGACGCGGCTGAGGAGGTGTGCTCCGGCGACGGCATCACCAAGGCGGAGGTGCTGGACCTGCTCGACCGGCTGGTCGCCCAGTCCGTCGTGCTCCGCTGCGAACTCGAGGGCCAATCCCGCTACCGGCTGCTGGAGACCATCCGCGAGTACGGGCGGGAGCGGCTGGCCGGCTCCGGGCAGGAGCAGCGGCTGTTGCGTCGTCACCGCGACTTCTTCCACACGCTGGCCGAGGGCATCGCCGACCGCTGGTGGGGACCGGGACAGGAAGAATGCCTAACCCGGCTGCGCGCAGAACACAGCAATCTGCTCGCCGCACTCGACTACCGCGAGGCTCCACAGGCCGTACTGGCGCTGGCCGTCGCACTGCGCTACCACTGGTACGTCGGTGGGCATATCGGCGAAGGCCGCCGCCAGCTCGACCGGGCCCTCGCCGCCGCCCCGGAGCCCACACCGGCCCGGGCTGCCGCCTTGTGGGCCGGGGCCTGGGTTGCCGTACTGCAGCGCGACTTCGCCGCTGCGGAGGCGTGGCTGGCCGAAGCCGGGCACCTGGCCGAACACCTGGACCTCCCCCCGATCGTCCACGCCCACATCCAGGGCGTGCGCGGCGTCTCAGCAGCCTTCCAGGGCCGGTTGGAAGAGTCTCGTGCCCTCCACGAAGCAGCGATCGACACCTACACTGCGCTGGGCGAGGAACGAGCAGCGATCTTCGCCCTGTTCCGCCTGACGTTCAGCCTTATCCAACTCGGAGACCACCGCGCTGCGCAGACCGGCCGACGGTCGCTCACCATCGCGCAGGCACACGGTGAGCGATGGGGCCGGGCCAATGTCCTGTGGGCCCTGGGCCTTGAGGCCTGGACACGCGGTGACCTGCAAGAGTGCAGGACTCTCGCCCGTTCCGCGCTGGAACTCCAGCACGGCTTCAACGACTACATCGGTGCCGGCTTCAACCTGGAACTGCTCGCCTGGGCGGCCGCCGCCGACGGTGACCACCAGGAGGCGGCACGACTGCTGGGAGCGGTCGATGCGCTGGGCCGGGCAGCAGGCATCACCATCCCGGAAATCGGTCTCCTGACCGCAGTCGACCATGCGCGGTGCGAGGAAGCGGTCCTCCGCACCCTGGGATCCGACGTCTATCGGAGGGCGCTCGCCCAAGGCGCCCGCCACGACACCCCAGCCAAAGCCATCGCCTATGCTCTGGGTGCGGGCAGCAGCACTGATGACGCCTCCACCGTTACCGACGAACCTGCCGCACCTGCCCCGGCACCGCCCCCGAGCCCGCTGTCCCGCCGGGAGCGCGAAGTGGCCGCGCTGGTCGCCGAGGGAATGAGTAACCGTCAGATCGCCGCCGCACTCGTGCTTTCCACGCGTACGGTCGACGGCCACGTCCAGAACATCCTTGCCAAGCTTGCCTTCCGCTCTCGCAGCCAGATCGCCGCCTGGTGGACTGCGAATCGGGTACCTACTCCGTAGGACCCCCCTTCGAAAGTCCAGAAGCCGCTCAGCCGAGCAGGCCGGCCCGGGGGGCGGGAGGTGCTGACAGTGCTTGGTGCCGCTGGGATCTTCCACTGGGCGACGCCGGGTCAGCTGTGGTGGATGCTGCGCCTCCTCAAGGGGGACGCGCAGTCCGGCCGGGGACCCTGTACGCCACCACCGGGCGGCTGTGGGTTGCACGGGCGGAACAGGTGCTTCTTCGACGGCGCCGGAGGGGAGTGGTTGTCCCATCGGTTCCCGCACAGCGGGCAGTACCGGATCATTCCCTCGGTCAGCACCACATCGATGTGGGAGCCGGGTGTCCGGTCCGGCGGCCGCGCGCCCGCCGGATGTACGAGGGTCGGTGCGGCGACGCCTTCGGTCACGGTTTTCCTGGTGGAGATCTCCAGAGTGCGTGCGTCCGTCGTCTTCAGTGTGGGGGATCGACGGCGTGTGCTCGCAGGGTGAGGAAGATGGCGTCGAGTGCGTCGAGGAGTGGCTCTTCGGTGCGGGTCGTCTTGGTCATCAGCAGCCCGCCTTGCAAGATCGCGAGAATCGAGCGGCCGAGCCGCTGACCGTCGGTGCCGGCCCGGAGCAGACCCCCGGCGATCATGCGCTCGATCCCGGCCTGGAGCAGACGCTGCCATTCGGCCCACACGTTTTGGACCGCCGCGGCAGGCCGCGTACCCCGGCCAGGACCCGTTTCCCGGCGCTCGCCGCGTCCAGCGCCTTCGACTCGCCCAGCAGGGACAGGAACGGGCGCACCGTGGCGTACCGGTTCGCGAGCGCGGCCCGCATGGCGACCTCGGCCGAGTTCTCGTCCTCGGGCACCAGGGTCACCACGGTGGCCGCCGCGCTCAGCACGGCGGCGCGCGGCGCGACCTCCTCCACCGCTGCCCACAGCGCGGCCACGTCCAGGTCCGCCTCCTGCTCCTCGACCAGCTCCAGCTCCTCGAACAGCACCTTCGCCGCCCGCGCGAGCACCCGCGACGCCTTCTCCAGCTGCGGCAGCGTCGACAGCCGCTCCTTCTCGGTCTTCCGCTTCGCCGTGTTCAGCAGCCGGGTGGCCATCAGGACCTGGAACAGGTCCAGAGCCTCGTCGATCGCCTTCGCCTCCAGGTGCCGCATCACCGCGGTGAGCATCGCCGTGCGCTTCGGCTCCGCCGCCCGCTCCAGCAGCGGCGCCTTCGACCCCAGCGCGTGCCGGGCCAAAGCGGCCATCCGGTTCGGCGGGATCTGCGACAACTTCAGCCGCCCCAGCCGGTACGCGCCGATCTCGTCCACCCGCTCCAGCGCACGGGCGAACGCCGTGCCCGTCGTCCGCGTCGGCGGCCGGCGCAGCCGCTCAAGCTCCGAGAACCGCGAGCCCTCCGGCGTCTTCAACGTCGCCACCAGATCGCCGGGCAGCGCCGGGTCCGCGCGGCGGGCGGCGCCCGCGACGGTGGCGTGCAGCCGCTTCTCCGCGACCTTCCGCGCCTCCGACACCTGCCGGGCCAGCACCGACACCCCAGGCAGCAGCACCCGATGACGGCGCAGCCAGCCCACCGCATGGTCGAACAGCGCCTTCGGGCCCTCGGCGTGCGTCCACGCCCGCCCGTGCAGGAACGTACGGAACCGCCGGCCCCACTCGGCATCCTCGTAGGGGTGGTAGCCGTAGGCGTCCCGGATCTCCCACGCATGGTCGTACAGCGTCTGACGCCGCTCCGTGTACCTCTTGACCACCGATGGGTCCTCGATGCCGAGCTGCACGGCCAGATGCTCGACCACCGGCCACGGCACCGCGAGCGGGTCCTCCAGGAACAGACCAACGTACCGCACCGTGCACATCTGGAGCGCGAACCTTATCTTCAGCCGCAAGACCGGACATGGCTCTGAGCTGGGCCGTTTCGTGGTGGCCGGTGTCGATGACGGTCGGGATCAGTAGGGGCCAATATTCTTCGCTGAACGGCGGCCACTGCTGCTTGTTTCACCCGCAGAGGTGACCTCAGCCGTTACTGATCCAGTCTCCTCGCGCAGGTTTTTTTGATATCGGCCCGGAGGCCAAACTGGGTGTAGGGCCAGGCAGCAGGACCGCGAGGCGCCAGCCTCTCTGGCGCGACGCCACCTCGGAATGGCCTTGGCGACGAGTTGCGCCCCTCGACCTGCGGCCAGCCGATGAGGTGTGACTCTGGCGCCCGGTCCGGTCGAAAGCCTCAGCCGTGTTGGAAGACGGCCTGGAAGATGGCAAGGAGGGTGCTGATTACGCCGGCGACGCCGCCCAGGATTGTCCAGAACAGTGCGGCACCACCGAACCAGGGACCGCCGGCGGTGCGGTGGTTCGCTCGGCGATGAGCAACGAACTTCAGGAGTCCCTTCGGGTCGTTGATCAGCATCGTCCGGGCAAGATATTTCTCGATCTTGTAAATGATGAAGGCCATGATGGCGGCCCCAAGGCCGACCCAACTGCCAGTCGAGTGGAAGTAGAAGACAATGCCAATGACCGCAGTGAAGATGAGGGCCGACTGAATGGAGCTGACCCACCTGTCCAGGCGGGGACCCAAGAACCACGCTTTGCGGAAGATGTCCCCGAGACGGCCCGCAACTCCTAGTTGCCAGGCGTCCGTTCCGCCGTTCACGTTGGCATACGTTCGGGCATGCGTGCCACCTGGGCGCCAGGACTTCGCTGTCTCACCGATCTCGATGCAGATGTGTCGCCCGTCAGGTGCCGGTCCGCGCTCGATTACAAGATCATGGAGTGCGGCGTCCCCCGCCACGTCTGTATTGAAGTCTGTGAGAGTGGTCCAGCGTCGTATCTGCTGGGTCTTGGTGGTCACACCGTCTTGGGTGGACTCGCTCGTCACAGAGTGCCGAATCTCCAGCTGGCCGTATGGGACTTCCTCCTCCAGCACCTGGATGATGTCCTCAAGGTTCCGCCACGAGAACCAACAGCCACGGCGTCCGAGGCGCCTCCCCCACTCGATCATGGCTGACAAGATAGCGGCCACTGCCAAGTGCGCCGCAAGACCGCATTGTGTTGGATCAGCAGGGGCCGATGGTCTTCATCGACCGATGGCCAGTGCTGCTGCTTTCACCCAAAGAGGTGACCGCAGCAGTCCGCTGCTGTCCGAGGGCGCGGGCGAGCTGGTCCCTCAGTTCGCGTACTTCCGCCTCCAGTTGGCGGTTGCGGGACGTCGCGACTTCCAGCCGCCGAAGTAGTGAGGCGCCCGATGCGCGTTGCTGATCGGGGACTTGGGGTGCCGAGGGTACCGGGCCGTGTCGCTCGCGCAGGTGGTTGATCTCGGTCCGCAGGTCGGGCTGGGTGTAGAGCCAGGACCGCGAGACTCCGGCCTCGCGGGCGACAGCGTCGAAGGAGACAGGCTGCCCGGAAGCGTCCATGCGCCGGAGGGCGGCGACGGCCCGTTCTCTGGTCGCCGCCGCCCGCTGACGGGCCGCGGCGATGACGTGCCGGGAGTTGTCAGCCCGCATCGGCAGCCTCCTGTGTGCCGGCGGCTTCAAGTTCAGTGATCATCCGGTCGAGGTTGGCCGCGACCTGCTCGTTCATCTCGGCCACCCGCTGATGGCCGCAGCCCTTGGCGTTGTCGATGAGCGTCAGCGTCCGCCTGTGCTGAGCCTTCAGCTCGGGCAGAAACTCCGGTCCAGTGAGGAAGACCGGGCAGGTCAAGCAGGCGTTGGCATGCGGACAGCTCTTCTGAACAGGCAGCCCGCAGTAGCCGTTGGAGAGGGTCTGGGTGGCGAGACCGTAGCGGGTCTTGGCCCACTCCGCCTGGGCCAGCGGCCCCTCGGGGTCGAGGGTGACGCGCTCGCCTTGGATGTTGACCTTGGCGGCGGCTTCCCATCGGCGCCGGACAGTCTGGTCGGTGATCCGAGCATAGTGGGCCGTCATCTGGTGGGAGTCGTGGTCGAGGAGGACGCGGACGACTTCTTGTGGGACGTCGCGGTTGATCAGCCTGGTGGCAAAGGTGTGCCGCCATTGGTGCGGGGTGAGGTGGACGGGCAGCCCGTTCTCGTCCCGGACGTCGCATTGGGCGAGCCAGCGCTTGAGCATCTGCCGGTAGGTGTCCGGGGAGAAATGCCGGGTCCCGTCGGCGTTGCCCTTCAGCCGGGGGAACAGATGCGGGTTGCCGTCCGGCCAGCGCTGAAGGACGCGCTGCTGCTGGGCCCGGATCTCGGCCTCGATCTCCTCGTCGATGGGGACGGCGGCCTCCCGGCTCATCTTGTTGTTGAAGTAGCGCAGGTAGGGGGCGCCCTGGCCGTCATGGAGCAGGCAGTCGAACCGGATGGTGCAGGCGTCGGAGACCCGCAGGCCACAGCGCATCAAGACGACGGTGATCAGCCGGGCGGCGGCGTCGGTCCACCGGTCGAGGTTCGCGGGCTGCTCGACCTGGGTCATGATGTGCTCCGCGAGGTGGCGAGCGAGCCGAGTGCGGCGCCGTGGGCAGTCGCCGGTGAAGAACGCGGCGCTGGTAGGCAAGGAGTCGTCCCAGCCGTGTTGGCGGATGGCCTGGAAGAACAGGTGCAGGCCGTTGACGCGGCTCTCGTTCGAGCTGAGCCCGCCAGGGAGGTCGGTCAGCCAGGCCAGGTAGCGCTCCAGCAGGGCCCGGTCGACGTCGCCCAGGCCGCGGACGGCGTTGGGGCCGACGCCGGTGAGGAACTCGCTGAACCGGGTCAGGGCCTGCATGTAGCCGGTGACCGTGCTGACGTTCAGGCCGGACGACAGTCGCAGCCGGATCCACCGCTTCGCCAGCACCCGCAGCCAGGGCTGAGCGATGCGGTCAAACCGCAGCTCGCTGCGGGGGCGGGGACGGCTGGCGCTGCGGTTGAGCCCGGTCAGCTTGCCCAGCCGCCAGATGTCGCGAGCATACTCGACCTCCCAGCCGGCGCCGTCGCGCAGGGTCTCGACCGCGTCCCGGGCATAGAGCAGGAACGCCGCGACGCGCTTGTCGTAGCCGCCGGACCCGGCCCGGCGGTAGGGGTCGGCGACCCGCTGCCACCGTTCTGCGGTGTAGTCCAGCAGGGAGTTGACCCGCTCCTCGCGGGCCCAACGAATGGCGGCTGCGATCATGCGGGCCGGGGCGGTGACGGTCTGCTCATCGCGGCGGGCCTGGACGGCGTACTGGAACTCCAGCTTGAGCTGCGGCGCCAGGCCGCGGAAGTCCACTCGGGGCAGGCCGAAGGACTGGCACTCGACGATGAAGTCCTTGACCGGCGGGGCGCCGTCCTGGCGCCACCGGACGTGGTGGCTCTTGCAGAACGTGTTCGACGCGTTCTCCACCCACAGGGTGCAGTCGGGCAGAGCGCAATCGGTGCGGTCGGTGCCTGGCAGCGGCGGTGCGGAGGCCGCCCAGGCGGCGGGATCGGTACTTCCGGAGCGGGACCACTTGTCGCGGTGCCGCGAGCACAAGCCCTTGCCGGCGGCGCCGAAGCGGCAGCCGGGGACGGTGCAGTGCGTGAGCTCGCCCAGACCCCGGAGCGGAGGACCGGGGTCGGCGAGGAACACCGCGGGGTCAGGGCGTCCGTCCCGGCGCCAGCGCTGGGCATGGCCGGTGCACATGCCCTGCTCGTGCGCGGCGCGGTTGCAGCCCGGGACCGGGCAGCACTTCCAGCCCAGCACCGGGTCGTCGGCGTCGGGGACCAGGACGTCGACGCGGAACTCCGGACGGACGGCGGCCAGCAGTTTCTCCAGCAGCCCGGACCGGCCGAGCGGGCCCGTGGGCAGGGGTGTGACGGTCACAGTCGCACCTCCCGGCCGGTGAACCAGCCCGCCGCCTCCAGCGTCCGGCGGGCGTCCTCGACGGTAAGGTGCCCGTACGTATCCATCGTGGTGGTGATCGAGGCGTGTCCGAGGAGTTCCTTCACGCTCTCCATGCCAGCGCCCTTGCGCAGCAGCCAGGTCGCGTAGGTATGCCGGAACTGGTGCGGCTCGAAGTCGATGCCGGTGCGGCGGCGCAGCCGTTCCACCAGGTCATAGACGGCGGAGTAGGTGAGCGGGCGGCCGTGCGGGCGGCCCCAGAGGTTGACGAACACGTAGTCCGAGTCGAGGACGCCGTACTCGCGGTTGAGGTAGTCGGCATACAGCCGCATCAGCTCCGCGCTGGCCGGAACCTCCCGTGAGCGGCCCGCCTTCGCCCGCACCCGATTCGCGTTCGGCCGCGGGATGACGTTCACCTGCCGCTCGGCGAGCGCGATGTCCTCGTGCCGCAGGCCCAGGGCCTCCCCGATCCGCAGCCCGGTGTCCAGCAGCAGCGCGAACAGCAGCCGGTCCCGCAGATGCTCGCACCCGTCCAACACCGCCTGGGCGTCCCCGGCGGACAGCACGACCGGTCGCCGCCGCGGCTGCCGCAGCCGGATCGTGCGGGCCTTCTGCGGACGGCTCTTGGCGATGTGCTCCAGGAACGGCTTGTAGGAACTGCCGCGACCACGGCGGCCGGCGGGCCGCATCGTCACCATCAGCTCCCCGAGCGGCACCCCATGGCGGGCGTGGAACTCGCAGAACGACGACAGCGCGGCGAGCTTGCGGTTCACGCTGGACTCTACGCAGTGGTGGTCCGCCGTGGGCAGCACCGCGACCTTCCTGTCCCGGGCCTGCGGCGGCAGCCGCAGCCAGCCCACGAACCCGGCCACGTCCTCCAGCGTCACCGACCGCCAGTCCAGCCCCCGACCGGCCAGGTAGACGAACCAGTCCTTCAGATCGTGGGCGTACGCCTTGACCGTGTTCGGCGACTTCTCGCCCCAGGCCAGGTAGGCCAGGTACCGCTCGATCGGCGCGACCGGCACGTGGTCATCCCCGAGCACCGTCCACGACTCGGCCTCCGAGTCCGGCATCAGCACACGCTGCACCCGCATGAAACCTCCCGCTCATCCGTGGTGGATGACGGAAGGTAATCCCATCCAGGACGAGCCGAAGTGGCCTTCACCCGTACGTGCTGGACGTGATGGACAGTGCCTCAGCGACTCCAGATAACGAACCCGAGCCGGTGATGCTCCGTCCGCCGCAGGGCGATCAGGTCCCGGTCCACGTCGTCCAGGAAGAAGAACCGCTCCAGCTCGGGCCTCGTCGGCTCCGAGGCGAACGTCCCGTACGCCTCGGCCTGCTCATCGCTCAGAAATTCCACCGGCACGAGCCGGACCGTAGCCAGCCCCGGCCCGGGCCCGGAGGCGTTTCACCGAACCCCAGCGCCGAAGTGGATCACTGTGCTAGACGGCCGTGATCGTTCTCACCGATAGCCGCTGTACCGATGTTCCCCGAGGCCGAAGCAGCCCTTGGGAAACGCCAGCCGGGCTACCTCGGCTGTCTGCTCCGGCACCTCGCCGGGAACACGGGGATGCAGCGACACAGTGCTCACCTCATCGCGACGTCCCCGCACCTGGTCGCTCCATCATCCCTCCACCGGCGGCCAGTTGAAACACACCGTCGAATTCGCCAACGGTGTCCTCCACGGGACGTGACGTCGGCGGGCGCATGACCGCCGGCCCCGCCCGAAGAGTCACGGGTCGCCTTTCGACGTCTGGCCGGCGATTCCTTGCTCAGCTGTGACGAATCCCAGGGCGGGCCGGGACGGTCTGGTTGCGCCGTTCCGGTCCGCCCTGGGTTAAAAGCGCTGCGAGACTAGGGGCCGCCGCCAGTGGGCGGTGCATCAGTCACGGCGCTTACGGTCACCAGACGGGGTTCCATCCGTCGGTGCCGGCCAGGTACTTCTGGGCGGTGTAGTCACCGGCCTGGGCCTCGGTCAGCTTCGGTCGGGTGCTCTGGTTCGTGAACGCCACGGTTCCGGGGCCGTAGTTGTGGTACTCGAAGAACCGCGCCTGCTGCCAGGTGTAGGTGGTGTCCATGTTGGTCCAGGGCTGGGCGGCAGTGATCGCGGCGGGCAGCGAGCTGTCCCGGATCACCGTCTGGGGCTGGGCGGTTGTGGTGTTGTGCCACGGCCGGCCGAGGTACATGGTGTTCGCCCCGGCCGAGGAGGTGATGCTGCTGTTGGTGATGAGGAGTCCGTACTTCTTGGCCTGATCGGTGTTGGGCGCCACGATCGTGCCGCCGGGCCAGGGCACCAGCTGGATGTTGGCTCGGTCGAACACCGCGGTGGCGTTGCCGAAGATGAAGTCGATCGAGCCCTGGATGAAGACGTTGCGGAAGTACTGCCGGGTCTGGTCGGTGGCGACCGGCGACTTGGCGAGCACGGTGTCCTGGCGGCCGAGGAGGCGGACGTTGGTGTACACCTGCCGGTCGCCCCTGGCGACCAGCGCGACGGCCTGGGTCGAGTACTGGTCGATCTCCGGGTGTTGGCTGGGGTTGAAGGAGTTGGCGATCGTGAGACCCTCGACCCTCAGGTTGGAGGGCTTGAACGTGGCGGTGGCGCTGCCCTCGGTGCCGTACGGTGCGTTGGTCGCGGGATTGGTCATCCCATGGGCGCGGCCCGCGGTGATGACGACATCCTCAGGCTTGCCGGTGGCGCCCTTGATGGTCAGGTTGGTCAGGTTGCTCGGGACGCTGATGGCTTCGTTGTAGGTGCCCTTGTTGACGATGATGGTGTGCGGGTTCCCGTCTGCGGGGACGGCGTTGATGGCGCCCTGCACGGTCGCGTACTGGGCGGAGCCGTCGGACGCGACCGTGAACGTGGGCGATACCTGCAGATGGACAATGGGTACTGGCTGCGCGCCGGGACCGGGGTCGTAGTCGAACCGGATCTTGATCCCGGCCCCGCCGTCGCTGCAGCTGGCCGTGGTCGTGAGGAGATATTCGCTCGGCGACTGCCCCTTGTTGCCCGCTCCTACGCAGGTATCCCTCACCACCGGTTGCAAGTGGAACAGTCCCTTGCTAGTCAAGTCGATGTTGAACTGCTGCCAGGGATTCGAGCTGTCACAGGGCTTGTCCATAAGCGGCGAGGCGGTGGCATCCATACAGTCCCCGGTCTCGTTGTTCATGATCAGGTACCGGCCGAAAGCAGCTGGCCGGATTTTCCAGCTCACATCGAGCCAATGTGATGTATCGGTGTCCCAGGCCGTTACCGTGTCTGATATCTCACCGGCAAACGTGGCGCCGTCCTCGGCGGGCAGGGAGAACTGCACGTCCGCGTTCGCGCGCAGTGTGTAGTAGAAGACGGCGCGATGGTCGGAGCCGAGGTCTGTGGTACCGGGGACGAAAGACGGGACCAACTCGTTCGTGACCATGTAGTCGAGTTCGCGGTTGGTCCCAGCCCCGCCGTAGTGGGTGGCCTGGCCGGTCGAGTAGAGGAACATGTCCTGCCGGATCGTCAGGCGCTGCGGCTCGCGGTTGAAGTCGCCCATGGCAGCCCACGGGTGGGCGCCCGAAGAGGCATCGATGTTCACGAGCAGCTGACGGGCGTCGTTCCCTCCCGAGGACAATGCGTGAACGGTCCAGAAGTACGTGTTGCCGATCCTGACCCCCAGAGCCGGCCGGGAGGTGGCCTGGCCGTTCGCATCGGTGAAGGCCGGTCGGGCGACGTTGACTGCTGTCGCCTCATGGCTGGTGGCGATGGCGAGGTTGACCCGACCGTTCCCGCCGCTGCGAGGGAAGTCGGTTTGCATGAAGTAGATGTACCAGAGCGCTCCATTGCGTCCGTTGGGTCGCCAGTGGTACTCCTCCACCGTCCAGCCGACGCCGTTGCGCAGGCTGGCATAGAACCCCGGCTCAGTCTGCGCCGCTCCCGGCACGATGTTGCCGTTGCCGTCGAGGTGGCCTGCGGAGGGTGGTGGCGCGCCGGCTTCCTGCAGGGCGATGACGTCGTGACCCTGGTTGATCAGGCGACGGACACCGGACTGCCACTTGTTGTCCTGTTCGTTCTGGGCGCCCTGCATGTTCCAGTTGGCGGGGCTGAAGTCCTCGACCAGGGCGGAGGCCGACGGCGCCGTCCAGAGGAGGACCGCACTGATGGCGCTGGCGATCATGGCGAAGACCACCATGAGGCTGGGGATCTTCTTCCGATGCGTGCTGCGGCTCGCCCTGAAGAGGCGACATCTCATCGATTGTCCTTTCCTGCCCCGCTGTCGAGCGGGGCGGATGGTCCTGGTCGTCATCGGCTCGTGGTGGGGCGTGACGCGCCCTAATCCATGAGTTGTTCGGCTTCCGCAGGGGCGGCTGTGGGCTGCGTGTACGGCTTGACGGTGATCTGGTTGGGGTAGGCGGTCACCAGCGGATCCGTGGCCGAGGCCGGTGCGTCGGTCTCCACCACCACCCGGTCGGACGCGCCGTCGTAGGAGACCCCAACGCTGTACGACGCGGCGCCCTCGGAGACGCCTTGGGGCGACAACTGCCGAACGGCCGCGCCCTGGATGTCCTTGATCTGGGCGAGGGTGAACTGGGCACTCTTCTTGGTGGTCGGCTTCGGCCACGACGTGGGCTTCTGCCCGAAGGGGGAGGTCCAGTCCGAGGGGTTGGCCACGGTCAGGTCGGTGCGGTCCGAGGGGAAGACGAGGACCGGGCCGGTGTTGGGGTCGTCGTACGCGGCGAGGGCGCAGTTGTAGTCGCGCAGGGCCTCCACCTGCTGCCACTGCAGATCCGTGCGGTCGCTGTCCAGGCCTGCGGCCGGGACGGGGGTGAGCTCCGACGCCTTGCCTGCGGTTCGGGTGGCGTCAGTGCACTTGTCCGCCGGGGTGGTGTTCGGGAGCGCCTGGATCGTCACCTTGCCGGGGTAGGCCGTCTTCAGCGGGTCGGTGACCGATGTGGGGGCGTCGGTCTGCACCACGACTTTGTCGCTCGGGCCGTCGTAGTGGTAGTTCAGCTGGTAGGTGGTGTCGCGGACGAGCGTGTCGGAGGTGGGCTGCACCTGGTCGACGACCGCGTCCTCGATGTCGTTGATCTGCTGCTGGGTGAACTGGCTGCGGATCAGGGCGTCCGGTTGGGGCCAGTCGGTGGGCTCCACCCCGTAGGCGGAGGTCCACCCCGTCGGGGCCGTCAGGCACCAGTTGCAGTACTTGTCGGTCGGGTAGTCCGCGGGGACGATCATCGATGCCCCGTTCCCCCCGGTGATCCCTGTGTCCGATTGCCACATGGCCAGTACGCCGTTGTTGTCGGCCAGGGCCTGCAGCTGCTGCCACTGCACGTCGCGCCAGTTGGCCCGCTCAGCCACCTCGTTCGCGGCCAGGGCTCGGTCGTAGATGCGGAAGTCCCGCATCCGGCCCTTGAAGTACTGGTCGGTGGAGTACAGCGACCGGCCGATGTAATCCGCGGTCGTTGTCCCGTTGCCGATCTGGCTGGGGGTGATGGTGATGTCTGTCTTGCGGGCCTTCTCCACGCCGTTCTCGTACAGGATGCCGGTGCTGCCGGTCTGGGTGTACGTCACGTGCTTCCACATGCCGCGCGCCAGCTGGTACGAGGCGCCCGGCTTGGTGTTCTGCTCGGCGTGCCAGTCGCTGGTGGTGAGGGCGGTGCGGAACTGGTTGCCGGTGGCGAACAGGTAGCCGTTGCCGTTGCCGCCGCTGGTGTTGCCCAGCCCGTAAAAAAAGTACGGCTTGCCCATGGCGGGGTCGATCCACGCGTCGAAGTCGACGGTGATCGAGCTCAGCCCGGCCATGAGGTTGTCGGGCATCTTGATGTAGGTGTCGGAGCCGTTGAAGGCCAGGCCTTCCTTCCCGCCCCAGCTGCCGGTGCCGTTGACGGTGCCGTCGCGGTGGTTGCCGGAGGAGTCGTAGGCCACGTTGCCGGTGAACTCGTCCAGCGGGTAGTCGAGTATCAGGCCGCTGGTGACGTCGGCCTGGGCCGGCGCAGTGGCGCTGAGCGTCAGCCCGCCGACCGTCGCGACGACGGACAGGGCGGCGCTGACGCCGGTGACGACCCGCCGCCGGCGCGGCGAGCCGCCCGACCTGGCCGGGCTGGGCTCGGTCGAGGCGGCCGGCGAGGCCGGACCACGACCGAGCGCGGCCACCGCACGGGCACGCACGGCCCTGACCACGTTCGTTCTTCGCATGCTTTTCCCTTCATTGCGCCATGCGTCGGCAGGCAAGGCCTCCCGCCTGGCTCACAAGGCGGGGGATTCCGTGATCGGGAAGCTCGGGCCCGCGACGTCTCTTGCCCCCCACTGAGCCGGCAGATCACCGCGAATCGGATGTCACGCGACGACGCCGAAGCCCTGGACATTCTTTGCTTCTCGCGCCGACTGCCGTCTCGAGGTGCTCGCGCCCGAAGCATGACTGCGGGAGGCGGCACGGGACCAGCCGGTACTTTTACGCAGGTCCGGCACAGGCGCGCGGGGGGCGTAGGTACTTTCCCGGGGTAGGCCTTACGGGGTGGGTACCTGGTTCCCCGTCCGCCAGAGGGCGATCTGAGTCCTGGCGCAGCAGGCGAGTTCGGCGAAGACGTCCCGGACGGGGCCGTCGGCCGTGCGTGGAGAGAGCCGGAGTGCGGCGGCGATCTGGCGGTTGCTCTTGCCTTGGGAACAAGAGCAACGCGACCTGCCACGGCAGGCACCTCGCCGCGCGGCCGGCCCACAGGCCGGTTCACGAATCACCGCAGTCACGGCCGCCTCGCCCGCGACCACGAAGCCCACCCCCACTGCTCCGAAGCCATGATCCGCGTCGCGATGATCGGCCTGATGAGCCGCAGACTCACCCGGGAGACAACTCCGAACTGGAGGGACGCGTAGTTGTCAGCCCATGCAGGACGTACTCAGACAGCGCTATCGGGTACGTCGCTGTCACCCGCGCCCGCCGCGACCTCGACCCCGCGGGCCTGGCCTGGATCGCCGAACACCCCGATGATCCGGGTTTGTCCTCCTGCGGTTCCGGCCCCCGCCGCTCAACAGACGGCGGCAGCGAACGACAACACCAGCCCACCGGCGAGGCCGACGTCCACCAAGAACCACGGCAGTCCCAGGCTCCCCGCGATGGTGAAGAAGATCAGCATGCATGACGGCAAAGAGCGACCGAGCACGCCCTGACGCGACGGGCCCACGGCCCCTACGGGGCCCGATCCACCGCATCCGCGCCCGGTGGCAGCCGTCAGGACTCTTTGGCATGTCGCCGTTCTCCTGGGCCCCCGTGCAATTCATCGCCTCAGGCGTGCTGCTGGTTCACCACAGCCCCGCTACCCGTCGCCACGTTGTCGCTGTCGGCCCTGCGTCGGGAGTGTAAATCTAACGGCTCTGCCCCGTAATCGGTGGTAACGAGGGGTGACGATTGTCGTTGACGGTGCATGGAAGATGTCAACTGGCCGCGGACGAGTTCGGCGAGCTAGGCCGCGGTGGCCTGCTTGGCGGTCAGGCTGGTGACGGCGTAGACCGTCTTGACGGTGGTCCTGCCAGTCTTGCGGTTGGTGCGCCGGCGCTTGATCTGAACGGCCTGGCGGGCCCCGGGAAGGAGGAGGTTGTTCACGGTGGCGACCTTGATCCGGCGGATCTCCGCGCGGCCGTGGCCGATGCCCCGGGTATGTCCCTGAAGCGGGATGTCCTTCCACGGAAGAGATCCCAACCGGCGGCGCAGCTTCTTCTGGTTGCCCTTGACGATCACGATGTAGTGGGCGCCCTTGCTGAGGAGGTAGTCGGCATGCTCGCGCTGGGTGTGCATCGCGTCGCTGGTGACGACGATGCCGGCCAGGTCGGCGACGGTGTCCGGCAGCGGCTGGAAGCAGGTGATCTCGTTGGTCTTCTCGCCGACGTCCAGCTGGGCCGGGACCAGGCCGGTGGCGTGCTCCAGTGCGGCAAGCAGGTGGATCTTGCGGCCCTTCGCCTTGGCCGCGCCGCGCAGGCTCTTGCCGTCCACCGCGAGGCCGCACGGCCCGGTCGTCTTCAGACGGCGGTCGGCAAGCCAGCTCCCGACAGCCAGGTCCAGCGCGTCGCCGTCGATGCGGGCCAGCAGTCGACGGACCGTGGTCTCGGAAACGACAGGGCCATTCGTGCGGGGTGGATACCTGGACACCGGGCCCGGTTAGGGGGTGGGTGCCTGATTTGCCCACCAGTTCGCAATCTGGGTGCGTCGGCCGTAGTCGAGTTTGGTCAGGATGTTCTCGATGTGGCTGTCGACGGTACGCGGCGACAACACCAGCTCAGCGGCGATCTGCTGGTTGGTCATGCCCTGGGCGACGAGTGCGGCCACTTCCCGTTCCCGGCGGGTCAGCAGGCTCGGTGGGGCGGCCGGGGCAGCCGGTTCGGTGTCGGCATTCAGGGCGTAGGCGATGGCCAGGCCGGGGCAGTTGTAAGCGGCGCCCTCTGCCAGCGCCTTCCTGTACGCCTTCGCGCCCAGCGCGTGCAGGACCGTTCCCTCGCCACCGGGCGTGCTGCTCGGCCATATGTACGCTGAGGTCGGACACCTTGGTACCGGCCTCCCCGCACAGTGCGCTGACGGTGCCGAGCAACCGTGCAGCTTGCTGGTGATCGCCGGCGGCAGCGGTGGTCCAGGCGAAGAGTTCCAACATCAGCGGCGTACCGATGTGGTCGTTGATGCCCTGCTGGACCTCCAGCCCGGACCGGACGAGTGCCGTACTCGCCTTCACGTCGCCACGCGTCCAGTTTTGATAGGCCATTGCCCACAACACATGGGCACGGCCCCATCTCTCACCGGACATCTCTGCCATGGCGACCGAGTTTGGCCGGTCTCCTGCGCGCGCGGATCCCCGAGGGCGCCCTGCGTGACGCAGAGCTGGAAGAGTGCGAACAGTGCTCCCGCCCGCTCGCCGAGCGCCGTATGGGCAGCCACCGCGGACTCCAGTACAGGCGCGGCCTCCGCCAACCGCCAGCGGTAGATGGCAAGACTGCCACGGTATGTACGAGCCTACGCGGCCGTTACTGGGTCGCCCAACCGCCCGCCCAAGGCGTCGGCCTCGTCGAGCCATCGTTCAGCGCTCGTGTCATCGAGCTGGAGCAGCGCCACCCATGCGGCAACGCACAAAGCTCTGGCTCGCGTTGGCTCCGTCGCGGCCGCGAGCGCCCCTTCCAGCCTGCGACGCCCCTCGCCGAGGAATCCTCCGACGCACCAGTGGAAGCGCAAGGCAGCGGTTAGTGCGAGTTTGGCTTGCGGGTCGTCACCGAAGGCCAGCGCGGTCCGAAGGTTGTCGTGTTCGGTACGCAGCCGGGCCAGGTCCTCCTCCTGGCGCGGGCCGAACCATCCTTTGTTGATGCGCTCGGCAAGTGAGAGGTAGAAGTCGCGGTGCCGCTGCCGCAGCTCGTGTTCCTTCCCGCGCTCGGCGAGCCTGGCCATGCCGTACTGGCGGATGCTCTCCAGCAATCGGTAGCGGGCGTGCCCATGGGGCGCGGTGGTGAGTACGACAGACTGGGCAACCAGCCGGTCCAGGAGGTCCAGCACCTCATGCCGGGCAATGCCCTCGCCCGAGCAGACGTCCTCGACTGCGTCCAGCCCGAAGCTGCCGGCGAACACGGACAGCCGGTTCCACAGCAGCCGCTCGGCCGGGGTGCACAGCTCCCAGCTCCAGTCGATCGTCCCGCGCAGCGTGCGCTGGTGAGGCAGCGCGGTCGGGTCGCCGCTGGTGAGCAGCCCGAAGCGGTCCTCCAGCCGGTCCGCAATCTGCTCCACGGTGAGGGTGCGCAGCCGGGACGCGGCCAGCTTGACCGCCAGCGGCAGCCCGTCCAGATCAGCGCACAGGCGGGCGGCCGCGGCCCGGTTCCCCTCACTGAGCCGGAAGCCGGGCCGGGCCGCGCAGGCCCGGTCTTCCAATAGGCCGGCCGCGTCGTCCGGGGACAGCGGGGGCACGGTGAAGACGTGCTCGCCCATGAGGCCCAGCACGCGGCGGCTCGTGGCCAGGATGCGCAACTCGCCGGAGGCGGAGAGGAGGGTGTCCGCCAGCTCGGCGCAGACTCCGACGAGGTGCTCGCAGTTGGCCAGCACGATCAGCGCCCGCCGCTCAGCCAGGTAACCCGCGAGCTGCTCCAGCACTGGCTGGGTGCCCAGGTCCGGCATCCCCAGCGCGGTCGCCACGACCCCTGCCGCTGCCTCTGGTTCCAGCTCCGGGGCCAAGTCCACCAGCCATGTCCCGTCCGGGAAGGTCTGCGCCGCCCCGGCGGCCCCCTGGAGTGCGAGCCGGGTCTTGCCGACCCCGCCCGGCCCGGTGAGTGTGAGCAGCCGGGTTCTCTGCAGCAGGCTGCAAATCCTGGCGGCCTCGGGCTGACGGCCGACGAAGTTGGTGAAAGCCTCAGGCAGGTTCCCCGCCCGCGACCCGGCGTTGGCCACGCCATTCGCCTCCCAACCGCCCACACGGCGAATGGCGGGGGACCGTCAACCAGCGGCCCGTACGAACACAGAACGGCTTCCGCTATCACCATAACGGCGGCTGAAGGCGCCGTACCATCGATCCCGGCGACCTTCACAGTGAGTAACCAACCTGTGTATTCCAGCACACAGTCGGATACTTGTGCCGGGTTGAGCTGGACCGGCTCGGACGCGTACAACAACGACACCAGGGACTCCCGGCATTGCTTTGAGCTGGATTCGCATCCCCGGGCTACCGAGAGGTCCTGATCTTCATGCGCCTACAACGGGAAGATCACCCCGGCAAACCTGTTCGAGCCGCTCCAGGAGCCAGCACCTGTTCCGGGCTGGTCGCAGTAAGCTCGATTGCTGCAGTGTGCAGCCAAAGCTTCGGGCCGAGTCGCCCGGGACTCCGCTTGAGTCGGTGATCACCCTGCTCAATGTGGGTGAGAGGCCTTGACGGTCACTTGCTAAGCCTTGCGCTGACCGTCGACCATCTGGATCCCGGGATCCGTAGTTATCCTGCGAGGCGGCAGCTGTCGGAGGCTCGAGGGCGAACCCTTCAGAGCTGGCGGGAGCCTGAGGTTTTATGCATTATTGACTGCAAATTCTTCTTGCGGGTGTTCGCGCCACTTTGGGCGCTGTGGACGGCGCCGTGGGACCGGGAGGCGGGGACTTGGCCGTCGAGGCGTTGCGTGGGGTGAACCTGCCTGCGGCCTTCACCAGGTTCGTCGGCAGGCGGCAGGAGCTGGCCGAGGTCCGCCGCCGTCTGGCCGGCGCGCGGTTGCTGACGGTGACCGGGCCGGGCGGGGTGGGCAAGACCCGGCTGGTGCTGGAGGCCGCGGCCACGCTGGCAAGGTCCTTTCCGGGAGGGGTATGGCTGGTGGACCTGGCCTCGGCGGAGGACCCGTCGATGGTGGCGAGCACGACCGCTATCGCGCTGGCGATGCCGGACCTCGGCACCAAGCCCATGCTGGAACAGCTCGCCGGATACTTGGCCGGTCGACGGGCGCTGATCGTGCTGGACAACTGCGAGCATCTGGTCGACGCCTGTGCGCACCTGGCGGTGGCGCTGCTCTCGGCCACCCCCGGACTGCGCATCATGGCGACGAGCCGTCAGATGCTGGGCGTGGTCGGCGAGCACGTCTTCGGAGTCGGGCCGCTGCCGCCGCAGGACGCGGCGGAGCTGCTGCGGGACCGGGCCACCGCGATCCATGAGGGTGTCCAGATCAACGACGCGAACAGCGCCGCGGTCGCCCGGCTGTGCACCGATCTGGACGGGCTCCCGCTGGCCATCGAGCTGGCCGCGGCCCGGCTGCGTACGCTCACCGTGGAGCAGATGGCGGACCGGCTGGAAGACCGGTTCGCGCTGCTCTCGAAGGGGAGCCGGACCGCGCAGCCGCGCCAGCGCACGCTGCGCGCCGCGATCGACTGGAGCTACGAGTTGTGCAGCCCGGCCGAGCAACTGCTGTGGAACCGGCTGTCGGTCTTCGCGGGCGACTTCTCCCTCGATGCCGCGGAGGCGGTGTGTGCGGGCGAGGGAATCTCCCCGCATGAGGTGCTGGACCTCCTCGACCGGCTGGTCGTGCAGTCCATCGTCCTGCCCGCCGAAGCCGAGGGGATGCCTCGTTACCGTCTGCTGGAGAGCATCCGGCATTACGGGCGCGAGCAGCTCGTCGAGTCCGCCGAGGAGGAACGCCTGCGAAGCCGGCATCGGGACTTCTTCCTTGCCCTGGCCGAAGGTGTCGCCGCCACCTGGTTCGGCCCGGATCAGGTGGCGGGCCTGGCCCGGCTGCGCGCCGAGCATGGCAACCTTCAGGCGGCTCTGGCCTGCCGGGACGATCCGCAGGCCACGCTGGCGCTGGCGGCCGCGCTGCGCTCCCACTGGTGTGTCGGAGAGTTCCTCGGCGAGGGGCGTCACTGGCTGGACCGCGCACTGGCGGCTGCGCCCGGGCCCACCGTGGCCAGGGCGCAGGCCTTGTGGGTCTCCGCCTGGATCGCGTTGGCCCAGGGCGATCCGGACGCGGCCGACCAGCGGCTGAGGGAGGCCGACGAACTGAGCGACGTGCTGGATGACGCTCTGGTGCGCGCAAACATCCGGGGCATGCACGGCACCGCAGCCCTGTATCGCGCGCAGGCGGAGCAGGCCGTGCCCCTGTACGAGGAAGCGGTGGCCGCGTTCCGGACAGTGGGAGCGGAAGACTCCGCGGCCGAGTGGCAGTGCTCACTGGCCATCGCGCGGGCCTATGCTGCAGACCCGTGTGCGGACGAGGCCGGCCAGGATGCGCTCACCGCCGCCGAGGCGCGCGGTGAGCGCTGGGGCCGCGCGCACGTGCTGGCTGCTCTGGCTTCTCGCGCGCGGGAACACGGCGACATTGCCTACGCCCTGGAGTCGATCCGCGCCGCGCTTGAGCTGTTGCGGGGCTTCAACAACCACATCGCGGCCGCGCACAGCCTGGAGCTGTTCGCGTGGTTCACCGCTGCGCACGGCGACCACGAACGGGCGGCCCGGCTGCTGGGCTCCACGACTGTGCTGTTCCGGGATGCCGGCACGACGATCTACACGTTTCCCCATCTGGCCGAGCAGCGCAGGCAGTGTGAGGAAGCCCTGATGCGCGCCCTGGGCCGGTCACGCTACGAGAGGGCGCTTGCGGAGGGCGGCCGGATCGACGGTCCCGCCCACGCCGTGGACATGGCGTTGGACGCCGGGAGTGCAGCGCCTCCAGCGCCCCCCGTGCCCCCGCCGCCGACCGTGGCTGCCGGCCCCCTGACCCGCCGCGAACAGCAGGTGGCCGCCCTGGTAGCCCAGGGCATGAGCAATCGGCAGATCGCCGCTGAACTCGTGTTGTCCCCGCGCACCATCGACAGCCACATCGAGCGCATCCTGACCAAGCTCGGCGTCGGCAACCGGGCCCAGATCGCGGCCTGGTGGGCATCGAATTAGGTATCCGTTCCGTAGAACCACCCACGACACACACCCGGCCCCGGCCCGATGCTGTGCGGCATGGGCGCCCCAGCACGCGGGCTGCTCGTCATCGGGCAGCCGGCAGGCCGGAGACCTCACCTCGCGCGTACGAGACTTCGATCGCGGGTGACTGCTTGGCCTGAGCAAGTCCGCTGCCCCGTGTGCTTTCCAGCGTGTTCACCCGGTTCGGAGGAAAGATGATCAGGCGAATCGCAGTGTTCATACCAAGAAGAACCAGATCCAGGAAATCCGCGTTCGCGGCGTTCGTGACGGCTGCCCTCGCGATCGCGCTCCTGCAGGCGTTCCTGTCAGTCGCCCCGGTGCAGGCAGCATCGGTCAACGACTGCCCCGGAGGCTCCACATCGGGACAGGGGTCGTCGAGCTGTCCCAATCTGCACAACAACGACCTGGTGAGCCAACGGAGGTTTCCGAGCGTCCTGTACCGCGGGGATTCGCGCATGCCGTACGACATTTTCACCAACGGCTTCGGCTCGCGGGGCAGCAATGACGACATCGTCTCGCACGTCCAGGGTGACCGGGCCGGGAACAGCAACTACATCTCGACCACGGGCACACTGGGTGTGGCCGAGCCGTTCGCGCGTAGCCAGGGCTTGCGCAACCTGGAATCCGTGGCGACGCAGCGGCGCTGCACGACCGGTCGGATGGCGTTCTACGCAGCCATCCCGGTGTTCGGCCAGTATCTGCTGGAAAGCTGCGTCCACGGCACGGTGACTGCGGAGACTTTCGTCTACCAGATCGATCCGGTATGGGCGGCAAACGCGGTTTATGTGCCGGATCAGATCCGCGGTAACACGGCCCTCTACAACCACTATGCCTCCCAGGACGAATGGGCCTACGTCCACCGGATCCCGAACTACGCGATTGTCGGTGTCCGTGTCTACCGGATGACTGCGCACGCCGACCTCGGCGGCCTGATCTCCACGCGCACCATCACCTTCCGCTACGAACGCTTCCTCGGCAATCCCCACCACACGGAAGCCCGCATCGTCTACGACCCGGAAAGCGACGCGAACTCCCACTGGTCCTACACGTCCTTCCTGAACACTCCGCCCATCCCCGCGAACTCGTGGACCCGGGGTTGCGAGGCGTTCCTCAGGTGCAGGAGCGGGGGCTGATCGCGGTGTTCACCTTCGAAAGAAGACATATGGGTGGCGAGAGAGTCCACCACCGACAGGGAAGCGAGCACATGCCGGAACACGACACATCGAGGGTGACGCCGCGGGGGGCGGCCCCATCGCGCACCCCGCGGTGGCGGCGGATACGCTTTGGCCTGCTCACCGTCCTGCCCCTGCTGGCAGGCACACTGATCCCTGCCTCTCCGGCGCTCGCCGACAGCAACTCCGACGGTCTGGTGCTGTGGTACCAGCTGAACGAGACCTCCGGTACGGTCGCCAACGACGCCTCCGGCCTGGGCCATGACGGCACCGTCAACGGCACCGCCGGCTGGGGCGGGGACCAGGGCCTGACCTTCGACGGCTCCGACACCTACATCAAGGTCCCGGACAACATCATGTCCGGACTCACCTCCATCACCGTGTCCTACGACGTCTGGATCGACCCGAGCCAGTCCGGCTCTTACTTCACCTACGGGTTCGGCAACACCAGCGGCGGCAGCGGCAACGGCTACCTCTTCGGCACCGGCAACCCGATGCGCGCCGCGATCACGCCCGGCGACTACACCCACGACCAGAACACCATCCCGGCGGACAACCACGCCCTGCCGCGCGGCACGTGGAAGCACATGGCCTACACGCAGACCGGCACCACCGGCGTCCTCTACGAGGACGGCACCGAGGTGGCGCGCAACACCTCGGTGACCACCACCCCCGACTCGATCGGCAACGGTACGACGACCGCGGACTACATCGGCCGCTCGCTGTTCTCCTCAGACCACTATTTCAAGGGCAAGATCCGGGACTTCCGCGTCTACAACCGGGCCCTGTCCGCCACCGAGGTGCAGTCCGTGGCAGCAGCGGACTGGGAGGAGGTCCAGGCCCTGGCCACCAACAACGGCGCCATGGACGCCTTCGAGGACCCCAACATCGGACCGGTCATCATCTTCCCCTCGGACTACACCGGCGACATCAACAACCTCCAGCCCCCGACCGGCTGGAAGGACTCCAACGGGAACACGCCGACCAGCTGGCCCACCCCCACCACCGCCCGCAGCGCCCTGTTCACCGCGGACCAGATCAGCGCTCTGCAGGACGCTCTGTACCAGGCGATCCAGCCAGACGGCGACACGACGTACAACCTGTCCGTCCGCTACGACGGCATGAGCGACCGCATGATCGCACAGACCAACGCCCCGGCCTCCATCACCGACCCCCTGGCCACCCAGTACGCCGGCCAGCTGGTGATCAACACCTCCGCCTCCACCCCGCAATCACCGCCCTCCTGCACCCCGGCGGACGGCCCCACACCCACCGGCGACATCGCCGACCCCGTCACCCAGCTGCAGGAGCTGGCCGACTACAACTGCGCACTCGCGTACTTCGAGGACCCCAACATCGGACCGGTCATCATCTTCCCCTCGGACTACACCGGCGACATCAACAACCTCCAGACACCGACCGACTGGAAGGATTCCAACGGGAACACGCCGACCAGCTGGCCCACCCCCACCACCGCCCGCAGCGCCCTGTTCACCGAGGCCAAGGTGAAGAAGATCACCGACGCGGTCTACGCACAGGTCGCACCCAACGGCGACCAGACCTACAACGTGTACACCTTCTACGACGGCACGTCCGACCGAATGATCGTGGCCACCAACGCCCCGACCTCGGTCACCGATCCGCTACTGGCCGCATACCCCGGCCAGATCACCCTTAAGGCGTTCCCGACCTCATAAGCGGCCCCGGAACGGCTGACTGAACACCGGGAAACCGCAACCAACCCCGGGCACGGCCCGCAGCACGCCAGTTCGCTGCGGGCCGAGCGCGCTGCCGCTCCCCGTATCCGAAGGCGCTGCACCACTGCACGCTGGAGATGTTGGTCAAGATCCCTTCCGCGTCATCCTGGAAGCGGTCAAGTCGGTGGCCGACCGGCTGCGGCAGCTCACCGGGCAGCGCTTGGATGGGGCGCGGCTGGTCGACGCGGTGCTCATGCCCGGCCGGGGCACCGCCCGGGTGGCCGTCAACGCGAACGTCAGCGGGCCCGAACTGGAGGAGTAAAAGGGGGCTGGCGAACCTGGTCAAGGGTTTGTTCGGCATGTACCGCAACCCGGCCACGCACGAGCCGCGGCTTCACCGCACGGTCACCGACGAGGAGTTGCTGGAGCTGCTGACCACGTTGGCGATGGTGCTCCGGCGGCTCGACAGTGCGCGCGTGACGCTCTGATATCGGTCGTGGTGCCACCAGGCCACCGCGAGCCGACGAGGTCGACTGGAGCTGGGGCAACGTCGCCGAGGCGATGCGCCGCGCGGTAGGCCACTACCAGGAGTCCGGAGCTGCTGATCCTGCCTTCATCGTTGCCCAGGTCGGCGACGAACCCTGGGACAAAGCCGAGGTCCGCTCCCTGCGAATCGCTGCCCAGCACGCCCTCGCGCTCAACAACCGCCTCTCGGAGTAGCCCCGTGTCCACACCTGGCCTGCAGCCGTTCACCCGCCGACTGAACAGCCTCATCACCTCTGATCAGGCATCCTCGGATCTCCGACGCTACTTCGGCATCGATCTGCAGCCAGGGGTTGTGCCTTTCACGGGAAGCCGGTTCGAGCACCTGGCCGGCGGGGGAGACCGCCCGGCAGTCGCCAACGCAGTGACCGCCGACGACCTCATCGCGGTGCAGACCTTGTCGGTCAAGATTCCCGCGCAGGCCTCCCTGGACCTTCTCGAAGGCGATCTGGGGGCACAGCTGTCCAAGCTGCTGAGCAGCATCCCCTCCGACGTTGACATGGCCGAGGCCGACGCTGCCGATCTGGCCCCTGGATCACCGGCGGACAGCGCCTGGCACCTTCTCGACGACCAGACCGGAATCGGCTGGGTCACGGCCGGCAAAATCCTTGCCCGCAAGCGCCCACGCCTTCTACCCGTCTATGACCAGGTTGTTCGTTGCATCTTTGGTCAGCCCCAGTTCTTCTGGCTCACCTTGCACGCTGCGTTGCGCACCGACGACTACGCCCTCCACCGCAAGCTGCTGGCGCTGCGCGAGTTGGCCGGCGTGCCCGAGACTGTCAGCGCTCTACGGGCCTGTGACGTCGTGCTCTGGATGCGGCACCACACGGAGCATCGAGAGACGAACTGCGTCTGGCAGTGACACCACCCGGTCGGCCTGGACAGGGAAGAGCGATGCAGGTCGCCGGCAGATGCGTCACTACCCTCTCGCTTCACTTGGTGGCAGTCGGCGGCTGTTCATCCTCGCTCGCGTTCTGGTCGCTCTGGTTGTCTGCCGGTGGCGTGGTGTTTCTGGAGGGCGGTGGGAACGTCGCCGATGAGGTTGATGGTGGTGACGCGGGGGCGGGATCCGATGCCGTTGAGGGCGATGACCGATGCCATTCCCCAGGCAACGGCGGGCAGAGCTGCCGCTGTCGGGCGCGCGACGGCGGGTGTGCCGTACTGGTGAAGAGGCGGTGTTCTGACCCTGCGCTATTCGGTCACTCCCGACCGTGGCCACGGGCTACGACAACCACCCCTACAAACAGGTGAAGAGGCGTTGTTGCGGGCGCCCCCCTTCGGGGGCGGCTGCCTGGACCGCGTACACCCTCCGGTGCAGATGACACAATTAAGGAAAACGAAAGGAGTTTCCCTGGCTGCTCAGTCATCTGGGACACGAACTGTGCTGGCGGCTGGCGGGAAAACGCTGGCAGCCCGCCAGCCGCCCTACGCCTCCTGACCCGAGGGCACAATCAACAAGCCCATTCCAGGAAGCGATACCGACATCCTAGGCAACGGCCAGGCTTCACCTGGCGATGCTGGTGCGCCGTCTCGGCCCCTTCACCCGCCAGATGGGAAAGACCACCGTGACAACACTTGACGGCCGTGAGGTCTACACCCGCCGTGAGCTGATGACCAAGTACGGCATGGCACTCTCCGCATTGGAAGAGTGGTATCGCAACCGCCGGTGGACCGACCACCCGGAAGCGGTCGGCACAGCAGGTCGTGAGCTCGTCTGGGACGCGGCCGAATGGGACCACTGGTACCAGGAGCGGCAGAACACGGCAGGCCTGGTCACACGCGCCGACCTCGAAGAACGCCACGGCCTTGCCCGCAGCACGCTCGAGCGCTTGTGGGCACTAAGGGTAGAAAACGAACATCCCGCACCCGCCAAGACACTGGACCGCGTCATGTACTGGGACCACGACCGGTGGGAGGCCTGGTATGCCGACTACAAGAAGCGCACCCAGCGACGCGAGATCCACGTCGACCGCAGCGGGAACCCCGATGACCTGCTGACCCTGGCAGAGGCCGCCCGCGTTCTTGGCGTCACACCCGTCAGCATCGCCCACCATCCCAAGCGCATGCCGCGCGGCTGGCCCCAGCCAGCCGAAGAGGAGCAGCTCCCCAGCGGCCGCCTACGGCGCTGGTACCGCCGCGCCGACATCTGGACCTACGCCGACACCCGCACCGCCGCCGGACCCCACCGCGCCAAACACCCCAGCAGGAAGCCCCGTCCTGACGGCAACGTGCAGGACCACGCCCCGGGCTAACCGACCAACCCTGTAACAATTTTGACCGTGCGTTATTCGGTGGCTCTGAGGGCCGCGAGGTAGCCGGCCCAGCTGTCCTGGGCGAGCGCCGCCCACTGATTCGCGGTATTCCTGTGGACACCGAAAAGGTCGCTGATGATGATCGACGGTAGTTCCCCGGCCATGCCGAACAAGGCCGTGTTGCGGGTGGCGATGGTAGGCAGCGCTGATTCCTCAGGCGAGTATGGCCACGAAGGTTCGTAGAGGGGCGACCAGTTTGCTGCTTCGACGAAACCTGCTCGACTCGGACAGGCCGCGAAGGCTACCGCGCGTCAGACCCTCAAGCCCGTTACCGGCGGTGACGGGTCAGTCTCCCGCCATCGCCACCCTTGGTCAGTTGGTGTGTGTGGGCAGGACGGTGAGGCGGAGCCAGGAACCGTCTATGGGGCCGGTGTTGCAGGGTCTGAGTGCTCCCCTTGTATGCAGGCGTGAGCCAGGGGCCCTCGGTGGTACCGGAGTTGGGAAGGTAGTTCGGGAAGTCACTGCTCGCGACCGGAAGTGAGATGCGGTGCCCCGGCCGCATCCGGTAACCGGTGTGTCCGAGATGGATATGTGCCGGTGCTCCGGCACGGCGGCGGGCGCTGCCGCGGACGATCATGCGGGCGCTTCAGCCGGGGGCCACGTCGAGGAGTTTCACGCACGAGGTGCAGGCCGCCGCCCTCCGCGTCGTCCAGGCAGTGCCGACATCGCCCGGGCCGCCGGACCACATGGCGGCGCCTCAGGCGCCGGGCTGCGCGTGCCGGTGCTGCCAGGCCCAGGCCGCGATCTCGACGCGGTTCCGGGCGGCCAGTTTGAGCTGGACGCTGCCCAGATGCGTCTTGACCGTGGACAGGGAGACGTACAGTTCGGCAGCGATCTCGGCGTTCGTACGGCCGAGGGCGACCAGGCGGACGACGTCGAGTTCCCGGTCGGTGAGCGGCTCCTTGGGCGAGGCGGGCTCCACCGGAGCAGCGGGGGCGGGCTGGGGGGCGGTGACGTGCTTGAGCAGGCGGACCGTGACCGACGGTGAGACCAGTGCGTCGCCGGCCGCGGCGGCGCGGACCGCCTCCGCGAGGAGGGTGGGTCCGGAGTCCTTCAGCAGGAAGCCGCACGCGCCGCCGCGCAGTGCCCCGTACACGTACTCGTCGAGGTCGAAGGTGGTGACCACGACCACCCGCAGCGGGTCGGCCACCTCGGGCCCCGCCAGCAGCCGGGTCGCCTCCAGACCGTCCATCCTCGGCATCCGGATGTCCAGCAGGCACACGTCCGGCCGCAGCCTCCGGGCCAGCGCCACCGCCTCCTCGCCGTCGGCGGCCTCGGCGACCACGGTGATGTCGGGCTGGGCATCGAGGAAGAAGCGGAAGCCAGTACGGACCATTTCCTGGTCGTCGGCGATGAGGACCCGGATGGGTGCTCCGGACGGATGGGGAGTGGTCATGGCTCGATCATGCCTCAACGGTATGGGGCCTCGGGGTGCGAGTCCGCCGTGGGTACGGTGTCAGTCCGCCGTCTGTGCCGGACCCGCCGTCACCCTGCGCAGCAGCGGCCTGCTGCCGGCGATCGCGGCGAGCATGGCCAGCGCGCCGACGGCCACACAGACCACCAGTTGCACGACACCGGAGGTGTTGATCGTGGTGCCGGCCGCCTTGTTGAGCTGCATGGCACCGAAGGCGCCCATCGCCGTGGTGCCGCCGGCCAGGACGGCCAGCGGAATCACGGTCTCGCGGATGCGGGCCCGGTCCAACACTTCCAGCGGGGTGCCGGCCAGCCGCAGCAGGCCGTAGATCCGGCGCCGGTCGAGGACGTTCGCGGCGGCCGTGAGGCCCGCGGAGGCGGCCGCGACGACGAAGCCCAGGACCAGGGTGGCGGTGCTGACGGTGGCGACGCGGGAGGTGACGGTGTCGTCCGACGCGGACACGTACTCCTGGGTGATGGGGTACCTGCCCGAGCCGAGGGGCGCCAGGGCGGTGACGGCGGTGTCGATGCGTTCCTGGCCGCCAAAGACGTGGGCGGTCACGCCGGGGACACCGCCGAGCAGGCTGTCGTAGGCGTCCTCGCTGGTGACGGTGACGGTCGCCGTGACGCCCGCGCGGTGCAGGAGCGCACGGGCCTCGGTGGCGGTGCGCCGGGCGTCGGCGGCGCTTGCGGTGATCACGGCGACCTGGCCGTGGTGGCTGGTTCCCTCGGAGCCCAGGGTGCTGACGGAGAAGAAGCCTGCCACGAACCCGGCGAGCACCAGGCCGCTGACGGTGCGCCAGGCTCCGCGCGGGTCGTCGCTGAGCCGGCGGGCGGCCAGCAGCGTGGCCGGGCGCTTGGCGCGGCGGCCCACGATCCGGCCCAGCCGGTCCACCACCCAGGGCCCGAACAGCCAGAACGCGCCGTAGAACAGCGCGAGCAGGGCGAGGAGTTGGCGGGTCTTCAGCTGGCCGCTGTCGCCCGTCGTCATCCAGATGTAGAGCAGGACCACCACGAACAGCACCACGCGGACGGCGCGGGTACGGCGCGGGTTGGCCTGCTGCGCCACGCCCAGGGGCGAGGTGGCCACCTGGCGCAGCATCGTCACCGCACTGACGGTGATCAGCGCGGTGACGGCCAGCACCACGGCCGCCAGCCACGGAAGTCCCACCCACAGCCGGCCGGTGTACCAGGAGCCCACGCCGTACGGGAGTTCGGCGAGCGCGGGCAGCAGCACCGCGTAGGCGAGCGCGCCCGCCAGGGCCCCGGCCGCGCCGACCGCGGCCGCCTCGACGGCGGTCATGGCGAGGATCTGCCGCGGGGTCGCCCCGGCCAGCCGCAGGGCGGCGAGCCGCTGTTCGCGCCGGGCAGCTCCCAGCCGTCCGGCGGCCGAGGCCAGCACCACGACCGGTACGACGAGCAGCACCACGCCCAGCAGCACGGTCCCCTGGTCGATACCGGTGAACACGCTCGCCTTGATGCCGGCGAACCCGGAGACCAGTGCGCGTTCGGTCAGCCCGTCGTCGTAGTAGTACTGTTCGCCGGCCGCCTTGGAGACGGCCGCGTCGCCGGGTGCCCGTCCGACCACCGCGACCAGTTCGTCGGGCGAGGCGAGACCGGCGGCGCCGATCGTGCCGTACGACGTCACCTTCGGCAGGCGGTCGGCGAGCTGACCGGCGGGGAGCCTGTGCAGCAGCTCGGCCAGGGCGGGAGAGACGAACACCCGGCCCTGTTCCGGGAAGGCGCTCAGGCCGGGTGGTGCGGGGGTCTGCGCGCGGCCGGGCAGTCGGGCCAGGTTCACGACGGTGACGGGTTCGTGGCGTACGTACGTCGTGGTCGTCGTCTGGACCGCCGTGGCTTCCTTGGCCGGTACGGCGTCGGGGGTGCGCCAGGTGGTGTGATCGGCGCGGGCGCCGGAGCCGAGGGAGACGGCGATCATCACCAGCATGAGGAAGGAGCCGACGGCGGCGGCTCCTGCCGCGAGCAGCTGGGAGTGCAGGCCGCGACGGCCGGAGGACTTGGCGAGGTGCCAGGTCAGGGGCAGGACGGGGGAAGGCATGGCAGCGACTCCTGCTGGCTCAGGCGACGGTGAACTGGCTGTGGCCGCCGATGCGGCCGTCGCGGACCTGGAGGACGCGGTCGCAGTGGGCGGCGACGTCGGCGTCGTGGGTGACCATCACCAGGGCGGCACCCGTTTCCCGGGTCGCGAAGGTCAGCAGCTGGACCACCTCCGTGCTGGTGCGCTGGTCCAGGGCGCCGGTGGGTTCGTCGGCGAAGACCACGTCCGGCTCGACGGCCAGGGCGCGGGCGATGGCGACGCGCTGGGCCTGACCGCCGGAGAGCTGACCGGGCCGACGGCGCTCCAGGCCGTCCAGGCCGAGCGGCGCGAACCAGCGGTGGGCGCGGGCGACGGCCTCACCGCGCGGTATGCCCTCCAGCATCAGCGGCAGGGCCACGTTCTCCTCGGCGGGCAGCTCCGGCAGCAACTGGCCGAACTGGAACACGAACCCGAACCGCTTGCGGCGCAGTGCGCTGAGCCGGTTCTCACCGAGCTTGTCGATGCGCTCGCCGCGCAGCAGCACCTGCCCGTCGTCGGGGCGGATGATCCCCGCCAGGATATGCAGCAACGTCGACTTGCCGGAGCCCGACGGGCCCATGATCGCCAGCGAGTCACGCTCGCCCACCTCGACGTCCACGCCGGCCAGGGCGCTGGTGGAGCCGTACTTCTTCACGAGGCCGTGCCCGGCCAGAACCGTGCTCATGGTGTCGTGTCTCCTTCTCAGCGCTCGAACTTCCAGGTGACGCTCTTGGCGCCGACCTTGGTCACCTGCACGGGGATCTGGACGGTCCCACCGTCGCTCTTCTTGCCGGTGCAGGTGAGGGTGGCTCCGGCCACGGCCTTCAGACCGGTCGGGCAGGTGACGTCGGAGACCTTGTCGCCGACCCAGGGCAGCGGGTGGTACTTGCTCTCGGTGCGGCCCGCGACGACGTTCGCGGCGAGCGCCCGCTGGCCGTCCACCGTCACGGTGGTGTAGTCGTCCAGCCCGGTGGTCGACTCGGTGCCGGCGAGCAGATACGTGCCCAGGCCACCCAGGGCGACCACGGCGGTCACGCCGCCAACGGCGCCGACGAGGAACTTGCTGCGCTGCATCGCGTACTCCTGATGTCCGTGGTGAGGATGCGGCACCACACTCGCCCGCCGGCCCGGGCCCTCGCCTCAGCTGAACGGCCAGAGTCGCGGGCCCGGCCCATCGGCCGTTCGGCCGATCCCGCCGCCGGGCTTCTGGCCTACGGTGATCGGCATGAAATCCGTCTCTGCCCGGGGCTGCGGCCACGGCCTCGCCGTCGGTGTCCTGGTCGCCGCGTGCGTCGTCGACGTTCTCTACGCGGGCTCCGACGGGACGAGTGTGCTGCCGACGGCGAGCCCCGTCTGGCAGACGCTGGCCGTGGTGCTCGTCGGGCTGGCCGCCGTACTGTGGCCGGCCGGGCGGCAGCCTGAGTGGCTCACCCCGCAGGTGCGCACCGCCGTGCCCGCGCTCGCCTCGGCCCTCCTCACAGCCACGTCGCTGGCGGTGCGAGGGCCGGTCGTGTTCGGCCCGGGGGAGATCACGATCCTGCTGAGCCTGCTCTTCATCGCGGTACGGCACTGCCCGCCGCGCTGGGCCGTGTGGTGCGGCGTCCTCGACGCGGGCGCGCTGCTCATCCTGCCGGTCCGCGGCGACGTGTCGCCGAGCAGCGACGCGATGGGCCTGGAGGTGATCGGGCTGCTGCTGGTCGGCCTCGTCGCCGGGCTCGCGGGCTATCTGCGCTCGATGGACTACCGCCGCACCGTCGCCGTCAGCGACACCCGCCGCAGCGAACGCCTGGCCATCGCCGCCGACCTGCACGACTTCGTCGCCCACCACGTGACCGGCATCCTCGTGCAGACACAGGTGGCCCGCATGATGGCCACCACCCAACCCCAGGAGTTGGACCCCGTCCTGGCCGGCATCGAACGCGCCGCGACCGAGGCCCTCGCCTCGATGCGCCGCACCGTCGGCGTGCTGCGGGACACGGGTCCCGAAGCGGCCGACCGCCGCCCGGTCGGCGACCTCGCGGGCATCGCCGAACTGGTCGAGGGCTTCGCGACCCCGGGCCAGCAGGTCGTCCTGCGCCGGGACCCCGCCCTGTCCGACGGCCTCCCGCACGAGGTGCAGGCCGCCGCCTTCCGCGTCGTCCAGGAAGCGCTGACCAACATCCGCCGGCACGCGGCCGACGCCACGCGCATCGAGGTCCGCCTGCGCGACGACACCGGCCGCCTCGCGGTGACGGTGGCGGACGACGGACGCGGCGGCACCCACCTCCCGGCGGCCGCCCACGGCGGCGGCTTCGGCCTCATCGGCCTCAAGGAACGGGTGACCGCGCTGGGCGGCGAACTGAACGCCGGGTCGCGGGACGGCGGGGGTTGGGAAGTGCGGGCGGTATTGCCGGCGCGGAAATCCTGAAGAGAACCGCTTCCCTTCGCACGGCTGTGTGTCCTCCAGCAGCCCGCGCGGGCTGCTGGAGGACGGGACCGGATCATCAGAAGAGGCCGTGAACCGCCGACGGCACCGGCTCCGGCTGCGGTGCCGACGAGCCGACGGCTCCCACGGGTACCTGTCCGCGGTTGGCGGCCCGCTGCTCGCGACCCGCGGGTCGGTCCATGGCGTTCTCAAGGGCGGCACGGCGACGAGCCAAGGCGCCGGCCGGCGGCGACATGGCTCGCGGGCCTTCGGTACGACCGCCGTTGACATCCGGTACGCGCCGCTTCGAAGCCACCGCCGCGGGCGTGGCGCGGTGGCCGGGCGTCGGCGGTCGGCGGGCACGAGGTCGGCCGTTCGGCCGAGGACGGCGCCGGGTCTCTGGCCGTTCGGCCGAGGCATCACCGGCCCGGGTGATCAGAGAGTGGCGCAGGGCGCCGTCGCACCCCCGCTCCCCAGCGGTCCGTAGCCGAGAAGGACGTTTCCCATGACCCGTACCACCCGCGTCGCCGCACTGGCCGCCGCCGGTGTGCTCGCCGCCCTCGCCCTGCCCATCGCCCAGGGAGCAACCATGCCCACCGCCAAGTCCGCCGCGGACCACCCCTCCCGCCTCGACCGGTACTACGGCCAGCATCCGGCGTGGCACAGGTGCAACTCCCAGGACCCCGCCTCCTACGAGTGCGCCACCATCAGCGTCCCCGTCGACTACGCGCACCCCGAAGGCCGGACCCTGCGCCTGCGGATCTCACGCATCCGCACCAGCACCCCCGGCAAACGCCACGGGGTCCTGCTGTCCAACCCGGGTGGCCCCGGCAGCACGGGGCTGGGAGACCCCGTGCAACTGAAGGAGACCCTGACGCAGGGCGTCCTCCAGCGCTACGACCTGATCGGCTTCGACCCGCGCGGCCTGGGCGCCGGCAGCCCACTGCGCTGCGGTCTGACGCAGGACGAGGCGGACTCCACGGAGCCCTACCGCCCCTACCGCGACGCCACCTTCGGCAAGGACACCGCACGTGCCCGTGACCTCGCCGCCAAGTGCACCACCCGCAACGGGAACCGGCTGCTGCCGTACATCAACACCCGCAACACCGCCCGGGACATGGACGTCATCCGAGGCGTGCTGGGCGAGAAGAAGCTCTCCTACCTCGGCTGGTCCTACGGTACGTATCTCGGCGCCGTCTACACCCAGCTCTTCGCCCGGCACAGCGACCGCATCGTCCTCGACAGCGCAGTGGACCCGAACCGGTTCGGCAGGGGCACCGTCCTGGACATGGCCGCCGGGGCGGAGGCCGCGTTCGCGGACTGGAGCCGGCTGATCGCCCGCCGCCACCGCACCTACCACCTCGGCGACACGCCCGCGAAGGTCCGCGCCGCCTTTAGGCAGCTCGTCGCGCGCGCCGACCGCACGCCGCTGCTGTACCAGGGCGACGACCTGGAGCACCAGGGTGACGCCCTCACCGGCGCCGACATCCGCTCCTGGCTCCGGTGGCCCTTCGGCGCCGAGCCCTACCAGGCGGCGCGCGAGATCGTCGCCCTTCGCAGGTCCCGCCCCGCCGACGCCACCACGCGCCCGGACACCGGTGCCGCGGACCCGACGGACGACAACAGCGCCGGCCTCAACTGGGCCATCACCTGCGCCGACGGCACCGCGTCCTGGCCCCGCGACCCGGCCCGCTACCAGCGTGACGCCCGCCGCGAGAGTGCCCGCCACCCCCTCTACGGAGACTTCGCCGCCAACATCACCCCGTGCGCCTTCTGGCCCCGCGGCGCGGAACCGGCCACCCGCATCGACAACACGGTCGGCGCCCTCGTCGTACACAACCAGTGGGACCCCCAGACCCCGCTGCCCAGCGGCCGTGCCATGCGCCGCGCCCTGCACGGCTCCCGCATGGTCTACGTCCGCGGCGGCCGCGGCCACGCCGTGTACGCCCTTCCCGGCGCCCCCGCCTGCGTCACTCGCACCGTCGACGCCTACCTCACGGGCGGACAGCTGCCGAAGACCGACATCACCTGCGACTCCTCAGCCCGGTGAGCGCAGTGCGCACTCGCACGACGGGCGCTGTGGCCCACTCACCGGCTCCTCGCGGTGACCGCGATCGCCGGGAGAACGGCGAGGGCCAGGATGCCGCCGGTGAGGGCGAGGACGGGGAAGCCGGCGGCAGCCATGACGAGTCCGGAGGTGAGGCCGCCGGTGGCGCCGGCGACGGCGATGGAAACGTCGACCATGCCCTGGGACATGGTGCGGGTGGCCAGTGGCACGGCGTCGGTGATCATCGTGGTGCCGGAGACCAGGCCGAGGTTCCAGCCCAGCCCAAGGAGGGCGAGCGCCAAAGCCAGCAGGGCAACGGAGTCGGCGGGCGCCGCGGCGCCGGTGATTCCGGCGGCGAGGAGGGTGAGACCGGAGGCGGCGGCGACGAAGGTCGGACCGATGGGGGTCCCCCCGCGCGAGCGAAGCCGAGCGTGGGGGAGGTCGACGAGCCAGCCGGTCAGCGGTGAGGGCAGATACATGGCGCCGACGTGGATGGCGATGACGAGGCCGGAGGCGGCGGTGCCGTGGCCGTGATCGTGCATGTGCACGGGGGTCATCGTCATGATCGCGACCATGACGAGCTGGGTGAGAATCATCGTCAGCGCGCCCGGTATCAGCCCCGGCCCGCGAGCCTTCGCCGCGGCGGCCTTCGTCGGCTGCTGGAGTTCGAGGCTGCGGGCGAGCAGCAGGGAGTCGGGACGCAGCCAGACGGCCAGCACGAGCGCGGCCAGCGCGTAGGCCACGTCGGCAAGCAGGAACGGCCCGGCCAGGACGGGGATGCCGAGGGTGTTGGCGAGGTGGCCGGTGGGTGCGGCGAGGTTGGGGCCCACGACCCCGCCGAGGGTGGTGGCGACCAGGACGGTGGAGACGGCGCGGGCGCGGTGGGCGGGGGCGGCCAGGTCGGCTCCGGCGTAGCGGGCCTGGAGGTTGGTTGCGATGTGCCGGTTTGGTGTCAGTGGGTGGGTGTCAGTGACGGGGTGTCAGATGTCGGTGTTTGTGCTGGTGGGGTGTTGAGGTCGGGGCGGGGTTGCTGACGTGGGGTGGTGTCTGTTGCTGATGCCACTGTCGTGGGGCGGTACACCCCATCTCGTGTCGCTGTCACGGGAACGGTGCTTCTGATCTTTTTGCGGGGCGGGCGGGTTCACGGTGGTCTTCTGTCGGGCGTGTGGCCGGGGGAGGACCGGGTGGGGGAGCGGGAGCTTGAGGGCTTGGTCTCGGTGTCGCGGCCGGTGTTGGTGGGGCGGTTGCTTCAGCTGGATGTGGCTGGTGGTGTGACGCCGGCGCATGTGCGGGCGGGGGCGCAGTTGGCGGGGGTGCATCCGCGGACGGTGTGGCGGTGGGTGGAGGCGGCGCGTAGTGAGGGCCGTGTGGAGCGTCGCAGGCGTGCCCGGTTCGAGTTGTCGGACGAGGCGTGGGAGGTACTGGCGCAGGCGGGCGGCAATGTGTCTGTGCTCTACCGGCATTTGGAGGAGTGCGGGGACGGGGATGCGGGGGTGTCGCTGGCTTCGGTGTACCGGGCGGTTCAGCGTGAGCTGGCTGCGGGGCGGGTGTTGCCGGACCGTGCCGTGGTACGCCGGGCGCGGGCTGAGCGGGAGACCCGGCAGGCTCTGTCGGACCTCGCTGTCGCGGGTGTGGGCACCGGTACGCCGTCTGCTTGTGCCGCGGGTGGTCCGGCCTCGCTGCTGACGTCTGCAGGGCGGGGAACCGCGCCGGCGGGGGACGTACCGGGCGTGGTGGTGCCGGTGGGGGCTCAGGCGGTGCGTACGGCGTCGGTGCGTGCGGTGGCCGAGGCGGTGGGGCAGGCGATGGCGGCCGGGGGCGCGGCGTGTGTGTTCGGGGATGCGGGGCGGGGCAAGACGGTGGCGCTGCGGATGGCGTTGTCGGATCCGCCGGTGGGCTGGGGCGTGTCGTGGGTGCGGGTGCCGGTGCGTCCGTCGGTGTCGGAACTGCGGCGGGCCGTGTTCGAGGCTCTGGTGTTGCCGGGCCGGTTTCCGCACCGTTCGGCCGAGGCCGATGAGCGGATCGTCGGCGCCCTGGACCAGGCCCGGGTACTGGTGGTGGATGAGGTACAACGGTTGCCGGTGCCGTGTCTGGAGTATCTGCAGTCGTTGTGGGACCACCCGCAGGCCCGGATGGCGCTGGTGCTGTGCGGGGCGGGCAGCGAGCGCGCGGTGGCGCGCGTGCCGCAGCTGGCGTCGCGGGTCTGCGCGTGGCAGGAGGTAGGGCGTCTCGCCGGGAGCGAGGTGGCTGCGACGGTGTCTGCCTTTCATCCGCTGTGGGCCGGCGTCGCTGGCGGGGAGGTGGCGTGGATCGACCAGTCCTGCACGCACGGTGTCTTCCGTACCTGGGCTGCCTTGACGACGCATCTGCAGAACGCGCTGCTTACCGTGCCGGATGCGACGGCGGACCGGGCGCTGCTGCGTCGTCTGTTCCGGCGTCTGAGCCCTCCGGCCTGAGCGAATGTGCGGACAGGAGGGGGAGATGGAAGACGGTGGTGCGGCTGGCGCCGCGCGGGGCGGGCTTCCGGAGGCGTCGCGTACCGCGCTGCGCGGTGTGGCGGTGCGCCGGCTGCTCGCTCTGCGGGTGCGGGGCGAGCTGACGACCGGCCATGTCCGGGTGGCGGCGGATGCGCTGGGGGTGTCGGAGCGCACCGTGTGGCGGTGGCTGGCTGAAGCCAGCCGCGACGAACGGGCAGCTGACGAGCCCGGGGCACGGGCCCAGACCGGCACGAGGTTCACGATCACACCGGAGGTCCGCGCGCTGCTGGCGTTGTGGAAGGGCAATGTCGCCGCGGTGCAGCGTGAGCTCGCTGTCCGCGCGGCCGGGCGCCCAGTAGCTGATGCCGGTACACAGGCCGGGCCGCCGCCGGATGTGCCGTCGCTGACGACGCTGCACCGGGCGATCCGCCGTGATCTGACGCCGGGGGAGCGGGCGGGGCTTGCGGGAGGGGAACGGGCGGCGCGCAAGCACGATGTGTTCCTGGCAAGGCCGCGGGGCTGGCGTAATCAGGTGTGGGAGACCGACCACGTCCAAGCGGCGGTGCTGGTCGACGTCGAGGGCAAGGCCCGCAGGCCGTGGATCACCTGGTTCACCGACTGCGCGACGAACGCGATCACCGGTGTCGCGGTCACGCCGGGGGATCCGTCGCGGGAGTCGGTGCTGGCCGCGCTGCGTTCCGCGGTCCTGCGTGAGGACCCCTACGGCCCGATCGGCGGCCTGCCCGAGAAAGTACGGGTCGACCGCGGCAAGGACTTCCTGTCCCGGACGGTGACCGCAGCGTTTGATCTCCTGGACGTGACGGTGGAGGA
Source organism: Streptomyces sp. NPDC107454 (assembly GCF_055582885.1). Taxonomy (NCBI): domain Bacteria; kingdom Bacillati; phylum Actinomycetota; class Actinomycetes; order Kitasatosporales; family Streptomycetaceae; genus Streptomyces; species Streptomyces sp. NPDC107454. Next base: position 28,203 of record NZ_JBVJPA010000027.1, on the reverse strand, counting down.
CCTGCCCGCCTACACCCCTCACCTCAAGGGCACTGTGGAGGGCCTGAACCGTGCGGTGGAGAGTATGTTCCTGACCGCGCTGCCCGGCTATGCCCGCCAGCCGCGCCCCGGCAAACGGGCTTCCCGCCCGAAGGACGAAGTGCTGCTCGGCTTCGAGGACTTCACCACCCGGCTGCTGGCCTGGACGCTCTGGTGGAACACCGAGCACCGCCCGGCGCCGTTGCGGGGAAAGACTCCGCTTCAGGCGTGGCAGGACGATCCCACCCCGCTGCGGGACGTGCCCGCAACAGATCTGTGGACGTTAACCCTGGAGGACGCCGGCACCCGCTCGCTGACCACCCGCGGCATCCGCTTCAGGAAACGCGACTACGTGGGGCCGTGGATGACCGGCCAGACCGGGATCCAGGTCCGCATCCGCTTCATGCCCCACCACGACCACCGCATCGAGGTCTACCACGCGGCCACTGGCCGCTACCTGGGTCCCGCGGACCTGGCCGACCAGGCCACCGAGGAACAGGTCAGCGCCGTACGGAAAGCACGGGCCGCCCGCTCGCGCCGTCTCAAGAAGGACCTGGAGGCTTCCCAGCGCGAGCGCTACGCCGCCGCCATCCAGCCCGAGGCACCTCAGCGGCTCGGCGCGCTGACCACCGCGCAGGCCGAGGCCGAACTCGCCCAGACTGCCGACACCGACCTCGCGCAGCTCGCGATGCCGGACCTCATCCCGCCCGCCGCGCCCCCGGCCGACTGGCGCACCCCTGCTTCCCTGGCCGCGCTGACCACGCCAGGCCCGCGCGTCCTGCACCCGCCCGGCCGTGATGGCGCTTCCGCCCCGGACGGCCGCGACGGGCGGGCCGCACCTCCCACCACCGACGAAGACGGAGACGCCTCGTGACCGCGGCCACCTACCAGTACGTCGACCTGCCCGATGCGTCCGTGGTCACCACCCGCGCCCTGCTCACCGCCCGGGAGAACATCGCCGACACGGTCGCCGCCCGCGCCATGATGTGCATCCACGGCGGCGCCGGCTTCGGCAAGACCCTCGCCGTCAACACCTGCCTGCGCGCACTCGAGCCCGGCGAGGACGTCCGCAAGATCACCTTCCGGGCCCGGCCCACCGCCCGCGCGGTGCGCTACGAACTGTTCACCGCGCTCGACCTGGCCGGCGAACCGCCGCGCCACCCCAGCGAGTTCGACCGCCTGCTGAAAACCGCCCTGGCCGAACGCCCCCGCACTTTCCTGGTGGACGAGGCTCAATGGCTCAACGGGGAGGCGTTCGAGTACTTCCGCTACCTGTGGGACGAACCCTCAACCCAGCTCGCGATCATCTTCGTCGGCGGGGAGGGCTGCCACACCGTGCTGCGCCGCGAACCGATGCTGTCCTCCCGCATCTTCATCTGGCAGCACTTCACCCGTCTCACCCCCGGCGAGGTCCTGGAGGCCATTCCCCTGTTCCACCCGGTGTGGGCCGATGCCGATCCCGACGACATCGCTTTCGCCGACCAGCACGCCGCACACGGCAATTTCCGCGCCTGGGCCCAGTTGACCGCCCACACCCGCACCGCCCTGACCCGCACCGGCCGCTCCCGTGTCGATCAGGAGCTGCTGCGCTGGGCCTTCAGCCGACTCGCCTGACCACCACGCCGCCTGCCGTGTCGCCGACACCCGTTGCCGTGGTCATCGACCCGGGCGACGACGCGATCCACACGCACACCGCCCTGGCCGCCCACCACTTGCCGTCCGGGCGGATCACCCTGCACCCCGGCCCGGGCACCACCAGCGAGACCGGCCTCGCCCACGACCTTCTCGCCGCCCTGGGCAAACCGCCCCTGCTCCCGGGGCGTTTCCCCGCCGGCCGTCAGCCCGCCTGGGAAGTCGCCACCGCCTGGATCACTGCCCTGCCCGTCACCCGGCTGACCGTCCTGCGCGCCCACCGCCTCACCGCCCGCCGCACGACGCGCCTCCTGCAGTTGCGCGCCCTCACCGGCATCCGCCTGACGCTGGTCTGCCACCGCCCCCATCTGCCCGCCGCCCTGCACCAGGCGCTGCAGACGGCCGACTACGCCGTCACCACAGACTTCCAGGCAGCCCGCCGCCACTACTACGGCGCGACTGCTCCCGTACCCCCGCCTGCAGATGAGCCCGCCCGGTCGGCAGACCGGTGGCTCACCCTGCCCGTGCTGGACCGCCTCGTCTCCTACGACAGCCCCATCCCCTGTACCGCCCCGTGCACACCGCCGCCGATCACCTTCCGGCACCGCCCGCCACCCGCACCCCTCACCGAGCAGACAACCCGGGAAGTCGCCCGGCGCCTCTCCACCGTGACCGCACACCCCCGCCTGGCCGCCGCCCTCGCCGCCGCGCTCTTCACCGGCGCCTCCTTCCAGCAGCTCGCCACCGCCCGCCCCGGCGACTACGACGACGCCGCGGCCACCCTGGCCCTGCACGACCGCACCCGCTACACCGACGGCTGCGCCACTCACCGCGTGCCGCCGTGGGCACGCCTCTTCCTGAAGGCCGCCGTCTGCTTCGCCCGACTCGCGCCCGGCCAGGACCAGCATCTGCTGGCCGGCCCCCATGACCGCACCCACCTGCTGCGCGTGGCGGAGGCAGCCCGGCTCCGCCCGCCCCAGCCGCCCGCCGCCCCGCGCACCGGCCGTACCCAGTGGGACTGGCGCGAACGCAAGGAAGCACAGGGCTACGACGCGATGCTGACACGGCACCAGACCCCGCCCTCGTCTTGAGCCCGAACCCTGGTGCACCGTCAGCCGATGGAGAACTCGGCGAACTCCACGTCGGTGAAGGCGATCCCCAGACCGTGAGCACGCAGGCCTCCGTCCCGGAAGTAGGCATGCCCCAGAGCACGGGCGAGGATCACCATCTGCTGCTGCTCACCCCCGCCGGCCTCCCGGGCGGCGAACAGCTCGCGGGCCACTTCTCCCGACAGGTACTGGGTGATCAGCCGTACCCGCGGATCGTCCGACGATCCTGCCGGAGCAGCGAATCCGAACCGCGCCCTGGTGTGGAAGACAAACCCGTCGGACTCGGCGCGGGCCCGCAGACGGGCACGGACCAGGGGCTGCCACCGTGCCCTGACGGCCTCATCGATCAGCCCCGCATGCACAGCACTGGGACGCCGGCGCATTCCCGGCCGGGTGGTGACCCACCTCTGTACCGTGCGCCGGGAGATCCCCAGGAGGACAGCCACGTTCTTCGTGGAGCCCTTCTCCGCCCTGAGCAGGAAACGCACAGCGGCATCCCTCGTAGGCACGGGACGGGTCAGCAAGGCCCGCTCGAGCCCTTTGACGATCTTACCCATGCCCGCCCCCGAGCGCTTCTCCACCGCGATGGCTGGTGCACGGCGGCCGTCTGTTCTCCCAGATCTCTCACACCAAGCCGCTCTTCCCGGCCAGTTCAGGCATAGCCAGGACATCAGCTGCACCCCTCGGCTAAAGAAGCCAGCAGTAACCCAAGCCCGAGAACGCCCTTCCCGAAGCAACTGTGAGTGGGCGCGTTGGTGGCTTTGGGTGGGTGTCAGCAGGATGGGATGCTCGGTGCCCTGGTCATGGGGATGGTTGCGGCCCGGTCTGCTGTCATGAGGTGACCAAGTGGCTGCTTTTTTCCGGCCGGTGTGGGGTAGGTCGGCTGTCGTGGGGGTGGCTGTTCCTATGGTTTGAAGGACAATCGCAGTGACGCTCGCGAGACTTGGACTCGGCAGTGGGCCGGCGAGGGAGCTCCGATGAGGACGCCTGACGGGCTGGATGAGTTTCGTTGGCGGTGGATGCTTCTTCGCCGTCCGAGGACAGAGTGGTTCTTCCTGCTGCACGCCGCGACGGGGCCTGCTGGGTTCCAGGATATTCGTGTCTACGGGCGTGACGGGATATCGGATGCGCGGCTCGTGTGGAAGGTCTGTCATCAGTGCGAGCGGGGTGTCATTTCGAAAATCTCGCTCTCCCCGGAAGTGCAGCGGCAAGGTCTCGGTACACGCCTTGTGGACAGGGCACTTCTGGACGGTCCCGGGTATCGCTGGACGACCAGTAGCCAGTCCCCGGATGGGCTGGCGTTCTTCCGGGCGATGGCGTCACGCACCGGCGCCGAGTTCGCGGCAGGTGCCCGAACGTGCGAGCACATCCAGGAGAGTCGGCCCGGACGCCATAAGCCGGTACTGGACCGACGTCTCCATCGGGCACGTCGCTGACTGCCGGAGTCCCGGGTTCTGGCAGTAGTTCACGGGGCCGGGTCGTGGAACTGGTTGCTGTCATGGGGTGACCGGGTGGCTGTCACGGTGCGGCTAGCAGATCGCGGTCCGGCTGTGTTGGGTTTGCCGGTCTTCGTGTGGAGGGGGTGGCCGGGGCGGTGGGGTTGGCCTTGTGACGGGTTCGGGAACCTCGGTGGGGGAGTCGGTGCCGGGTCCGGCTGTTCTGGCGGTGGCCGGGCGGGTGGAGCGGGCGGTGGTGGTACGGCGGCTGCTGGCAGTGGACCGGGGTGAGGGCGGTCTGTCGTCGTTGCATGTGCGGATCGCGGCGGGTTTGGCGGGGGTGACGGAGCGGACGGTGTGGCGGTGGCTGGCCGAGGGACGTGAGGGGCGGGTGGAGGCGCGGCCGCGGCAGGGCGGGTTCACGGTGGGCGATGCCTTGTGGGAGGTGCTCACCCAGGTGGGCGGGAATGTCGCCGAGCTGCGCCGCAGGATGGTCCGGGCGCAGGACGAGGGAGTGCTGGAACACTGGGGAGCGGAGTGTGTGCCGTCCTTGGCGACGCTGCACCGCGTAATCAAGGACGAGTTGCGGGCGGGCCGGGTGCTTCAGGCCGCCTGCGCGGCGTCGGGCCGGGTGGAGCCGAGCCGGTACGACCGGGCACTGGCCGAACTCGGTTTCGTAGATGGTGCGAACGGTCCGGCGGTGGTGGACGGCCCGGATGCCGAGATGTCCGGTACGGGCGGTGAACAGCGGCCCGGCGCGGTGAAGACCGCTTCGCGTACCCGGGTGTCGGGTGGGGTGCGCCTGTACGCGCCGGGCGCGCGGCTGTTGTCGACACGGCAGGTGGCCGCCGTGGTGGAGGCGGTGGGGCACACGGTCGCGGCGCGGGGGATCGGCTGTGTGCACGGGGACACGGGGCTGGGGAAGACGGTCGCGGTCGAGCAGGCTCTGCATCTGCTGCCCGGCCGGGTGCCGGTATGGCGGGCGGTGGTGGGAGTAAGGCCGGGGCTGCCGCAGGTGCGGGCCGCGTTGTGCGAGGCACTGGGGCTGCCGTCGGGGGCCCTGACCCACCGGGCCAGACCGGCCGACCAGGCGCTGGCGGAGGCGCTGGCCGAGCCGGGCGTGCTGTTCCTCGACGACGCGCAGCGTCTGTCGCCGCCGGCGCTGGACTACCTGCGGCAGCTGTGGGACTCGCCGGGCTGTGCGGCTGCCCTGGTCTTGTGCGGGGCGGGCAGCGAGCGGGCGCTCGCCCGGGCAGCGGCGATGCGTTCCCGGGTCCTGACCTGGCACCAGGTCAGCCGCCTCGACACGGAGGATGTGTCGCGGACGCTGGGTCTGTTCCACCCGGTGTGGGAGGACGCTGATCCGGCCGACCTGGGGCGGGCGGATCAGCAGACCGCCCGCGGCAACTTCCGTACCTGGGCGAAGATCACCTCGCATGTCTGTGCCGCCCGAGGCCGCGACTCCGGTGCGGGCGTGGGGCGGGATGCGATCGACCAGGCCTGCGCCCGGCTCGGCCCGTACTCATGACGGCCCCTCTCACGTGCCCCGGGCACATTGGTGCCGACGGCACAGAACCTCACCCCGTTCGGCGAGGAGGAGAAACGGCGCGATGACGGACAACGCACTGCAGGACACCAACGGCGGCCGCGGCGTTGACGCTGGAGGACAGTGGCTGCCACCGCCGGGGGATCCGGCCGGCGTGCTCGGGAAGCAGTCGCTGGTTGCGCTGCGGGCGCCTGCGGTACGCCGCCTGCTGACGCTGCGGTCCAGGGGCGGGCTTTCGCGGCAGCACGTGCGGCTGGCGGGGGAGTGCCTGGGGGCATCGGAGCGCACGGTGTGGCGGTGGCTGGCCGAGGCATCCCAGAGCCCGGCGGCAGCTGCGCACCCCGGAGCCCGCCACACGAGCAGGTTCGAGATCACCGCGGAGATCCGGGTGCTGCTGGCGTACTGGCACGGCAACGCCTCCGCAGTCCACCGCCAGCTCATGGAACGCGCCGCAGCCGAGGCCAGGGGCCCACGAGCGCAAACGTCCAGCGCTGCCGTATCCGTCCCGCCGGATCTGATCGCTGTTCCGGGCGGGGCAGCCCTGTCCCAGGTGCCGCTGCTGGATCCGGTCCCGTCCCTGTCGACGTTCCTGCGCGCGCTGCGCCGTGATCTGACGGCGGGGGAGCGCGCCGGTCTCGCCATCGGACCGGAGGCAGCACGCGCCCATGACACGTTCGGCAAGCGGCCACCGTCATGGCGCAACCACGCCTGGGAGACCGACCACGTCCAGGCCCCACTGCTGGTCGACGCCGACGGCGACCTCGTGCGCCCGTGGATCACCTGGTTCATCGACACCGCCACCAAGGTCATCACCGGTACCGCTGTCACCCCGGGCCATCCCTCCCGTGCGTCGGTACTGGCCGCCTTGCGCACGGCCGTGGTGCGGGAGGAGCCCTACGGCCCGGCCGGGGGAGTGCCGGAGCAGGTGAGGGTGGACCGGGGCAAGGACTTCTTGTCGGTCGCCGTCATCACCGCGCTCGGCGCGATGGGCGTGACGGTCAAGGATCTGCCCGCCTACAGCCCGCACCTGAAAGGAACGGTGGAGAACCTCAACAGGGCTGCGGACCGGATGCTGTTCGTCGCCCTGCCCGGCTACACCGCCGGGCCCACCGGGCCCCGCCGGGCCCGCCGGGGGCACGCGGCCGGTTCCCAGGAGCCGGCATCTCCTCTGTCGTTCCAGGACTTCACCGCGGAGGTCCTGGCGTGGACGAACTGGTGGAACACAGCGCACCGCCCGAAATCCCTGTCGGGCCGTACGCCGCTGGAGGCATGGCAGGCCGATCCGACCCCTGTCACCGACATTCCTGCCGCCGACCTGTGGGCCTTCACCCTCGAGGACGATGGCCGGCTCCGGAAGCTGACCAGCCACGGCGTGAGCTGGCGCGGCCGCGACTACATCGCCGCGTGGATGACCGGCCAGGCCGGCCGTCATGTCCGCGTGCGTTACATGCCGCACCACGACCACGAGATAGAGGTCTGCGACGCCAACGGCCGCCACCTCGGCCCGGCGCACCTCGCGGACGCGGCCACTCCCGAGCAACTGCAGGCGCTGCGCGAGGCACGCGCGGAGCGCGCCCGGCGCCTGCGCGCCGAGGTGAAGGCCGCTGAACGCCTGCGCCGCGAGCGATTCGCCCCCGCCACCAGCGCGGAGCCCGCCCAGCGGCTGGGAGCTGTCACAGCCGCCCAGGCCGAGCGTGAACTCGCCGCCGCCGACTGCACCGACGTCGCCCGGCTGGCACTCCCCGATCTCATTCCGCCCGCCCCGCTGCCGGCGCACTGGCGCACCCCGGCCGCCCTTGCAGTCGGTACAGCGCTGCCCCCGCCCGCCTCCGCACCCGTCGACCCGTCGGCGGACGTTCCACCAGAGCCCGGCTCCCGACCCGCTGGAGACACCCTGTGACCGCGGCCTCCTACCAGTACGTCGACCTGCCGGACGCGTCCGTGGTCACCACCCGCGCCCTGCTCACCGCGCGGGAGAACATCACCGACACGGTCGCGGCCCGCGCGATGATGTGTATCCACGGAGGGGCCGGCTTTGGCAAGACCCTGGCCGTCAACATGTGCCTGCACGAACTCGAACCCGGCGAGGATGTCCGCCGGCTCGCTTTCCGTGCCCGGCCCACCGCCCGCGCGGTGCGCTACGAACTGTTCACCGCGCTCGGTCTGCCCGGTCAGCCGCCGCGCCACCCCAGTGAGTTCGACCGGCTGCTGAAGACGGCCCTGGCCGAGCACCCCCGCACCTTCCTCGTGGACGAGGCCCAGTGGCTCAACGGGGAGGCGTTCGAGTACTTCCGCTACCTGTGGGACGACCCCGCAACCCGGCTCGCGATCATCTTCGTCGGCGGCGAGGGCTGCCACACGGTGCTGCGCCGCGAGCCGATGCTGGCGTCGCGGATCTTCATCTGGCAGCACTTCACCCGCCTCACCCCCGGCGAGGTCAGGGAGACGATCCCGCTGTTCCACCCGGTGTGGGCCGACACCGACCCCGATGACATCGCCTTCGCCGACCGGCATGCCGCCCACGGCAACTTCCGTGACTGGGCCCGCCTCACCGCCCACGTGCGCCTGGCGCGTGCCCGTACGGGCCGGCCGCGGGTGGACCGGGAGGTCCTGCGGTGGGCGTTCGGCCGGCTGGGCGGCTCAGCCTGATGCCCGGCCGCACGAGGCCCGCGACTCACCGCCCGTACCAGGGGAGTAGCGGTGGAAGGCAGGGGGACGGACTGCGGTGGGACTGATGGACCCGATCAACTCGTTGGGTGAGATTGCCGTGGACGTGCTGGCGTGCGGCCCGGCCGCCTCTCCGCGTTGTCCGCCCCGCAAGGCGCTGCGCACGGCGGGGCGTTCGCCCTTCACCGTGGTCGTGGACCGCGAAGACGATGTGCGTTTTACCCGCACGGTGCTGGCCGCCCATCATCCGGCGGCGGGACGGGTTGCCGTCCACCCCACCGTCAGCGGGGGCGACCGGCTGCTGTGGCACGACGTCCTGCACGCGGTGGCCGACGGCCAGCCTCTGCGAGCCCCGTCCTGCGCAACCCGCGGCAGCGCATCCGCGCAGGAATGCTCAGCGCGCGCCGCCCTGAAGGCCGCGGCCGTACGTCAGCTGACCGTTCTGCGGGCGCACCGCATCGGATGGGGCGTATGGGCGGACCTGGTGGCCCTGCACCGCACCACGAGCACGGACGTGACCGCCGTGCACCATGCTGAACTCCCCTCAGACCTGGTACATCTGCTGCGCCACTGCGACCACCGCATCCTCACTGCCTACGACGCTGTGCAGGCGCTGCACCCGCCTGCGGGGACGGGGACATCGGGGCAGCCCGGGGCGGGGGAACGGCACTGGTGTCCTCCTGCTCCGGATTGGTGACCGCTGCGGGGCCGCAGCACAGTCTTCGTATCGTGCCCGGCACCGGCCCGTGGGACTCAGCCGCCGTGGCTGCAGGGGCAGTAGAAGCGGATCAGTCCACGCAGAGCTGGCACGCTCGGCTCCCGCCTGGATCAACTGAACAATAAATCGTTGTTTCATTGCCTGCGTGCGGTACGGTGAGGGTATGCCACGCGATTCCCGTCAGCAGGCCCGTGACCGCCTGTCCGCACTGGCCCCCGCTCCCGGGGACGACACCACGGCCGCGCGCCGTGTCGAGCAGGATGCATCGCTCGTGGGGCGCCTGCTGGCGGCCGTCGGCGAACAGGGTAACGACGGGCAGCAGTCAGGCGTGATCCCGGACGATGTGGGCGCCGCTCTGGGCCTGTTCGAAGACATGCGCGAGGAACTGGACCGGCTGGAGACCCAGGTGGTCATCGAGGCGCGGCGCCGCGGCATGGACTGGCGGCAGATCGCCGCCCATCAGGGCCTGAACTCATCCCAGGCAGCCTCCCAGCGCTACCAGCGGCTGATGACGCGGCTCGAAGAGATCCGCCAGGGCGTCCGGTAGCAGCAGGAAGAAACGCAGATGACGCATCAGCCCGACGAGTTGTTCTCGGCCGTCGACTCCCTCCTTGCCGCGGTCGACGCTGGCACCGTGCTGCCCGCCCCGACCGAGCGGGTGCGGTTGCGGGAGGCGGCCGGTCTGACCCCGGCTGCCGTCGCCCAGGCGCTGGGCGTGCGCGTACCGAGCATCACCGCGTGGGAGGCGGGTCGGGCCGAGCCGAAGGGGGAGCGCCTGGAGGCATACCGCAGACTGCTCGAGGGGCTCGCCCACCGATACCCGCCGCCCACCTCGCCTTCCAACACCGAGCCTGGCTTCCCGTCCTCCCCGCAAGCCGCACCCACTCACTCCGGACCGGCAGGCACAGACCCGCAAGCCCTGCCGGGCACCGCGAAGCCGGACGTCCCGCAACGCTCCGGTCAGGCTGCCCGCCCAGAGAGGACCCGGACGCCGCTGTCCCGCATGCCGGACGCGAAGGCGGCCGGTACCCCGGCGTACGTTGCCGACCCGCAGTTCGAGAACGGGCCGCTGGCGGTCGTGGACGTCGAGGACGGTCAGGTGCTGGCGTACTGCACGGGTGGCCTGATCCTGGACGTGCCCGCCAAGTCCCTGCCGTCCCTTGTGGACTGGACCCTGAAGGAAGCGAAGCTCGGCCAGCCGAGGCTGTCCGGCCCTGGCAAGGACGGCGACCCGCTGCTCGTCCTCACCGAGGCCGCCCTGGAACGCTATGCCCTGCCCGTCACCCTCGGCGACGCAGAGCGCCTCGCGGGACGGATCCCGGAGAGCCACAAGGTCGTCAAGCAGCTGGTGCGAGCCGAGTGGCAGCTGACCAAGCGCGGGTTCGGGCCGTGGGCGCGGATCTACCGCCCCGCGCGAGGCTCGGACCGTCAGTGCGTGCAGCTGTGCATTCCGTCCTGGCACGCGCTGGGCACCCGGCACTGGGGCGAGGTGGGACAGCTCGCGCCGGCCGAACTCGCCCGCGTCCTGGGCGTGTTCGCCTCCCGGGTGATGACGCCCCGCGGATCGACGGCCGTGACCGGCCTGGAGCTGATGACCGCCCTGCACCCTGCGACCCGGGCCTCCGAGCCGGACGCCGACGGCAAGCGGCACTCCGAGCACAACCCCGGCAGTCTGGGCAGGGATCCGGTCGACCCGGCGCCGTGCGAGGCCCCCGACGGCCACCCGCTCCTCAAGGACCTGCCGCGCTTCCACGTCCGGGGTCCGGCGGAGAAGCTGTTCGAGGAGGCCTACGACTGGGCGCGGCCGATGACCGACGCCGAATGCATGCAGCGGCACATGGTGGGCATCGACGTCAACATGGCCTTCGCCGCCGGCGCCAATGGCCTGATCGTCGGCCTGGGCGCACCGACGCACGTGACGGCGCCGGTGTTCGATGCGAAGCTGCCCGGATCGTGGCTGGTGGACCTCTCGCACGTCGACCTGTCCCGGGTGAAGGTCGGCAAGGACAAGTGGGCAGACCTGGACGCGAGTCTGCTGCTCAGCCCGTTCACGCCGAAGGGCGAGAGGCCCGAAGGGCCGGCCTGGTACGCGACGCCAACCGTCGCCTACGCGCAGGAGCTCGGCTACGATGTCACGCCGGTCGAGGCCTGGCTTCGGTACGACAACGGCCGCTATCTGGACGGCTGGTACCAGCGGCTGCGCGACGCGTACCTCGCCACGATGGCCGACCTCGGCGTCCACGCCGACCTCTCCCCGGCCGACTTCCTCACCGCGATGGACGGCTACAAGGACCGCGACCCGGAACTGGCGATCGTCGTCTCGGCCATCAAGGCCACGGTCAAGGGCGGCCTGGGCAAGCTGCGCGAGCGCCCGCGCGGGGAGGGCTGGAAGCCGGGCGAGCCGTGGCGGGCGCTGTCGCGTCCGACGTGGCGCCCGGACATCCGCGCGGCAGTCATCTCCCGCACCCGGATCAACCTGCACCGCAAGATCATCAAGCACGCCGCGTTCACCGGCCAGTACCCGGTCGCGGTCCTGTCCGACTGCGTCGTCTATGCCGCCGACGGGCCCTCCCCGCTGGACTTCCTGCCCTACCGCGACGGCAAGCCGCTGCCGGGCGGCTTCAAGCTCGGCGTCAACCCCGGCCTGGTCAAGCACGAAGGTACTCAGTCTGTGCTGTGGGGCGAGGAGGTTCGCGAGCGGTTCAACGCCCCGGAGCTCAACCTCGCCCGGTACATCAAGGACGGCACCGTCACCGACATCGACAACGGCGAGTAGGGGAGCAGGCAAGCGATGAGCATGTTCAGGGACGGCCTGGACAAGGCGGTGCAAAAGGCGTTCACCCGCCCCGCACCCAAGTCCGCGGGCCCGCAGATGCGGTACATGGTCAAGCAGCTCGGCGGCACGAAAGCGGTCGCCGAACTGCTCGGCATGTCCCAGCGGCAGGTGGAGCGGTACGTAGCGGGCACAGCCAAGAAGCCGCGCCCCGACCTCGCCGCCCGCCTGGAGCGCGAGGTAATCAAGCGCTGGCAGCCGCAGATCCGGGCTAAGGCCCGCAAGAAGGCCACGACGACCGGCGGCATCGTCATCGACGCCCGCGCCCGCATGGGCTACACCGCGCCGATCGGCTCGACCGACCAGGACCGCATCCGGCACCTGACCGTCGCCCTGCCGCCCCGCTACGCCGCCCGCCTCTTCGACGCCCAAGCGGCCGGCGCAAGCGACACCGAACTCCAGGAGATCGCGGCCGGAGCCCTCAAGGAGGTCTACTTCCAGGACGGCGGCCGCCGCGCCGGCAGCCTGGAAGAGGTCCGGTTCACCGACGTCGAACACCTCGAGTTCGACCTGTAGCAGCCCGCCCCGAACAGGCCGCGAGCCCGGCCCAGTTGGTCCGGGCTCGCTTGCGTATCCGTGGGGGCTCGGATGTTCATGCACACGTGCCGTGTCCAACGACCGCGGCCTCCACCAGCCACCACCCGAGGTGAGTACCTAAGCCTGATCCATGCATGACAAAACGCCTTCCAGGGGCGCGTGTAGAGATCGGGGATGCAGGTTGCACACGAACGTCCCGAGCGTCGTCGCCGACAAGCGCCTGCGGGACTACGGACAGTTGATCAGCCCATAATCGGAGTCAGTGCCGAGCGACCCGGCACATCGCACCCGCCCCGGGTGCGCTCACCGCGATCGGAGAGCATCGTGAAGAACAGCGCGTTGTGGCGAGTGGTTGACAACGAGAGTGGTAGCCAGTCCATCGTCAGCACGCCCTCCGAGGCGGTCGCGTTCGTCAACAGCCGGTTCGACACCGATGACGACGACGAGCCGTTCAGCATCACCGAGGTCGGTCCTCTCCTTCCGAAGCTGCTCGGGGTCATCACTGCATGGGCCGCCGAGAAGGACGGCGAGCGAACCGACGGACGTACTGCACCGATCACCATCAGGCCGGTTGTGACGGACAACGCCAGCGAGTGCGATGACGTCGTGCTCTGGGGCGACGTATACGTCTCCTGGGAGCACGACATGTACACCGTCGAGGAGCCGGAGAGCTCCGAGTACAGCGAGGCTTACAGCGCAGCCGAGTTGAGCGCGATCCTCGACGAGTACGCCGAGGACTACGAGTACGCGCCTGAAGGGCCTGAAGGGCCCGACAGCCACAGGTGGCCGAAACCGGAAGAGTTGATCACCTACGGCGCCCAGGAGTGTGCCAAGCGGTTCGGGCACCTCGACGACGACGCCCTGCTGTGGCTGGCCGCCACCCGCATCACGCTCGCGGTGTGGCGCAACACACCCGTCGAGAACTGGCATACCGGGAAGAGTCCGCTGCACGACGGCACAATGATGCGGATCAACACGGCAACCACCCGACTCGTGCGCTCGATGCTGTCGTTCGACTATGTCGACTGGATCGCTGTCGGTCTCGCGATCGTCAACCCGTCTCGGGTTCTACCGACCGCGCAGTCTGTGCTCGAGCTTGGGCTGTCCTGCCACAACCCTGACGACCCGGCGCACGAGGTTGATCCGCGAGAAGAACTCGCGGAGATGGCACAGGTCGCGATCTCATGGGGGCGAAGGTACTGCCTTCACGAGAAGGAGTTCGGCCTGCGAACCCTGATCGAATCCTTCTGCGCGTCCGACAACGGCTGGTTCGGAGCTCCGAGTTGGGGGCGCATCGTCGATCGGTTCCTTACGGCTGTCGACGACCGGGAGAATGCGCACTGGCGCATGCACCGGGACAAGCCTTGGTTCGACGATTGGTTCACCAACCGCCCGGCCGACATTGCGGACACCACGGAATTTCGTCGGCTGCTCCATGCCGGGCCCGACCTGCTGTCCGAGGAGGCCGCCGAATGGTGCGTGGACGGTGCCATCGGCTACGTCTGCCCGGACGACCACGCAAACGGCTGCCCGCGGTGCGGTATCCCGCTGGCAACGGAGTCCTCAAACGAGTGACGGCAGTGGCCAGCGATTCTCAATCCCGTGCCAGTTCGGCCAGTCACATGACACCGCGACTGAGAAAATGACACGGGATCTGAGAACAGGAGAGCTTTTACCCGTCCCGCGCCGAAATCCGCAACAGCCCAGATGAAATTCCTCCTCACGCGGGCGCAGGGCTCGACCAAAGTCCTGACGGAGCGCCTGGGCATCTCACGCCGCACCATCGAGCGCTACCGCTCCGGAACGCTGAAGACCCCGCAAAAGCGCCTGCAGGCCGCCCTGGTCGAGGAGACTCAATGCAAGGGGAAACCGCAGGTCAGGGATCAGACTCGGAAAAAGGCGTCGACCTCCAGCAGGATGATGGTGGAGGTGACGGCCTACTTCGGGTTCATCGCCTCGGGCAGCTCCGACAACGGCCGTACACGCACCATCACCACCCCGATCTCGCCCACCTCCGTGCAGCAGATCCTGGACCTTCAGGAGGCCGGAGCGACGGAGGAAGACCTGCATCCCCTCGTCGCGGAGGCCATCAGCGAGTCGTATTTCACTGAGTGGGGCACTCGCGCCCATGGTCTGCGTGCGGATTTTTACGCACGTTCAAGCTGTGGAGTGGATTTCCTGTTCTGACGCAGTCGAATTCCAGCCTGCTATAAAGAAATCCGGCGGGTCGCCTCAGAAGCGTTCTGGCGGCGGTCCGCTCTGATTTCTCACCACGAATGCGAGGTCGAAGACGACCAGGATATGGCTGCCCGACGGCGGTACCCGCCGACCGCTCACCCTGCCCCGCCGTCACCGGGCCCCGCGAGCCGACCGATCCGGCCCGCATCGGCCGCCGGGTCGTACGGCGCCGGGCCAAGGGCATGGACGCCGGCGCTGTTGCGGCGGCCCTCGAGGAAGCGCGGCTCGATGCCCGGCAGGCGTCCCGGCACGAGGACCCGGCCGACGATGTCCGGGGCCCGGCGGAGCTCGCGGACTGGGAGTTGTGTCCACCAGCTGCTCGCCGACGCCGTCCCGGGCACCGTCTACGACTCGACGACGTGTTCGGCACGGCCCGCGCCCACTCATCGCCCAGTCTGCTCAGGCGTTGCCCCAGGCTTCGAGGAAGCGTGTGCGGTCGTCCGTCCGCCGGCTGGCGAGTAGAACGTGCCAGGCACTGGTCTCAGCGTCGCGCAGCCACAGCCGCCCCAGGTACCGACTTCCGCCGGTGAACGTGTCACGCGCCAATGCGTCACCGAGCACGTCGGCTACAGCGTCGCGCTGTTGGTCGGAGAGTTCTCCCAGAAAGCTGAGTACGCGGTCTGCGATGCCTCCCTCGTTGCTTTCAAGAATGCGCTCGAAGAACGGACCACCCGCGTTGCCGGGATCGATGTAGAGAGCGGCGTCACCTCCCGCCTGCCCCAAGGAACGCCAGAACTCAGCACCATCGGGCGTGCCTGGCAAGGGAAGCGCGGCAAAGAGGTCGGCCAGATGTCCGTTGGCCGCTTGATCGTAAGAGACGTCGCAGGCCGCGGCAGACGCGATCCTCGCAACGTGCCCAGTACTCAGTCCCTCTTCCGGCCAGTCCAGTGGGGTGTTGAGTTCCTGAACAAGGTGCCGGGCCAGTTCGTCGTCCTTGCCCAGGAAGTGCCTGACGATCACGTGTTCCCCCCAGTTCCAGCTGGCGTGCACCGGCTCACCAGTCTGCCCAACTGGGCGGTGATCCGCCGGGGCCTGCAGACAACGTCCGGAAAATGCCTGCACCACAGCTATCACGACCACCGACAGCGTCGCCCAGGCCGAGCTCGCCGCCGAAGCCGCGGCCGCCGTACGCGAGGCGTAGCGGATCGTCCGCGCGCCGACGAAGGCGCTGCGCAAGTTCGGCGCCCTGAAGCAGACCGGCCCCGCGATGGGGACGAAGCCATCCGTGAGGAGCTCACCCCCGCCCAAGACAGCGCCCGTGCCTGCCGCATGAATGGGCGATGACCGGCCGTATCCAGACCACCGACGACCTGAGCACCAAGAGACCGCATCGCGGGCGATGCCTGGTACCCGTCGAGCAGGCCGGGCCTGGACCTCAAAAGTTGGCGAGGCGTATGTCGTAGCATTCATCGCACATGTCCGCTTCCGGGACTATGTACCCGCCGTTCCCACACCACTCGCAGATCCCTTCCCAGTCGCTGCCGCACCCGAAGCAGATGTACGAGTCTGCGGCGGGATAGCCCAGGGTGCGCACCGGAACAATGGCCGAGGCGGCGCAGGCCGGGCAGGTGGCCAGGTCGTTGCCACCCTGCTTGATGGTGATGTGCCGGTTCTCGCCGGTGAACTCCCAGGCTGCTTCATCTCCGGTGCCGTACGCCTTGTCGCAGAAGAAGCACTTCAGGTCGTGGGCGCCGCCGTCGAGGACCACGGCGTACTGCCCGCAGGAGCGGCATGCGGTGGTGGAGTGTTCATGGCCGGCGAGCTGGCCGGATATGGACTTCTGTCGCTGGGTGACGAAGTCGGTGAGGTGTTTCAACTGGCCGCGGACTTCGTCCATCTGCCGTGCTGCCTCCCAGTCCGCGGTGTACGGCAGGACGTCGTGGTTCACGAAGTCGAAGAGCAGGGTCAGGACGGGGAGGGTACGGGTCTTCACGGCTACGGTGGTGTCGCGCCAGCCGAAGTGCATGAGCCGGTTCCGGAGATTGCCGAGGTCCTTCAAGTCGCTGCTGGCGGGGTCGAGGGTGGTGCTGAGCGTGATGGTTCCGTCCTGGGCGAGAGCGTTGAGACGCTTGATCGCATCTTTGATGCCGCAGCTGGTGAAATCGCCGCTCTGGTGCTTGCCCTTGTCGTACTCCGTGGGCTTGGTCCATACGAGGTCAGGCTTGTACATCTCGAGGCGCGCCTTGAACAGGGTCTCGGCTGCGCACTGGAGATGAAGGGTGGCGTACTTCAGCTCGCGGGGGACGGGGCTGCCTTCAGCCGCGAGGAAGGTGACAGCACTGACGAGGAAGTCGAGCCCGTTGGTAAGGGGCGGGAAGTGAAAGTCCTTGCCGTCGTCGCGCACTGGGGGCCTCCGTCGTCCTGGCTACTTCTGTGAGGATCTGCGTCGAGCCGCAGGGCGGTCAACCGGATTCACCGACGTACCCCGGCTGCGACTTCGTTTGCGCCAGAGCCCCGACGACCTGGTGCAGACGCAAGCCGCTTGGAACGCCACCTACCAAGCAGTGGCCGCACCCCGCCCCCGCGACACCACCGCCCTGCGCCGCCGCCTGCTGCTCCTGTCCGTACGGCGGTGGTGGCACCCCTACTGGGAGACCGCCCCTCAGTGCCGGCGGCCCGGTCCGAGCTGCGCCACCTCGCCCGCGCCCACGGAGCCGTCCGGGCCACGTGACCGGCCGCCCCGGTCAATCAGGAGCACGAGGTTGCGCTGGAGATTGCGCCTATTCGTTGCGCTGGAGGTTGCGCCAAGGGTTGCGCTAGGTGTTGCGCGGCCCCCAGGACCGTCTCCATGTCCGCGCAGGTCACCACGTCGTTTTGCCGTGGTCGGATGGCTGACATCCCCGTTGCGGCTGCTCTGCCCATGTCCCTTGGCTGGAGTGAAGGAGGAAGGGGCGGGCGGGATGGGCGGCGCGGCCGCGGTCGGGGATCGGTTGCGCGCTCAGCCGGTTGCGCGTCGGCCGAGGCCGCCGCGCCTCGCCGCCGTCAACGCGGCTACGACTGCGGATTGTGCTGGATCACTTACGCAGGAGTGATGATTCGTGCTACTCGTCTACGGGGCGATGGAAGCGAGATCGGCGGGGGGGGGCGTATGACATCGGACGGCGTGGAGGTACGCACACGGAGGGCGAGCCGCGTTCAGGATGCTGTGCGCATCCTCTTCCTGTTGGATCACTGTCCGCACCCGGATAGCGGGTGCCCGGCCCATCCGGACGCAGTGGCGGTGCTACGCGGGCAGAAGAAGCTCCAGGCGCTCGACTTCTGGCTCCGCAACCCCGATTACCTTGCCGATGAACTGTTGAACGCCGCGGAGGTCGGCCGGAGCGTTCCGGGAGTCAGCCCGGTCGACAGGGCGGCTGCATTGCTGGAAGGCGATGAGCCGGATCTCGAGTCCTATCCCATGATCCGCTGGCGCTATGGCGCCTACGAGTCCCTCGATGACGCTCTGGCCTTGCTGGTCGCGCATGGACTGATCGGTATCGACGCCATCGGGACAGCGCCCGACATCGACCGCTGGGATTACTGCTTGCTGCCGGCGGGCCGACGGGACGCACAGGAGATGCGCTCGCAGGAGCCGGATCTGTCTTGGTACGACGAACGCGCCGCACTGGTGCTGGTACTGGCCGGGGACCGCAGCGGCAGTGCCCTGAAGGAGCTCCAGTACGCGCAGGGTGAGTACGAACGAACCCACATGGGCGCTGACATCGCTGGCATCCTCCCGCACGTCCGGGCCCGTTTGGCAGCGCTGCAGAGCAAGGTGAGCGAGGGGAGCGCATGAGTAACTTCACCGAGGCCGTTGCCCGCCGTGCCGGTGTGGACGTCGCGGAGGCCGTAGCAGTGCTCCAGCATCACCGGGTACGGGAGAGCGGCGTGCTGCCGCGACCGCACCGCCTTGCATTGACCTCGATCGAGTTCTCAGGAACCAAGGCAGGCAAGTTCACTGACGACTTCCGCTTCAGTTGGCGGCTTAGCGACGGGTTGTGGTGCCTGGCCGGCGACAACCTCAAAGGCAAAAGCACAGTCTTGGAAGTGATCTGGTGGTGCCTGCGAGGCAAGAACAAACGGCTGCAGGACACCGCACGCAGATGGATCTCCCACGTTCGGCTCGAAGGCCACATCGACGGTGAGCCCTTCGGCGTGGAGTTCCAGCACAAGGACGGCGTACCGACCGGACGCCTGGAGACCGGAAAGACCACCCCCAGTATCGGCTTCGCCGGCGAAGCCGAGTTCGCCTCCGTGATGAGCCAGTTCATGATGGACCGTCTCAACCTGGAGATTCTCCGAGGGTGGCACTCCGACGTCAAAGGCGAAGAAGACGGCAAGGCCACCGTCACCGACTGGGCGCTGTTCAGCCACGCACTGATCTGCCGCAACCGCAACGCTGAAGTCCTGCTCGGAGAGACCAGCGAGAACGGATCCGTCGTCAGCCTGCTGCAGATGTTCATCGGCCTTCCCTGGACCAGCACACGCCGGGACGCTGAGACCGCCCTGAAAACAGTCCGGCAGCAGCAGCGGGGCGAGAAGCGTCGGGCCACCGAAGACACCCAGGCCCGTGCGAGCTCCCTGCAACAGCTCAAGGATGAGATCACTGTTGCCGAGGCGGCCCTCGCCAACACTGGCGCCGCTCCCGCCCTGGAAGACCAAGCCTTGGCCATCGAGCAAGCCGCGGCCCACGTTGCGTCCTGCGCGGGACGCCATGCCACTGCCGTACAGGTGCAGCTAACCGTCCAGCAGAACTACACCGAGCTGCACCAGACACTCGTGGAAGACCGGAAGCGGCTACGCGACATGAAGGAGAACACGGCAGCCAAGCGCTACTTCGGGGCTCTCGCCCCGACGTGTTGCCCGCGTTGCACCACCCCCGTCGCTGACCTTGCTCAGGCGCGCGGCGACCAGGCTGCGGACCACTGCTCCGTCTGCGGCAGCACACCTCCTGAGGATGCTCCGGAGGACACCACAGCTATCGACCAGCTGAGTGAGAACATCGCCTCTCTGGCCGCTGCGGACGCCCGGATGCGCACAGCGCTGCGGCGCGCGGAGAAGGAACGGAAAGAGGCCGAAGCTCAGCTCGACGCGGCCCGCCGTGCGATGGCCGCTGCCCAAGCAGCACTACCGGATGCCTCTGTTCTGCGACGCCAGCTTGACCTGGAACGTCTGCGCGGCGCCCTGAAAGAACGCGAAGCCACCCACGCTCGCGCGGGAGGAACAACGCCGCCGGCCCCAGAGGAGAAGATCCTGGAGGCTGCGTACAAAGAAGCCGACGTGCGCGCCGGAAAGGCGAGTAAGCCCATCATGGACCGGGTCAGCAGCGAAATCTTCGACCTCGCCGTCCGACTGGGATACGACAACCTTCAGGGCGTAAAGCTGCAGGCAAACGGTCCCATGAAGCTCCAGTTGGACGATGGACCGTCCTGGTTCCAGAAGGTGACCGAGGGCGAACAGCTGCGTCTGCGCATGGCCACGCTGCTGGCCCTCCTCCGCGTCGGCCAGCAGCACGGCGGCCGTCATCCCGGCCTCTTCCTCATCGACTCGGCCGGCGCCCAGGAAATGATCCCGACCGACCTTGCCGAGACACTGCAGCAACTTCGGGCGATCTGCGAAGAGACCGACGGGCTGCAGATCATTGCCGCTACGGCCAACCGTGAACTCGCCCGTACGGTCATCCCTGCCGACCGCGCGAAGATCGCTGAAGCAGGGGTTTTCATGTGGTGACCATTACTCCGTCGACGCGTTAACGCGTCATTCCTCGCAGGCCGCCGCACGATAAGGAGGGCCCCCGTGACGCCGCTCGAGACACTCCTAGCTCGCCGCGGAGACGCCCCCACACTCGAAGACTTCGGCGGCGAAGACCGATTCTTTGCCCAGGCAGATGAACTTTCCACCTCTCGACTGTGGTTCCGCGCCGCCGAGACTCTCCTTGCTGCCTGGGACTGCCTCAACAGCCCAGACCGCGCCGCAGCCTTCATCGCCGAAACACTCACGGCGGAGAACCGGCCGGGCGTCGTCGGAGACCTCCTTGACCGACTGTGCGACCACCCCAGGTACCTGAGGGACCACTCCACCGCGCTGAATCGAATCGCCCTACGCCGGACCGAGCCCCACGCCACGGCCCTCGAAGCCGAGACCGCAGGCCTCTTCCTTGAAACCGCACTCCGCCTGGCACTCGCCGGAGGAGCCGTCAAGCGCTACGGAGTCCTTGACGTCCTCACTGACCCACAAGCCCCCTCCGCACCCATCGGGTACGCACGCCAAGTCGTACGGGCGCTCGGAGCAGGCTATGAACAATGGCGCGACGCAGACCTGACTAACGCACTCCACGCATTCCTTGACATACCGGTTCTACGGTCCGACGCTGCCTTCGAGCTGGCTATGTGCCACCTCTCCGACGCATTCAACGCCGCAGACCGCTCAAGCCTCCTCACCCAGCTCACCACCAGCCGCACCCACTTCACCGAAGCCATCAACTCCGACGAGGATCGCCCGGACGCCACCGCATACCGGGCCGCAATCAACGCCGTCCTAGCGTTCGAAGCCAACGACAACGAAGCCCTCAGCACCGAGGCAGCGCAACTACGCCGCTCCACCTCTGAACACGCGCTCTGGCTCACCGGTCTCCGAACAGGCTGGCGAGATGGCCGCTACGACACCGAAGCAGCGTGGTACACCCTCAGCGCCGATCTCGAGCACGCCGCCGCCCACCTCGATTCACCCCTCCCCACCTGGCCAAGCCAGACGATCCAGCACATCCTCGCTGCCTACACCGCTCACCGCTCCGTACGCCTCACCCCAACCGGCGACGCCCCTGCGCTGCAACTCCTCGTAGCTCCCCGCATCGAAGATGCCTTTGCCGCCCGCGAAGGACTCCTACTGCACGTGCACGCGCTGCTCGCCGACGCTCCACCCGACTGGGACAGGCAGGCTGCCGAGGAACTCCGGTCAGCAGTCGAGTCCCGGCTCGGGCTTCCGCCTGAAGAACCTGAGGACGGCCCGGGAAAAGACCGAGCGGCCGACGACTTGGCCGCCGAACTTGGTAGACAGGTTCTAGCGGCCCTGCCTCCCGACACACTCAACGGCCTACGTGAGCAGCTCACCGACGCATACAGCAGTCACATCAAGACACTGCCCAAAGCAGAGCAAGACCTCTTCAACGAGGTCATCAGAGGACTGCAACCTTGCCCGGACTTTCAGTCCTTTTCGGTACGGGAGCACTTCATCCGCCTCGTCACCGCGACAATCCGATTCCTGGCGAACAGGACGAACCGCGGCCGTGACAAGCACACGAAGAAGACTGCCTACCTCTTCGCGCCCAAGCCTGGAGAGAAGCTCCCGCTGGAGATCGAGCTACAGGAAGATCTGCACGACTACCTCGACAGCGCCTGCTTCGAAGTACAGATGGAAACCATCGACCGCAGCGGAGGCCGCGCCGACATCCTGGTGATCTTCCCAGGATTCAGCATCGTGATCGAGTGCAAGCGCGAACTCAGGAAGGCGGAACCTGCAGACCTCAAGCGCTATTTGGGGCAAACGGTGGCCTACCAAGCCGCAGGAGTCACACTCGGCATGCTTGCCGTTCTAGACCTCACACCGAAGCCCCAGTGGCTTCCCAACCTGCGGGACAACATGTGGATCGAACACATCCCCGCCTCCGATTCCAGACAGCTGGATCGATGGGCGGTTGTCATGAGGGTCCCAGGAAACCGCACTCTTCCCCACGAAATGTCATAACGAAAACAGCACGGAGCCCCAGACGTTTTTCGCCCAGGGCCCCGTGCGGTCCGGCTCACGGCCGGACGGAAGCGGCGTCATGCCCACTCCACGCCCAGCTCCCGCAGGGCGGCCAGCTGGTCCTGGGCGAGCTTGTCCCGCCTCGATTTGGTGTTCGAGACCCATACACCCAGCTTCACGATCACCGGCTCCGTTTCGCCGGCGACCGTGATTTCCTCGCTGTGGCCGCGGGGGACCGCCCGGTCCGTGCCTTCCCGCTCTACCCACTGCGCGAGGGCCGTCAGGCCTCGCTGGAACGCTTGTTGCGCCTTGCTCGGACCCTTCGCCGTACCCTTGGCGGCCGGTGCGGGAGGCCGTGTCTCAGCGGGTGTGATGCCCAGTTGGGACAGCCTCTCCTGTTGTTCGGGCAGGAGTCGCGCCCAGATGGCCGGCTGCTTCTGCTGCTGGAGCCATTTGCCGATGTCGTCGCCGTCCATGAGTACGCCAGGTGCGATGTTGGGCAGTTGGCCGTCGGCGTCGACCAGGTCGGCGAGCGCCCGGTAGTGGCGTTGCCAGTCGAGCGGCCAGGGGCAGTTCCAGTCTTGGTCGATCTCGGTGAGCTGCGCCGCGCGCATGGCGGCCCGCTGCGGGTCCTTGCCCAGGCCGCCCTTGCGGCGCAGGTTGGCGAGGTGCTGCCCGATGGGCACCATTGCCTCGCCCTCGCCCCACACCGCGTCCTGCCGGGGTGCGAGGTGCCCGGTCGCCCGCCGGTACGAGCGGAGCGCGGCCAGCTTGGCTTCCCACGCTTCCTCGCCCGGCTCCCAGAGCATCCCGGCCTCCGGGGCGTCCAGCAGTGTCTTGCGCCGTTCCTCCAGTTCCCCGGCTCGCAGCGCCTTGCGCTGCTGGTGCACCCACCGCCCGAGAGGGAAGTCCTTGGTGACGCCGACCTGGACCTCAGTGTCGTAGGGGACTGCGTAGAGGCCGGTGATCTCGTTCTCCTTCCGCCAGCGCTGGAGGGCCTGGTAGCCCTCCAGCCACACCAGTGACTCCGGCCGGTACACCCGGGTCCGCAGGAACGCCGCGATCGTTGCCGCGTCGCGCGGACTGGAGAAGTGCAGCAGCGCGGACTCGGCACCAGCGTC
Organism: Streptomyces sp. NPDC107454; assembly: GCF_055582885.1. Classification (NCBI taxonomy): domain Bacteria; kingdom Bacillati; phylum Actinomycetota; class Actinomycetes; order Kitasatosporales; family Streptomycetaceae; genus Streptomyces; species Streptomyces sp. NPDC107454. The sequence continues at coordinate 4,626 of NZ_JBVJPA010000027.1, read as the reverse complement.
GGTGCCGTCCTGCTCCTGGTCCTCACCCTCTCTGCCGGCCTCGACGATCCGACCGTCCTCGTCACGCTGAACGTGGAGCTTGCGCTTGCCGCTGGTGAGGGCGCGGGAGGCGAGCTGCTCGACGAGTCGTTCATCGTGCGAGCGCAGGCCCTGGAGGACCGCTACAAGGGGGCGGAAGCTGGCGCTGGCGACCATGTCGGTCGGGTCCTCGTTCGGCTCTAGGAAGACCGGGAGGATGATCCTGGCGACCTTGGTGGAGCCGTCCTTGTTGAGGCGAAGTGCGCGGCCGATGTTCTGCACGATCTCCACCTGGGAGCCGCGGGTGTCGGCGAAGCAGACGGCCTCGACTCCCCGCTCGCCGGTGATGTCCACGCCCTCCCCGAGGACGCGAACGCTGGCGAGGAAGGCGCGGTGGACCCGGCGTCCGGCCGCGTCGATGCCGTTGGCGAACTGGCGCAGCACTTCCCGGCGTTCGGCTACGAGGTGGTCGCCGCACAGCCAGGCCGACCACACCCGGTCCGGGGGTACGTGGCGGCCGGCCTCCAGTTCGTAGAAGGCCGCGGCGATGGAGGATGCGGGGAGCTTGTCGGCGGCGGCCAGGTCGGCGCCTGTGGCGTCGTTCAGGTACAGCGCGGCAGCGGTCTCGGGCAGCTTGTCCGCGAACGCGCGGGCCTCTTCGACCTTCTGGTGGAACGTCATGACCGTACGCAGGTTGTACGCGGCGGCGTGTTCCAGGAGCGCGGTCTGCAACAGGGCCAGACGCCGGCCCCGCTGGGCCTCCTCCGACTCCCTGAGGACCGGTGAGGGGTCGCGGATCTCCAGGACGTCGATCTCGAATCCGGCGAGGACTTCGCGTTCGATGGCCTCGCTCAGACCGAGCTCTGCGAGCCACGCGCCGTAGGTGCCCTCCGGGTCGTCCGACATCGTCGCGATCTCCGCCTCCTGGCCGTCGGCGCCCTTCTGCGGGCGGGCCGCGGCGAGGATGCGCGGGGTCGCGGTCAGGTAGAGCCGGAAGTCCGCCGGGATCCGCTGGTTGTCGTGGATCGCTGCCCACGGACGGCCAAGATCACCAGCGGTTCCGTGGGCCTCATCGACGATCGCGAGGTCGAAGCCGTCCATGCGCTGGCCGTACAGGCGCTCCCCGCCCGCCAAAGCGGCCTCCAACGGCCCGCGCACCTTCCGTTGGCCCACGGGTGCGTCGATGTCCTCGCGGTCCACGAGAGAGGCGTACGTGGCGAACATGATGACCGGCCCGTGCCCGGCCCACAGGGCGAGCTGGATCGGGTTGGTGGTGGTCCGCACGCCCAGCGAGTTAAGGACCGCGTCGTTCTCCAGCGAGCAAACCGCGACCATCGGGGCCCGGTGACCGACCAGACGCCACGCCTGGGCGGTCTGCGCGAGCAAGTCCAGGGTCGGCACGGTCACGAGGATTCGTCCGTCCGAGAAGCACTCCAACGCGCAGGCAGCCGCAGTAAATGTCTTCCCTGATCCGGTCGCGGAAACGATCGTGCCTCGTGCCCCGTGAGGGGGCACGGATGACCTTGCGGGGAATCCGACCCACTTGCGGAAACTGGCCTTCTGGGCGACCTGGTGTTCTCGAAGATTGATCACCTCAGGCTCCTTGCGGGGCGTCGGCCGCTGGTCGAGGTGCGGCTGTTGTGGGTGTTGGCGGGTGGGTCAGCAGCTTGCGGCGGCGTCGTAGTTCGCGCTGTGCTTGGGAGCGGGCGCATTCGCGGGTGCAGTACTTGATGCCGCTAGTGCGGTGCTGGCCGTACTCGGCGCGGCCGCGCTGGCGGACGAAGGGGAGCTGGCAGGTTTCGTTGGCGCACTCGCGTACGGTCGCGCCTTCGGCCATGTGGTTGTAGAGCTGGAGGAAGGCCACCGAGTAGATGGTCGGGTGGCGGTCGGCGAGGCTGCCGATGCCGATGCTGAACGGCTTCAGTGCTGCCTGCATCGCGCCCTTCAGCTGGCTGAGCCGCGTCCAGAGCAGAAACCCGCGTAGCACCTCGAGGCTTTGGGGCCATCCGTCGTCCCGGTGAGCGTTTTGGGCCCGGAGCCGAGCGAGCTCGGCTTCGGTGACCTCGGGCTCGACAAGCTCATCGATCCCGCCTTCGCGGCTACATGCGAGCCAGGTCGTGATGGCCGCCTGGGCTTCCCGGATGTAGATCTTGAACAGGTCGCGGTGGATGCCGAAGCCGCCCGTGTGCTCGTTCTCCCGATCCGCCAATTCTCGGACCTCGTCCTGCTCTTCAAGGCTCCAGTTCGCGTCATCGAGACCGCCGCCGAACGAGCAGAACATCCCGTAGCTCCCGATCCAGCGGGCCAGGGTCGACAGATCGTCGGGTTTGAGCTCTAGCAGTTCGCGGAGGTAGAAGTCGTCGGGAAGGGGCGCCGTCTCCCGCACGGACGACGGGTCCTGTACGTCCCAGACGATCCAGTCTCCCTCGACACGGACTCCCGTCACGGGGGTCAACTGCGGTGCCGGGACTGGAGTCCCGGGCCAGAGCGTGGGACGAAAGCGTGGGTCAACGTATGCCGCCATGGAGAGATCCTAGCCGTTATCGTCATAGCACGAAGAGGATTGACTTCGTATCACTCACGATCCGGAGATACGCCCAAGGGGGAGCAGTGCCGCGCTGGCCAGACCGCAAGGACGTAGGAGACAGGCATGAGCAACGGGTCGCGCAAGCCCTGCAGCATCGGGGGTGGACCGTTCAATCCTGCGGCCAAGCCACCTATCCCACCGCCATCCAGGACGCCCTGCGCCGCACCCACTCAGCCCTGCGGCAATTCCCGGACCTGATCGCCGCCCGCGGAGCCGAGCTGGTCACCATCGACGCCAAAGACCGCATGCCCAGCACACACAGCGACCGATACGCGATCAGCTCCGCCACCGTGAACGCCGGCCTGCTCTTCACGGCCACCCACGCGCCTACACCGCTGTACTACGTCCTGGGCGACATGAAAGTACTCACCCCTGCCGAGGTCCTCCACTACACCGTGCACGCACTCCGCCACCACAGCGGCGCCTACCACCTCATCCGTACTGAGCAAGCCCACCCATTCGACCAGGTCTTCGGCAGCGCCATTGCTCAAACAGCCTGAGGGGCGGGGGATGTGGAACCGCGAACGGGGCTGAAGCAGTCTCTGGGTCAGGTGCCTCCGTAGCGGGGCGATCATGCAGGAGGCTCCATGACGCGTGCAGACGTGCGTTACCGCAACGGTGGCGACAACTCAGTTCTGAAAATGATTTTGCTCGAGCAGTGGCAGTACCGCTGTTACATGTGTGGCCGACCAAAAGATTTCACCGACACACAGATCGATCATCTCATCCCTCAGAGCTCCTCCGCCACAGAACTCAGAGTTGCCAAGAAACAGTACAACCTGACTTCCAGCTTCGACCTTCACAGTCCCGAAAACCTCGCTCCCATCTGCTCCAAGTGCAACCGAGACAAGAGCAACCAGACATTCGAAGGTGCGGGCGTCATGCTCCTGGCGCTCAGCAAAGCTGCAAAACTGCGCTCGGACGTGATTGCCGCATGCAAAAAATTCGGGTCGGGTACACAACTCTCCAAGCACCTGCTCCGCTCCATCGCGGCAGATCTGGCGCAGACCAAAACACGGGAAGCCTTCGAGACTTACGCTCCGGCGATTGTCCAGAAGCTCGCACTGCTAGGCGAGGGAAAAGCGGATTTCGTTACTTACCATGAGGTCATCCTCGATGAAATGCACCCCGATGATTTCCACGACATTTTCATCCCAGACGTCGGCCTGTCCCTGCTTGCCCGGGGGCGCACTGCCATGTCAATCCTCCAGGACGTATGCGGATTCCAGCTGGAAGACCTGCTGCAGCCCCGAGTGCACGACCTGATCGAACTCCTTCAGAACCGTGTACGTCACGATTTTGAGAGCATCACCGAACCGACGCGTATCAACGCGGGCCCAGCCGAGATATTCCGCCTCCAGGTGACCATCGAGACGATCGACTACCAACGCTACGAACCTGTCTTGGAGTTCACATTTCAGGGAAAATTCGATGCCTATCTCGGGGCTTCACTGGTTCAAGAATCCCTGAATGGAGACGGCATTCAAGACCGTCAAGGAGAAGCCGCAGTTACCGGTACCTTCTCCTTCACTGCCGACTGGTCCTTCTCGGCACAGCAAGGTTCGCTCGATATTAGTGAGTGCACCATTGAGGAATGGTCGAGCCAAGTCGAGGTCACCTAAAAATTTACAGTAGCTGCGGCATGCGTAATTTTTCATTCGTCGCGTGAGTGATGGGAACCGAATCTGACGCAGACCTAGCATTGAAAGATGACACCTCACTCGGATTGGCTCGGGGGTGTGCCGCTTTTTGGTCATCGGTACATGCTGCATCACGTTGATACACGCAGTACACTGAAACCCCGCACGAGCGATCCCCACCCCTAGCAGCCAGCCTGGCCCGCGGCAGCGGGCCTCAACGGTTCTGGAGGCGCAGCCGGAAGGACCGTTATGCGGGGGAGCGCAGCGGACCCGCCGGCCAGGCTGGAGCGAAGCGAAAGCCTGGTAGCGGGACATAGTCCCGCCGGTCCGGGAGCGCAGCGGACGGACCGTCACCCTGCTTGCGCAGCAAGCAGGGTGTGC